>JAFKEW010000048.1 GCA_017308375.1 Alphaproteobacteria bacterium
GGCCGAGACCGTGGGCTCGGCCGCAGGGGAAGGCTTTCCCCTTAGAGGCGATATGTATTATCAGAACCGCGATACAACCAAGGGGCGCCATCCAAGACGGGAGGAGATGAGCGTGTGTGCAACGATTACAGGCTAACTGTCGACGTTGCGTCGATCATTGAGGAGTTCGCCGATCTAAAGATCAAGATTGTCTTCAGCGAAGGCGCGCCCAACATCGAACCGCGACAGGACATCAAGATCACCGACGTCGCGCCGATCGTCAGGACCGTTGAGGGTTCCCGCAACCAGGGCGACTTGGTTCAGCGGCGGTGGAGCTGGCCCGGCCCGAACAGGCGACCTGTCTACAACTTCCGTTCGGACGGGCGTGAGCTTGTGTCAGGTCGTTGTTTGATCGTCGCGGACGGATTTTACGAGTTCACCGCGCCGTCCGACCCAAAGAAGAAGCTCAAGGACAAGTGGCTTTTCACGCTGCGGGACAATCCGATTTTCTGTGTGGCAGGAATCTGGCGGGAGACCAAGGACGTCGGGCAGGCCTTCACAATGCTCACCATGGAGCCGGGTCCCGACATAGCGCCGTATCATGATCGGCAGATTGTCATTGTCGATCGTGACGCCTGGGCCGACTGGCTCGATCCCTCAATATCAGCGAAGTCGCTAATCAAGCCGCTGGCGCCCGGGACGCTTCAGGTCAAACAGGTCGGGTGAAGCTGCGGACGCAGCGTCGTAGCTGACCCCCTGGACGCGCAGTTTGTAAATGGAGTGAATCTACACTCCGCCCTGAACATCGATGATCGCCTCAACGCCTTCGACGATAACCTTAGCTTCGTTCCGGCTAATTAGCTTCCCCGAGTGTACGGCTTCGTTTCTGACTTTTGTCCAGCGAAGGAGCTCCTGCTCGGATATATCCAAAATGCCGTCTTCGAGAGCACGGCTTACGAGCTGGCGCATAGACATTGGTCGCTGCACAGCTTCCCGAACTGGTTTGTTCAACCGCTGTCGCAGCGTGGCTTCCAGCAGCGTCATCGCCGCGATCACCGCTGCGCGATATTCCTTTGCCTCGAAAAGCCGGCGCGGTTCCAAATTCTGAGCGATGCCCATTTCGTTTGCCAGCGCTTGGAAAGCCTCGGCGAGCTGAGAAACGAAAAGGCTATCTTCGGTTAGTACTGTCGGCCGCTTGATTGCCTGGATTGTGATGCTCGAACCCGAAAGCTGGGTGAACTCAGTCACCACCGGGATAAGACGTAGCGGCTGCCGGTTCGATCGAGTGGATACTTCCTGCGCACGCGACGCGGCGAGCCCTAATTCGAATTGAGTGTGCGCTGAACTGGCGTCGACGACCATGACAGCTGCACGGTCAATCAGTGTGTCGATTTTCGCGCTCACGCTATCGCCGAGATTGATAACATCTGCCGCCGTCACGGGAACAAACCCCGCCGCTTCGGCGAGCGGGAATATGTTTTCGCGATAGAATGGCAGAACGTCCAGCGGGGTCGCGAAGAGGCAAAGCCGGGTCATGGCATCGCGCGGCAACAGGAATTGTTCGAGCGGCTTTTCTTCGGTGGGCTTCAGCGTCGGACCGGCATGCTCCCGCCGATATTCGCGCAGCTCCGCGAAGGTTTCTGCGAGAACGTCGCCATACCGTTCTCTGGTCCCCGGCAGATTGACGATCTTCACCCCGCGGCGTTCAAACCTGGCGATGTCCCCGGGCCGGGCACCAACAAGCACGGCATATGCCATACGGCGTGTTTTTCCCAACCGGTTGCCAACGAGATGCCAGATTTGACGAAAGTCTGGATCATCAAGGCTGTATCCAACGAACACGGCCGTCTTTGTGATGAGTTGGTTGGCGAGGTAGGTTGCGATGAGCGGATACTCGGTCAGGAATCCATCATAATCGGACTCAGTGACCACGAGACGCTTCGGATGACGCAAGTCACCATGAAGTTTTAGCAGTAATGTTCCCGCTGTGTCGACGTTGATAGAAAGCTGGTCCTCATCGACTACGGGATGAATCGTGCGATTATCTTGACGCTCCAAATCATACTGCTTCTCCAGTAGAAAGTCGAAGTTGGTAGTGCACACGATATCGAAAGGAAGGCTGCAAAACTCTCTATGGGCGATGCCCGGCTGCGCGCGATTGATGTGCAGTAATTCAGCGAGACGTTCGATCAGGCGCGCGCGTCCAAATTCATGTTCATACGCGGAGATTGCATCCAGCACGCTGTTGGGCGAGTAATCCGTGAGATCTTCAGAGAAGCTTTTGCTTAGGTCGGCCCACAGTGGCATCTTTGCCGGCGGCGGCAACGTGGCATTCATGGACATTCCGGCGCCAAGAACAGGTATCCATCGCCCGTCTACAAGATCGTCGAGCAACGGCTTGGGAAAATGTTGAAGATACTTTGCTTTCACGAGCCCCCCACCAGTCTATCACCGCCATGAAACGTTGGTTTGGTTCCATAGAGCGCGCTCAGTTACCACCATGCAAGGGCCTAACGGAAATCCCGCGTCTTCACCTTGATCGAGTCGATGTGCAGATCGCGGACGTAGATGTCGCGCGTCCGGAGCCCCTTGGGCGCCAGGCCGCGTGGGTCTGGCGTCGGCGAGCCATGATGAAACTCGTCCCCGCGTCCATGCGGCAGCGGGAATGCGGCGTCCCGATCGCCGACGCTCGCCAGCTGGACACCCGCAAAAAGCCGGGTCTGTAGGCTCGAAGTGTAATGATGGCCTGTTAGGGCCGGCATTTTGGCGCCTCAGGTGTCGTGATTTGACCGTTTGCATTGCCCGATGTGGGGCCCTCTCTGGGGCCTGGGCAGACTCAGGGTGTGGCGGCGCGCTTTTCGTGGAAGACGAGGCGGTCGAAGTTGTAGGCCAGATTGGCCAGGGTCAGTTTCGCTTCGGCCCGGGCGATGCCGATGGTGCGGATGAACAGGCCGAACTTGTTCTTCTGATGGGCGAACACATGCTCGATCCTGGCCCGGATCGAGGACTTGGCCGCATTGGCCCTGGCGGTCGCGATCGGCATCGACTTGCCCTTGGGTTTGCGCCGGTGGATGTGGCTGGTCAGCATACGATCGGCAAGCCAGGCCTCGTTGCTCTGGGAGCGATAGGCGCTGTCCGCCCAGACCTCACTGCCTGTGTTCTCCCGGTCGATGACATGGCGCAGCATGCGGCCATCGGGATGGGCAGCCGAGGTAACCGCCGCAGCCCGGATGAAGCCAAAACGCCGGTCGATGCTGATGTGGCTCTTGTAGCCGAACACCGGGAGGGCAATCATGGGCAGGGGCGTGCTGTCCGCCCGATAGCGCACCTTGCCCCCGATCTTGAGCGTCCAGCGCGCATCGGTATCCTTCTGGGCCGCCTTGGCCGGTTCGTTCGGCCAGATTTCATCGGCTGTCTTACCCGCCTTGATTGCTTCGCGCTCGCCATCGGTGTTGCGCTGCCTGGGCGCGGGTACCAGAGAGGCATCCACGATCTGGCCCGACATGGGGATGTATCCCTTCTTGTGTAACTGCCAGTCGAAGGCCTTCATCACCCGCTTGAGGGTGCCGGTCTCGGTCATGCGGTTGCGGAAATGGCGGATGGTATTCTCATCGGGCGTGCGGTCTCCCAGCGAAAACCCCAGGAACCGCATCCAGCTCAGCCGATCCCGGATCATGAACTCCGTGCGGGCATCGCTGAGGTTGTGCTGGGCCTGCAGGATCAGGATCTTGAACATCGCCACAGGATCAAAGGGCGGACGACCACCCTTGCTGCCATCGCCATAGCCCAGCCCTTCCACCAGCCAGGAGCGGAAATACTCGAAATCCACCGTCCGCTCCAGGACCTCGAGTGGATCGCCGTGCTGGCTCAGGGCTTCAAGGTGATCGTTCAGGCTGAAAAGCGAATGCGGGTCCATGATGACGCTCCGTGATCGGACGACATCAGTGAATCATGACTTCCCCAGACGCGCGAGGGTTTTTGCGGGTCTCCAGCTCGGCCGAGAGATCGGTCAAGCGCTGCGCCACGAGATGCACGACCTCGCCCTCGCGCTGGACGCGCCCGCGCACGGCGAACATGCCGGCCGACAGGATGATGCGGCGGTGCTTCTCGAAAACCTGCGGCCATACGACGAGATTGGCGATACCGCTCTCGTCTTCTAGCGTGATGAACATCACACCCTTGGCGCTGCCGGGGCGCTGACGGACCAGCACGATCCCGGCGGCCTCCAGCCATCGACCATCGCGGGCCTCCATCGCCTCCTTGCATGTGACGATGCGCCGACGGCGCAGATCGTCACGCAGGAAAGCGACCGGGTGGCTGCGCAGCGACAGGCCGATATGGCCGTAATCCTCCACCACCTCCGAGCCTGCCGTCATCGACCGCAGGACCACGGAGGGCTCGTTGACCTCCGGCACGAGCTGCTGCTCGCGGGCGGTGGCGGCCATGAAGAGGGGCAAGGGTTCGTCGGGCAGCGCCTTGATGGCCCAAAGTGCCTCTCGGCGCGCCAGACCGAAGGACGGACGAAACCCGTCCGCTTCAGCAATCTGCGTGAGCGCCGCGACGGGCACGCCGGCCCGACGCCAAAGATCATCGACCGAGCCGAAGGACTGGTCCGCCCTGGCCGTGACGATCGCCCCGCCGTGGGCATTGGCGAGGCCTTTGACCATGCGCAGCCCCAGGCGAACGGCGAACCGCTCCTCGCTGCCGGTGGGCTCGAGTGTGCAGTCCCACCGGGACGCGTTGGCGCAGACCGGTCGGATCTCAACGCCATGATCGCGCGCGTCGCGGACGATCTGGGCCGGCGCGTAGAAGCCCATGGGCTGGCTGTTCAGCAGCGCGGCGCAGAAGATTTCCGGGTGCCAGCATTTCAGCCAGGCCGAGGCGTAGGCGATCAGCGCAAAAGAGGCTGCGTGACTTTCCGGAAATCCGTAACTGCCAAAGCCCTCAAGCTGCTTGAAGGTCTGCTCGGCGAACTCGGCCTCGTAGCCATTGGCGACCATGCCCGCGATCAGCTTGGCGCGAAAATGCGAGACACCTCCCGTGAACTTGAAGGTGGCCATCGACTTGCGGAGCATATCGGCCTCGCCAGGAGTAAAGCCGGCACATTCGATGGCGACGCGCATCGCCTGCTCCTGAAAGAGCGGCACGCCGAGCGTCTTGCCGAGCACTTTCTCCAGTTCGGGCTTCGGATAGTCGACGGGCTCGAGGCCCTCCCGGCGACGAAGATACGGATGCACCATGTCGCCCTGGATCGGACCGGGCCTGACGATCGCCACCTGGACGACGAGATCGTAATAGGTGCGCGGCTTGAGGCGAGGCAGCATCGACATTTGCGCCCGGCTCTCGATCTGAAAGGTGCCGAGCGTGTCCGCCTTGCGGATCATCGCGTAGGTGCGCGGGTCCTCGGCTGGGATGGAGGCGAGATCGAGATTGACGCCCTTGTGCTCGGCCAGGAGATCCAGCCCCTTCTTCATGCAGGTTAGCATCCCGAGCGCCAGGACGTCGACCTTCATGAACTTCAGGGCGTCGATGTCGTCCTTGTCCCATTCGATGACCTGCCGGTCCTTCATCGCGGCGGGCTCGATCGGCACGAGATCGTCGAGTCTGTCATGGGTCAGCACGAAACCGCCAGGATGCTGGCTTAGATGGCGCGGCGCGCCCATGAGCTGCCGAGCGAGATCAAGCGTTAGGCGAAGCCTGCGATCGGCTAGGTTGAGATTCAACTCCTCGACATGCTTCTGCTCGACGCCTTCCTCCGACCAGGCCCAGACCTGCGACGACAAGGTGCCGATCAGGTCCTCGGGCAGGCCGAGGGCTTTGCCCACATCCCGCAGCGCGCCTTTGGTGCGATAGCGAATGACGGTCGAGCAGAGCGCGGCGTGATCGCGGCCGTAGGTGTCGAACACCCACTGCATGACGATCTCGCGCCGCTCATGCTCGAAATCGACGTCGATGTCGGGCGGTTCGCGCCGCTCCTCGCTGACGAAGCGCTCGAAGAGAAGATCATTGCGGCCGGGATCGATCGACGTAATGCCGAGGACGTAGCAGACCGCCGAGTTGGCCGCCGAGCCGCGGCCTTGGCAAAGGATGTCCTTTGATCGTGCGAAGCGGACGATCGAATTCACGGTCAGGAAATACGGCGCGTAGTCGAGCTTCTCGATCAGCCGCAGCTCATGCTGAAGCGCGGAAGTCACACTGTCAGGCACGCCTTCCGGATAACGCTCTGTAGCGCCGTCCCAGGTGAGCTTCGCCAGCGTTTCCTGCGGGGTAAGCGCAGGATTGTCGCGTTCCTCGGGATATTGATAGGCCAGCTCGTCGAGGCTGAAGCGGCAGCGGTCTGCGATCTGTATCGTCCGGGCGAGCGCTTCGGGATAGCGGTTGCAAAGACGGTGCATCTCCTCGGGCGGCTTGATGTACCGATCGGCGTGGCGCTCCCGCCGGTCGCCGATCGTGTCGATCGTGACGTTGTGCCGGATGCAGGAGACGACGTCCTGAAGGATGCGGCGGGCGGGCTCATGGAAGAGAACGTCGTTCGTTACCACGGTCGCAACCCGGATTTGGGCGGCCAGGTTCGACAGCTCGTGAAGGCGGAGCTGGTCGTTGGGCCGACGGCGCAGTGTCAGAGCCAAATAGGCCCGATCGCCGAACGCGTCGCGCAAACGGCGCAGCCGAAGGCCGCATTTCTCGTCGGCGAGATCCGGCACGAGGACGGCGATCAAGCCTTCGCCGTAGGCGACGAGGTCCTGCCATTCGAGGACGCACTTCGCTTTTCCACCGCGCCGCTTGCCGAGCGACAGCAGCCGGCAGAGACGGGAATAAGCGGGTCGATCGGTCGGATAGACCAGCACCGACATGCCGTCGGCGAGGTCGAGGCGGCAGCCGACGATCAGGCGGACGCCCGTCGTCTTCGCCGCCTCATGGGCGCGAACGATGCCGGCGAGCGAATTCCGGTCCACCACGGCCAGCGCTTCGATCCCGGCGAGCGCGGCCTGGGCGAACAGCTCCTCACAGGACGAAGCGCCCCGGAGGAAGCTGAAATGCGAGGTGACCTGAAGCTCGACATAGCGGGGCTCGCTCATCCGAAGACCCCGTGAATGAACCAGCGGTGCGAGCCTGTGGCGATGTCCTCGCCGTCGCCGGCGCGAAACAGCCAGTAGCGTTCGCCGGCGTCGTCCTCGACCCGGAAATAGTCGCGGACAGCAGCCAGCTCGGCATCGCGCTTCCACCATTCGCCGTACACGCGCTCGGGCCCGTCGCCACGCCGAAGGCGGCGGCGGATGCCGCGCCAAGTGAACGACACCGGCGGATGGTCGGGAAGCAACGCCACGGTCTCGACCGGCTCAGGGGCCGGCAGAAGGCGGGAGGGCCGCGGCCAGTGGCCGGGCCAACCCGCTCCCGTATCGGCCGCCATCGCGGGGATACGACAGACAGACCGCTCCGGAACATCGCTGGCGACCGGTGCAAGCCGATAGAGGGCACGCTCGCCCACGCGGTTCATCAAGGTGTCGATGAGATCGGAGACGTCCGGGGTGCTCTCCTCGACCAGCGAGCTGACGATCTGCTTGCGCTCGAGCGGCTCAGCGACGCTTGCGGCGAGGGTCATCACCTCGATGCCGAAGCCGGGCGAGATGGTATCGATCTTGTCGCACAGGAGGCGCGTCAGCCGCTTCGCATCGCGGACCGGCGTGGCCATGCCGACCCGCACGGCCTGGGCCCGGCTATCGACGCGGTGGCAGATGAGATCGAGCCTGCGTGCGCCGAGGCCGCCTTCCTCCAGACGTTCGCAAAGCTGGGTGACGAGCTTGCCGATGTAACGGGCGATGGTCTCAGCCGCGCCGATCGGCTCGGCGAAGGCCCGGCGCACCTCGATGAGATCGGCCGGACGGACCGGCTCGATGATTTCGGCCGCAATGCCCAAGGCCTGGTCCAAGCGTCTGCCGAGTTCGGGGCCGAAGCGAAGGGTGAGCGGCGCGCGCGGCTGCGCCAGAAGATCGCCGACCGTTCGAAAGCCGAGCGTGCGCAGCGCCGCGATGGTGAGAGATGGAATGCGTAACGCCTCTAGCGGCAATCGCTCCAAGATGAGCGAGCCGTGGCCCTCGGGCGCGATGACAGCCGGCTGCGCTGAAAATCGGGCCAGCGCATGGGCTGCTCCCCAGGTGTCGGCGATCGCTCCTCTCGCGGAGATCCCGGACATGGCAAGGCGCCCGATCAAGCCATCCAGCATGACAGTCTCGCCGCCGTGGAGATGATCAGCGCCTGTCGAGTCGATGATGAGGCCGTCGGGCGGGTCGGGGGCGACGATTGGTGCATACCGGAGAAGCCACACCGCGAGACGCTCAAGCGCCTCGGCGTCGGCTGCCGGATCGGCATCCTGCACGATGAGGCCACGCGCCAGCACTTGCGCCTTGGTGACGGGCATGCCGGCGCGCAGGCCGCCGGCCTGGGCCGCAGCATCCGCCGCCAGCACCACCCGCCTTTTCCCGTCGCGGCCAATCAGGACGAGCGGCGCCTCAGTCGGAGGCGCCGCGTCGCCAGCCTTCCGCCGAAGCCGGTCGGTGGACCAGTTCGGCAGGAAGAGCGAGACGACCCGTGTCATCGCACGCCTCCAACTCGAAATCTGCACTTTCGCCCGCTCGCGCGCGGATGAGTTCAACCAGCCAGCGGGCGCGGCCTACGCCGGGAACAGGCAGCGGCGTCGAGGGCAGCGCGGACACACGCCAGCGCGTCATCGCCGCGGTCGGCTGGCCAAAATCCGTTGCCTCTGTCTGTCGCCGCCAGCGCCGCAAGGCGATCCCAAGCGAGCCTGTGCCTTCGGCCGCCAATTGCAGCCGCCGCGACGCCGTCATGGATAGGCGGGCGACCTCGCCGATCACGGCCCCGAGGCCGCCATGTCGTAAGCCTTCCTCCATGCACGCGAGCACGGTCTTGTCGTCGCCAGCTTCGAGATAGATCACGCGGTCGCTTGCAAGGCCCGCCTGGGCGATGGCCGGAGCAAACAGGTCCGCGCGCGTAATGCACCAGAGGATTTTACCCTTGGTGCGGGCGGCGACACCTGCGCTGAAAGACGCTGCCGCCGCGCCGTCGACAGCGCCATTGCCGCCACCGGCTATTTCATGCAGCGCGCCGAAGGCTAGGCCGCCACCAGGAAGTCGTGAGTCCACCTCGGTGATCCCGAAGGGGAGCACCGATTTGGCGCGCCGGCTTCTGCCTTCGATCTTTTCGATCTGCGCGCGCAAAGACTCTATGGCGGGCTCGGGCCGCAAGTTCGTTCCTGACCTCCGGGGACGGGTTCTTCATCATGTTCTCTGTTTGTTCTATCCTTTGCGTCTTGGAGTCAAGCGGTAGCTTAGAATCTCCATAGGGAATTGACTGCCTGCATAGAGTTGCGTAAGGTTGCTCTATGTCACAGAATGATGCCCCTGATTTCCTAACCCTAGCTGAGGCCGCTGAGTACGTCGGCGTTTCGAAGGACACCCTTCGCCGGTGGGATGCCTCCGACAAGCTCAAGCCGGTGCGCCGGCCAGGAAGCGGCTATCGCTTCTATCGCCGGCCCGACCTTGAGCCCTTCCGCCTCGAGTATCGGCGCGCTGAGCAGGCCGCCGACGAGCCGGACCACATGTTTCAGACGCTAACTGTGGACATTGAGGCGAACCCCAAGATCCGCGAGCCGCAGCAGGGCGCCCACCGTGCAGTGCGGACCCACTTCGACGCTTCGAACGAGCCGGTGATCTTGCAGATTCCCGTCGGATGCGGAAAGACCGGCGTCATTGCGACATTGCCCTTCGGCGTCGCCAAAGGGCGCGCGCTCGTCATCACGCCGAACTTGACGATCCGGTCGGGCGTCGCGGAATCGCTCGACATCAGCAACCCGAAGAATTTCTGGCGGCGGACGGGGGCGCTCCACGATTTTTCCGCAGGGCCGTTTCGCGCCGTCCTGGATGGCGTCGACGCCAATCTCCACGACTGCAACGCGAGCCAGTTCGTCGTGACCAACATCCACCAATTGGCCAGTTCGGCCGATCGTTGGCTCCCGCAGTTTCCGCCGAACTATTTCGACATGATCATGATCGACGAGGGCCACCACAACGTGGCCCCGAGCTGGGCGAAGGTCTTCGATCGCTTTCCGAACGCCAAGGTCGTCAGCCTGACCGCGACGCCGTTCCGAGGTGACGGAACCCGGCCGGTCGGCAAGGTGATCTATCGCTACCCGTTCACGCGGGCGATGGTGAAGGGGTACATCAAGCAAATCCACTCCCGGAACGTCGCGCCGTCGGAGTTGTCCTTCACCTACCGCGACGACACGAAACGGCACACCCTGGAAGAGGTGATGGCGTTGCGGGAACATGCCTGGTTCAGGCGGGGCGTCGCGTTGGCGCCCGAGTGCAATCGGCACATCGTCGAAGCCAGCATCAAGTATCTGCAGGAGCTGCGAGAGCGAAGTGGTTTCCGCCACCAGATTATCGCCGTCGCCTGTTCCGTCGACCATGCCCGCCAGGTGCGCGGGCTGTATGAGGAACGGGGCCTGAAGGCGGCCGAAATCTACGGTGAAATGGATCGAGACAAGCAGGATGCCGTTCTTGCCGATCTGCGCAGCGGCAAGCTCGATTGCATCGTGCAGGTGCAGATGCTCGGTGAAGGCTTCGATCACCCGCCCCTTAGCGTTGCGGCCATCTTCCGGCCGTTCGCAAGCTTGTCGCCTTACATCCAGTTCGTCGGGCGCGTGATGCGCGTTGTCCATGAGGCGAAGCCCGACCACCCGGACAACCACGCCTTTGTGGTTTCCCATGTGGGCTTGAACACCGACGCCCATTGGGACGATTTCCGCGAACTCGATTTCGATGACCAGGCGATGGTCAAGAAGTGGCTGGAGGCTGGTGACGAGAATGGCGATGGCGACGGCTCAGGAGAGCCCCGCCGCTTCGACATCGGAATGCTGGTCGATAACGAGATCGTCGGCTCGTTCATCAATCGGTCGTTCCTTGATCCGGAAGACGATCGCGTCCTCGAGGAGATGCTGGACCACGAGATCGGCGCCGGCCTCCGCCTGCGCGACGTCATCGCGAAGGACAAGCTCAGGGAGACGCTGCGGCGAAAGCAGGCGGAGCTTTCCCAGGTCAGCAGTGCTGGCGACCTCCCGGTGCAGCCGCAGGCGCGGCGGGTTGGCGCACGCAAGCGGCTCTCCGAACGCACAGGCTCCGTCGTCGCCCGCATACTCAAGGATCTGAAACTTTCGCCCGCCGGCCGCGAGGTCGGCCAGCGAGACAAGACCGTAGCGGGGCGCGACAACCGAGCCGCCGTCACGTCGCTGCTAAACAAGGCGGTCAACGAACACCTCGGAATCAAGGCCGGGAGCCGCAAAACGACCGATGCAGGTGACAACGAGGATGCGCTGGCTGCACTCGACATGCTGGGAGACACCGTGCGCGACTCCCTCAAGGGGAAGAACGATGGCTAAAGTCAGGGACATTCTGATCGACGTGAAGATCGAGCAGGCGCAGCGCCAACGCAAATGTCGGCGGAACACTTCGCACACGATCTCCAAGGGAGAGTGGTGTCTCGTCGTTCGGACGAACGCGACCAACGACGACTACAGTTACAGCCGGGACGCTGCGAAGCCGATGCTCGATGCGGCCTGGGCGAAGCTCAAGACCATCTATGAAGGGCTAGGAATGTCACCGCCTGGGAGCTGAGGGAACAGGGTATGGGAGACGGATACAACTTTCAGCAGCTTAAGGCCGCGATCTTGACGCTGAGCCGGGCCACCGATTGGGAAGTTGCCAAAAAAGAATGGCGGCTTGTCGAGATTTCCGAAGCCGACGAGCCCGAGACCTGTCTGTGCGGTCATTTCCCTATCATCGAGTTGTGTACCATCTCCAACGCTACGACCGCGAAGTCGGTGGACGTCGGCAACGTCTGTGTGAAGAGGTTCTTGGGCTTCCGCTCCGATCTAATTTTCCAATCTCTAAAACGTGTCCGAGCCGACCTGGATAAGGCTATTGGCCCGGATGCAACCGCGTTCTTTCACGAACGCGGGGTTATCAACGATTGGGAGTATCAGTTCCAGCAGAGCACAATGCGCAAGCGCAACCTGTCTGCGCGGCAGTTGGCGAGTAGGCGCGTGATAAATCAAAAGGTGATCGCGGCAGTAAGACGTCGCGGCCTCTCATAGCGGGGCGCCTCGCCAACAAGAAAGTGCCTCGAAAAGACTTTGCGGGAGTCGACTGCTGCTATCGGTCAAAGAAAAGTATAACGCGAAAATGATTTGCGGATGATGTTACCGCAGACCGGGGTTGGGGGACGCTAACAGTGCATATCGAATTTTTAGAGATCGCCAATTTCAGGAAATTATTGTCGACGCGGGTCGATCTTTCAACCACGACCACACTTTTCGTCGGAGCGAACAACAGCGGCAAGACATCGGCGATGCTTGCGCTACGGCGCTTCCTGTCGCCGCGGCGCTGCCCGTTCGAGATGCACGATTTCACGTTGTGCCATTGGCCCACGATCATCGCCTTGGGCGCGGCGTGGATAGCTGCGCGGAACGCGGAGGAAATCGTCGACCTGGTCATCGATCCCTGGGTTAGCACGTTGCCGACTCTGGACCTGTGGCTGCACGTCGAAGCGGGGGAGATGCACCACGTTCGCGACCTCATCCCAACCTTGGATTGGGAGGGGGGACGACTCGGCGTTCGGCTACGCTACGAGCCGAAGGACCTTGCGCTCTTGTACAAGGAGTACATGGGCGCGGTGAGCGATGCCGAGACGATGAGGGCGGCCGCCGTCGCGGCCGCTGCGGCGGAGAATCCCGACGCTGATCCGCCTGCTGCTCCGCCCAAGCTGACAATCTGGCCCGAGAGTCTGATCGATTTCCTGAGCAAGCGTTTGTCGACGCACTTCACCATTCGGGCTTATTCGCTGGATCCGGGTCAGCTTGTCGCTCCTGCAAAATCACTGGCGCGTCCGCAGGTCCTTCCGGGCGGGGCTCGGCCGATCGATGGCGACCCGCTGAGCGGCTTGATCCGCGTTCATGACATACCGGCGCAGAGGGGCTTCGGTGAAGAGCAGCAGGCGGCGGAGGATGATGATGCTCCTGCGGCGGCGAGCGGCAGTCGCCTGTCCGACCAGCTCAGAAGCTACTACTCCAAACACCTTGACCCGACGAAGGGACCTGATCCGAAGGACCTTGGCGCGTTGCAGGCGATAGAAGCCGCCCAGGACGCGTTCGACAAGCGGCTGACCGAGAGTTTCAAGGCAGCGTTCACCGAGGTCGAGGGTATGGGATACCCCGGCGTGACCGATCCGCGCCCGCGCGTTTCGACACGCTTGAAAGCAATCGACGGTCTCAATCACAACGCGGCGATCAGCTTCGAGGTGGACGTCATTGCCGAGGACGGCGCGACGACCCCGGTGTTGCGATTGCCCGAGGCTAATAACGGCCTCGGCTATCAAAACCTGATCTCGATGATATTCCAGTTGATGAGTTTTCGTGACGCCTGGATGCGCGTCGGGAAGGCATCAACCGGCGCGACGGTGACGACGACCGAGCCTCTCCATCTCGTCCTGGTCGAGGAACCGGAAGCGCATTTGCACGCGCAGGTCCAGCAAGTCTTCATCAAGAAGGCTTATGCAGTGCTGCGTGCGCACGAGGACCTTGGTGACAGCCAAAAGCTGCGCACCCAATTAGTTGTCAGCACCCATTCGAGCCATGTAGCGCATGAGACGTCGTTCTCTTGCCTGCGCTACTTCCGGCGGCTGCCTGCGGGTATGGCCGCGAAAGTGCCGGTCTCCACTGTTATCAATCTGTCGGAGGTTTTTGGTCCCGGGAGTGAGACCGAGCGTTTCGTGACCCGATATCTTCGGGCCCAGCACGCGGATCTGTTCTTCGCCGACGCGGCCATTTTGGTGGAGGGTCCAGCGGAACGTATGCTCGTCCCCAATTTCATCCGGGCGCACTATGACGAGCTCAACCAATGCTACATCACCCTGCTTGAGATTGGAGGAAGCCACGCGCATCGTCTCAAGCCTTTGATTGATCATCTCGGCTTGCTGACCCTGATTATCACTGACCTGGATACGCTGGATAAAGCGGGGGGCGCCTCCGTCCCACCCGCGAAAGGCGCTGGTCAGAAAACCAATAATGCGACGTTGAAGACATGGGTGCCAAAGCTCGACGACGTCGATGAGCTGATGCGAGCTGATGCCGCGACGAAGACGCTACATGAGGACGACGACCCACTATTTGCTGTGCGGGCCGCGTATCAGATCCCGTTGGGTCTGACGTCCCCGGGTATTGTCGGACCGGAGGTCGCGTATCCTTATACGTTTGAGGATGCCCTGGCGTTCGAGAATCTCAGCTTCTTCGCCGGACTGGATGGCACCGGCCTGGTCCGCAAGTTTCGAGATGCGATCGCTGATGGTGGTGGGGCGGCCGCGATCGGCGGGAAAATGTACCTCGCTCTCAAGAACGGCAAGAAGGCTGAGTTTGCGCTTGACGTGATGGAGGTGGAGAATTTCGACACGATCGTCGTGCCGCGTTACATCGCCGAGGGACTTGAGTGGCTGCTCGCGCAGCTCAAGAAAAAGCAGGTTGAGATTCTGCCTCTGGTCAAGGAGGCGCCACCCGAAGAGGAGGTCGACGCTGACCCGCCGGAGGAAGTGCTTGTCGTCGCTGAAATCGAGGGGGCCGATGCATGAGCGCGGTCGACGACAAATTCGATTCCGAAGCCGATGAAACGATCCTCGCCTGCCTGAACGTCGAGAAGCCGAGGAGCTTCTTTCTCTATGCTGGCGCCGGGTCGGGCAAGACGCGTTCGCTCGTCGAGGCGATCCGGACGGTGTGTAAGGAGCAGGGCCGGAGGTTGTCGCTATCCGGTCAGAAGATCGGAGTGATTACCTACACCAATGCCGCCTGCGACGAGATCAAGCAACGGCTCGAGTTCGATCCTCGGGTAGAGGTGTCGACCATTCACGCGTTCGCGTGGTCGCTGATTGCCGGCTACGACGGTGATATTCGTGGGTGGCTGGCGACACGGCTCCTTGCGGATATCGCAGAGCTGGAGGAAGCACAGGCGAAGGGGCGGCCAAACAGCAAAGCCGCTTCGGATCGCGCTCGCTCGATAGAAAGCAAGCGGCGTCGCCGCGAGAATCTCGCCGAGATCACGCGATTTGTTTACAGCCCCACGGGCGACAACCGCACGCGGGACTCTTTGAGCCACGCAGAGGTCATTGCCATGACCGCTGATTTTCTCGGCGCGAAGCCTGGTTTGCGCCGGCTGCTTGTAACCCGATTCCCCATTCTGCTGATCGACGAGAGCCAGGATACGAGCCGAAGGCTCATGGAAGCGCTGCTCGATGTCGAGGCGGGATACCGCGAGGCCTTTTGCCTCGGACTCTTTGGCGACACGATGCAGCGCATCTACGCCGACGGGAAGGAGCGTTTAGCGGAGGCTATCCCGCAGGCCTGGGCCAGGCCGAGGAAGCGAATGAACCATCGTTGCCCCACGCGGGTCATCGCGCTCATCAACAAAATTAGACGAGATGAGGATGGCGAGGAACAGCAGCCACGCAGCGATGCTAAACAGGGTGTGGTTCGGCTGTTCGTCGTCTCGCAGGCGATAGCCGACAAGAGCGCCGCCGAGGCCACCGCAGCGGCGCGTATGGCAGAGCTCACGGCCGATCCGAACTGGGCGGCCGGAGCGGAAGCGATCAAGACGCTGGCGCTGGAGCACCTGATGTCCGCGCGCCGGTTTGGCTTCGAACAATTCTTCGAGCCCCTCTACGCGGTTGAGCGCATCCGCACGAGCTTTCTGCAAGGGACCGGAGCGGGCATCGGACTTTTCACGCGCGAGATACTGCCGCTGGTCACGGCCCTGCGCGCGGGAGATCGGTTTGCTGTCGCTGCGGTCGTTCGGCGCACATCTCCACTCCTCGAGCGCAAGGCGCTTGAAGCTGCGGGCGAGAAGCAGGTTGGCCTTCTCAGCGAGGTTAAGGCTGCTTGCGATGGCCTGCTGGCCTTGGTGAACGCGGAAGCGAAGCCGACTGCGCGCTCGGTCTTGCGCTATGTCGCCGAAGCTAACCTCTTCACGATACCCGAGGTGCTCGTTCCGTTTTCCGCCGCCGATGCCGTCGTCGTGGAAGGCGAGGGTGACGCAGCCGGCGACGCCGACGACCAGGAAGAAGAAGTCGATGTCAAAAGCGAGTTGGGCGGTTGGCGGTTGGCGCTTGAGGCGCCGTTCGACCAGATCGAGCGATATGATCGCTACGTTCGGGGCATCTCGCAGTTCGACACGCATCAAGGGGTAAAAGGGCTAGAATTTCCAAGGGTGATGGTTGTCGTTAGCGACGATGAAGCCCGCGGTTTCATGTTCGCTTACGACAAGCTTTTCGCGACAAAGGCGAAGAGCAAGACGGATCTTGATAATGAAGCTGCCGGCAAGGAGACAACGATCGATAGGACGCGACGGCTGTTTTACGTGACCTGCAGCCGCGCTGAAGAGAGCCTTGCCGTTGTGTATTACGCAACTGATCCCGCGCTCGCGCGCGACGCAATGATCAGACAAGGTTGGTTCGAAGCCGGTGAGATAGAATTGATCTCATAGTGTGATGAGCGCGTGCGGACGCAAGCACCGAGAATGGCGTGAGACGCACCCATGCTCCTCAGCGGGCGGCGGGAGTCCAACCCGCCGCGATCGCTTCCGCCGCGCTGCAGAACCAGCGCTCGCCGTGCGCGGTGTCGATCACCGTGACGCCATAGTCTCGCTGGCCAGGTGTGTGAAAGATCTTGCGACCTTTGGCGTTGGTGTTGCCCTTCAGCATGCAGGACCCTGGCGGGGACTGCGGAGCCGGTCGCTCCGCTCGGGCGTCGGCGCGCCAATGGTCGGGCGGTTCGAACGTTCCACCCCAGAGGCGGCGCTTGCCCGACCGGGCCTGCCGCTCGGCAGCGGCATAGGCTCCTCGGCTGAACTGGCGGTATTCGACCGCCCAGCCTTCGCGGATCATGGCCTCGCCAAGGTCGTGGCCCGCGACGTTGCACTGGGCGACCATCCGGCCATAGCCGTCTCGGTCTTTCAGCCGGCAATCCACGGATCGGCCGCCGATCAGGGCGATCAGGCGCTCACGCGCCACGTCCCCGCATCTGAAGCCACGACCAGCGGCGTCTTGGCAGATCTGGAGGCCTTCGGGTGCATCTATGCCCGACAGCCGAACGCGCTCGCCGCCGAGCGTGAAGGTGTCACCATCGATGATGTGCGTCGCGGGCGAGGCGGCGATGAGACCGAGAGCGAGCAAGGGAAGGCAGTGGCGAAGCCGCACTGCTAGATGTTTCCAGCCGGTCGTGTGATCCGGGGGCGGCGCGTGTCTGGAATGGGCGGCGGCTGCGTCGCGGTCAGTAATCCCTCTTCGGCCGCTTTCTGCGGGTCCATGAACGTCATGCGATCGGCGATATATTCGCCCAAGGCTTCAGGGTTCTCCTTTGATGGAATCGGCGCATCGTATGTGAGCGGCAGGAAGGCGGTGAGCGCGATCCTGTAGAGCGGCGCGGCGTACTCGAAGATGGTGCGCTGAGGCGTGGCGAGCAGCAGCGTGCTCCGGTCCACGGGATTGCCGTGAAGGAAATCGTTTCGGCAAACATAGAGCGTCTCGACCAGCCATGACGCCAGAGTCCGTTTCACCTTCGTCTTCCCGCCGGTGTCATGTGCGAGCTGGCCGCTGGCCGGAATCGCCCACCGCGTCCGCTCGATCAGCTCGAACACCTTTTTACGATCCGCCTGACCGCTTCCGCCCGGGTGAACCAGAATTTCAAAAGCGCTGACCCAGAGCGAGACGATCCGGCCGACATCATAGAACGTCGTGTCGGTCCCGGCGGGCAGGAGCGAAGCCTGGTAGGCCATGTTGAGTGAACGCATCAGCGCCACGTCCTCCCATGCCGGCTCATGGGCCTCATATCGGCGGCGCCAACGTGCCAACAGCGCGCTGAGGAGTGGTTCGTCGATGTCGCTCGCCGCGAGCGGCGTGCGGAAGATGGTCGGTGATGACTGGCCTCGGAAGCTAGACACCATATGCGTCCCGAGGATGGCCGGTGTGCTGCCGATGACGTCCTTGTAATGCCGGTCGAGCATCCACGGGTAGATCGCGAAGGCCTCGCCGAACAGAACGCGGTGCCCGCGCGGATAGCGAAGCTCCATAGCGCGCCCGTGGGTGATGGCCGACAGTGCGATGGTGTCTCGGAAACTTCCCAGGGCGGCGACGTCGCGGAAGCGTGGTGGCGCATCGGCATCGAGCAGGAGGACGGCCGGCTCGAACTTCTCTCCGAAATTATCCGTGAAGCGATTGAGGAATTGCTTGAACGTCGGATGGGCGCGCTTCAGGGCTTTGACGCGAGGGTCATGAGCCGGCGCGATCGCCGCGATCTCGCAGTCGACGGCCTGGTCGAGGGGCACGTTGGGCAGGACGAACACCGGCGTCCATTCGACGGTCATACGCTATTCCTCAGATGGCAGGCCTAGCCGGGGGGCTGTTCGCTCTTCCATAGGCGATGCTGCTCGCGCAGCTCCGCCTCGATCGCCGCTAGCCGGGCCCCGTAATCCAGGCCGTTTGCGCTTCTGGCGGCGACCTCGGAGGACGCAATGACGAGACGCCACGCGCCATAGTCGTGAAAGGGATTGAGTCCAATGACGTTGCCGAGCGCGAGATCGCTGGGCGGCGGCGCGGCCAACAGCTTCGCGAAGGCTGTGGTCGCGGCGATCATGTTCCAATCGGAGACGAACAACACCAGCGCGCAGAGGGCAAGCAGAACGGGTGGAGCGCCTTTCCATCGATAAATTTCGGGATGTCGCTTACCGAAATCGATGCCGCCGTTCGCAGCGACGAAGGTGCAGAGCGAGATCGCGGCCTCATAGTAGGGCTGGAGTTTGGTGGCGTCGAAAACCTCGCGCCCATGGTTTTTCCGGGCGAGCTCGGCCGCCTGTCGCCACGTCGCCTCTTCGAAAGGCAGGATGCCGCCTTTCACCAGATCGAACAGATCGAGGTGCTCTTCGGTGAATTGCTTCTTCGCGGCGGCTTTCCAATCGAAGGCCGGCATGTCGCCTTGGGAGGGGTGGAACGGCCAGCGCTGATGGTAGGGATGTCGCTGGAGCGCCTGTGTCCATGGGATCGCCTCTAGCGGCAAGGACACCGTGAAGCGGGTGGCGGACTTGAGATCGAAAAACCACTGCCGCATGTCCCGGATGCGACGTTGGTCAAAGATACCCTGCTCTATGCCCTTGCAGACGAGAAGCCGGATTGCGCGCGTTTCTACGCTTTTTTCTGATCCGAAGTCGAAAAGGCTGTCCTGAGTCGAGCGCGTTTCGTCGTCGCCGTAGAATTCACAGAACGGATGATGGGCGTCGCCGCCGCTGGGATCGACAAATCTGAAATGTGCCTGTCGGAGAACCGCCTTAGAGGCCCGAGATCTTGCCGATCGAACGACGCCAGCACCGAATTTGCCGCACGATGAGCATTGAATATCGGCGCGGATCGCATCGCCAAACCCGCTGAGAAGTTCAGCCCCGTCGCGGTCCTGCGTTGGTTGTGCGCCGGTCATCAGGGTCGCGAGCTGGTCAACGTCGAGTTCGCGCGCGAACCTTATAGAAAATGCAGTTGCTGGCATTTGCCTCCCCAGCGCCTTGATCGTATGCGCCGATCGAGCGACGCGACTACACACTACTTATCAATATTGGTGTTCTTCGTGGAGTGGTCAGTCATCTCGTTTATTGTCCTGAGATCAGCAAGGAAAGCCGTGCCGATTTCCACGGCCCGCTTGGCCGCGTCCGACTCGACATCCACGCCGTGCGACGCCTCAAGCATGGATTGCAGGACGCCGTGCATTTGCCTGATGCTGGCTGTAGAAATCCCCAGGCCTTGCAGTTTGCCGAGCATCTGCGAGATGCCCATCCGGCGCGGATCGATGCCCTTAGCGACGACGAGTTCACGCAGGGCGCGCTCGATTTCGATACGAAGCTTGACGACCGACATGAGCGGGAATTCCCGCCCAAGCTCCTCGACCGTCGGGAGATCTTCTTGGAGCTGAGGAGGGAGCGCCTGCGAAAGTTGATATTGAGCCACCCCCATCGGCTTGCTCGAATCTCGCAAGGCGTACTCGACGATCACCTCGTTGCGTCCCTTGCACAGGATGATGCCGATCGTCGGCTTGTCGTCGGGATGGCGCAATTGCTCGTCCACGGCCGACAGATAGAAATTCATCTTGCCCGCGAACTCGGGTTTGAAATCCTCGATCTTCAGCTCGATCACCACGAAGCAGCGCAGTCGCAGATGGTAGAACAGCAGGTCGAGGTAATAATCCTGCCCGCCGACTTCGAGATGGTACTGGCTGCCGACGAAGGCGAAGCCCTTGCCGAGTTCGAGGATGAGCGAGCGGAGGTGTTCGATCAGGCCGCGTTCGAGATCGCGCTCCAACATTTCGGGGCCGAGCGAGAGGAAGTCGAACGTATAGGGGTCTTTGAGAATCTGCTGGGCCAGCTCGGATTGCTCCGCCGGAAGAGTCCGCGAGAAGTTGGTCAGCGCGCTTCCTTGACGGGCGAAGAGATTGCTTGCGATCTGGTGGGCGAGAACGTTCCGGCTCCAGCCGTACTCGATTGTCTGCCGGGCATACCAAGCGCGTTCTTCAGATGCCTTGGTGGCATCGAGAAGGAGCATGTTGTGGCCCCATGGCAATTGTGCAGCAAGCTGCTGCACAAATTCGCCGTCGGGCCAGGCCTCGGCGAAGGTGCGCATATATTTCAGGTTTCGGGCTGAAAGTCCGGTCATCTCGGGAAAGGCTTGGCGGAGGTCCTCCGACAGCCGGTCGATGACCTTGGCGCCCCAACCCTCGCGCTCCTGCCGACTCAGAATATCGCGACCGATAGTCCAATAGAGCATCACCAGCTCGCGATTGATGGACAGGCCGGCCCGGTGGCGGGCAGCGGCGATCTTCTGCTTCAGGTCTCCGACGAACGCGGCGTAGGTGTGTGCATTGACCTCGGTCGAGGGAGCGGAAGCCCTCGCTCGCCGAGAATGGACGGGTTTCGGCGGCCGAGAGGTCATGCGGCCGCCTTCAGGCGCTTCTTCGCCAGCATGGCGCGGACGAACTTGTCCCATTTCGCCATGCCGGCTCGCTTCTCAGCCATGTAGTTCCAGCGGTCGTAGTGCTTCGAGCTGACGTCCTGCAAAGCATGGTTTTGCAGGCGATCGCGGATTTCCTTCGGGATGCCCGCTTTGCCGGTTAGCGTCTTGAAGGTCCGGCGTAGGTCGCGGTTCGTCACGTAGGGGATTACGCCGCGGTCGCGCTGGCGCCACATGAACGAATAGAGTGTGCCGTGGCTAACGGGCTTCGACGGGTCCTTGGCCGAAGGGAAGAACCAGCCGTATTCGTTGACATTGATGGACGAGATTAGCTCTGCCGCCAGAGCAGGCACCGGCACGGCATGGGGCTGTTCGTTCTTGGTCTTGGACCAGTCGATGATCTTCTCTTTGGCGTCCCACTGGTCGATGTGGAGATTTGCGATCTCCTCGACGCGCTGGCCGGTCAGCATGAGGATGCGGACCGCGCGCGTATACGGGGGATGGACAGGCGTATCGGGACACTCCAGCCAGCGGTAGAGCTGGACCCACTCCTCTTCGTCGAGCCAGCGCGTACCCTGGACCTTGGGTTCGGTCGGGATGCCTGTCGCCGGATTGAAGGGAATACGGAAGCGCCGAGCGGATTGCTGCCGATAGTCGTTGTCGGACTTCATGCCCCAGCTAAAGGCGGCGTGGAGGTAGGAGCGCACATGATCCGCCATCGACTTGGCGCCGCGATCATAGATCGGGCGGATCAGTTCAATGATTTCCTCGGACTCGATCTCGCGGGCTAGGCGGTTGCGTCCGAGGGTGTCGGCAATTTTGTTCAGGCCCTTTTCGGCTTCCTTCCAGGAGGGTTTGTTCGCGGCCTTGAGCGACGCGACATATCCCTCGAAAAGATCGGCGACTGTGCCGGGACGCGTGTCCGTCGCGATCTTGATGCTTCGACCTTTCTGGATGACGTCGGCGAAGTCGCGCTTGAAAATCTCGCGGGCCTGGCCAAGCGTCATCGACGGGTAGGCGCCGAGCTTTTTCTTGGTTCGCTTCCCATCGCGCCACTGCTGCGCCATCCAGTCAGCCGTCACGCGCTTCGGCATGGGTTTGAGGACGAGGACGAGACGTCCTGTGCCGCGCCCTTCGCCATCGGCGAGGTTTTCTTGTTTCTGACTCATCTCGACGCGCTTCAGCGCATGTCGGATTGCTGTGTCGGTCAGGCTTGGCATGGCGTTCCTCCTGGTCCCGCAACTGGGATCGGTCGAGGAGAAACGGGGATCGTTTGCTGGGATCGGAAAGCCGTTTTCAATACCTCTAACCGCCCCCAATTTGCCATAACCGCCCCCTGTACGCAACGCGCAAAAAGCAGCTATTTCATTGATGATTCAGCGGCATTGAGCGTGATCCAACGTGATCGAAAGAGGGGTAGTGGGGTGGTTGTGCACGAGTATGAGGGCCGAGGCGCCAAGCTCCAGCGCGCGCTTGACGATCTCGCGCGGATAGACCGGCGTGTGATCGACAGTGCCGCGGGTCTGTACTTCGTCGGCGATCAGGACATTCTTGCGGTCGAGGAACAGGGTACGGAATTCCTCGTTGGGGGCGCGCGCCATCGCGGCGGTGCAATAGTCGATCAGGGCCGCCCATGAACTGAGCGCGGGCCGGTTCAGCACCTGTGTGCGTGACAGACGAAGGGCCGCCGCGTGAATCACCTTCAGTGCGCTGACGGTCGTTTCCCCGATGCCATCGACGTCGAGCAGGCGTTCGGGCGGGGCCGCGATCACATCGGCAAAGCTGCCGAAGCGGGCGATCAAGGTTTTGGCCAGCGGCTTCACATCGCGCCGCGGAATGGCGGCGAACAGCACCAGCTCCAGCAATTCGTAATCGGGCAGGGCATCGGCCCCGCCCGCCATGAAGCGGGCACGCAATCGCGCGCGGTGTTCGAGATAATGCGGTGGTTGCTGCGATGCTGGTGGTTCGAAGATGCGGGCGGCATCGGCAATGCCGTCCGCCCCGCCATTATCCACGATGCCGTCAGCCGGTATAGGGCGGCTTGTCCCAGCCTTTGGGCGAGCGGGTGAAGATTTCGACGCCATCCTGGGTGACACCAATGGAATGTTCGAACTGTGCAGACAGTGAGCGGTCGCGAGTCACCGCCGTCCACCCGTCATGAAGCACTTTTACGCCATAGCCGCCAAGATTGATCATCGGTTCGATGGTGAAGAACATGCCGGGCTTGAGCGCCAGCCCATGGCCCGCGCGGCCGTAATGCACGATGTTGGGCAGGCTGTGAAAAATCTTGCCGACGCCATGGCCGCAGAAATCGCGCACGACCGAGCAGCGCTCCTCATCTTCGGCATAGGACTGGATGGTGTGGCCGATGTCGCCGGTGGTGGCGCCGGGCTTCACGATATTGATCGCGCGCATCATCGATTCATAAGTGATGTCGATCAGGCGCATCGCTTTGCGCTTGACCGCGCCCACCGGGTACATGCGGCTGGTGTCGCCGTGCCAGCCGTCGACGATCACGGTGACGTCGATGTTGATGATGTCGCCGTCGCGCAACGGCTTGTCGTTCGGAATGCCGTGGCAGACCACGTGATTGATGGACGTGCACAGCGTGTTGCGATAGCCGCGATAGCCGAGGCAGGCGGGAATGGCGCCGTGATCGACAATGTATTGATAAGCCACCTTGTCGAGTTCGGCGGTGGTGACACCAGGCTGAACCAGCGGCACCATCAGGTCCAGCACCTCGGCCGCCAGACGGCCCGCCTTGCGCATGCCGGCAAAGCCGTCTTCGTTATGCAGGCTGACGGCAAAACTCGCCCGCCGCGCCGCCTCGAAGGCGCCTTCGTCGGGCATCACACCCAAATCGCCCGTCAAACCAGTGTCGCCTGCCAGACCGGCATCGCTTGCAAAAGATGACACGCCTTCAACCTTTCTTTTTGCGGCCTCCGGTTTCTTGCGAACGGGCCGCTTGTGGCCTCGGCCACTCCGGGCTTTTCTTACACCCGGTGCGGGGGTTCACGCAAAGTTTCCGCCTTTTCCACCGCCAATTCTCATGAGATAGGCATTGCCATGAGCGAAACAATCGTAACCGCCGCCGTGCTGGTGATCGGGGATGAAATCCTCTCCGGCCGCACCCAGGATACCAACACCAATGCCATTGCGCGGTTTCTGGGCGCGCTCGGCATCGATCTGCGTGAGGTCCGCGTGGTGGGGGATGTCCAGGATGAGATCGCTGCCGCGCTGAACGCGCTCAGGGCCCGCTACACTTACGTTTTCACCACCGGCGGCATCGGCCCCACCCATGACGACATCACCGCCGATGCGGTGGCCAAGGCCTTCGACGTCGGCATCGATTACCACCCCGATGCGATGGCGCTGCTGGCCGTCCGCTACAAGCCGGGGGAGTTCACCGAGGCCCGCAAACGGATGGCGCGCATTCCCTTCACCGCCACCTTGGTGAGAAACCCGGTCTCGACCGCGCCGGGCTTCCAGATCGGCAATGTCTTCGTGATGGCAGGGGTGCCGATGATCATGCGCGCGATGCTGGAAGACATTGCCCCCCGGCTGACCCGCGGCCAGGTGGTCCACGCCGCCACCATCAGCACACGGATGGCGGAGGGCCGTATTGCCGCAGGGCTGGCCAAAGTGCAGGCCGGCCATGCTTCGGTCGCAATCGGCTCCTACCCGTTCTACCGCGAAGACGGGTTTGGCACGCAACTGGTGGTCCGGGGCCGCGATTCGGCGGCGGTGGAAGAAGCGGCAGAAGCCGTGGAGGCCATGGTCCGGGCCGAGGGCGGAATCCCTGAACGCATCGGGAACCAAAGCTGAATTCGTGTAACATCCTGTCTCTGTTCGAGAAAAAGGCGTGACAAGCGGTTTTCGGTCTTCTAGCTTAACCATGGCTGGGCGCGCCCGGGGCTGTATTCAGGGGCCGCCGCCCACGCGCATTGGGAGCATAAAGCGGATTTTCGCGGGGCCATCCGAGCCCGAGATTGGCGCGTTCGCCATGCGCATGGCTGAACGCAAGGGAGCCAGATAACACAATGTCAGCAAAGCGCATCCTGGGTGCCGCGATCTGCGGTGTGGTGGTGGCGATAGCCGGTGTGGCCATGGCGACCGGATTCACCTCCAGCCGGCAGACCGACTTCTTCGCCGCCGGAAATCATCAATTCTATGTCTGGTGTGCCGGCAGCTCCGACTACTTCGCCGACGAACGCGGGGCCAACGCCGAAGAGGCACAGATGAAGCTCTACAACGCCGTGAAGGCAGCGGGCAAAACCACCTGCTGGCCGGTGTGGCAGGGCCGCGTCGCCAGCTAGGGCGGGGACGATTCAGTCCGTCAGTTTGAGTGTCTTGGCCTCGGCTTCGACCGCGGCAAGACCATTGAGGTCACCGGCCAGCGCCTTGCGCGCATCGCCGAGTGCGCTTTGCGCTTTTTCCTTTTCGCCCAGCACCGTGTAGGCGCGGATCAGCCGCTGCCAGCCAGGCGCGTCGGCCGGGTTCTGTTTCAGCCGTTCGGCCAGCCCCGCCACCATCGCGGAAATATCGGGCGCGCCGCCATTGCTTTGCGCCGTTAGAACCGCGATGCGGTCGACCAGATCGGCACGCCATGGCGCATTGGCCGGTGTGTCAGCCAGAAGCCCCTGCCACAGCGCCAGCGCCTCGTCCTTCTTGCCGCGATTGGCGAGCGCGAGGCCGAGGAAGAAGCGGCTGCCCGGATCCTTCGCATTGATCGCGAGCGCCTTGCGGAAGGCGGTTTCGGCCTCGCTTCCCACCGCACCACCGCCGGCGCGGACCAATGCCTCGCCGTAAGCCGAATAGAGCTCCGCATCCTTACGGCCTTTGCGTTCGGCAATCGCGATGGCCTCGCCGTAAGATCGCGCGGCTTCCGACGGATCGTTCAAGGAAAGATAGCCGCGGCCGAGCAGCACCCAGCCCCGTTCATCGGCCGGATTGCGCACCATCTTGCGGGACAATGTGCCAACCAGCCCGGCCAGATCGGTATCGCTGGGCCCGGTCAGGGCGCGCACGCCAAGCGCCGGCCGGCCCAGCACCAGATAGGTGCCGCCGCCAATGCCGAGGATGAGCAGCGTGAGCGCCAGCGCCAGCACCGCGCGCGCCATCGGCGGGCGTGTTTTCCGGCGCCACAGGGGCCAGGCCGCGAACCCGGCCGCGATCAGCGCCAGCGCAAACAGGATCAGGAAAAAAACGGCGTTCACACCGGCTGGTTAGCCTGTGCCGGGGGGAATGTCATCTGCGCCATTGTCACCTGTCAAAGGCGCGCCTGGTGCGGACGGGCGGTGTTTGCCGCGGGACAGCGCGACAATCATGCCGCGAAGCGTGCGCACCTCCTGATCGGTGAAATCCGCCCGCGTCAGCATGGCGCGGATGTTGCGCATCATCCCGGCCGCCTTGTCAGGCGGGAACAGGAAGCCGGATTTCAGCAGTTCGCCTTCCAGGTGGGCGAAAAGATGCTCCATCTCCTCACCGCTGGCCGGATGGGCAAGCCCGCCATGGTCGATCTGCACCGGCGGGGTGGTGTCGGCGGCGCGGAACCATTCATGGCCCAGCAGCAGCACCGCCTGCCCCAGATTGAGGGAGGAGAAGTCCGAGGTCGGAATGGTGATCACTGCATGGGCACGGGCAAGTTCCTCATTGTCGAGGCCGGAGCGTTCGGAGCCGAACAGGAGCCCGGTCTTTTCACCGCGCCCCGCAGCCGCGCGCAAACGCGATACGGCCTCGGCCGGGGTCAGTACCGGCTTTGCGACGCCACGTTCGCGCGCCGTGGTGGCGAGGATCAGATGCAGGTCGGCCAGTGCCGCAGGCAGGGTGGGGAAGACGCGGGCCCCGTCCACAATATCGGCCGCACCGGCCGCCATGGCGGTGGCCTTCTCATTCGGCCAGCCGTCGCGCGGGGCGACCAGGCGCAGGTCTGAAAGGCCGAAATTCTTCATGGCACGGGCCGCGGCGCCGATGTTTTCACCCAGTTGCGGGCGGGCGAGGATGATGGCGGGGGCGGCGGTCATCTGCGCTCTATCCCAGCAACAGCCCGGCTTTGACAAGGCCTGTACCGCCATTCCCGTGCCGCCCCTCCGGCATCCGGCGCTTTGACGCCCGCGACCATGGCCGCTATATCCCCGCCAGCGAAAATTCCCGAGGATTTCCATGGAAAAGATCAAGGTAGCGAACCCGGTCGTCGAGCTCGACGGCGACGAGATGACCCGCATCATCTGGGACCTGATCAAGAAGAAGCTGATCCTGCCTTATCTCGACCTCACGCTCGAATATTACGACCTCGGGATCGAGCATCGCGACGCCACGGCCGATCAGGTGACGATCGATGCCGCGCACGCCATCCAGAAACATGGTGTCGGCGTCAAATGCGCCACCATCACGCCGGACGAGGCTCGCGTGGAAGAATTCAAGCTCAAGAAGATGTGGAAGTCGCCCAACGGCACCATCCGCAATATTCTGGGCGGGGTGATCTTCCGCGAGCCGATCATCTGCCAGAACGTGCCGCGTCTGGTGCCGGGCTGGACCCAGCCGATCGTGATCGGCCGTCATGCCTTCGGCGATCAGTACAAGGCGACCGATTTCCGCTATCCGGGCAAGGGTACGCTGTCGATCAAATTCGTCGGCGAAGACGGCAAGGTGATCGAGCACGAGGTGTTTCAGGCACCGGGCTCCGGCGTTGCGATGGCGATGTACAATCTGGATGAGTCGATCCGCGATTTCGCCCGCGCCTCGATGAATTACGGCCTGAACCGGAAATATCCGGTCTACCTCTCGACCAAGAACACGATCCTAAAAGCCTATGACGGCCGCTTCAAGGATCTGTTCCAGGAGGTGTTCCACAAGGAATTCGCCGCTAAGTTCAAGGCCGCCGGCATCACCTACGAACACCGCCTGATCGACGACATGGTGGCCAGCGCACTGAAATGGTCCGGCGGTTATGTCTGGGCCTGCAAGAACTACGATGGCGATGTGCAGTCCGACACGGTGGCGCAAGGGTTTGGTTCGCTCGGCCTGATGACGTCGGTGCTGATGTCGCCGGATGGCAAGACGGTGGAAGCCGAAGCAGCCCACGGCACGGTGACGCGCCATTACCGCGAACATCAGAAGGGCAACGCCACCTCCACCAACTCCATCGCCTCGATCTTCGCGTGGACACGCGGGCTTGCCCATCGCGCCAAGCTGGATGGCAACGCCGCGCTCGACAAATTCGCCCACACGCTGGAGACGGTGTGCGTGGCGACGGTGGAAGCGGGCTTCATGACCAAGGACCTGGCACTTCTGGTCGGACCGGAACAGAAATGGCTGACCACCGAAGGCTTCCTCGACAAGGTGGACGAGAACCTGAAGAAGGCGATGGCGACGTAAGGCGCCGCTGTCGGCGGAAATGCAGGCAAGAAAGAAAAAGACCAAGCGTAGTGATGCCAAACAAGTGGCATACGAAAAGAAAATTGCTGCGCTTCGGGCTAATTACATTGAGCGGCGATTCGGCTCTACTGCGGATCAAAAAGCCACAACGGCAAAACAAAATCGGAAGAGGGTTCAGGATTCGGTCCCGAAACTAATATCAACCATCCCAACGCGGTCTCATGCAGAACTTCTTGAGATGTATCAGAAATGCGTGAAAAAGATGGTTGGTCGGAATCCCGCCGAAATTTCGAGTGCAGTTTTGAATTTACGTGATGCGATCCTTAGGGAATGGCAGAAGCGAACAAGATCATTGATTTCGGGCGATGATTATTTTGAGTGGCCTACTACCGATGCACCCAAAGGTGACGGATATCTGTCAGCCGAATCTTGGCGCGCAGTCGGAATGTTGTCTGCGCTCGGCTATCATGTTGGAAGCACATACAATCTCTCTGAGTCTGAACGACGACACCTACTGGACCAGGTGCTTGTCATACCTCTGCCACCCCTCAACGACGCCCTCTATATGCGAGAGTGGGCCGCACCCAAATCAGCGGCGCGCCTCAAGAAACTTGCGGAAACAATTGCTGCACTAACGCGCAACGCCAAGCGGCGAAACTCTAACTGGCTCCAAACCGCTTGTGGCGAATGGGAGTCTGATCTCGATTATCTCCATAAGAGCTATTATATCGGACGCTTTCATTTCGACTGGCCTGTAACATGAGCACGCATCTCAAACCTTCGGGCGATAATAATGTCCGTACTGCCAGGTGTTGCTGCGGTGATTGTTGGTTGATGGTGAAGGGCGAGCCGGCCTTGAACGGCCCCTGCTATTGCGCAAGCTGCCCGCACCCGATCTTTCCGCCAACGGCCATGGCCGCTGCGCGTGGCTGGTATTGCCGGAAGGCTGGCTGATCGCACCGTAATCCTTACTGTGGCGCGACAGGCAGCGGTTCTGCCGGCGGCGTGGCTGTGGGCCCCTGTTGCATCGGCCCTTCTTGTGCCGGAACGGGCGCGGCCTCAGCCGGGCGCAAGGTGGCGGTAAGGAAATCCGCCACGTCTTTCGCCGAACGGTCCGCCACTTCCTCCTGCGGGATGTGGCCGGTGCCGGGATAGATGATCAGTTTGGAGCCCTTGATCGCATCGTGAAAACGGTGCGCGGCCTCCACCGGAATAAGGCCATCCTTGTCACCCCACAGGATCAGGGTTGGCGCCGTGATTTTGCCGATGTCGTCGGCCACCGCCGTGTTCCACGGCAGGGCGAAGCGGGCACGCGTCGCCTCCCGCGTGCCGGTCATGCGCGCGAAATCCCAATACTGGTCGATCATCTGGTCGGTCAGGATGTTTTTGCGCACGATGGCGTCGTTCAGGCCCTCCGAAACCAGGCTGCGCGGGGTGATGTGCAGCAGAAGCTGGTTCACCACCGGCATGCGCGCAATGCGGAAGACAAGGGGAATGCTGCTGCCTTGTTCCCTGGTCGGCATGCCGCCCGCATCCACCAGGATCAACGCGCTGACGCGGTTCGGATGTTCTTCGGCAAAGCGCGCGGCTACGCCGCCGCCCATCGAATTGCCGCCGAGGGCGAAACGATGAAGGCCGAGCTTGTCCGCAACCTCGGCGGTGAAACGCACCATCGCTTCTTGCGAATAATCGCCGTTCGGCACCGCGCCGGTCAGGCCGTGGCCCGGCATGTCCATGCTGACCACGCGCCATTGTCCGCTCAGCCTTGCGACCCACGGCTCCCACGTGAAGAGAGAGGCATTGGAGCCATGGATCAGCACCAGCGCCGGGGCGTCGCGCGGCCCGCGATCGCGCACATGCGCCCGCGCGCCATCCGGCAGCATGAGGAATTCCGATGGCGGCTTGGCGTATTTCGCTTCCAGCGTGGCGCGCGGAATGTCGGGTGTGCTGAGCGCCCACAGCCCCACGGCCAGCAATACGACAATGGCCCCCACAACGATCAGCAGTTTGCGCATGACGTTTCCCCCGTCTTCCCGCCAGCCGGTTTCCGGGCAGCAGCATGAAGGGCCATGCGGATTGTGCAATCCTGCCCCGGCAAATATGTTCTTTATTCGTTCCATCTATTCGGTAACCTGCCGGACCTCGTTCAAGGGAGATGCGAATGCTTGGCTATGTCACCATCGGCGCGCTGGACAGCGAAAAGGCCGGAACATTCTACGACGCGGTTTTCGGTGCGCTGGAGAGCGAGCGCAAGCTCGCCGATGGCGGCTGGATCGGCTATGGCGAAAAGGATGCGCCGGGCGAAGGCTTCATGGCCTGCCACACCGCGATCTGCCCACCCTATGACGGCAAACCGGCGCACGCCGGCAACGGCATCATGATCGCCTATCAGGCGAAATCGCCCGATCAGGTGAAGGCGGCCCATCAAGGTGGCATGGCGCATGGGGGCCGCGATGAAGGCGGGCCCGGCTTCCGCCCGCCGGACGCGAAAAGCGGTTTCTATGCCGCCTATCTGCGCGACCCGACCGGCAACAAGCTGTGCGTCTTCTGCGTGGCGTGATGAAAGGGAAGATCAGCCTGGTCACATTGGGGGTGCGCGATCTGCCGCGATCGCGCGCCTTTTATCGCGATGGTTTCGGCCTGCCTGAGCACAGCGACAATTCCAGCGATGATGTCGTGTTCTTCGCGCTGGAGGGGACGTGGCTTGCGCTTTTCCCCACGCGACAAGCTGGCCGAAGACGCGGGTATTTCCGATGATGGGGGTATTCCCAATGATGGACTGGGATTTTCCGGCATCACGCTGGCCCACAACGCGCCATCGAAGGAAGCGGTCGATCGCGTCTTCGCTACGGCGCTTGCCGCCGGCGCCCGCGCGGTGAAACGCCCGCAGGATGTGTTCTGGGGCGGCTATTCCGGTTACTTCGCCGATCCCGACGGGCATTTGTGGGAAGTGGCGTTCAATCCGCTGATGGATCTGACCTGAAGCTGTTCAGGCCGAGGCCAGTTCGCTCAATCGCGCGGCAATGGCATCCAGTGCGGCTTGTGCCTGTGCCGTTTCGGGCCCACCGGCCTGCGCCATATCGGGCCTGCCGCCGCCACCTTTACCGCCCAGTTTCTCTGCACCGATCTTGACCAGATCGACCGCGTTGATGCGGGCCTTCAGATCATCGGTGACGCCGACGACGAGCGAGGCCTTGCCATCCGCGGCCGCGACGAAAGCGACGACGCCGGAGCCTATTTTTGTTTTCGCCTCATCGGCAAGACCCTTCAGGTCCTTGGGCGAAACACCATCAACCACGCGCAACACGGCTTTCAGTCCGGCGATGTCGCGGGTTTCATCGCCGCCGCTTCTGGCGGGACCGGCGAGTGCCAGGGCTTTCTTTGCATCGGTCAGTTCGCGTTCGAGACGGCGGCGTTCTTCGGCCAGTTGCGCCACACGCTGCGGCAGTTCGGCGGGCGAAGTTTTAAGCGCACCGGCCGCCTCTCGCGCCAGTTCGGCCTGGCCCAGAAGGTAGCGCCGCGCGCCTTCGCTGGTCAGCGCCTCGATCCGGCGCACACCGGCCGCGACCGCGCTTTCCGACAGGATGGTGAAAAGTCCGATATCGCCGAGGCGATGGACATGGGTGCCGCCGCACAGTTCGACCGAATAGGGTTTGGCCGCGGCAGGGTCGTCACCCATGGTGAGGACGCGCACCTCATCACCATATTTTTCGCCGAACAGGGCTTCGGCACCGGCCTTGATCGCATCGTCCGTCGGCATCAACCTCGTGGCGACATCGGAATTCTGACGGATGACGGCATTCACCTGTTGCTCGATCTCCTGCAATTCCTCGTGGCTCAGTGGCTTTGGATGACTGAAATCGAAGCGCAGGCGGTCCGGCGCAACCAGTGAACCCTTCTGCGACACATGCGGGCCCAGCACGCGCTTCAGTGCCGCGTGCAGAAGATGGGTGGCGGAATGGTTGGCGCGGGTGGCGCGGCGGCGCTCATGATCCACCGCAAGGTCGATCGCCTCGCCCACGGCCATATTGCCGCTTTCGATTTTTACCACGTGAACATGCAGGGCGCCGAGTTTCTTTTCGGTGTCGAGCACGACGGCTTTCGCGCCATTGGCGCCGGTGATGGTGCCGTGGTCGCCGATCTGGCCGCCGGATTCGCCATAGAATGGCGTCTGGTTGGTCAGTATACGGATGGTTTCGCCCACCTTCGCACTATCCACCCGCGCGCCGTCGCGCACGATGGTCGTGATGGTGCCTTCGGCACGTTCGGTGTCGTAGCCAAGAAACTCGCTCGCGCCCAGTTCATCGCGCAAGGCGAACCAGAGGGAGTCATCGGCCGTTTCGCCGGAGCCGGCCCAGGCTTTGCGCGCCTCCGCCCGCTGTTTCTGCATCGCGGTTTCAAAGCCCGCGGTGTCAACCGAAATGCCGCGCGCCTTCAGCGCATCCTGCGTCAGGTCGAGCGGGAAGCCATACGTGTCATAGAGTTTGAAGGCGACATCGCCCGCCAGCACGGCCCCTTTGGAAAGCGTGCCAGTTGCCTCATCCAGCAGCTTCAGACCGCGGGCCAGCGTGTCGCGGAAACGGGTTTCTTCCAGCTTCAGGGTTTCGGTGATCAGCGCCTGCGCGCGGACCAGTTCGGGATAGGCGGTGCCCATTTCGGCCGCCAGCGCCGGCACCAGCCGGTGCATCAGCGGTTCCTTGGTACCGATCAGATGAGCATGGCGCATGGCGCGGCGCATGATCCGGCGCAGGACATAGCCACGGCCTTCGTTCGATGGCAGCACGCCATCGGCAATCAGGAACGAGGACGAGCGCAGATGATCGGCGATCACGCGATGGCTGGCGGCCGCATCGCCCCTGGCCGCAACGCCCGATGCCGCCACCGATGCCGCGATCAGATGCTGAAACAGATCGGTGTCGAACACATTGTGCACGCCCTGCATCACGGTGGTGAAGCGTTCGAGGCCCATGCCGGTGTCGATGGAGGGGCGGGGAAGGTTCTCCCGCCGGCCATCGGCGAATTGCTCGTATTGCATGAAGACGAGGTTCCAGACCTCGACAAAGCGGTCGCCGTCTTCATCCGGGCTGCCGGGCGGGCCGCCGGCGATGGATGGGCCGTGGTCGTAGAAGATTTCGGAGCACGGGCCGCAGGGGCCGGTATCGCCCATCGACCAGAAATTGTCGGCGGTGGCGATACGGATGATACGCTCGTCTGGCAGGCCCGCGATCTTCTTCCACAGAGCTGCGGCCTCATCATCCTCGGCATAGACGGTGACGAGAAGACGGTCCTTGGGAAGTGCGAAATCCTTCGTCAGCAGCGACCAGGCGAACTGGATCGCATCGTCCTTGAAATAATCGCCGAACGAGAAATTGCCCAGCATTTCGAAAAAGGTCAGGTGGCGGGCGGTGTAGCCGACATTGTCGAGGTCATTGTGCTTGCCGCCGGCGCGAACGCATTTCTGGGCCGTGGTGGCGCGGGAATAGGGCCGCTTCTCCTGCCCGGTGAAGGCGTTCTTGAACTGCACCATCCCGGCATTGGTGAAGAGCAGGGTGGGGTCGTTGCGCGGCACCAGCGGGGAGGAGGGCACAATGGTGTGGCCATGGCCGCCGAAGAAGCCAAGGAAATGCGAACGGATGTCGGACAGGCTTGTCATGGGCTGTATGTAGCGGGCGGCCGGTTCCTTGTCACCGTTCCCTGTACGGGGCGAAAAACGGGGTACCAAAAGGCAGGTCATCCAAAGACTGGGCACCCAAAACCAGAAGAGGGGCACCCTTGTTCAGGATGCCCCTCCGGGAGTCGTTCCCCATGCCAACAGGGAACGAAAAACTCAGTCTTCGGCAGCGGCCTCCGCCGTTTCCTCCTCGCCATGCTGCAACGCCTGGCCGACCAGGCCCGCGTTCTGGCGCACCTGGGCTTCGATCTTGGCGGCGACGTCCGTGTTCTGGGCCAGAAACTGCTTGGCGTTTTCGCGGCCCTGGCCGATGCGCTCCCCGTCATAGGAGTACCAGGCGCCCGATTTCTCCACGACGCCGGCCTTGACGCCGAGGTCGATCAGCTCGCCGGTCTTGGACACGCCCTGGCCGTACATGATGTCGAATTCGACCTGCTTGAAGGGCGGTGCAACCTTGTTCTTCACCACCTTGACGCGGGTCTGGTTGCCCACCACCTCGTCATGGTCCTTGATCGCGCCGATGCGGCGGATGTCGAGCCGGACGGAGGAATAGAATTTCAGCGCATTGCCGCCGGTGGTGGTTTCCGGGTTGCCGAACATGATGCCGATCTTCATGCGGATCTGGTTGATGAAGATCACAATGGTGTTGGAGCGCGAGATCGAACCGGTGAGCTTGCGCAAAGCCTGGCTCATCAGGCGGGCCTGCAGGCCGGGCAATTGATCGCCCATCTCGCCTTCCAGTTCGGCCTTGGGCGTCAGCGCCGCAACCGAATCCACCACCACGATGTCGACACCGCCGGAACGCACCAGCGTGTCGGTGATTTCGAGCGCCTGTTCGCCGGTGTCGGGCTGGGAGATCAGCATTTCGTCGATATCGACGCCGAGCTTGCGGGCATAGATGGGGTCGAGCGCATGTTCGGCATCGACATAGGCCGCGATGCCGCCCTTCTTCTGGGCTTCGGCCACCGCATGCAGCGCCAGCGTGGTCTTGCCGGACGATTCCGGCCCGTAAATCTCGATCACGCGGCCGCGCGGCAGACCGCCGACACCGAGCGCGATGTCGAGGCCGAGCGAGCCGGTGGAAACGGTATCCAGCGCCTCCGTCGCGGCCTCGCGCTGGCCGAGTTTCATCACGCTGCCTTTGCCGAAGGCGCGATCGATCTGGCTCAACGCCGCTTCAAGCGCCTTTTTCCGATCGCCGTTGTCTTCCCGTCCCACCACGCGCAAATTTGCCTGTGCCATGTCCGCCTCTTCTCTTATTTCACGCCGCCCCAAGCAGCGCAATGCAATGAATGTGCATGTTTTGTTCTTGTTTGCAAGATAGGTATCAAGATACTGATTATAATACGGTATTTTGATTGTGTTCGTATGACGTTCGGACGAGTTGGCGCGGGCAGGGAACCCTAGGTGCGGACGGATTCCCGCAAAGCCCGATTCCCTGCTGCCGGGCCCTTTCAGGGTGTTTTGGTCCGGGTCGAAAACCAGCCTGCAGCGATCACCGGCAGGCTGAGCGCCGCCCAGGAAAGCCTGTCCCAAACCCCGTCACCCACCAGGGCTGCGATGAGCCCGATCGTCGTGACAAGGCCGATCACGAGCGGCCAGACAAAGATCTGACGCAGGGTGCGTGCCGGGCGTATCGAACGGCGCATGCTCAGGCCTGCACCGTTGCGGCGGTCTCACTGCCCGCACCGCCGATGAGTTCTGTCAGCCTCTGTTCGAGCGCGCTGCGCCTCTTGCCCAGCCAGAGATAAACACCGCTCGCCAGAACGATGATGGTGATGATGTCGAGAACGGTCCAGATGATTTTCATCGCCAGCCCGCCATAATCGCCGAAGTGCAGCGGCTGGGAAATGAACAGCGCCTTGGCGTACCACGGCATCTCGCGCATCGCGGTCAGATCGCCGGTTTCGGCATCGATCAGCGCGGGCTTGTAAAGCCGCGAGGTCAACGGCGTCCTGCCCTCCATGAACACGGCATAGTGGTGCTTGCTGGAATAGACCGTGCCCGGGAAGGCGAGGAAAGACGGTGTCATGTCGGGGGCCGCCCGTTCCGCGGTATTCATTGCGGCCTGGATGGAGGCGAATTTCGCCGGCGCCGGTTTGTCCTTGTAAGGCGCCACCATCTGGGCGAGCTGGTCTGCCTGCCACAGATTGAGGATCGGCACACCCAGCGTGTTGAGCACGCCGGTTCCCCCCACCACGAATGCCCAGCACAGCGTGACAATGCCCAGCATGTTGTGCAGGTCCAGCCACTTGACCCGCGTGTTGCGGTTCTTGCGCACAGTGCCGAAGTCGAGCCGGCGCATGAAGGGTGTGTAGACCATCACGCCGGAGACGAGTGCCGTCACGAACAGAAGGCCCATCAGCCCGAGAAACAATTCGCCCGGCAGGCCTGCGAACATATCCACATGCAGGCGGAAGATGATGTCCATCACGTTGTTGCCGTCATCGGGCGCGTGCAGCACCCTGGCGGTGCGGCGGTCGATCATCGAATAGTGATTGTCCGTCGCAGCCGCGGTTTCTCCGACCGTGACATAGGCGATGCGCGGTTCCTCATGATCGAAAATGAGATATTGCGGCACGGTGCCGGGATATTGTGCCACGCCCGCCGCCACCACGCGGTCCAGGTTGACGAAGGGCGTGTTGGCCGCCATCGCGGGCGGTTCGGGCGCATCGCCCAGCGCATGATCGATCTCTTCATGGAAGATCAGCGGCAGGCCGGTGATGCACAACAGCAGCAGAAACGCCGTGCAGATCAGGCTGGTCCATTTGTGGATCAGATACCAGTGGCGGATCTTTGCCGCCTGTCGCGCGATTCCATTGCGAAGGGGGGCGCTCACAGCGACCACTCCAGCGAAATGGTGGCATTGCGGGGTGCGCCCGGCTGGACATAAACGTCATTGTAGGAGCCGGTGAAATAGCGCGCGTTCAGAATGTTCCTGACATTGAGTTGCAGGCGTGCCGGGCCGAAATCATACCCCAGCATCGCGTTCAGCAATGTGTAGCCCGGCAGCTTGAAGGTGTTGGGAAGATCGCCTGCCTGGCTTGAATAGTAATAAAGCCCGGCGCCCATGCTGAGGCCCTTCAGCATGCCGTCCTGCAATTCGTACTGGTTCCACAGCCCGACGCTGTGCACCGGGGCGTTCTGCGGGTGATCGCCAATCGGGATTGTGTTGTCGTTCACCACGCCGACATCGATATAGGCGTAGGTCAGGATGGTCTGCCAGCCCGGCGCCAAAGTCGCGTGCGCATCGAGTTCGAAACCGCGGCTTCGCTGTTCGCCTGTCTGTACCGAAAAACCTGGGTGAAGCTGATCGTCGGTCGATACGTTCTGCCGCGTGAGCTGGAACAGTGCGGCCGTCAGATCCAGCCTGTCGTCCAGAAGGCTGGATTTGATGCCGGCTTCCCATTGGCGGCCGGTTTCCGGCTTCAATGCCTCGCCCGCGAAAGTCAGGCCGGATTGCGGCAGGAAGGATTCGCTGTAGCTGGTGTAGAGCACGGCCTGTGGCGTGACGGCATAGGTCAGGCCGACGCGCGGGGTGAAATGGGTGATGCTTTCCGTTGTGCGCACGCCGCCTGCGCTATTGCCGGATTTGGCAAAGTCCCACCGCCCGCTGAGCGTCAGGGTGAAGGCGTCATAGCGGATGTGATCCTGAAGATAGAGGCCGGTGTCGTCGATGCTCTCCCGCGAACTGGGGCCCCAGGTCAGCACCGGCATCGGCTGGCCATAGACCGGTGCGTAGAGATCCAGCGGCATATAGGCGGCCGGATCGGCATAGTCGATCTGCCCGGCGGCCCAGCGATAGACGAAGGTGTAATGATCCACACCGGCGACAATTGTGTGGGACAGCGGCCCGGTTTCAAACGCCGCCTGCAGCCGTGAATCGCTGCCGTAATTCAGCCACCCGCCATTGGAGCTGTAAGGGTAGCGGTACAGGGTGCGGCCGTCTGCATCCAAATAGGACGAATACAGGATGTGATCCCACTCGGACCAGTTGCTGGTGTAGCGGAAATTCTGCGTGAAGCTGAACACATCGTTGAAGCGATGGCGGAATTCAAAGCCGAGGGCGGTACGTTCTGCCTTGCTTCTGTTGGAGCGATCAGGCTCGCCGGTATAGCGGTCCAGCAGGTAGCGCCCATATGGGCCCGGCACCACCGCGCCCACATAGGTCAGGGGAAAACCCATATCGGTACGGTCACGCTGAAAGCTTGTCAGCACAGTCAGCGATGTGTCGGGGTCGATGGTCCAGGTCAGGGATGGCGCGACATAGATGCGGTCGTTGCCCTTGGCGTATTCGGTGAAAGTGCCGGAATGACGCGTTAGCGCGACAAGGCGGCCTGCGATGTTCGGATTGCCGAACAGGGTGGTGTTACCGTCGAGATGAAGCTCGTAGGAATCGAACGAGCCGTAATCCGCGCCGAGGGTGAGGAAGGTTTCCGGCCGGGGATGTTTGCTGACGAGATTGATCAGACCGCCGAGCGAACCCTGACCGTAAAGCGCGGAGGACGGGCCCTTCATCACCTCCACCTGTTCCAGCCCGTAAAGCTCGACATTGAGCTGGACATAGGAATCGTATTGCAGCCCGTCCTGATAGATGTGGCCTGAGGCATCGAAGCCGCGGATACGGAAATAATCCCAGCTCTGGTAATAGCCGCCCGGCATCACACCGGCGACATTGCGCAGCACGTCGTCCAGCACCTTGCCACCCTGGTCGGCGATCAGATCCGCCGGAATGACCTGGATGTTCTGCGGGGTCTCGATCAGCGGGATGCTGCTTTTGGTGGATTCGGCGGTGCGCACGCCGGTGACCAGCACGGTTTCCACCGGCCCGGCACTGGCCAGCACGATTGGGGCAGCGGGGGCTGCCGTCTCTTCTGCCGCCATGCCGGGTCCGGTGGCGCCCGCCACAGCCAGCCAAGCCATTGATCCTGTTACTAATCCTGTTCGAAAAGCTGTCACGCCCGCCTCTTTTGCTGCAATATCGGCATTGTTGATATTGAGAGTCATTATCAATATCAACCCGGAGGGGCGCGATTTGCTGCAGAAAAGGGAGTTGCAGGGCTGCTGGGGGCTTTGCGGAAATTCAGGCTGAACGGAGTGGCCGCATCCACGGCTGCAATCGGACGGCCGCGTGAACTCAGTGCGCGGCGGAGCCCGAAAGCACGTCCTTCACCTTGGCCGCCAATTGTTTGAGGCCGAAGGGCTTGGGCAGGAAGTGGAGATTTTCCGCCTTCTCCTCGTTGCGGCGAAAGGCTTCCTCGGCATAGCCGGACATGAACATGATCTGCATCTCGGGGCGCAGGCGGCGCACCGCGCGCACTAGGGTCGGTCCATCCATGCCGGGCATCACCACATCGGTGATCAGAAGTGCGATGGTCTGGGCCTGATTGCGCACGATTTCGAGCGCCTCCTCACCGCCTGCGGCCTCCAGCACCTGATAACCGCGCATCCTGAGCGCGCGCGCGGCGAAGCTGCGCACCGCGTCTTCGTCTTCCACCAGCAGGATGGTGTCCTGCCCGGTGATGTCGCGCGGGGCCGCGGGCTCCGCCGCCTCCGGCGCGGCCGCGTTCTCGTCGATGCGGTGGCGCGGCAGGAAGATGCGGAAGGTGGCGCCCTTGCCCGTTTCGCTTTCGACCGTGATGAAGCCGCCGGTCTGTTTGACGATGCCATAAACCGTGGCAAGGCCAAGGCCGGTGCCCTGTCCCACTGCCTTGGTCGTGAAGAAGGGATCGAAGATCTTGTCCAGATTTTCTTTTGTGATGCCGGTGCCGGTGTCGGCCACTTCCACCTTCACATATTCGCCCGGCGGCATGATCGCGGTGCCGAGCGCCATCGGCGTTTCCGCCGTGATGTTGGCGGTGCGGATAAACACGGTGCCGCCCTTCGGCATCGCGTCGCGCGCATTGACCACCAGATTGATGATGGCGTTGGAAATCTGGGTTTCATCGGCATGCACCGGCCACAGATCGCCCTGATTTTCGAGCTTCAGATCGACACCTTCGCGCAACAGGCGGCGCAGCATGTTGGCAAGCTCCGCCACCACGGCGCCGAGCGACAGCACACGCGGCTGCAGGGTCTGCTTGCGGGAGAAGGCGAGCAATTGCCCCACCAGATTGGCTGCGCGCAGCGCGTTCTGGTGAATCTCGTTGATTTCCTTGAACGAGGGGTCGCCCGCGGCATGGCGCATCAGCAGGAATTCGCAATTGCCGATGATGACGGTCAGAAGATTGTTGAAGTCGTGTGCGACACCGCCCGCCAGTTGCCCCACGGCCTGAAGCTTTTGCGATTGCGCGAATTTGAGTTCAAGCGCCTTCTGCGCCGAGACATCGATCAGATAGAACAGGATGCGCTTGTCATCGCCCGCGGCAAACGGGCTGGCATAAAACTCCGCCATCCGCTCCGGCTGGCCGCTGCCGGGCTCATCGGTGCGATGCAGGTCGATCGGGCCCGCGGCGCCATCGGCCGCCTTTGCGATCAGAAGGGAAAGCGCCTCACGGTCATCTGCGATCGCGAGTTTCAGAACCTGCTGCCCACTGAGCGAACCGGCCTGGTCGAAGAACGCGGCGAAGGCGCGATTGGCCTCCACGATCTCGCCATCCGGTTTTGCCAGCGCGACGCCGACCGGGGCATCGCGGTGCAGGACTGGGGCGGGAAGGGGCGCGGTTTTCGCTTCGGCCGTGGCGGCTGCGCCTTGCGTCGCGCCGGCGGTGGCAAGGCGGGGAATGAACCACCAGGCCGCCTCGCCCCGGGAAAGCGGGCGCACGGCGGCAGTCAATTCGCTGCCGTCGGCCAGTTTCAGGGTTTCCTCGCGCGCCTCGCCCTCCGTGGCGCCGCGGGCCAGCCGGTAAAGCACGCTGGCAGAAGGTTCGCCGCCCAATGCCAGTTCCGGCGGCGGGGGGATTTCGCCTTCCGCGATTCCGGTCAGCTTGCGGTATCCGGCATTGCATTCGACGGCCGCGCCGTCGGGCCCGGTGATAACCCAGGCGATTGCCGCATGGGCGGCGGCTTCGGCCAGCCTTTGCGCTTCGGCAAGACGGTCCCCCGTCCGGGGCCGGATCGCATAGAGAAACACGAGCGCCACCGCGCCAATCCCGGCCAGAAGCGCAAAGCCCGCCCAGCGGGCCAGTTCCGGCGCACCCACCGCGAGGCCCGCGGCCATCAGCGCGACAAACAGAAAGCCCAGCGCCACCCAGCGCCAAACGCCACCCGGCAGACCGTAAGGCGTGCTGAGGCGGAGCGCGTTCACAGAAGATGCCTGATTTTGGGCCCGTTAGTGGGCGCGGATTTTCCCGGTAAGCCGCATGACATAGCCGATAACCTGAGCCACGGCCTTGTAATGTTCCGGCGGCACCGTCTCATCGATCTCGATGGCGGCATAAAGGGCCCGCGCAAGCGGCGGATTCTCGACAATCGGAACCTCATGCTCTTCGGCCACCTCGCGGATGCGCAGCGCCAGCGCGTCGACGCCCTTGGCCACGCAGATCGGCGCGGCCATCTTGCCTGATTCGTACTTTAATGCGACTGCGAAGTGTGTCGGGTTCATGATCACGACCGTCGCTTCCGGCACCGCGGCCATCATGCGGTGGCGGGCACGCTCCTGCCGGAGCTGGCGGATACGGGCCTTGACGGCCGGATCGCCCTCGGACTGGCGGTTTTCCTCCTTGATTTCCTGGCGGCTCATGCGGTTGCGCTTCATGAAGCGGTAGCGCTGCAGGAAATAGTCGCCGCCCGCGATCACCGCCAGAACCGAAAGGGCGGCCATCAGCACCTTCATCAGAAGGTGCATCATGTCGCCGGCAATGGCCTCCGGCCCCTGGGTCAGAGTGGCCTCCAGCCGCCCGCGCTCCGGCCACAGCACCAGCCATGTCACCGTGCCCACGATCAGGATCTTGATCATGCCCTTGATCAGGTTGGCGGCGCCTTCAAACCCGAACAGGCGTTTGAAGCCGTTCAGCGGGTTCAGCTTGTTCAGATCGGGCTTGATCCGTTCCGCGCTGAAGACCGGGCGGTGCTGCACCAGATGCCCGCCAATGCCCATGGCGAAAAGAATCGCGAAGACCGGCGCCAGCAGCAGCAGGGCCTGCAGCAGCACCATCCGCACCAGTTGCAGGGTGCCGCCGCCATCCAGGATGAACTGGTCCGGCTGTTCGAGAAAGATGCGGAAATGGCGGATGAAGCCTTCGGCGGTGGACGGTCCGAACATCGCGATGCACAGCGTGCCCGCCGCCAGCATGACAAAGGCGGTGACCTCTGTGCTTTTGACCACATCGCCTTTTTCATGCGCATCGTCGAGCCGTCTTTGCGTCGGCTCTTCGGTTTTATCGTCGTCGTCGTTGCCTTCCGCCATCTAGAGGAAGACCCGCATCTGGGTAGCGAAGAAATTCAAGAACACGGTCATCAAGGTGCCGAGCAGCAGCATCATGATCAAAAAACCGGTCATGATGTTGATCGGCATCGCGACGAAGAACACCTGTAGCTGCGGCATCAGCCGGGCCAGAAGCCCGATGGAGGCGGTGACGACGAAGCCGAACACCAGAAACGGTGCCGCCAGCTCCAGCCCGAGTGAAAAGGCACTGCTGGTCATCCGGATCGCCAGTTCGGCCAGATCGCCGGTCGGCAATGCAGCACCCGGCGGCATCATGCGGTAGCTGCCTTCGATCGCACCGATCGCCAGATGATGCAGATTGGTGGCGAAGATCAGCACCGTGCCCAGAAGCGCGAAAAACGTGCCGACAATGGCGCCCTGTACACCCATGGTGGGATCGAGGGTCTGGGCATAGGCAAGACCCGTCTGCGTGGCGACGAGATAGCCCGCGACCTGTAGCGCGCTCATGATCAGGCGCGCGGCGGCCCCGACGGCAACGCCAACGGTTGCTTCCTGTATGATCAGAAGGCCGAGCGGCAGGGCCGCCTGCGGCAGGGCTGCGGGATAGAATTTCGCCACCACCGGCGTCAGCGCCAGCGAAATGGCAAGGGCAAGCGACAGGCGCACGCGCGGCGGCACGCCGACATCGCCGATCGCCGGCAGCAGCATGATCATCGCGCCGGCGCGCACGAAGACGAGCAGATAGACCAGCAACAGGCCGGACGGATCGGGGAAGCTGATCGTCATCGCCTGTTATGGGTCCTGCTAGTAAGCGGCGATGCGTTGGGCGACATCTGTCATCAACCCGCCCATGGCGGCACCGACAAAGGGCAGCGTGAACAGCAGAACCAGAAAGATCGCGATGATCTTCGGCACGAAGACGAGCGTCATTTCCTGAATCTGGGTCAGCGCCTGCAACAGGCCGATGGTCACGCCGACGACAAGCGCCGCCAGCATGGCGGGCGCCGATATTTTCAGCAGCACGTAAATCGCTTCACGCGCGAAGTCGAGCGTCTCCGCTCCGGTCATGACAGAACTCCGTTGTTTGCCATCCGCCGTCAGATCGGCATTTGCATGATGCTTTGATAGGCCTGGATCACCTTGTCGCGCACCGCGACCACGGTATCGAGGCTGAGTTCGGCGGCGTTGACCGCGTTGACCACATCGACAATGTCGGCCTGGCCCGCCACCTGTTTGAGCGCCATGGTCTCACCCTGTTTCAGGGTGCCGATGCTGTCGTTCAGCGCACCGGAGAGGAATTCGGAAAAATTCTGCGCCGGCGCGGCGGCAGCGCCGGTGGCGGCACCGCCTGCGCCCATCTGGGCGGCGGCCTGATAAGCGGCGGCGGCAAGGGCTGGAATGGCCATGGTCTATCTCCCCATTAACGCCGCAGCAGATCGACGGTGCGCGCCAGCATCGCTTTCGACGCATCCATCACATTAAGGTCGGCTTCGTAGGAACGCTGCGCCTCGCGCATGTCCATCACCTCGATCAGCGGATTGACGTTGGGCAGCTTGACGTAGCCTTGCGCATTGGCGGCCGGGTTGCCGGGATCGTATTTGCTGCGGAAATCGCTCATGTCCTGCACCGGGCGGCCGGATTCGACCATGGTGGCGTTCAGCGCGCGGTCGAAATCGCTTTTCATCGTGGCGACCTTGCGGCGATAGGGATCGCCGCCCGCGGTCTCGGCGGTGGAATTGGCGTTGGCGATATTCTCCGCGATCACGCGCATGCGGCTCGACTGGGCGCGCATGCCGGAAGCGGCAACAATCATCGAGGTTGCGAGATCCATGCTGTTCTCCTTCAGCCGCCCGGCTTGCCGATGGCCGTGCGCATCATGTTGATGGCCTTGGAATAGAGATTGGTGGCGATCTGATACTGGGCCTGGGTGTCGGCAACCTTGATCATCTCCTGTTCGAGGGAGACGGTGTTGCCGCCGGCGGTGCTTTCCGCATCGGGGGCGCTGTAATCCTGGAATGTGCCGGCGCTCCCCTTCAGGGCGATGTGATGGGGATCGGTAACGGTCAGGGCGCCGGGCGTTGCCCCCGTTCCGGCCGCCCGTTTCAACAGGGCGGCGAAATCCATCGGCTTGATGTCGCGGGCGCCATAGCCGGGTGTGTCGGCATTGGCGACGTTGGTGGACAGCACGTTCTGGCGTGTGTTCAGCCACGCCATGCGTTCGCGCAGTACGTCGAACAGCGGGATCGAGGACAGTTGCATGGGATGGTCCGTAACGCTCACTTAACCTTACCGGCGGCCATCCTCACCTGCGAAGTTTAAGCGGCGCTTAACGCAAGGCGATCTTTTTGCCGGGCAGATTCTTCCGCTCTTTAACGTGCGATTAAGCCTAACGGCCGCTTTATGCGCGCCATGGATCTGATCGACATCGTCCGCTACACCGGCGCGCTTCTTCTTGTCCTGGCCCTGATCGGGCTTGCGGGGCTGGCGGCGCGGCGCTTCGGTGTGCCGGGTGTTGCGCGCGCCGGTGCCAAACGCCGGCTGGCGGTGGTCGAAACCCTGATGGTCGGCCCGCGCCACAAGCTCTATCTGCTCAGCCGCGATGGTGTCGAACATCTGGTGCTGGTGGGGCCGCAAGGCGCCAATGTGGTCGAACGCGGTCTTGGCACCACGCCGCCTGTGGAAACCGTGCCATGACACGCAGGTTTTGCGGGGTTGCCGCATTTCTTCTTCTGCTCGCGCTGCCGACGCTTGCCTTCGCCGCCGATGCGGCGCAAGGGGCGAATTCGCTGTCGATCAATCTGACCGGCAACGGGCTTTTCTCCGACCGGATCGTACAGATCGTCGCGCTGATCACGGTCTTGAGCCTGGCGCCCTCGATCCTGATCATGATGACGAGTTTCGTGCGCATCGTGGTGGTGCTGTCGCTGTTGCGCACGGCGCTGGGGGTCGCACAAAGCCCGCCAAACATGGTGATTGTCAGCCTGGCGCTATTCCTGACGTTCTTCGTGATGACGCCGACCTTGCACGATGCCTATCAGGCCGGTGTGGTGCCGCTCGTCGCCAATCAGATCACCACCGAAGAGGCGCTCGACCGCGCCAGCGTGCCGGTGAAAAAATTCATGCTGGACCATGTGCGCACCAGCGATCTGAAGCTGTTTCTCGACATGAGCCACGCCAAGACGCCGAAGAATCCGCAGGATGTGGCGCTGACGACACTGGCGCCGGCTTTCATGCTGTCGGAACTGAAACGTGCCTTTGAAATCGGCTTCCTGATCTTCGTGCCGTTCCTGATCATCGACATGGCGGTGGCCTCGATCCTGATGAGCATGGGCATGATGATGCTGCCGCCGGTGATCATCTCACTGCCGTTCAAGCTGATCTTTTTCGTGCTGGTGGATGGCTGGCGCCTGGTTGCCGGCTCTCTCGTCGAAAGTTACATGCATGGCCCGCCGCTGCACTGACACAGTCCTGCAACCACTCTTTAACCATGACGGGGTCAAACTTGCCCGTCGCATGGGGGGTTGAGCCCGTGGAGATCAAGAGCAGCAGCCGCGTTGAAAGCGGCAATGTACGCCGGGCCGGAAAGGCTTCGGCGGATACGGGCGGGCGTTCCTTCACCGTGTCGCAGACCGGTGACGCACCACAGGCCCATACCACGGCGGCGCTGGGGCCGATCAGTTCGCTGGACGCGATCCTGACCCTTCAGGGGCTGGATGATTCCACCTCCGGCCGTTCCAAAGGCCTGCAACGCTGCGAACAATTGCTCGACATGCTGGATGAAGTGCGCGACGGCCTGCTGGCCGGCAGCATTCCGCGTGTCACGCTGAACCGGCTTGCCAGCGCGGTCAGCCGCCGCCACGACAATTTCGCCGATCCGCAATTGCAGGGCGTGCTGGACGAGATCGAACTGCGCGCGCGCGTCGAACTCGCCAAGCTCGAACAGGCCGACAAGCTTTATGCTTAGAGCGGTTCCAGGAAAAGTGTGAAGCGGCTTTCCGCCAGGAACCGCGACAAATAAAGAACGAGAGCATCGCCGCGATTCATGGCGATGCTCTAAACATCCAGCAGCAGGCGCTGCGGGTCTTCAAGATTTTCCTTCACCCGGACCAGAAAGGTGACCGCCTCGCGGCCATCGACCAGACGGTGATCGTAGCTGAGCGCCAGATACATCATCGGGCGGATCACAATCTGATCGTCTTCCACCATCGCGCGCTTCTGTATCCTGTGCATGCCCAGAATGCCGGATTGCGGCGTGTTCAGAATGGGCGTGGACATCAGCGAACCGAACACCCCGCCATTGGAGATGGTGAAGGTGCCACCCTGCAATTCTTCCAGCTTCAGCTTGTTGTCGCGGGCACGGGTACCGAAATCGTTGATCGTCTTTTCGATCTGGGCCAGCGACAATTGATCGGCATCGCGGATCACCGGCACGATCAGCCCGCGCTCGGTCGAGACCGCAACCCCGACGTCGTAATAATTCTTGTAGATGATGTCGTTGCCTTCGATCTCGGCATTCACATTGGGCAGCTCTTTCAGCGCCGCGATGCAGGCCTTGACGAAGAAGCCCATGAAGCCGAGGCGCACGCCGTGCTTCTTCTCGAAATCTTCCTTGTATTCGGTGCGCAGCGCCATCACGTGGCTCATATCGACTTCGTTGAAGGTCGTGAGCTGGGCGGCGGTGTTCTGCGATTCCTTCAGGCGCAGCGCGACGGTCCGGCGCAGACGGCTCATCGCCACGCGTTCTTCCTGGGCGGCGCGCGGGCGCGGGCCGGCAGGCGTGGCGGCGGGGGCCGGCTGGGGCTGATGGGCGCCCGCTTCCAGGGCGGCCAGCATGTCGCCCTTCAGCACGCGGCCATCCCGGCCGCTGCCCGGCACGGCGGCGGGGGATAATCCTGTCTCGGCCGCGATGCGGCGCACCGATGGCATGACGGGGGCCGCGGCCGCAGCAGGGGCGGGTGCCGCAGCAGGAACAGGTGCTGCGACGGGTTGCGGCGCGGGCTGGGGCTTCGGCGCTTCGGCCGGTTTCGGGGTTGCGGCCGCTGGTTTGGCCGTTCCAGATTTTCCCTCGGCAATCGCACCCAGAATCGTACCCACCGAAACGGTGTCGCCTTCCTTCACCGAAATGCTTTCGATGGCGCCATCGGCAGGGGCGGGAACCTCCACACTGACCTTGTCGGTTTCCAGTTCCACCACCGGCTCGTCGCGGGCCACTGCCTCGCCTTCTTTTTTCAGCCAGCGGGCCACGGTTGCTTCCGTGACGGATTCGCCCATGGCGGGAACGGTAATCTGAATGCTCATCAATCATCTCCGCGCTGGGCACATATGCCCCGGCGCACTTTATAGCGTTAATGCCTCGTTCAAGAATGCCTGAAGTTCGGCCAGATGCTGGCTCATCAGCCCGGCCGCCGTCGAGGCATATTCGGGACGGCCGACGTAACGGGGCCTCGCCGTGCCGCCGAGCTTCGCAATCGTGTCCTCGATCCGCGGTTCGACAAAGGTCCAGGCCCCCTGGTTTTTCGGTTCTTCCTGGCACCACACCATCTCGGCCCTGGGGAAACGCTTCATCTCGTCGGCCAGCGTTCCTTGCGGGAAGGGATAAAGCTGTTCGAGACGCAGGATCTGGATGCGGTTTTCGCCGCGCTTTTCGCGCTCCTCCATCAGGTCGAAATAGACTTTGCCGGTGCACAGAATCACCCGCTTGATATCGCGGTCGGGCACCAGTTTCACGCTGGTGGCGCCTTCCACGCATTCGGCCTGATCACGGAACACACGGTGGAACGAAGACCCCGGCCCCATGTCGGACAGGAACGAAACGCAGCGTTTGTGACGCAGCAGCGATTTCGGCGTCATCAGCACCAGCGGTTTGCGGAACGGCCGGTGCATCTGGCGGCGCAGGATGTGGAAATAGTTTGCCGGCGTGGTGGGGCAGGCAACCTGCATGTTGTCCTGTGCGCAAAGCTGGAGATACCGCTCCAGCCGGGCCGAGGAATGCTCCGGCCCCTGGCCTTCATAGCCATGCGGCAGCAGCAGCACGAGGCCGTTCATGCGCAGCCATTTCATTTCGCCGGAAGCGATGAACTGGTCGATCACGATCTGCGCGCCGTTGGCGAAGTCGCCGAACTGCGCTTCCCACAGCACCAGTGCCTTGGGCTCGGCCGAGGAATAGCCGTATTCAAAGCCCAGCACCGCTTCTTCGGACAGCAGCGAATCCACCACTTCGAATTCGGCCTGGCCGTCATGGATGTGGTTGAGCGGGATATAGCGTGCCTCGGTCTCCTGATCGATCAGGGCCGAATGGCGCTGGCTGAAGGTGCCGCGCGAAGAATCCTGCCCCGACAGGCGGACGTGATAGCCCTCGTCCAGCAAGGTGCCGAAGGCAAGCGCTTCCGCCGTGGCCCAGTCGAACCCCTCGCCGGTCTCGAACATTTTCGCTTTGGCATGAAGCTGGCGGGCAATGGTGCGGTGCAGGTTGAAATCGGCCGGCACCGTGGTCAGCGCCTTGCCGACCTGTTGCAAAAGCTCGTCCGGCACCGCGGTCTGGCCGCGGCGGTCGCCTTCCGGCGCCATCGAAAATCCGGTCCAGCGGCCATCCAGCCAGTCGGCCCGGTTGGGGCGGTGGGTTTTGGATGCCTCGAACTCCTGATCCAGCCGCTTGTTGAACGCCGCGATCATCGTGCGCACGTCATCTTCGGTGACGGTGCCTTCAGCGACCAGTTTCGCGGCATAAAGCTCCAGCGCGGTCGGATGTTCCTTGATCGCACGGTACATCAAAGGCTGTGTGAAGGCCGGTTCGTCCGTTTCGTTATGGCCGAAGCGGCGATAACAGAACATGTCGATCACGACATCCTTGTGAAACAACTGGCGGAATTCGGTGGCGATGCGGGCGCAGTGGACCACAGCCTCCGGATCGTCGCCGTTCACGTGGAAAATCGGCGCCTGCACCATCAGCGCCACGTCCGAACAATAGGGCGAGGAGCGTGAGTGCATCGGCGCGGTGGTGAAGCCGATCTGGTTGTTGATGACGAAATGAATGGTGCCGCCGGTGCGGAAACCTTTGGTGCCGCTCATCGCGAAGCATTCGGCCACCACGCCCTGACCGGCAAAGGCCGCATCGCCATGCAGCAGAAGCGGCAGCACGCTCGCCCGCTGCACCGTGTCGCCCAATTGCCATTGCTTGGCGCGCGCCTTGCCCAACACCACGGAATCTTCCGCTTCGAGGTGGGAAGGATTGGCGGTCAGGGACAGATGCACATTGCGGCCGTCGAATTCGCGGTCTGATGAGGCGCCGAGGTGATATTTCACGTCGCCTGAGCCTTGCACCTCGCTTGGGTTGGCGCTGCCGCCCTGGAATTCGTGAAAAATCTGGCGATAGGGCTTGGCCAGCAGATTGGCGAGCACGTTCAGCCGCCCGCGATGGGCCATGCCGAGCACGATCTCCTTCACGCCCAGTTGCCCGCCGCGTTTGATGATCTGTTCCAGCGCGGGGATCATCGCTTCGCCGCCATCGACACCGAAACGCTTGGTGCCGAGAAAGCGCACGCCGGCGAATTTCTCGAAGCCTTCTGCCTCGATCAGCTTGTTCAGGATGGCGCGCTTGCCTTCCGGGGTGAAGGAAATCTCCTTGTCCGGTCCTTCGATGCGGCGCTGCAGCCAGTCCTTCTGCTCCGGATCGTTGATGTGCATGAACTCATAGCCGATGGGCCCGCAATAGGTACGGCGCAGATCGGCCACGACCTGGCGCGGGGTGGCATGTTCCAGCCCCATCACCCCATCCATGAAAACGGGACGGTCCATATCCTGGTCATGGAAGCCGTAGAAAGACGGATCGAGTTGGGGATGGGGGACCGGCTCGCCCAGCTTCAGCGGGTCAAGGTCCGCTTCCAGATGGCCGATCACGCGATAGGCGCGCACCAGCTGGATCATGCGGATGGATTGCTGGGCGCTGCTGCGGATTTCGGCCTGGCTGACCACACCCTTTTTCGGCGCCCACTGCCCGGTCAGCGCGCTGACCAGCTCGCTGCTTTCGTGGGCGGGGCGGGCATCGCGGCGCCAGGCGGGGCCCCGGCCCAACTGGGTCGCGTTCAGCCCGCGTTCGCCCAGTTCGGTGAACCAGGCCCGCCAGCTCGGCTCCACCGAATCCGGGTTTTCCAGATACTGGGCGTAAAGAGCCTCGATGAAATGGGCATTGGTGCCATAGAGAAACGAGGTCGCCTCCAGAATCTCGTTGGAGAGACGGGCGATACGATCCGGCGATGATTGGCTTGTCATTTCAACTGCTTGGGGGTGAACTTGTTAGGTTCATGCCCGGTCCATGGACGGCGCTGTGCCGACGGGGTGGCCTGTAACCCCGATTGCTTGGCAATTCAATGCCTTCACGGTGGTTAATATGGGTTCAATGCGGCGCCATTGCGACTGTTCGCCCGCAAGCCATGCTGCGGCGTCTGACGTGTTGCCGAAAGACAACCGGGCCACACGCTGTGCGGCGTGGGTCCAGTTGAATACTTACAATGAAATTGTGCGCGGGAATTGTGCGCCGGCCACGCGGCCTGCAGGCGATGGCTATTTCCCGTTCAGCAGTTCGACCAGCGTGGTGCCGAGTGCGGCCGGATTGGGCGAGACGCGGATACCGGCCGATTTCATCGCTTCGATCTTCGAATCCGCGCCGCCTTTGCCGCCGGAGATGATGGCACCGGCATGGCCCATGCGCCGGCCCGGCGGTGCGGTGACACCGGCAATGAAGCCCACGGTCGGCTTTTTGACCTTGTGGTTCTTGAGGAATTCGGCCGCGTCTTCTTCCGCCGTGCCGCCGATTTCACCGATCATGATGATGGATTTTGTTTCCGGGTCGTTGAGGAACATGTCCAGCACCTCGATATGCTCGGTGCCTTTGACGGGATCGCCGCCAATGCCGACGCAGGAAGATTGGCCGAGGCCAACTGCCGTCGTCTGTGCCACTGCTTCATAGGTCAGCGTGCCGGAACGCGACACGATGCCGACGCTGCCGCGGCGGTGAATGTGGCCCGGCATGATGCCGATCTTGCATTCGTCCGGTGTGATCACGCCGGGGCAGTTCGGCCCGATCAGGCGCGATTTGGAGCCGCACAGCGCACGCTTCACCTTCACCATGTCCAGCACCGGAATACCTTCGGTGATGCAGACGATCAGCGGGATTTCGGCGTCGATCGCTTCCAGGATCGCATCGGCGGCGAAGGGCGGCGGCACGTAGATCGCGCTGGCCGTGGCACCGGTCTTCTCGCGCGCTTCGCGCACGGTGTCGAACACCGGCAGGCCCAGATGGGTCGAGCCGCCCTTGCCGGGCGAGGTACCCCCGACCATCTTGGTGCCATAGGCGATGGCCTGTTCGGAATGGAAGGTGCCCTGATTGCCGGTGAAGCCCTGGCAGATGACCTTGGTGTTTTTATCGACGAGAATGGACATGGATGCTTACGAGCCTTTCACGGCGTTGACGATTTTCTGGGCGGCATCGGCCAGATCGCTGGCCGAGAGAATGGGAAGGCCGGATTCGGCCAGAATCTTCTTGCCCAATTCGACATTGGTGCCTTCAAGGCGAACCACCAGCGGAACCTTCAGCGAAATCTCCTTCGCGGCGGCGACGATGCCTTCCGCGATGATGTCGCATTTCATGATGCCGCCGAAAATATTGACCAGAATGCCTTTCACATTCGGGTCGGAGACGATGATCTTGAACGCCGCCGTCACTTTTTCCTTCGAGGCGCCGCCGCCGACATCGAGGAAGTTGGCCGGTTCTTCGCCATAAAGCTTGATGATGTCCATCGTCGCCATGGCAAGACCGGCACCGTTGACCATGCAGCCGATGGTGCCGTCGAGCTTGATGTAGGAGAGGTCGTATTCCGAGGCTTCGACCTCTGCCGGGTCTTCCTCTTCCAGATCGCGCAGTTCCTGCACGTCCTTGTGGCGGTAAAGCGCGTTGTCGTCGAAATTGACCTTGGCGTCGAGGCAGATGACCTTGCCGTCCTTGGTCACCACCAGCGGGTTGATCTCCAGAAGGCTCATGTCCTTGGCGAGGAAGGCCTCGTACAGGCTTTTGATCAGGGCGCCGCATTGCTTGGCCTGATCGCCCTTCAGCTTCAGGGCCGAGGCGATCTGGTTGCCGACATAAGAGGAATAACCGGCAGCCGGTTCGATCTGGAAGGTGTGAATGCGCTCCGGCGTCTTGTGGGCGACTTCCTCGATATCCATGCCGCCTTCGGTGGAGGCAATGAAGGCGACGCGGCTGGTGGCGCGGTCGACCAGGGCGGAGAGATAAAGTTCGCGCTCGATGGCTGAACCGTCTTCTACATAAAGCCGCTTCACCACGCGGCCCTGCGGCCCCGTCTGATGGGTGACGAGCGTCATGCCCAGCATGCGCTCGGCTTCCTTTTTCACCTCGTCGATGGACTTCACCACCTTGACGCCGCCGCCCTTGCCGCGGCCGCCGGCATGAATCTGTGCCTTCACCACCCAGACCGGGCCAGGCAGCGCCTTGGCTGCGGCAACCGCTTCATCCACCGTGAAGGCCGGCTTGCCCGTGGGCACCGGCACGGCGAATGCGCGCAAAACTGTTTTGGCCTGATATTCATGAATGTTCATACGGGTCGCGTCCTGACGAAATGCGGGGTGCGGGAATGGGGGGCGCCGGAAACGGCCGTCCCCGGCGCGGGGGCACAATATCAGCCGCGCTCCATGGTGCAAGCCGCGATCCGTCGCGGTTGAACGCCTGTTTGCCGGGCGCAACGGCTTGCGATCGGCGACCTTTGGATGGGTGTCGCCCTTTGTGAGGCAGCGCGTCAGGTGCCCTGTTCTGGTACAGAAGGACGGAATCGCAATTTTATTCCACACTGTTCTGCCACCCTGCACCGGCCATGATCCCGATCTCGGACGACAATCCCGTACGCATCACGCCCTATGTCACTTGGGCGATCATCGCGCTGTGCGTGGCTGTTTTCCTGTGGGAGCTTTCGCTCGGGCCGCATATGGCGGCGGCGAGTTATATTTTCGGCTTTGTTCCGGCAACCTTGTTCGCGGGTGTGAAAAGTCCGTCTGCCGCACTCGGCATTCCAGGCTCGGTAACCCTGTTTACTTCGATGTTCCTGCATGGCGGCTTCATGCATATCGCCGGCAACATGCTTTATCTCTGGATTTTCGGGAACAATGTGGAAGAGGCGATGGGCCACTTCCGCTATCTGCTGTTTTATCTCGCGAGCGGTCTGGCCGCGGCCTTTACCATGGCATTGATGGATCCGCTTTCCACCGTGCCGATGATCGGCGCGTCGGGCGCGATCTCCGGTGTGCTGGGCGGCTATGTCCTGCTTTATCCGCGCGCGCGCGTCACAGCCATCGTGCCGCTCGGCATCCTGTTTTATCCCCTGAGAATTAGCGCGATCTGGGTTGTCGGCCTGTGGTTTTTGCTGCAATTGCTGAATGCGGTCTTGAGCGATCCCAATCAGCCCGGCGTTGCATGGTGGGCTCATGTCGGGGGCTTTGCGATGGGGCTTTTGCTGACCCCGTTCTTCAAGACCGCGCAATATCGCCTGTTCGGCGATGTCCGCCGCGGGCCCTGGGGGTGAGTATCCGGGTAAATGTCTGACGGGTGAATGCCTTTTGGGAAAATGGGGGCGTTAACCCACGTCATAGCCCCCCGTACAAAGGCCGTGATCCGCTCCCGTCGCCACCGGTTGCGATCTTGGCACGGCTTCTGCTGGGAGAGGCTGTATCCGGCCGGAAACGTTCCGAACTGGTTCATCCTGCCGGGTGTGCGTGGCGTCTTCAAAACGGCGGCACAACAATAAAATGTCGCAGAACAACACATATTGGGCATGGCCGGGACATTGAACACTATGAAACACCGCAATTCTCATCTCTTGATCGGTTATTGGAGCCGCCTGCGCCGCGGCCGCGCCGTTCCCGATCAGTGCGATATCGATCCGCGCGCGATCAAGCGGATGCTTTCCTTCGTCTTCATCCTGGATGCGGCCGATACCATGCGCCCGGTTTACCGGCTGGCGGGTACATCGCTATGCCATCATTTCGGCACCGAGTTGAAAGGGCTGAGCTTCCTCGCCCATTGGGAAGAGGAAAGCCGCCGTGCCCTTGCCGGCCTGTTGCAACAGGGGCTCGCACTTCAGAAGCCGCTTTGCCTGTCCTCGGTTGCCGCCACGCCGGAATGCGGCATGGCAGAGGTTGAAACCACGCTGGCGCCCGTCACCTTTGGCGAAGTGAAGCCGACGCGCTTTCTGGGGCTGGTCCAGATTCTGGGCGATGCCGATACGCTGGCGGGACGGCCGATTGCGTTTGAGCGTCTGGCCGGATCGCAATTCGTGGAAGAAAACCAGCCGCTGGCGCCGCCGGATTTTCCGCTGCCGCCATACCCTGTCACGTCCTTCCCGCCGGCGTCTGGCCACCCGAAAGCCCCGCATCTGCGGCTGGTGGTGAACCGCAATACGGCCGCGCCGGACGCACCCGACCAGGTTCAGAACGGTTTTACGGCAGAAGGGCAGCCGGCGGATACGCCGATGGATGCGCTTACCCGCCTGCTTGACGTCTATGGCACCGGCATTTCAATCGGCAAGTAACGCGCCGGGTGGATTTTCCGCTTTCGCCTTCAGCGCCCGGTGCACCATCAGGCGGATGCTGAGATATTGAATGACGAACAGTGAAAGCTGCAGCACAAGCGGAACGGTGCCGTTGAACCAGGCCCAGGCCGCCGGGCTCATGGTCAGGGCCACAAACAGATTGGCGCCCGCGATCGCAAACATCGCCGCCGCCCAGACATAGCCCCACGCGATCGGCACCGATGCGGGCAGGTTTTCCGTCACGATGGGCGGCATGTAACGCCCCATCCAGTTCGGTTTCAGCATGACAAGGCCGATCGCAAAGGTGGCGATACTGGGCTTGATCATGATGAAGCGCGGGTCGTTCAGGAACAGCGTGATGCTGCCCAGCACGATGACAAGCCCAAGGCTCATCCACTGCATGGCGGCGACGCCGCGCCCGTGCCATTTCAGCCAGCCGATCTGTGCGATACCGGCCGCAATGCCAAGCACGGTTGCCCATAAAATACTGCCGGTGATGGCATAAAAGGCGACGAACAGAATGGTCGAGAACAGATCGACGGCGACAGGACGGAATGCTTTCAGGAGATCGAGCATGGCTGCACCTCAAAATGTTTCGCTGTCCAGGATGTTGCGCAGATAGGCGACGTGCCCGGCGAAGGCGCGTCTGCCTTCGGGTGTGGCGCGCACGCGGGTTTGCGGCCGCTTGCCGGCAAAGCGTTTTTCGATGGCGACGTAACCGGCTTTGCTCAGTGTTTCGAGATGGGCGCCCAGATTGCCATCGGTCGCGCCGACGATTTCGCGCAGGCGCGTGAAGGCCATCCATTCGTTGCGGGCGGCGGTGTTCAGCACGGCCATGATCTTCAGCCGCAGCGATTGGTGGATGATCTCGTCAGGCCCGGCCATGGTCACCGCCTGAGCCACAGTCCGATACCGATCAGCGTGCCGCCGCCGCCAATCGCCATCCACAAATCGTAATACGACCCACTCAGCCAATAGCCCGCGAGCGTCAGGGCTGCGAGGGTGACGCCGGCCGCGATCAGCGCGCGCCCGACCCACAGCCCGAACAGGATCATGGCGAAGGAAAAGAAGGTGGGCCAGAACGCGGCTTCCGCCCGCCAGCTGAACTGGCCAAGGTGGAGCCACAGGCTGCCGAAAGCGAAAAAGCACAGCACCACCGCCGGAATGCGCCAGTTGATATGGGCCGTGCTGGCATCGGTGTCGCGGTGCCGGGCGCCCATCGCCATCGCAACGCTGGCGGCAAGGCCGAAAAGATCGAGCCCGATCCAGATCCACCCCGACCACGGCGCCAGAAAATGGGTGGCGCAATTGCCGGCAAACCAGATCGCGCCCCACAGAAGGATGGAATCGCTGATCCGGTTATAGGTCAGAAAGGCGCGCGCCCGGCGCTCGACACCGGCAATATCCGCGAGCAGGGCACCAGCTTCTTCCGGTTTGACCGTCATGGATTATTCACACAGAGAACTCTGCCACGCAGAGTATGTGGTCACGTTTGCGCCGGATACAAGACCCTTTCAGGCAGGATGATGTGGACAGGCGGGATGATGTGGGCGGGCAGGGCGGTGCGGGAACTTTTTATGCCGCCTGTGTGTGCTGCCCGGTCAGGGATTGGGGGCGGGCGGCTGTTGCGGATGGTCGACCGGATTGGCGGTCGGATCGCTGTGCATGATGATGCGGTTGAAATTCTGCTCCTGCTGGCGCCGTTGCAGATAGGGAATCTCGTAGCGTTCCACCGTGTTCACATAGGCCTGATAGGCCGCATCGTCTTGCGGAAGCCGCTTGTCGCAACGGTCGGGTGGCAATTTCTGGGTTTCCTGGCACCACAGATCGAAATTGATGGTCTTCACGTCATAAGTGGTGCGCGACGGCGCGGGCGGCAATGGTTGCGCGAAAGCAAGACCACCTGCGAACACCAGAGAAGCGGCTGCCAGAACAAGGCCGGGGCGGATGAAGCGTCTCATCACCCCAACATAGGCGCGATAGGGGGCCGGTTAAAGGCCGCCTTGTTTTATAATAATGGGCAATCCGTCTAAAGGGCGGCCTGTGCGGCGGCGAAACGCTGCGGGCCGTCTTCGGCGACTTTCACGCTTTCGGGCGGCAAGGGCGCACGGCCCAGTATCATGTCGGCGGCCTTTTCCGCGATCATGATGGTGGGGGCATTGGTATTGCCCGACACCAGTGATGGCATCACCGAGGCATCGACCACGCGCAACCCTTCCACGCCGTAAACGCGCAGCCGGCTGTCCACCACCGCGCCATCGCCGGTGCCCATCCTGGCGGTGCCAACCGGGTGGTAGATGGTTTCGGCCGTCTTGCGGACGAAGGTGTCGATGTCTTCATCGCTGCGGACCTGTGCACCGGGCATCAGCTCCGGCCCGCGATAGGGGGCGAACGCCTTCTGCGCGAAAATCTCGCGCGCCATTTTCACCCCTTCGCGCAACGCGCGGCGGTCTTCCTCGGCCTCCAGATAATTGGGCTGGATCAGCGGCGGCGCCAGCGGGTCGGCGGATTTCAGCGAAATGAAGCCGCGGCTTTGCGGGCGCAACTGGCAGACATGGGCCATGAAGCCGTGGCGGTCGGCGCGGCGCCGTGTGTGATCGTACATCAGGGCGGCGATGAAGTGATATTGCAGGTCCGGGGTTTCGAGGTCGGGGCGGCTTTTCAGGAAGGCGCCCGATTCAAGCCCCTGTCCGGTCGCAAGCCCGGTGCCGAACAGCAGATATTGCAAGCCGGTTTTGGCCGCATTCAGCGGGTTCGACTGGCTGTAAAGCGTGATCGGCTGGGTGCATTCGTACTGGATCGAACAATCCAGATGGTCCTGCAGATTCTGGCCCACGCCGTCGAGATCGGCCACCACGTCGATGCCGAAACGGTTCAGGGTCTCCGCCGGGCCGATGCCGGAGAGCATCAGCACCTGCGGTGTGTTCACCGCACCGCCGCAGAGGATGACTTCGCGTGCGGCGCGCACATGCACCACCTCTTTCTTCTGCACGAATTCGACACCGGCGGCGCGTTCGCCTTCAAAAATGATGCGGCTGACTTGCGCGTGGGATTCGATGGTGAGATTCGGCCGCTCCAGAATGGGTTTCAGATAGGCGGTGGCCGCGCTCCAGCGTTTGCCGTCGTGAATGGTGAACTGATAGGGGCCGAAGCCTTCCTGCGCGAAACCGTTGAAATCACGCGTGGCGGCATGGCCGGCCTCGACACCGGCGCGCACAAAGGCGCGGAACAGCGGATTGGCGGAACGCCCGTTGGAAACATGAAGCGGGCCGCCCGCGCCATGAAAATCGTCGCCGCCGTTCTCGTTGCTTTCGGCGCGCTTGAAATAGGGCAATACATCGGCAAACGACCAGCCTTCGCAGCCCATCTGGCGCCAGCGGTCGTAATCGCGCGCATGGCCGCGGATATAGATCATGCCGTTGATGGAGGAGGAGCCGCCCCAGCCCTTGCCGCGCGGCCAGTAAAGCCTGCGATTGTTGAGGTTCAGTTGCCCTTCGGTTTCGTAATACCAGTTGTAGGGGTTGGGCTTGCCGAGAAGTGCCGGAATTCCCGCCGGCATATGGATCATCAGCGATTTGTCGCGGCCACCCGCCTCGATCAGCAAAACCTGCGCCTTTGAATCGGCGGACAGCCGGTTGGCCAGCACGCAGCCCGCACTGCCGGCACCGATGATGATGTAGTCATAAGTCTGCATGGTCGCCACAGCCATAGAATCCCTGGCCGGAGCATAGCGGAATTGACGGGCGCGTCACAGACGGCGGTGTTTGCGCTGGCTCGCAAGGTGGGCGCGCCGCATGTTTTCAGCGCACCAGTGCGACATTCTGGCAGCGTATGCCGTTCACGCGCACATCGGCTTCGCCCAGGCTGACACCGGCAAGCCCGGTCAGCCCGTTGATGGTGTCGTCAAGCGGTGCGGCCACGGCCTGCAACGTGTTGCTCATGGCAGCCGTGACGGCGTTTTGCCCGAGTCCGATGCCGAGGCCGAGCAGCTTTACCCGCAACGACAATTTGCCCAGTAGGGTGGAAAACAAACCTTGTGCCAGATCGTCGGTGCGCACGGTTTTGGTGGTGCCGCTGGCAATCTCCGCTGCATCGAAATCCACGCTCTGCCAATTGACGCCGCCCAGTTTTGCCTGCGCGAAGCCGCTCACCTGCAGAAGCGCGGTGTTGATCAAGGTGAAATCGCGCAGATTCAGAGCGCGCTCGAAATCGCTCAGGTCGCTGCTGTTCAGGCTGGCAAGGGCCGCCTGGCCGATGCTGGGTTGCACCGACAGGGTTACGTGGTCATCTTCGGGCGCTGCGCCGCATGTCAGCGCGGACAGTTTCGCTTCGGCGGAAGCGAGTTCGATCAGCACCGGCACGGTGATGCTGGCAATGCCGGAGAGGGCGCTGCCCTGCGGCAGGATTTCCGCCTTCAGCCACAGCCGCGCCTGTGCCGTGCGTACGATCACGTCGTCCTTGCTGGTGATCGCGATCCAGGGCGAATTGGCGGGCCGTTCACCGATGGCGAGCGTGGCGGTGATCTTCGTCAGCCCCGGCACGTTGGCGGCAACATCGAAACTGACCTGATGGCCGCCTTGCGCAAGCGTCAGCACCGCGGCGGCAAGATCCAGCGCGCCGACCGAAACGCCGGAGCCGTGCGACGGATTGATGAAATCCTGATCGCCATAGGGTCCAAGGTCCAGCAGATGATTCAGCGCGACGGGCTGGCTGTTCGCGGCATTCGCGATATCGCCCATCGCGCGGGCGGCATCGCGTGCGCCATCGCTCCGCAACACATCGGCAATGGCGTTCAGCACATCGCCGCCGGTCATCTTGGCCGCCAGCGTCTGGTTGAAACTGGCGGCCTTGAGGTCGAGGCGGGTTTTCAGCGCGTCGGAAAACCGGAACAGATCGACCTGCGCGCCGGCGAGATTGTTATAATCCATCGCGGAGAGATTGACCGTGCTGCCGGTCAGCGCCGACAGCAGTGCGTTGGCGATGCCGCCCTTGATCTGCAGCAGGCGCGAACCGATCGAGAAGCTGACCAGTTCGGCACGCGCAGCGGTCGCGCTGCGCCGGATCGTGAGGCCGGAGCGGCCGAGCAGGACGGACGCGAAATAAAGCGGCGCCTCGCCTTCGAGCGTCACCTGCGCGGCATCGGCGGGGGCCGCACCGGCCACAAAGCGCGCGGACGGGGCAAGCGTGGCAAGCGGTTGATAGGTGCCGGTCACCACCTGGGCGGTGATCGGCCCGCCCCAATCGTTTTCCCGCGCGGTGGCGTTGGCCGCGGCCACCGCCCGGTCCAGATGACCGGCTGCGGCCATCGCGGCAAGATCGGCAATGCCCTGAAGCTGGCGTGCTTTCAGATAGGCATGGCCGAAATCGACCGCGCCCGCGGTGAAGCCCACCAGCACCAGAAGCGACAAGGCTGTGATCATCGCGACGGCGCCCTTGCGGTCGCGGCAGAAGCGTCTGAAGCGCATCAGAAGCCCCCCAGCCGCACACTGGCCGAGCGCGTGATGGTGGAAGACGGCATCGGGATCAGGCCGGAGGCCGCCCAGAACGCGCTGCCCGATGCGTCATAGGCGATGCTGACGGTGAAGGCCTCGCCGCTGCCGCGATATTCGGCGCGCACCTTTTGCGGCGACAGGGCACCATAGTCGGCGATTTCGCTGTTCAGGCTATCCTGCGCCAGGCTGGTGCGCTCTGCCCCGTCCAGGCCTGCAATGGCGGCGCGGGCCGCGTCATTGGCCAGTTCCTGAACATTGTGCGCCAGCCAGAAATAGCCGCCGTAAGAGATGATGCCGAGCAGGAACGCCAGCAGAATCGGCGACACCAGCGCGAACTCGACCGCGGCGTTACCATTACAGTCAGACAGCCGCGCCCATCGGCCACTACCCCAGAACCCCAACCGCATTTCCGGCCCCAACCCCCGGCGAAGGTTGATCCGAATCCATTATGCTACCTATGGTAGTGTAATCCCTTTAACGGAAGGTTTCCGGGGCTGTTATTGCGGTTGGGTTGCCGGTCCGGTTTCCGCGGCCGCAGGTGGGGCGGCCTGACGCTGCACGTTGGTTTCGAAGTCGGGCAGGGTGATGTCGAGCGAGCGTTTGCACTGGGCCGAGGCGGCGGCCAGCGTATCCACCTGCCCATCCAGAACCCAGCAATCGTAATCGGCCTGGGCACGGGCGGCCTTGTCGGGGAATTGATCGCGGCCTTTGACCAGCGCCCGGATCAGCCGCCCGCGATAGCTCTCCGCCGCATCGTTCGGCGCCCCTTCCGGCGACACCGGAACGCCCCGGCCGCTGTCGAGTGCCTTGCGCGCAAACGCATCCGCCACGCCGGAGACCGAGTTGCTGAGTGTGCTGAGCGAGAACGAGCCTTCCTGATCGAACGCGGTACCGGGCGGGGCGGCGACCTCGCCGAAGGAACGCGCGAGCAGGCTGTAATATTTGTAGAGCGAGCGGTCGAAGCTGGAGCCGGTGGGCTGCATGCCGGAAAGTTCGTCCAGTGCCGTGCGCCCGGCGCAGCCGGCCAGCACAAGCAGTAGCGCCAATCCGATTGCGCCCGATAATGACCGTGCGGCGGGCCGGCGCAACGGTGTGGCGCTCTCAGTCTTTTGCATTTGCATCAAAACCCCTCGGGCTTGTCAGTGATTTGTTATGCCCGGCTATAGCGTGGGCGGCTTCATGGGTTAAGGCCCCGTTGTTGCAGATGCCCGGAAAACGGGAAAAACGACCGGAAAAGAATGAAATAAAGCCCGTGCGCGCCGCCGATGTAAACGATCCGTTGACCGTCATCGGGTTACAAACGCGACAGAGGCCGTGGGGACCTAGCCGTTGGCGATGGCGCGTACATGAAACCGGAATTGGAGCCTGTCATCGCCAAGGCGCGTGCCGAACGGCGCCGCTTCCGCCGTGTGCGCGTGGATCAGCCGGGCAAGCTGTTCATGCCCGCCTCATCACAGGAAGGCGATTGCACCATCCTCGACATGTCGCCCGGCGGGGCTGCGATCCAGTCCGCGCTGCCGCTCGAAGAAAACATGCAGGTCATCATCTATATCGATGGTTTCGGCCGCTTCGAAGGGCAGATCACGGGCCGCAATGACGAAGGCTTCGGTGTGCAGTTTCAATGCACCGCCGCCAAGCGCGAACGTATCGCCGAACAACTGACCCTGTTTGCCAATCGCGGCCTTGTCAGCGATGCCGATTTGCGCCGCCACGACCGCATGCCGGCCAAGGGCTTTACCCGCTTCACCCGCGCCGACGGCGAATTGGTGAAATGCGAAGTGCTCGACCTTTCCTTGTCCGGCGTTGCACTCAAATCGCCGGTGCGCCCGCCGATCGGGGAGTTCGTGCTGATCGGGCAGATGGCGGGCCGTGTGGTACGCCATCACGAACAGGGCATCGCCATCGAATTCGTCGGCGGCACGTCGCAGGAAAAGCAGACGGCCGAAACGCTGAAGACCAGACTTTCAATCGCGAAGTAAAACCCGCGCTGGTATTACTGGCCGAAATCCCATTCCGTTCCCGATGATGTGGTCGCGGCAATGCCGAGGCTTGCGCGCGTCTTCTTCGGCAGGTTGGCCGCAACCTGCGCGTGGGCACGGGTGAGATAGGCTTTCAACTCCGCCGGTTTCAGGGCCTTCAATCCGTCCATCGCGACCCAATGCGCCCGCGCAAGATAGGGGCACGGCCTGATGCCGTCGCTTGCGGTCAGGATGCGAAAACTCTGTTCGCCTGCCTTGAACCAGACGCCGGTGCCCCGGCCGTTCTCCATTGCGATCATCGCGAACATCTTGCCGCCGACCTTGAAGACACGGCTTTCACCCCATGGCGTGTGAACGCTTGTTCCCGGAAGGGAAAGGCAATGGCGCTCGATCGCGGTGTAGCTCACGTGCCCAGTCTCATGGGTCTAGTCTCAGGGGTCTAGTCTCACGTGCCGGATTCCGGTGGCAGGCCAAGCGCCTTGCGCGCCTGTTCGCGATGTTCCGGCTTGATGCTGCGCGCCACCATGCCGAGCGCGAGCGCCAGAACCGCGGCGTCGTCGGTGAAGCCGATGGCCGGCAGAATATCGGGCAGCGCATCGACCGGCGTGACGAAATAGGCCATCGCGGCCAAAAGAATGCCGCGCACGCGCCCGGGTGTTGTGGGATCGGTGACGCAATACCATGCCGCCGCCAGATCTTCCGAAAACGGAACATGGCCGGAATAGCGCAGCAATTTTTTCCAGAACCGTTCGCGCACCAGTTTTTCGTTGCGCGCGACCACGGCGGGCAATTGTGCGGCAGGCGAATCCGGCAATTCGATATCGTTGGCCATGGCCCGAATATCGGGGTTCTCGCCTGCGATTAAAAGAGTTTGCGGGCCTCTCGCATGGACCATGGCCGGTGAACTGTGGAACACTGGCGCTGGAAATCGAGGAAAAACATCACGATGGCTGCTGAAATTCCCGCCGCGCCCGCCGCGCTGATTGCCCAGCCTTTTCCCCGCCTGATGGGTGTGGAGATCGTGGAGGCGGGCAAGGACCGGGTCCGCGGGCGGCTGACGGTACGCCCGGATGTCTGCACCGCGGGGCACATTCTGCATGGCGGCGCGATCATGGCCTTTGCCGATACGCTGGGGGCGACAGGCGCGTTTCTGAACCTGCCGGAAGGGGCGGGCGGCACCACCACCATTGAAAGCAAAACCAATTTCATCGGGGCCGCCAGGGAAGGAACCACGGTGGAGGCCGAAGCGCTTCCCATCCATATCGGGCGGCGCAGCTCGGTCTGGCAGACAAGGATCACCCGCGCCGACGGCAAGCTGGTTGCCATTGTCACTCAGACCCAGATGGTGCTTTAGCAATTCGTGCGGCAAACCGCCCCGCGCCAAAGCAATTCCAGGAAAAGCGGGAACCGGTTTTCCGTCCGGAATTGCGATAATCCAACAGCTTAGAGCCGTTCATCCATTCCGGAGAATGGTGCATGGCTCGAAGCGCGAAAGGCTCTAGGCGCGGGCGGACGGGCAGTCTAAGAGTCGGAAAAGACGCCATTCAAAGAGAGGAATGTCCATGGAACTCAATTCTTCGGTTGCAGCAGTGATTACCGGCGGGGCCTCGGGCCTGGGCGAGGCGACGGCGCGTGCGCTGGCCAAACACGGTGTGAAGGTTGCCCTGTTCGATTTGCAGAAGGACAAGGGCGAGAAAGTCGCCAGCGAAATCGGCGGTGTCTTCTGTGAAGTGAACGTAACGAACGACGAAAGCGTGGCCGAAGGCTTCAAGAAAGCGCGCGCCGCCCATGGGCAGGAGCGCATTCTGGTCAATTGCGCCGGTACCGGCAACGCGGCGAAGACCGCCAGCCGTGACAAGAAGACCGGTGAAATCCGCTTCTTCCAGTCCAAGGATTTCGACCGCATCATCCAGATCAATCTGGTCGGCACCTATCGCTGCATCGCGATGAGCGCGGCCGGCATGCTGACGCTGGACCCGCTGGCGGGCGGCGAACGCGGTGCCATCGTGAATACTGCGAGCGTGGCGGCACAGGATGGCCAGATCGGCCAGGCTGCTTACACCGCCTCGAAAGCCGGCATCAACGGCGTGACCCTGGTGGTGGCGCGCGATCTGGCGCAGGAAGGCATCCGCTGCAACACCATCATGCCGGGTCTGTTCAACACCCCGCTTCTGGCCGGTGCGCCGGAAAATGTGAAGCAGGCGCTCGGTGCCCAGGTGCCGTTCCCGCCGCGGCTCGGCAATCCGCCGGAATATGCCAGCCTCGCGCTGCAGATGATCACCAACGGCTATTTCAACGGCGAGTGTGTCCGCCTCGACGGCGCGATCCGCATGGCACCGCGCTGACGGTTGTTTTCCTCCCCTGCTTGCGGGGGAGGGGACCACGACGTGGTGGAGGGGGCACCCTCGCCAGCATCACAGCATCGAAGCACCGTCTCCGGCCGTCCGGGGGCGGTGTTTTTTTATCTGCCCATTGATTTTCAGAACTATCAAGATATATCTTGAATATATCTGGATAGATTGAAAGGAAAACAGATGAGACACAGAGAAGGAGGCGGGCCGCATCGTTTTGGCCGCCATGGCTTGCGTGGTTCCCGCCATGAAGATTTCGGCCCCGAAGGTTGGGCCGGTGAGGAGGAGGCTGGCGAAAGCCCGCACCACCACCACCATCACCGGGGCGGCCGCCGGCGTGTGCTCGATTCCACCGAGCTTCGGCTGGTTCTTCTGAAGCTGATCGCCGAGGCCCCACGCCATGGCTATGAGCTGATTCAGGCGGTTGGCGAACGGGCGGGCGGCGGCTATGGCCCAAGTCCCGGCGTGGTTTATCCCGCGCTCGCCATGCTGGAAGACATGGGCTTCATCGTCCCGGCGGGTGAAACCGGTCCGCGCAAGGCCTTTGCCATCACCGAAGCCGGTGAAAAGGATCTCGCCGATAACAAGGCCGTGGTGGAGGCGTTGTTCGCCCGCCTCGCGGCGCTGGCCGATATGCAGGCCCGTTTCGATGCGGCGCCGGTCCGCCGCGCGATGGAAAATCTGCGCAATGTGTTGCGCGCCACGCTGGGCCGTGAAGCGCCGGGCAAGGCCCGCGTGCACGAGGTCGCCGCGATCCTCGACACGGCCGCGCAACAGATCGAACGTCTGCCGTAAGGCAGACGCTCGATCGTGCGATGCTTGGCCTGAGGAGGGAGAGATAAGCGGGCTTCCGCGCTTACGCCCCCGCCTTGGCCTGCAGCTTGTCCATCGTCTTGGTTTCGAAGTCGGAGGCATCGTGCCGTTCCAGAAGCTGGCCGGCCGGGTTGCCGAACGGGCGGTTGACCATGCGCCCGCGCTTCACCGCAGGCCGGGCAAAAAATGCATCGGCCCAGCGGTTGACCTGCTTATACTCTTGCACCTGCAGAAATTCGCCGGCGCTATAGACTTCGCCCTTGGCCAATGCGCCGTACCAGGGCGCGATCGCCATGTCGGCAATCGAATATTCGTCGCCCGCGATCCATTCGTGGTCGGCCAACTGGCGCTCCAGCACGTCAAGCTGGCGCTTGGCCTCCATCGCGAAGCGATTGATCGCGTATTCGATCTTGATCGGCGCATAGGCGTAGAAATGGCCGAAACCGCCGCCGAGATAGGGGGCCGAGCCCATCTGCCAGAACAGCCAGTTCAGCGCCTCGGTCCGTTTGGCCGGGTCTTTCGGCAGGAAGGCGCCGAATTTCTCCGCCAGATGCAGAAGGATGGAGCCGGATTCGAACACCCGCACCGGCTTCGGGCCGGAGCGGTCGAGCAACGCCGGAATCTTGGAGTTGGGGTTGATCGCGACAAAGCCCGAACCGAACTGATCGCCACTCGAGATATTGATCAGCCAGGCATCGTATTCCGCGTTCTTGTGCCCGGCGGCCAGAAGCTCCTCGAACATCACCGTCACCTTCACGCCATTGGGCGTCGCCAGCGAATAAAGCTGGAACGGGTGCTTGCCGACCGGCAATTCCTTGTCGTGCGTCGGGCCTGCCACCGGGCGGTTGATGTTGGCGAAGCGGCCACCACTTTCCTTGTCCCAGGTCCAGATTTTCGGGGGTGTGTATTCGGTCTGGTCGGTCATTGCTGATGCTCCGTTTGCGTCGATAGGGGAATGGCTCCGCCGCCAACCATAGCAGCGATTCCCGTTTGTGCCGCCCGAAGAATTTGCGCGCCGGGCCCTTGAACGGGGCGCTGCGCGCCCCCATGTGCGGCTTTAAGTTTCAACGCGCCGCCAATTGCTGAATCTGGCTGTTGGCCAGTGTCAGCTTGGCGATGGAAAGTTCGCCACCGCGTTCCAGTTCGTTGAGGAAATTCCGCGCACGGGTCAGGTGTTCGGCCCGTGCCTCTGCCCAGGCGGCAACGGCCTTTGCGCCATCGTGGCGGTTGGCGGCGGGCGGTGCCGTGCCAAGCGTGCCCAGCGCTTCCGCCGTCAGTGCCCGCTGGCCGCTATAAAGGTCGTCCACCATGCGACGGATCGCAAGACGATCCCAATGTTCTGGTGAAGCGATGCGGGCCGCAAGCCCGCGCAGGCGGTCCAGTCCCGCCGCTTCGCCCGCCGCGAAATAGG
>JAFKEW010000049.1 GCA_017308375.1 Alphaproteobacteria bacterium
GTGCTGGATCAGGTGTGGGCGGCGGGCATCCGCCATTTCGACACCGCCTCGCTGGCCGAGATCGAACTGGTGCGGGGGCGTTTTCCCGAAGCCAAATGCCATTTCATGGCGCCGGTGCGCCTTCCCGGCGCGGCCAAAGCAGCGTTTGAAAAACATGGCGTGCGCGACTTCGTGGTCGATTGCGACGATATGCTGGAGTCCCTGCTGGCGGAAACCGGCGGCGGGCCCAATTTGCGCGTCTTCGTGCGCATCGCCACCCCGCTTGGCGGCGCGGTGCTGGAGCTTTCGAGCAAGTTCGGCACCACGCCGGACGATGCGGCGCGGCTTCTGAAGCGGGTGGTGGAGGCCGGCGCGCAGCCGGCGCTGACCTTCCACGTCGGTTCCCAGTGCCTGTCGCCCTTTTCCTATGCCCAGGCGGTGGAAATGGCGCGGCGCACGGCGGCGCAAGCCGGCGTGACCATCGCGGCGCTGGACATCGGCGGCGGCTTTCCCGGCCCCTACCCCGGCAACGACGTGCCGCCCTATCACTGGTATTTCGACACCATCCGCGAGGCGCTGGACACCCTGCCGGGCAAGGACCGGCTGACTGTGATGTGCGAACCGGGGCGCGCGCTGATCGCCGAAGGCATGTCGCTCGTCACGCTCGCGACGCTGCGCAAGGACCACAGCCTGTACATCAATGACGGGGTTTACGGCAGTTTCGACGAGCTGACCCTGCCGGGCTGGACCGCCGATTACGCGATGCGGCCCCTGACCGTGGACAAACGCGGCCGGGTGCGGCCACGGTTGGGCACGCTGAACGCCTTCCGTGTCTACGGCCCGACCTGCGACACGCTGGACGTGCTGCCGCGCCCGCTGATGCTGCCCGATACCATTGTCGCGGGCGATTACATCGTGTTCCACGACATCGGCGCCTATTCGGTGGCGGTGAGGACCGATTTCAACGGCTTCTTCCCCGACCGCTGGGCGATTGCGGGAAAATAGCCGCCTGCATGGGCTGCGCACCCTGTCCACTTTCATTACAATTACACGGATGTCAGTGCCATTTTAACGAAAAATTTACAGACTTTCCGCGGCCTGGCGCTATCCTTGCAATAGTATTTCACAACAGGGTCGGCTGAACGGCCCATATGTGGGTAATGGAGCTTTCAATGTCCTTCCGGGCACACCGTTTTGCGGGCGCCGCACTTGTTGCCGCCATTCTCGCCGCGTTCGCACCACAACAGGCTTCCGCCGACGCGCTGCACGGGAGCTGCGTTCTGTCCACGGCCGCCTGCGCCGACAATGGCCAGATCACGCCGACGCCGGACACCTCCCCCGATTTCTCGTTCTGGAAGGCTGGCGGCTCGACCCCGGCCGCGCAGCAGCACTTCCTGATGGCCGTTTTGATCCCGAACAGTGTGATGGGCGCCGGTGCGGAAAGCTTCACCATCAACGGGACCTATACCGGCCTGTCGTCGGTGCCGAGCGCGCTGCACAGCAGCACGGCCTGGACCAGCGGCTTTCTCGACAGCTATCTCGGCATTGCCGCCCAGCCGAACAACCCGATCGGCGCCTGGCTGCCGCTGACGCAGGCGCTGCAACTGGCACAGCCCTATGCCCCGCTGGCCACCGGGTTCTATGTCTACACACTCGATTTCGGCACCGTGACCTTCGGCGGTACGACCAACCCGATTTTCACCACCGCATTCGATTTCCCGACCGGCACGGTGATCACCGCGTTCAGCTATTCCTCCGTCTGCACGAAGTACGGCAAGGACGGCAAATGCAAGAAGTACGAGAGCAACTGGACCGCCACCGCGAACAGCGCGGCGCTGCAGATCACCGGGAACAAGACCGGCGTGCCGGAACCGATGACACTGGCGCTTCTGGGTGCGGGGCTTGGCGGCATCGGCCTGATGCGCCGCAAGCGCAAGGCGGCCTGAAGCCGAACCGAACAAACGTAAGCAAACAGACCGGCGGCCATGAAGGCCGCCGGTTTTGTTTTGGCCAGCTTTGTTTCGGGATGCCGATAGAGACAAAGCGACGGTTTCACCCCACCAATCCTTAACCGCGCCGGGCCCAGTGTGCGGCGAGGTTTGGGGGATGGGACGATGCGAACCGACAATACGGGGCCGGACGAGTACGACCTGATCGCCGCCGCGCGCGAAAAGCGCCGCACCGATTGGGCGGGTGATCTGGCGGCGTTTCTCGACCTGCCGCCGGTGCTGGCCCGGCACATTGTGCATGAGCCGACGGGCGAGGCGCTGGCCATCACCTGCAAGGCGGCCTATCTCGGCCGGGCAGCGTTTTCCGTACTGACGGTGCTGGCGGCCCGCGAGGAGATGCTGTCCATCCATGCGCTTTATGCCCGGCTGGACCAGTTCGAGGCCGTAGGGCGCGCCGAGGCGATCGACACCTTGAACCTGTGGCGTGAACAGGGCGCCCTGCCGGGGCTGGCCGCGGCCTGAAACTTTTCAAGACTGGAGCGGTTCGAGGAAAAGTGTGCAGCGGTTTTCCGCACCGAACCGCGACAAGGCAAAGAACGAGAATATTTTCGTGATTCGACGAAGCACGAAAATGTTCTAGAGCTTTGGCGCCAGAAGGGCTTGAGTATCCCCAAACATAATAACGGGGAGCGCCATGGCCTATGACGGATATCAGCATTTACGCATCGCAAAAGACGGGCGGATCGTCACCGCGACGATCGACAATCCGCCGATCAACCTGATCACGCTGGCGCTTTACGGCGAACTGGCGCGGCTTTCCGAAGAGCTGGAAGCCGACAGGGACGCGCTGGTCTTCGTGCTGAAAAGCGCGAACCCGGATTTCTTCCTGGCCCATTTCGACGTCGAAGCGATTCTGGATTTTCCCACCGATCAGCCCGCGACGCGCGAGGCTTCCGCCCGCAACGATTATCATGCGATGTGCGAACGCTTCCGCACCATGGACAAGCTGACCATCGCCCAGATCGAGGGCCGCGTGGGCGGTGGCGGCTCCGAACTTTCCATGGCGTTCGACATGCGCTTCGGCGTTATCGGCAAGACCATCATCAACCAGATGGAGGTGCCGATCGGCATTCTGCCCGGCGGCACCGGTACACAGCGCCTGCCGCGCCTGATCGGGCGGGACCGCGCACTGGAGGTGATATTGGGCGGCATCGATCTGGACGCGGAAACCGCCGAACGCTGGGGCTACCTCACCCGCGCCTTTGCCCGCGACCAAATCGGGCCTTATGTGGCGCGGCTGGCCGCCCGCGTCGCATCGTTCCCCGCACCGGCGGTGCGGCTGGCCAAACAGGCGGTGAATGCAGCGGGCGAGATGCCGCTTGCCGAAGGCCTCGGCGAAGAAAGCTATCTGTTTCAGTGCCTGTTGCGCACGGAAGAAGCGCAAAGCGCGATGAAACGCTTTCTGGCACTGGGCGGACAGACCCGCGAGGGCGAACTGCATGTCGCCGATCTGAGCGAAAAAGTGGCGAAGGGGTGATTACACCTCTATCTGAATCCGCTCAGGCCTTGAATATTCCGGTATATCGTATTCAGATTGCCCAACAGAACAGGCGACACCGGGGGGCGAGCCTTTGCGCATTCTTCTTTTTCTGCTGGCAGGGCTGGCGGCAACCGTAGCCCACGCGGCACAGATGGATTCTTCTTCCGCTGTTTCGTCGCCGCTGGAAATCGTTCATCAGTACACGGACTACGAGGTAGCGCCCGACGGCAGTTACAGCCAGGCAAGCGAAACGGCCTATCGCATCCTGAACGATCAGGGCCGCAAGGCAATGCAGCAGGTGACACTGTCCTACACCAATGGTTATCAGGTCATCACGGGGCAACATTCCTATACCTTGAAAGCCGACGGGCGCCGCATCGATGTCGACCCCAACAGCATTCTATTCGGCTATGGTGCGACCACGACGCCCGGCTTCGAAGATGTGCACACGGTGACGATCATCTTCCCCAATCTGGAAGTGGGCGATCAGGCTGTGCTTGCCACAGCCACACGGCAGGTCGTGCCCTGGTTTGCGGGCCAGTTCGCATACGACGCAGTTTACACACCCGACATAAAGATCGATGACGTACGCCTGACGCTAACCGCGCCACGCAAGGATTTACCTCTTTCAATAGATACATTTGGTGTGCAGGGCGGATTACGCGCAAGCAAGAACGGAAAATCACTTTGGGTCTGGACCTATCATAACGACACGCCACAGAAGCCGGAGCCATTGGCTACGGAGGACCCGGGCCGGATCGCCCATGTTTCGATCAGCACGTTCACCAACTATGCCGACATCGCCAAGCTTTATGCCGATCTGGTGAAAGGCAAGGCCGATGTTACGGTGGAAATCCGCGCCCTGGCCAACAAGCTGACCGAGAACGTTTCAGACCGGCGTGAACAGGCCCGCATCCTGCACGATTGGGTTGCGACGCACATCGCCTATGTTGCGATCGTGCTCGGCGCAGGCGGATTCGTGCCGCACAGTGCGGCCCATGTGCTGGAGGTGAAATACGGTGATTGCAAAGACCATGTCATGCTTCTGGAGGCATTGCTCAAGGCTAAGGGAATTGCGAGCACACCGGCCCTGATCAACACTGCGGCCATGTTCAAACTGCCCGCCACGGCAACGCCGTTCGTGTTCAACCATATGATCACCTATATTCCGGAATTTAATCTTTTCACCGACTCGACCGCCCGCTTTGCGCCTTTCGGAATATTGCCGCCGGAGGATTCCGGTAAACCCGTCGTGCTGATCGCGAGCGGAGAGACACCGCGAACGCCCGTGGCGACTGCCAACGACAACCGTATCGCATTCACGGAAACCATCCACGTACACGGCAATGGCGACGCAGACGGGGAAACCGAAATCCGCGCCCACGGGCAAGCCGCGATCGCGATACGCCAATTGATCAACGCCCTGCCGGTTCAGGCGGAGGAGACGTATTTTCAACGCATGCTCGGCCCCGGCGCCACCGGCAGCTTCGATCGCAGCGATATCAATGCGTTGAATGCGGATTACAATTTCAAGGTCCGTTACGCGATTCCCGGCTACGCCAATCAAACGGGGACAGGCGCGCTGCCCGCGGCGCTCGGCTACAAACCGGTCACAATCAGCGAAACGATAGGCGGTACGCTCCCCGACCGGCGAACACGCGACTATGTCTGCGGCAACATTGCGATGACGGACGATGTGACCGTAACCCTTCCCGCGAAAATGAAAATTACGTCTGTTCCAGACCGCATCAACCGCACCGCTCAAGGCTTACATCTGCAAATGATCAGCACCCTGCAATCCGGCAACCGGATCCATGAACAGGTTTCCCTGCGAGCGGAGAACCCCACCGGAGTTTGCAGTGCGGAAAGCTTCAACACGACCCGCACAAAGCTGATGCAAATGCTTGGCGATCTGCGGAATCAGATTCTCTATAAGTGGAGCAACTGACAGTGAAGCCGCACCTCTCATGCCTTGCGCTTGTAATGGCGATGGCAGCTGCTGCGCCTGCGTTCGCGCAGATGGATTCCCATAGCAACCACGCACCAGCTGCGGTGCCATCGGATCCGCAGCCTGAATCGCAAATCATCACCCCGCCGACGCCCAGCAACGAACACCATGTCTTCATCTATCCGCCCCTGTCGCGTGCGTTGGGCGAGGAAGGCACAACAATCCTGAGCTTCGTCGTCAATGCCGATGGGACGGTCAGCGATGCAAGAGTGGCCCGGTCGAGCGGATCGCTCAGACTGGATGCCATCGCCGCTGAGGAAGTGACCAGAAGTTGGCGCTATCATCCCGCCACAAAAGCGGGCACACCCGTTGCCACACGTTTCGAGGCCGCTGTCGCCTTCTCGCTTGGCAAAAGAACCGATAATTGGACATACTTCCCCATGACGGAGGCGGACTTTCCGCCCGGTGCCTACGCCAGCGGTGAAGCGGGTGCGACGTCCTTCCTGATATCGACGGATCAGAATGGAAAGGTGCTGTCAGGCATGCTTTGGCAGTCGAGCGGTTATGCCGATCTGGACGCCGCCGCAAAAGCCAGACTCTTCACGCAGCAATTCCCGGCGCAGAAAGGCGACAGCAAGACAGCCTTCATGGTATACGTGGTGTTCACTTGGCCTGAGCATGGGCCTGAGCATGGGTTCGCACCGGCTGCCTCCGGCGCTGCAAATTGAACAGCTAGCTTTCCGCCTGAACTTCGGTGCGTTCGCGGGTTTTGGCGAAGCGGATTTCAGGAAACTTCTCCGCCGCGTAGCCCAGTTCCCATGTGCTTTTGGCGAGAAAGACCGGGGCGCCGTCACGATCCTTAGCCATCTGGCCGCGATGGACGGTATAGAACTTCTCCAGCTCCGCATCGGTGCCGCTGATCCAGCGTGCCGTATCGTAAGGCGATGGTTCAAGCGTGGCATCGAGGCCGTATTCGGCATTGAGGCGCGCCTTCAGCACGTCGAGCTGCAGCGCCCCCACCACGCCGACGATCCAGTTGGCGCCGATCATCGGCTTGAACACCTGGGTCACCCCCTCCTCCGCCAGGCTTTCCAGCGCGCGGGTCAGATGTTTCTGCTTCATCGGATCGGCAAGGCGCACGCGGCGCAGGATTTCCGGCGCGAAGTTCGGAATGCCGGTGAACAGGATCTGCCCCGATTCCGACAGCGTATCGCCGACACGCAACACGCCGTGATTGGGAATGCCGATGATGTCGCCCGGAAACGCTTCATCCACCGTTTCGCGTTCGCGGGCGAAAAACAGGATCGGGTTGTGGATGCCGATGGATTTGCCGGTGCCGGATTGCTTCAGCTTCATGCCGCGGCGGAAACGGCCCGAGGCAAGGCGAAGGAACGCGACCCGGTCGCGATGATTGGGGTCCATGTTCGCCTGCACCTTGAAGACGAAACCGCTGACGTCATCCTCCCCCGGCGAAACGGTGCGGCCCTGCGCGGCCTGTTCACGCGGGGCCGGTGCATGGGCGGCAAGCCCTTCGATCAGCGCGCGGACGCCGAAATTCTTCAGGGCCGAGCCGAAGAACACCGGGCTTAAATGGCCTTCGCGGTAATGGGCGGCATCGAAGGCGGGATAGCCGCCATGGGCAAGGGCCGATTCCTCTTCCAGCGCGGCCAGCACACCCTCCGGCAGGCGGGCGGAAAGTGCGGCGTGCGCAACGACCTCATCGCCGCCGAACAGCGCGAATTGATCCGTATAAAGATCAAGCACGCCGTGGAAATTGAGCCCCATGCCGGCGGGCCAGTTCATCGGCGCGCATTCGAGCTGAAGCTGATCGGCGATTTCATCCAGCAGCGAAAAGGGATCGCGCGCTTCACGATCCATCTTGTTGATGAAGGTCATGATCGGGATGTCGCGCAGGCGGCAAACCTCGAACAGTTTGCGGGTCTGCGCCTCAATCCCCTTGGCGGCGTCGATCACCATCACCGCGGAATCGGCCGCGGTCAGCGTGCGATAGGTATCTTCCGAAAAATCCTCATGCCCCGGCGTGTCGAGCAGATTGAAAATGGCGCCGCCATATTCGAACGTCATCACCGCGCTCGTGACCGAGATGCCGCGTTCCTGTTCGATCTTCATCCAGTCGGAACGCGCACGCCGGGCCTCGCCACGCGCTTTCACCTGGCCGGCGGCACGGATTGCGCCCCCCATCAGCAGCAGATGTTCCGTCAGCGTGGTTTTGCCCGCGTCCGGGTGCGAGATGATCGCGAAGGTACGGCGCTTCGCGGCCTCGGCAGCGGGGGTGGTGTGGGTCGGGGCGGACGGGGTGTGCATCAGGCGGCGGGGGATAGCAGGGCCATCCGGCAACGGCAAGCCTGCCAGGCCCAGCCCACCATCCGGGTCAAGGATAGGTCAATGCGCGGCTGCGGAAGCGGTTCTCCTCGACAACAAGATACTGCCCAAACAATCCATCGCCATAGTGGCTTATCGCAGCGGCCAGCCTCTCCCTTTTGAGATTGCGGTCCCGCGAACGCATTCTGATCAGGACAATACCGGGTATCGCACTTCGCTGTTCCCGAAAAGCCAGTTCACCGAAATCGAGATCCTCTGTCAGAAGCAGCCGGTTATCCAGGATGGCGGTTGTGAGGACGTCGCTGTCACCCGATCCGCGCATATTCTCGAGCGCGAAAATCACATCATGCTGCATCTGGCGAAGCGCCTGAACCAGATAGGGACTTACGCATTCATCCGCGAGCCAACGCATCTTCAGCTGTAGATCAACTCTTCATCGCGAATGTAATCCGCTGCAAACGCCTGGGCCGCGTGAATATCTTCCCGAACCAGATGCGGATGATCCTCGAAAATTTCCTCGAAGGTCATCCCCTCACCCAGCTTTCTGAGGATCATATCGACTGGAATACGCGTACCCTTGATCACGGGTTTTCCGCCCATGATTTCCGGATTGATTTCAATGCGCGCATGTTTCATGGCGATCTCCTGCCGCCATCATATCACAGGCGTGTCTTTTCACACCACCGGCTCGTCCACAAAGGTGCGGCCTTCGCGGTCTTCGATTTCGACGATCCAGAGATCGGGATCGAATTTGCGCTGCTTTTCGAAATAGACGTTTGCCGCCTCTTCGTCGGCGCTTTCGCCCAATGGCCGCATCCAGGCCAGTTCGCCATCGCCGCGGCGCACCTGGTTGAGCACGAAACAGGTGCCGTCCAGCCGCGCGATTTTGAGGAAGACGGCACCCGCCTCCTCCGCCCCCTTTTTGACCACATAAGCATGCGCGCCCGCCACCTCCACCCGGCGGATCAGCGCGCGCACGAAGATACCGGCCTTGAGACGGGGGCGCATCACGATTTCAGCACCCAGCGGAAGGCACGCGTGAGTTCGGCGGTGCCGTTCTGCGCATACCAGCGGCCATGGGCGAGGATGACGCGCTCCGGCTGCCAGGCCAGCATGCGTTCGACACCGGCGCGCATCTCCGCCCGGTGGCGGCGGAAGGTGGCGCGCATATCGCGTGGCGCGCTGCCGTCGGGATCGGCCGCACCGGCCAGCCGCACCAGAAGGCGCAGAACCCAGCTTTTGATCCGGGCGGGTTCAAAATTCTCGATCAGGTCGGTCAGGATCAGGGTGCGCGAGGGGCGGTGGAAAAAATCGACTTCCGCCATCACATCGCCGGCAAACAGAACCTGTTCGATTTCGCCCGCCCATTCGGGTGGCGGTGAAGCGGAGAGAACGGAATCGATCGGCAGGGGGCGTTTTGCTTTCCTGTCCAATCCCGGTGCGGCATGAACCTGCGCGGCCGGGAAACGCGCTTTCCAGTCCGGCACCCACCAGTAATGGATCGTGTTGGGGGCGATCAGGTGCTCCACCGGGCCCAGCGCCTCCACCGCCCTGGCCAGCTTCTCGTCCAGCGCGATGGGCGAATGCACGAACAGCCCGCCATGGGAAAGGCGCACAATGGTCATGCGGGTCGGAAACGGCATTTTGAACCCGAGATAGCCGAAGCGGATTTCCGGCCCATCCACGACCCACACTGACGGCGCGACGGGCTTCAGGGTACCGAGCGGGGCATAGGGAACAAAAGCGCTGCGTGTGTTCATGAAGGATCAGAGTCTATCCATCGCGAAGCGGAATGAGAAGGCGGACGGTGTTCGCGGGCAGAAGCGCCCCCCACCAGCCCACCTTACGCGAAAGCATCGGTGGCGACCCCGCAACAAGTGCGGGGCAGGCTCTCCCCGCAAAGGGGGAGGTGAAAGAAGGCCAGGACAGAAAGGCTTAAGCCGCGCCGCGCAGGATCTGCGGATCGGCGGGGACGACGGACGCGGCAACAGACGCCGTGCCATCTTTCAGCGCATCGGTTTTCAGCGATGCGCGCGGATCGGTGACCGCCGCATTGGGAAGCCGCACGCGCACGACGGTGCCTTCGCCCAGCCGGGATTCGATTTCGGTTTCCCCGCCATGCAGCGCGGAAAGGGCCCGCACCAGCGCAAGGCCGAGGCCGGTACCTTCCTGGCTGCGGACATGCTCACCCTCCACCTGTTCGAACGGTTTGCCCAGCCGTTCGAGATCGGTGGCGGAAATGCCGACGCCGGTATCGGACACCGCGATTTCGATGCCGCCGGTCCAGCGCACCGCGCTGACCCGCACCTCGCCCCCGCGCGGGGTGAATTTGATGCCGTTGGAAATGAGGTTGATCAGAATCTGCTTCACCGCGCGGCGATCGGCATAGATAAGACCGGCATTGGAGGCCACCGCCGCCTTCAGCGCGACGCCTTTCCTTTCGGCCGGCATCTTCACGAAGCGCAGGGCCTGGCGCGTGATATCGGCAAGATCGACCAGTTCTTCCGACAATTCGAATTTGCCGGCCTCGATCTTCGACATGTCGAGCACGCCATTGATCAGTTCGAGCAGATGGCCGCCCGATTCATGAATGAGGCGGGCATATTCGACATAGCGCGCGCTGCCGAGAGGGCCGAACATTTCATGCGTCATCACTTCGGAGAAGCCGATGATCGCATTCAACGGTGTGCGCAGTTCATGACTCATATTGGCGAGGAAACGGGATTTGGCGCGGTTCGCCTCCTCCGCCTGGTCGCGGGCCTCGATCAATTCGCGTTCATGCGCCTTGCGTTCGGAAATATCGCGCGTCACCGCCACGATATCGGCCGAGGCGCCGTTCTGCGCCGCCGCCGGGCGGCAACGGATTTCCGCCCACAAATAAGCACCATCGCCGCGCTTCAGCCGCACTTCGGCGCTGGAGGCACGGCCGAAATAGCTCGCTTCGACAAACGCCGACTGCACGATTTTCAGATCGTCGGCATGGACGAGTGCGGACGGCACCAGACCGCGGATATTGTCCGCCCCCATGCCCAGCATCGCTTCCGCCGCGGGGCTGGCATAGCGGATGGAGCCATCCGGCCCGTGGCGGGTGATCATGTCCATCGCATTGTCGGCGAGGAAGCGATACATCGCCGCCCCTTCGGCCAGCGCGCGATCGGCGGCGCGCTGCCGGTCCTGCGCCGCGGCGGCGACCAGGGCCGCCTGCACCACCGCGGCCAGAATCGAGACCGCATAAAGTTCCCATTCCGGCAGCGGCAGCCGCGAGGCCGGCAGATAACCGAGCCCCTGCACCGCCGCGACCAGAACCAGTGCCACCGAGGCCGAGAGACCGGCGCGCAAAACCGCAGGCCGGTCACCGGCCAGGGCTGCTTCCGCCGGGACCAGCACGAACCACACCACCAGCGGGGACGCGAGCCCGCCCGTCAGCGTGGCGAGGTAACCGATCAGGGCCGCGAACAGCGCGAGCGAGGCCGATTCCAGCGTTTCGGTTCGAATCTGCGTAAAGCCCAGCCCGGCAAGAATGGCGGGCGCCAGAAGGCCGGCCATGGCGATGGTTTCACCGGGGCCGGGCGGGCCCGTCAGCGCCACGAAAATCAGCGACAGCACAGCCCCCAGCCCCGCTTTCGCGGTCTGTATCAAGATGAAGCGCCGGCGTTGGAAGCGCTCGTCCTCCGCGGGGCTTGCGATGATGGTACCGGCCATCTCCGGTTTTCCTCATCAGGGGCGAATGGTAGGCAAATCCTTACCCAACAAGCTTAACGAAGCTTGAATCGAAACACGCGTCGGTGGCGAAAAATCAACCATCCGGGACGCAATCGGCCGATTCCGTTTACGTTTTGGTAACGCCCCGGCGATTTTTGAACGCCGCCCCCTGTTTCGTGCAACGATTCCTTATCGCCGCAAAGGAAATAATCGCCCTGATTCCTCGCATGGGCCGGGCACATGCAAACGCGGTACGAGACCACAGACGATTGCCTTCCCGTACCGGATGCGGTGCTGACGGCGCTTGATTCGCTGCGTGTTGCGATCACGATCTACGATCGCGATCACGCGCTTCTTTATGCCAACCGGCATTTCAACTATCTGTTTCCATCCCTGCCGCAACGCAAGCAGCTTCTGGGTTTGCGTTACGACGCACTGGTGCGCCGCGAAATCGCGGGCGGCGAAATCGCGGCCGGCACGCAGCTTTCCAACACCGAAGCCTTTGTCGCCCGGCGCGTGGCGCAATTGCGTGACGACAGCTACGCCCCGATGGACATCCACCTCGCCAATGGCCGCAAGGTGGAAATCAAGGTGCGCCCGGTGGCCGGTGTCGGCCATATCGCGCTGTGGAGCGACGTCACCCAGGCGCGCCACACCATGCAGCGGCTGGAAGATGCGGTCGAACTCTCTGCCGATGCGTTCGTATTCTACGATGCCAATGACAGGCTTCTGACCTGCAACAATGAATTCGCCCGATTGATCGGCGCCGAAGCCCCCGAAACGCTGACCGGGATGCGCCTTGCCGATGTGCTGATGCTGACGGCCCGCAACGGCGCCTTCACGCTGGGCGCCAACGTGGAGCAGTGGATCACCAACCGCATGGACCAGCGCCGCCATCCGGCCGGTCTGTTCAGCCTCTCCACCCGCGACGGCGGCACCTATCTGGTGCGCGACCGCAGCACGCGCGACGGGGGCCGCGCGGTGGTGTTCACCGACATCACCGATTCCCGGCGCACCGAAGCCGCGCTGGACGAACAGACCAAGGCGCTGGAGCGGGCGAAAACGGCGCTGGCGCGCTCGGAGAGCGAGGCGCGCAAACAGGCGCGCTATCTGGCCGATCTGAGCGAGAAGCTGGGTGCTGTGCAGGCCGAAGCGGGAACGGCGAAAACCGCCTTCCTGCGCACCATGAGCCATGAACTGAAAACGCCGCTGAACGCCATCATCGGGTTCGCTGATCTGCTGCGCAACGCGCCGGGGCGGTTTTCAGCCGAACAGCTTGGCGAATATGCCGAACTTATCCATGGCGCGGGCAACAATCTGCTCAGACTGCTAAACCAGATTCTGGACCTGACCAAGATCGCCGCCGGGCGCTATGAACTGAATCGTTCCACGATGGAATCGCAATGCGCGGTGCGCACCGCGCTGGACGCCGTGGCCGCGATGGCAGCGGACAAGGCCATCGTGCTGGACGAGAGTGCGGTGCCGGGCGCCTGCCCCGTGAACGCCGATGAGGGCGCACTGACCGCGATGCTGCAGCAATTGCTGGAGAACGCGATCCATTTCTCGCCCGAGGGCAGTACCGTGCGGCTGATCGCGGGACAGGAAAACGGGGGCACCTGGCTCTCGGTTTGCGACAACGGGCCCGGCGTGGCGGCCAAAGATCTCCCGCGCATTCTGGAACCGTTCGAGCAGGTGGGCCGCGGCACCGCTGACCATAGCGGCGGCGCAGGCCTGGGGCTGACCCTGGTCAAGGCACTGGCGGAATTGCAGGACGGCGCGCTGACGCTGGCGAGTGAACCGGGCAAGGGCTTCACCGCCACCATCACCCTGCCCGCGGCCTGAACCCTTTCCCGCCTCAAAACCTCATCGTCCCTGGCCGGCCGCCCCAACCGGGCGGGGCAAGATGTTGTAGGATCAAAGACCTTCATAACAAGATCAAAGTCCGATGAAGTTCCATCTTTACCGGAAATTTATATTTTTCTCAGCCGAAATGTTCCTGAATAATCAATACATTATCATTCTATCGGCCGGGGCTATCCGGGAAATTTCCAAAAAACCTGCCTGATCGCTATCCACCACCCCAAAAGACGTAGGATAATTGTCCCACGGTGAGGACACAGAGAACCCCGCCGGCAACGCTTCAAGGGGTATGGGAATGACATCAGAGAACAGGAGAGGCGCCCAGGCGCGGTTTGTCGGATTGGCTGAGGCGATGGCGGCCGAAGCCTTTGGCGTGAACATGATCGAGATGCGCACACGCACCCGCCGCCATCGGGCGCCGGAGGCCCGCCAGGTTGCGATCTATCTGGCGCACACGGTGTGCGGCATCAGCCTGCGCGCGCTGTCGCGTTTTTTGGGGCGCCACCCCTCCACCGCCATTCATGCCTGCCGGCAGGTGGAAGCCAAACGCGATGGTGCGGAATTCGACCGCGCGCTGGACCGGATGGAACGGCAATTGCGCCGCGCGGTGGAGGCCCGGCCATGAAAACGGAAAAGGAAATCGTGCGCGAAGGAAAGCGCATCCTGCGCCGGCTGGCCCATGGTGCGCGGCTGGCGCCGGCGCGAAAGGGCGCGTTCGCCATCGGTGCGACGCAGGTGGAGGGCGAGATCGTTGCGGAATTCCGCAAGCGCGACTGGCTGTGCAGCGATGACCGAGGCGGATTCCGCCTGAGCGATGCGGGGCGCGGCTGGCTGCTGCGCACCGATTGCAGCGAAGGCAACGCCTTTGCCGCCCAGCATCAGGCGCTGGTCGAGCGTATCGTCACCGCCGCCGACGGAAGCGAGCAGGTGGTGCTGGTGAACGAGGCGGAATCGCCGCTGGCCTGGCTCAGGCGCCGCCGCCATATCGATGCGACCCAGTTCGCCGCGGGCGAAAGGCTGCGCCGCGATTACACGCTGGCGCATCTGACCCCGCGCCTGGGCGTGGATCTTTCCGCCCCCGCTCACGGCACGGGCGGCCACACTGCGCCGCTGGCCGACACGGTGATTGCCGCCCGGCAACGCTTTTCCCGCGCCATGGCGGCGGCAGGCCCCAGTCTTTCCGACCTGCTGTTCGACATCTGCTGTCATCTGAAGCGGCTGGAAAATGCCGAACGCACATTCGGCTGGCCGCCGCGTTCGGCCAAAATCGTGCTGCAGATCGCACTCGACCGCCTCGCCGCGCATTACGGCATGGGCACACGCGGGCCCGAACGCGCCCGTATGCGAAGCTGGCAGATGAAGGCCGCGTCGTGAGCGCTATGGCTTTTGCAGGCGCAGCAGATAGCGATGTTCGCCGTCCAGCACCAGCTCGCGCTTCTGGTTGTGCACGCTCGCGCGCATCGCCACGATGCCGGTGGTGCGCTGAGCGATCAGATCGGTGATTTCGAGCGCGGGATAAAGCGTGTCACCCGGAAAGACGCCTTTGAGGAATTTCGCTTTCACCTCGATGAAGCCGATCAGGCTTTCGCCCACCACATGGGGAAAGAGGCCCGCACCCGCCGCGGTGAAGGCCAGCACCTGAAGCCCATGCGCAAGCGGGGCGGGATAGCCCAGCCCCTTGCAATATTCGCTGTCGTAATGGATCGGGTGATTGTCGAGGCTGACGGTCTGAAACGCGGCGAAATTCGCCTCCGTCACTGTGCGGGAGGGATTGCGGAAGACCTCACCCACGCGCAGCTCGGAGAATCCGCGCAGGACGGCCAGACGATGGTCTTCGGGATCGAATTCTTCCGTCATGACAGATGCGCACCGGTTGCGATTGCCGGTGCACAGTCCAGCCTGTGGCGTGCGCCTGTCAAACGGCAGGGGACACAAGGCCGATCCGAACTTAACTGTATTTCGCCAATCCAATAATTCGTCATGGCCCGCAAATGCGGGCCATCCAGGTGGCACAGCCTCCCCTTCCACAATTGAGTACGTTTCAACTGGATGGCCCGCATTTGCGGGCCATGACAATCCGTACCTCTGTTTTAATTGTGTAAGGGACCTGTAGGAGGATTGAGCAACGTGGAGAGCACGCCATGGCTCTCGCCGCGATCTTCGCGATTTTCGTTGCGGGCTTTTTCACTGGCGACGATTTCGGCACGCACGCGGACGGCCTCGCCCTGCACGAAATCGCGGAAAGCATCGACCGGACCGGCAATGGCGGACGGCGCAGCAGCTGGCCGGCCGAAACCGGGAACCGGTTCATTCGGCATCAGCACCAGCACCACCGCACTCCAGAACAAAGCCTTGAAGATCATGACCCGGTTCTCCAGAGCATTTTCGTTTTTTGAATCCCGAAAATGCTCTCGTTCTTCGCTTTGTCGCGGTTCCGGTGCAGAAAACTACTGCACACTTTTCCCGGAACCACGCTAGCGCCGGATGCCCCCACAATTTCCCGGCGATAGCCGCAATCCTACGGCCGCCGCTTTTCGTTAGGCTGAACCAGGCCATTAAAATTCGACATAAATGCGACGCAAAGCCGGGCCGCAGCGGCATCGCCAAAACGCTGTAAGTTTATTGAACACAAACGAAAACGGCGCCCGAAGGCGCCGCTTTACGTGCCCCCAGTGGCAAATCCTGTCAGGCGCGCCTGGACCGCTTCCTGCGCAGGATGCCAAGCCCGGCAAGGCCAGCGCCGAGCAGAGAAAGCGTTGCCGGTTCCGGCACCGCGGTGCCCGGAACGCCGACCTGGAAACCGTACCAGTTCTCGAACACCGGATTGGTCCAGCTGATCGAGGTGAAGGTTCCACTGAACTGAATGGTGCCGTTGCCCTCTGCCCCGAAGACGGTGTCGGCCACGCTGGTGATGGTGCTGCCGCTATATTCGTTCGACGGGCCGCCCGCCACGATGGTGAACGGATCGGAGAACACGAATTGTGCGTTGATGCCGGGCTGGCCCAGGCTCCAGATCGAGATCACCGGATTGGTCACGGCCGACGAGAAGGTGATGGTGTTGAGCCCCGTCGCGGTGCCGCCGGTCAGGGCGATGATGTCGTGCACATCCGGCGCATTGGCGACCGGGCCACCGGCAAAGGTGCCGGCCGGGCCCCAGCTTGGATAGGTGCCGTTGATCGTGGTCGGGCCAGCGACTTCACCACTGTAAGAAATGCCGACAGAACCGGCGGTGCCGGACGCGGTGCCGGTGGTCGCGCCAAGGGTGGCGGCGGTCCAGTCCGTCCACGTGATGGTGGCGGCAAAGGCCGGCGCAATCGTCAGCGCGGCACCCAGAATACCACCGAAAATTGCATAAGTGACTTTCATACAATCCTCCAAAGCCCGGAATTCGGGCCGTACCGCAAACCCAAGCAAGAACTGTTCCGATTATGGTCAATCAAACACTTAGGCCAAATCCGGCCTCGAATCATGGTGTCAGTGTAAACCAAATTTCCACCTCAGGCGGCCGGGATGGCAATTGCCGCTACGGGCAATTCGGGGGAGAAGGTAACTGGCGCCGGCACGGCACGGAGGATGACATGGCCACCTATCTGCGCATGGGATTTGTCTCGGTGTTCATTCTGTGCCTGGCGGGGTGCGGGGTGTTCCGCTCCAAAGCCGACATCGCGCTGCAGAAGACACCGGGCTACCAGAACGGTTATCAGGATGGCTGTGCCTCGGCCAATGCCGAAAACGCCAGCATGCGCGGCAGCGAGCGCCGCGACAGTGCGCAATTCACGACCGACCGGGCTTACAGAAATGGCTGGCAATCGGGCTTTTCCGCCTGCCGCAGCAATCTTTCGCCCACGGCCGGCAATCAGCGCGGGCCGATCCCCGATCCGGTACCGGGCCACCGCTGAACAGTCTTAACAAGCTGTTAACTCTCGCAAGGCAAAGTAATCGTCCGTGCGCGGAGCGATTTTTGTGCTAGAATGAATCCGGCGCCGGGAGGAATGCCAAAGGGAGGCGTGCCGTGCTGGGCCATCTGGTACCGCCGGGACCGAACGAAGCCGTGATTGCCGCGAGCGCCGTGCCGCGCCATTTCGGCCGCCGCCTGATTGCACGCCTTCTGTCCGTGCTGTTTCCACGCCACACGCGCGCCTGAGCAAAGGCCGGAAAAACCCTCACCCCCGATGATAGGGGTGGCCCGCCAGAATGGTCAGGGCGCGATAGACCTGTTCCGACAGCATGGCGCGGGCCAGAAGATGCGGCCAGGTTTGCGGCCCGAAAGCCAGGCTGCGCCCGGCGCGGATTTTCGGCAAAGGCGAAAGCCCGTCCGGCCCGCCAATGACAAAGGCGAGATCGCGCGTGCCGGCATCGCGTAAGGCCGCCAGCATCTCCGCGAAATCCTCACTCGTCATGCCCTTGCCGCGGGCATCGAGCAGGATGACATGGGCGCCATCCGGCACACGGGCGGCAAGGCGTTCGGCCTCTTCCGCCATTCGCGTTTTGAGGTCGTGTTTTTTCGAGACCGGGACTTCTTCCGCCGTCACGGCAGGAAAGCCGAGGCGGCGGCCCATGGCGCGGGCGCGGCCGAGAAAATCCTCAGCCAGTGCCGCCTCCTGTGTGCCGCGGGCATGGCCCACGGCAAGGATCAACAGGCGCATTGCTGTCAGCGTGCCGCGGCGCGTTCGGGTTCGGCCACCGACCACATGCCTTCGAGATCGTAGTAGTCGCGCACTTCCTGACGGAAGAGATGCACGATGACATCGCCCGCATCGACCAGAACCCAGTCGCCCTGTTGCAGGCCATCGATCGGGCGAGTGCCGTAACCGGCTTCCTTCAAGCGCCGCGCCAGATGTTCGGCGGTGGAGGCGACATGGCGCGCCGAACGGCCGGTGGCGATGACCAGCGCATCGGCCAGCGACGAGCGGCCTTCAAGATCGATCGTGACGATGTCTTCCGCCTTGTCGTCGTCCAGCGATTTGAGGATGCGCGCGATCAGCGCCGGATCGGGGGCGTTTGTGGCAATCGCTTTTTTGGAAGGTTTGCGCGGTGCGCGTTTCGCGGGTGCCTTGGCGGCACCGGCCAGCGTGAGAGCCGGGGTCTTCTTACGGGTCAGGTTGCGTCCTCCATTGGTCGCATCGAGCGGGAGCGCGGTGCCAGAGAACCATCATCTGAACCTCTGCCTGAACCATTGCCGGACTGCATGCGAACCGGGCGCGCGCTCCACTGATGCACGATCAACCTATCATGCCGGAATGACGCGCACAAAGAGTTCGGCCTGGCCGCAGCGGCGGCGAATCTCGGTCGAACTGAGCGGATTGCGCGGCCCGTCGATCAGGGCAATCGCGGGTGGCGGCGTGTGGACGAGGCGGCGCGGATCGCGCACCCGGGTGGGCGCGAACCAGGCGGCGGCGCGGCTGTTCACCCCGGCCAGCACACTGCCGGGGCGGGCGATCACCGCAATCGGAACCTGGCGCGCAATGTCGCGCCAGCGTTTCCAACGGTGAAAACTTTCCAGACTGTCGCTGCCCATCAGCCAGACGAAATCGACCGTAGAAAAGCGGTGTTTCAGTTTTGTCAGCGTGTCGATGGTGTAGCGGGTGCCAAGGCTGCGTTCGATATCCATCACCACAAAGCGCGGATCGGTCGCCGCAAGGCCGCGCGCGAAATCGAGCCGGCGCGGCAGTGGCGCCATGCCGAAACTGGGCTTCAGCGGATTCTGCGGCGCGACTAGCCACCAGACATAATCAAGCCCCAGGCGCTTCTTCGCCATCAGGCTGATATGCAGATGGCCCTCATGCGCCGGATTGAACGAGCCGCCCAGAAGCCCGATCTTCATGCCCGGTGCCAAAGGGCCCGGCGGCCGGATCCAGTTATAGGGCTGGCGGCGCGTCACGGCCGGATTTGCCCGCTGCCCCTGACGACATATTTGAAGGTGGTGAGCTGTTCGACGCCGACCGGCCCGCGCGCATGCAGTTTGCCGGTGCCGATGCCGATTTCCGCGCCCATGCCGAATTCGCCGCCATCGGCAAACTGGGTCGAGGCGTTCCACAACACGATGGCGGAATCGAGGGCTGCGAGAAAGCGTTCCGCCGTGGCTTTGTCGGCGGTCACGATACTGTCGGTATGTTGTGAGCCGTAAGTTTCGATGTGGTGGAGCGCATCTTCCACCCCGCCGACGGTTTTGACCGCGATCACGGCATCGAGATATTCGGTGCGCCAGTCTTCCTCGGTCGCGGGACGGGCGGCCGGAAAGAGGGCGCACACATTTTCATCGCCGCGGATTTCGCAACCGGCCCTGGCCAGATCTTCGAAGATGGAGCGGCCGAGCGACGGCAGCACACTTTTGTCGATCAGCAATGTCTCGGCCGCGCCGCAGATGGAGGTGCGGCGCATCTTGGCATTGAGCACGATGGCGCGCGCCATTTCCGCATCCGCCTTTTCATGCACATAGACATGACAGAGCCCTTCGAGATGGGCGAGCACGGGCACGCGCGCTTCGGCCATCACGCGGCCGGTGAGGCCCTTGCCGCCGCGCGGAATGATGAGATCGATGGTGCCGCCGAGCCCCTCCAGCATCATGCCGACCGCGGCGCGATCCGCCGTCGGCACGCGCTGGATTGCGGTTTCGGGCAGGCCCGCTTCGCGCAGGCCATGACAAAGCGTGGCATGAATGGCAGCGGAGGAATGGGTGGAATCCGAGCCGCCGCGCAGGATGGAAGCATTGCCCGCCTTCAGCGCCAGCGCACCGGCATCCGCCGTCACATTGGGGCGGCTTTCGTAAATGATACCGATGACGCCGATGGGGGTGGCGACACGGGAAATGTCGAGCCCGTTCGGCCGTTGCCAGCGGGCAAGTTCACGGCCCACCGGATCGGGCAGCGCGGCCACATCCTCAAGCCCCTTGGCGATCGCTTCGATCCGCGCGGGATCGAGTTTCAGGCGATCCACCATACTGTCCTTCATGCCGGAGGCCCGGGCGGCGGAAAGATCGTCCGCATTGGCGGCCAGAATGGCGGCAACCGTGGCGCGGATCTGTTTGGCGGCCGCGGTCAGCGCGCGATTGCGCGCCGCCGCCGGTGCATCGGCCAGCGCGCGCGCGGCCAGCCGGGCGGCACGGCCGATGGCGAGCATTTCGGTATTCAGCGTTTCGCTTTCGCCGGTGCGGATATTCATGGCTTACAGTCCCGTCAAAACCAGATCGTCGCGATGGATCATTTCATCCCGGCCACGGTAGCCCAGAATGGCTTCGATTTCGACGCTGCGCTTGCCGGCGATGCGTTCGGCATCGGCCGCGCCATAAGCGGCCAGTCCGCGGGCGATTTCGCGCCCGTCAGCGTCATTAACCAGCACGGCGTCGCCCCGTTCAAAACGGCCATCGATCTGTTTCACCCCGGCGGGCAGCAGGCTTTTGCCCCGGTCGAGCGCGCGCGCCGCACCCGCATCGATCACCAGGCGGCCTTGCGGTTTCACCACACCGGCGATCCAGCGTTTGCGCGCGGCAGAGGGCGTTTCAACCGCGGCAAAGGCGGTTGTGCGCGCACCGCCCTGCAAGGCGGCGACGGGATGGACCACAATCCCTTTTGCAATGAACACGGTGGCACCCGCCGCGGTGGCGATTTTCGCGGCGGCGATTTTGGAGGCCATGCCGCCACGGCCCATGCCGGAAATCGATTCACCGGCCATCGCCTCAATCGCTTTGGTGATGCGGGGGACAGTGGCAATATGTTGCGCATCCGGATTGCGGGTCGGATCGGCCTCGTAAAGGCCATCGACATCGGACAACAGCACCAGACAATCCGCCGCGATCATCGAGGCGATGCGGGCCGCCAGCCGGTCATTGTCGCCATAACGGATTTCGTTGGTGGCAACCGTATCGTTCTCATTGATCACCGGCACAGCGCCAAGCGCCAGCAAAGTGCGCATGGTGGCGCGCGCATTGAGGTAATGCCGCCGCTCCTCCGTATCGCCGAGGGTGAGAAGAATCTGCGCCGCGATGATCTCCTGCGCGGCAAAGCAATCGGCATAGGCTTCGGCAAGGCGCACCTGCCCCGCCGCGGCGGCGGCCTGACTTTCCTCCAGCCGCAGCACGTTCGCCTTCAGCTTGAGCAGGCGGCGGCCAAGCGCAATCGCGCCCGACGAAACCAGTACCACTTCGGTACCGCCGCTGCGCAACCGGGCCACATCTTCGCACAGGGATTTGAGCCAGCCACGCCGGAGCGCGCCGCTTTGCTTATCCACCAGCAGCGAAGACCCGACCTTGATGACAATACGATGAAACGGCGAAAGCGGATCGGTCATGGCGCCCATTCTTTTGGGGCGGTCAGCACATCGCGTTCGCGCCTGCGCCGGGTGGTAATTTCATGGGCGAGCGCGCGCAAGACCGTATCGATCCCCGCCCCCGAAACGCCCGACATGGTGTAGACCGTGCCGCCGCTGGCCTTGGCGAGGGCCGCACGCTTGCGGGCGAGTGCGGTTTTTTCAATCGCATCGGTTTTGTTCAGCACCAGGATTTCCGGCTTCTGCGCCAGGCCCTGACCATAAGCCTCAAGCTCGGCGCGAATGGTTTTGTAGGCGCGCACAATTTCGGATTGCGTGCCGTCGATCAGATGCAGGATGGCGCCACAGCGTTCGGCATGGCCGAGAAAGCGGTCGCCGAGGCCGACACCTTCATGCGCGCCTTCGATCAGGCCGGGAAGATCGGCGACCACGAATTCCGCCTCGTCGATCCGCACCACGCCCAGCTGGGGGTGAAGCGTGGTGAAGGGATAATCGGCGATCTTGGGCCGCGCACTCGACACCCGCGAAAGAAAGGTCGATTTGCCCGCATTGGGAAGCCCGATCAACCCGGCATCGGCAATCAGCTTCAGCCGCAGCATGATGGTTTTTTCTTCGCCCGGCTGGCCGGGATTAGCATGGCGCGGCGCCTGATTGGTGCTGCTTTTGAAATGGGCGTTGCCGAAACCGCCATTGCCGCCCTTCAGAAGCAGCACGCGTTCGCCGGCCTGCGCCAGATCGCAGATCAGGGTTTCGCCGTCTTCTTCCAGAATCTGGGTGCCCGCGGGCACGCGCATGATCGCATCGTCACCGCCGGCGCCCGTCATATCCTTGCCCATGCCGGGCAGACCGTTTTTGGCGCGGACATGCTGTTGATAGCGGTAGTCGATCAGGGTGTTGAGATTGTCCACCGCCACGGCCCAGACATCGCCGCCGCGGCCGCCATCGCCGCCATTGGGGCCGCCAAATTCGATGAACTTCTCACGCCGGAAGGCGATGCAACCATTGCCGCCATTGCCGGAGCGAATGTAGACCTTGGCTTCGTCGAGGAATTTCACGCCGCATCCTTCCGTGTACGAACTTTCGCACCTGCCCGCACGGTGCGCCACCCCATGCACCAGCATCCGCCGCAGGCGCCGTTGGCCCCGGACAGGTCTTCAGACGCGGGCCATAAATCCGGCGTCAGCGGACGGATGGTCAATCTGGTCATGCAGCGCCTGCAAATTTTCTGGTGCGCCCGAAATTCTCTCGCGCCAGCGTGACATTGTGGCAATAGACTGCGTGGCCGCGCGCAAGGCAATCGCGCGGTTCGACACCGGCCGCCACCGCGCCCAGCTTGGCCAGCACCCGGCCCGATGCGGGATTGTCATAGAACCGCCCGGCCACGATGCGCGTCGCCTTCAGATTGTAGAAGGCAAAGCCTGCCACGCGGCGCGCCGCCTCGGTCGCGAAGCCCTGCCCCCAATACGGCCTGCCGAGCCAGTAGCCCAGTTCGAACACGCCATCCCTGAGCGAGAGGCCGATGCTGCCGATATGCATCTCACCCGCCTTGCGCAGGATCGAAAAGCGAAAGGCGGTGCCGGCCGCGTGGGCCTCGATCGAACTGCGGAGAAAATCTTCCGCATGGGCGCGGGTGAAAGGATGCGGCACACGCGCGAGATTCTTGGCGACATCGAAATCGCCCAGGAGGACGACGGTCGACGGGATGTCGGCCTCCTCCGGCGGGCGCAAGAGCAATCTTTCCGTTTCCAGTCTGCAACAAGACATGACAATTCCCTCCATGCGAGGGAACAAAAAAGGGAGATGGCGGACCATCTCCCTCGCCTCAATGGGCCGCCAATTCGTGGCGGCCTGTGTCTTCGTGCCGCCTATTCTGCCGCCGTCGCCGCCGGAATCGCATCCGCGAGCACCGATACGAAGGTGCGACGCTTGAAGCCGGTTTTGAACGCAACCTGACCGTCACGGGTGGCGAACAGCGTATGGTCCTTGCCCATGCCGACGCCTTCACCCGGATAGAATTTGGTGCCGCGCTGGCGCACGATCACATTGCCCGCGGCAATGGCTTCACCGCCGAACTTCTTCACGCCGAGGCGTTGACCCGCCGAGTCGCGCCCATTGCGCGAGGAGCCGCCTGCTTTCTTGTGCGCCATCTCGTTCTACCTTTAACCCGCGTTGATGCCGGTGATCTTGATCTTCGTGAAGTGCGCGCGGCCGCCACGCTTCCGGTGCGTGTTCTTGCGCCGCTTCTTCTTGAAGGCGACCACCTTGGGGCCACGGCCCTGTTCGAGGATCTCGGCTTCGACCGACGCACCGGCGACCAGGGGGGCGCCCGTTTTGATGGCATCGCCACCCAGAACCAGCACTTCAGCCAGCGTCAATTTCGCGCCCACATCGCCAGCGACGCGATCGATGGACAGAACCTCGTCCTGGACGACCTTATATTGCTTTCCGCTGGCGCGAATGACCGCGAACATTGCCAAAATCCTTCAAAATCCATTGCTTCCGCCGAAACCGGAGGCTTCGCGGGAGCGGCGCAATATAGTCAGGAGAGGACCCCGGTCAAGCGGCATTTCGCGGGCGCCACGACCGGCCTTGCGGGGCAACGGATCGTGGGCCGCCCCGTTACTCTTTCGGGCCCTCCCCGAAAGGATCATCCCTGTATGTGTAGCGTTATGCGTAAAGCCGCTTATCCCCTTGCCCTTGTCTGGTTGGTTTTTCTGGCTGCGCCAGTGCTGGCCAATGGAGACAGTGGAAACATCCAGCGCCCCGCCGATTGGGAACAGGGCGGCACCTTCAACATCCTGTTCGAGAACGACCTCTTTTTCGACACCGACCGCGACTACACCAACGGGGTGCAGCTTTCCTACACCACGCCGCCGGACCGCAATCTGGGCTGGGCAGTCGACCTCGCCCGCATGCTGCCGTTCTTCCCGCAGGACGGCGAGGTGCGCACCAGCTACTCCATCGGCCAGAACATCTACACGCCGAGCGACATCACAGTGGCGAACCCGCCGCTGACCTCGCGGCCCTACGCCGGATTTCTCTATGGCGCCATCGGCCTGATCGCCGATACGGGCACTGAGCTTGACCAGTTGCAGGTTCAATTGGGCGTGGTGGGGCCAGCATCGCTGGCCAAGGAATCGCAGACCTTCGTGCATCGCATCATCCGCGACCGCAAACCGATGGGCTGGCATTACCAGTTGCGTGACGAGCCGGCACTTCTGATCACCTATGACCACACGATGAAAGTGCTGCCGCGGTTCGACGTACTGGGCTTCACCGCCGATATCGAACCGCATTACGGCGCGGCCATCGGCAATGTGTACGATTATATCAATGTCGGCGCGATGGCGCGCATCGGCTTCAACATGGCCGATGATTACGGGCCGCCGCGCATCGAACCCGCGCTGCCGGGATCGAATTTCTTCGAATCCAATGGCGGCATCGGCGCCTATATTTTTGCCGGTGTCGACGGGCGCGCCATCGGCCACAACATCTTTCTGGACGGCAACAGCTTTACCACCAGCCGCAGCGTGCAGCGCCTGCCCTTTGTCGGCGACGCGACCATCGGGGCTGCGATCACGGTGGAAGGAATGCGGCTGGCCTTCAGCCACGTGTTCCGCACCCGCGAATACCGCACGCAACCGGGCGGCGATCAGTTCGGCTCAGTCAGCCTGACCTTTCGCTTCTAGAGTCTTACCTTATCGCAATTCCGGACGCGGTTGGTAGCGCCAGCGTGTCAACCGCTTCACACTTTCCCTGGAATTTGCTCCAGACGGCGACGCCAGAACAGACCGACAAGCCCGGCAAGCGCGAGCACGAAACCGATAAAGATGCAGAGCCATTTGGCGCTGGAGAATGTGGCCGCCAACGCCGCGATGCCATCCGACGGCCCGCGCATCAGCATCAATGCTTCCAGCGCGTTCTCACCCACATCGAGGAGCGCGCCCAGAAGCGGAATGAAGGCCGCGATCAGCAGGGCCACACGCAACGCATTCGGCCGGGGCGCAAAACTTTCCCGCGCGCTGCGGGCGGCATAATAGAAGGCAAAGCCGTAAAGCGGCATGAAGAGATAATCGAAGCCGAGACTTAATCCCGCCATGAAGGCGCGGCCCGGCGTGGCCCAGGCAAGCGCAATGGTCTGCACCGCCGCCGCGGTTGACGCCCGCTGCAGATCGAGCGCGCCAAAGCCCGTGATGCGCTTCAGCCGTGTATCGATCACGGCCAGCACAGCGAAAGCGGCGAGCGCCGCAATACTTAAGATCGCCCAGCGCCGATTGATCATATACCGTGTCAGCATCCGCACCCCCCGATGGATGGGCGATGCTAACCGCAAAAGAACAGGACTGCCTAGCGCAGTTGCCTTTAATGGAACCGCTCTAATTCAGCGTCCGCGGATTGAGCCGCTCATAGATCATTGTCTCACCGCGCCAGATTTCCAGCCGGCGATGCGCGATGTCAGGCAGGGAAGCCGCGAACTTCATCGCAGCTTCGTCATTGCGGCACAGCGCCTGCATAAGACAGGCAAGAGATTGATCCGGATTCAGATAGTGAAATTGATAGGAAGACATTGCACGGCTCCCTCGCAAATCGATCAGGCGGGAGCGCCTGGACGGTCCTGCCGCCATCCACGCCCGATATTTCTTACCAATAATCGGACTGACCATGATGGAAGTGTGTGGCAATCACGCGGCATTGTCGAGGCAGAAGCCATGATTTGCGCCGTGAGCAGACAATCGCTTGAATCCGCTTGACAGAAATTGGTCCCTGCCCGGAAGGATGTGGCGTGAGTGTGACGGCAGACCATGCGCAAACCGCTGAACGTGATCGCCAATTTTCATTGGATCGTGCCGGGTGAAGCCGCCCGCAGCGCGCAGCCGCTGGCCGTGACGTGGCGGCGCCTTCTGACCACAAACGGCATTCGCGCCATCGTCAATCTGCGCGGCCCCAATCCGCGTTACAGCTGGTGGCGCAACGAGAGAGAGGTATGTGCGGCGCTCGGCATACAGCATCTGGATGTGACACTGGATTCCCGCAAGCTGCCGACGCGGGCCATGCTGGCCGGACTGTTCGATGCCTTCGATCGCGCACCACGGCCGCTTCTGATCAAATGCTCCGGCGGGCAGGACCGCAGCAGTCTTGCAGCAGCACTTTATCTGATCCAGCGCGATGGCTGGCCCGCCTATGACCACGCGATGGCACAATTCGCGCGCTGGCCTTATCTGCATTTTCCCAAGGCGCAGCAACGCTGGCTGCGGCCGTTCCTGCAATTCGCCAAGGCGGAAGCAGGGGCGCGCCCGGTTGCGGCATGGGCGCGGGAAAGCTATTCCCCCGAAAGCCTTGCCGCATGGCTGGATGGCCAAGGGCAGCGCCATTTCTATCGTGAGATCTTCACCAAGGCCGAAGCGAGCCGCTGGCAATGGTAAGGCTGGAGCCGGGGCCCGGCATCGTGCTGTGGCGCGAGCGGCTGGACCGGGCGGCACAGACGGCCTTGGTGGCGGCCGTGCGGGCACTGGTGGCGGAAGCCCCGTTCTATCGCCCGCAAATGCCGAAAAGCGGTGCACCGTTTTCGGTCGAAGAAACCAATTTCGGCCCATTGGGCTGGCTTTCCGAACCCGGCGGCTATCGCTATGGCGCCACCCATCCGGTGACGGGCAAGCCATGGCCCGCAATGCCGCCAGCCTTGCTGGCGCTGTGGCAGGCAGTGGCGGATTACCCGCACGAACCCGAATGCTGCCTGGTCAACCTCTATCGCGGGGAGGCACGCATGGGCCTGCACCAGGACCGCGATGAAGAAGCGCTGGAGGCGCCGGTGGTTTCGCTCTCCCTCGGCGACAATGCCCGCTTCCGCATCGGCGGCACCACGCGCAAAGGGCCGACACAGAGCTTTCTGCTTCAGTCCGGCGATGTGCTGCGCTTCGGCGGGCCGGCGCGGCTGGCCTTTCACGGCATCGACAAGGTTGTGGCCGGCAGCTCCACCCTTATTCCCGGTGGCGGGCGCATCAACCTGACGCTCCGCCGCGTTACGCGGCCGGCCGCATAGCAACGGATATTGGACCGGCTCCTGTTTCGTCTGTCGCGCAATTTATCGGAAAACCGCTTCACACTTTTCCGATTGCGCTCCAACAAAAAAGCGCCCGATCAGGGGGGCTGACCGGGCGCCGTGTGCGCTTTACCGCACCAGGTACCGGGAGGGGATGACCGGTACCCATCGAAGAATGGCCTTCCGGCGTGCGAGCGGGGGGGGCAGTGCCTGCCGGATGAACGCATCCCTCGACTTCTAACCTATGTATTCATGCAACAGTTTTCAACTTATTTTTTCTGAGTTCCGATATATGAAAAAAATTTAGTGACAGTGACTTATATAACACTGTTCCACAAAAACCAAACGGCCCTCACAATTTGCCGAGATCGCGGGCGGTGCGATCGACCGCATTCCTGGCGAGGGTCAGCATCTCCTCCACCTCCGCCTCGGTCACGATCAAGGGCGGGGCCAGCACCATGGTATCGCGGATGGCGCGCATGATGAGGCCGCTTTCAAAACAGTAATTGCGGCACTGGGTGCCGGCATCGAGATCGCGGGGAAAGAAACTGCGCTGCGGTTTGTTCGGCACCAGTTCGATGGCGCCCAAAAGGCCGAGGCCCCGCACCTCCCCCACCAGAGGATGGTCGACAAACATTTCGCGCAGACGGCGCTGAAAATAGGGACCGATCTGCGATTTCACACGCGGGACAAGGGCGGCCTTCTCCATCACCTCCAGATTCTTCAGCGCGACGGCGGAAGCGACCGGGTGACCGGAATAGGTGAAGCCGTGGACCAGTTCTTCATCGGCGGTGGCGATCGCCTCGCCCATCCGGGCCCCAAGCGAGATGGCCGAAATCGGCTGATAACCGGACGACAGGCCCTTGGCCATGGTCAGGATGTCGGCCGCGATGGCGTAAGTCTGAGCGCCGAACCATTCGCCCGTGCGGCCAAAACCGGTGATCACTTCATCGAGATGCAGCAGCACATCGTATTTGCGGCAGATGCGTTCGACCTCCGGCCAGTAGCTGGCGGGCGGGAAGATCACACCGCCCGCGCCCTGCACCGGTTCGGCGGAGAAGGAGGCGACATTGCCAGGCCCGAGTTCGAGGATTTTTTCTTCAAGCTTCTGCGCGATCAGCACGCCGAATTCTTCCGGCCCGATATCGCCATACCCCGCCGCCTTGGCGCCGAACCAGTAGGGCGCCGGCACTTTCTCAAACCCCGGCAAGGGCAGATCCCATTGCGGGTGCATCGGCGTGAGGCCGGACAGCGAGGCCGCGGCGAAGGTGACGCCGTGATAGGCGTAATCGCGGCTTAAGTGGATTTTCTTGTTCGTTTGCCCGCGCAGATTCCAGTAATAGCGGATCAGCTTCAGCGCGCTGTCATTCGCCTCCGACCCCGAATTGGCGAACAGCACGCGGCTGTGGCCCGCGGGCAGAACTGTGGCGAGTTTCGCCGCCAGTTCGATGGTCCACGGGTTCGAGGTTTTGAAGAAGTGATTGTAGTAAGGCAGCGTCTTCAGCGCATCATACCCGGCTTCCGCCAGTTCGGCGTTGCCGTAACCCACCTGCACACACCAGAGCCCGGCCATGCCATCAATGATCTTGCGGCCGTCGCTATCCCACAGATAGACGCCATCGGCGCGCGTGATGACGCGCACGCCTTCGCGGGTGAGCGCCTGTGTGTTGGTGAAGGGATGAATGTGATGGGCAGCATCCAGCGTCCGCCAATATTGCGTGAGGTTGTGCGATTTTTCCGTGCTCATGATGGGATTTCCGCTTCTGGTGCAAACGAGGACCGGGCGCGGCGGGAACGGGCCGCAGACGTGAGGCGGTGCGCACTTTTACGGATTGAACCCGATGCGGGCACAGAGGATGAGCAGCATGCCTTTGCGCGTCATGCCGCAAGGATAGCGTATGGGTGCGGCGCATAAAACCGGAATCCACGTCCCCATACCAAGGTTTCATGAATGGAGCGGTGGATTAGATCCAGCGCCGGACCCGCGCGGTGTAGGCGGCAAAAGCATCCGGAAACTGGCGCTGCATCTTCGCCTCCTCAAACGGGATGTGAACGGTGTTGCAGAGCCAGAACAGGAAAACCGGGACAAGGAACATCGGCCATGACCCCGCCCATAGCGCAATGCCGAAGCTGAACAGCACAAGACCGAGATACATCGGATTGCGTGTGAACGCGAAAGGGCCGGCGGTGACGAGCACGCGGTTCGATGACGAGGTGGGATTGATCTCCGTCTTCGCGAAGAAGAACGTCATCCGCCACCACAAGGCGAAGGCGAACGCGGCGATGGTGAGGGCGATGCCGGGCCAACGCCAGGTGAGATCGGCAAGCGCCTTCCAGGGATAGAGCGCGCTTGCCACGCCGCAAAGCGCGAGTGCGATGAACATCCAGATCGGTGGTGGAAGTTTCAGCATCGCCCTTTCCTTATTGCGTGGGCGTTGGCCCACCGGTTTCGGCATAGGCTTTCAGCCGCGCCACCAGATCGCTCAACATCGCATCGGCTGCCTTGGGCCAATTGGCAAAGCCGCCTTTCATGTAACCGCCGAAACTGTCGGTCAGGGAAAGATCGGTGCCGCCATTCGCAGGCTTGAGCGTGATGGTGAGGGCGGAGGCGATGCCCTGGCTCTGAAACGGGCCGAGCGGACCACGCAGCCGCAAGGTGCGGTTCGGCATCACGAAGGCGACGGTTGCGTGTTGCACCGAGCCGCCATCCGTCAGCGTTTCGCAGAAGCAGCCGCCCGCGTGCGGATCCAGCGAAAGATTGGCCGCATCGTGCGAATAGGTGTGGGCCGGATTCCACCACAGACGCGGTGCGGTCAGTGCGGCATAAACCGCTTCCGGTGTGGCCGCGATGTGCGCCGTAATGGCGATCTCAAAACCGTTGGCACCGACATCGCTGACCGCGGCCGGTGACGCGGTGGAAATCATCAGCCCGGTGAGAGCGAAAACAAAACCGGCAACAGCGCGAAGCGTATCGAACACCATGCCTTCCCCCAAACGATGCACGATGGCGGACGACAGCATAGCAGAAGACGGGGAACGCCGTCAGGCGTTGCGGGTTTGCGAAAAAGTCCGCGCCGCCGCGCCAAAGGCGGCATAGATCGCGCGCGACACCGGATTTTCCGCCCACAACCATTCGGGATGCCATTGCACGCCCAGCAGAAACGCCTTTGCCGTGGGCAGCGAGACGGCTTCGATCAGGCCATCGGGCGCCACCGCTTCGGGCCGGAGCGGCGGGGCCAGCCGCTCAATCCCCTGGCTGTGCAGGGAGTTGACGAAAAATTCCTGCTCGTCGAGCAGATGCGAAAGCACGCCGCCCGGCACCACGCGCATGGTATGGGCCGGACCATATTGCACCGCGAGCGGTGCGCCATGGGCCGCGCGGTGATCGGAAAAGCCCGCCACCTCCTCCACATGCTGGTGCAAGGTGCCGCCCATCGCGACGTTCAATTCCTGAAAGCCGCGGCAGACGCAGAACACCGGCACACCCGCTTCGATCGCGGCGGGCAGGAGAGCCAAGGTGGTGGCGTCCCGCGCCTCATCCTGCAGCGTGCCATCGCGCGGGCCCGGCCCGCCATAGCGGCTGGGCGAGACATTGGAGAGCGAGCCGGTGAAGAACAGGGCATCGACCGACGAGAGAATGTCCGCCGGCGGCAGCGCCGGTGTGAGCACAGGGATCAGCAGCGGCAAAAGCCCCGCACCATCGCGCAAGGCGGTGATGTATTTGTCGCCCGCCATGTGAAAGGGATGATGGCCGAGCACGCGGTAATCGCAAGGGATACCAACACGCGGCAGACGGGACATCATTCCACCCCCGTTCATTTGCCCGCTTTGGGCGCATCCGGCGGCGCAAACAGGCTGTCCGGAAGATTGTTCGCCGGCAGCATATCGCGCAAGGCAACCGTGGTCGAAAGACCCTGGTCGTCGATCACCGTCCACTGCCGGAGTTCCGTGTTCGCGCCGGTGAAAACGAACTGGATGTTGGGCTTTTTGCGTTTGTCGCTGGAGCGCGCATCGACGATCAGGGAATCGCCTTCCTTGCGCACCGCCATGATCGACTGGTTCTTCCGGAGATCGACATCGCCGCTGAGGATCAGGTCAAGCGGGGTGCCGGCCAGCGGATAGCGGTCGCGCGTATTGAGCTTGCGGTTCAGCACATAGATCGAGCTGCCATCGCACACGATCAGGTTGGTGTTGGGTGTCTGATATTCAAAGCGCACCCGGCCCGGCTTCTTGATGTAGATCGCCCCTTGCGAAACATCGCCATTGGGCTCGATCTGCATGAACGTGCCCTTCAGCTCCTTGATCGAATTGAGATAGTCGCTGATGCGGCCAAGCTGGGCGCGTTCTTCATCGCTGCGGGCGATGTAGCGTTGGGGCGGCGGCTGCCCCGCCCCCATGACGACGGGGACGAACAACATCAATGCCAGTGCTGCAAGAATGGAACGCATCTATCCGCTTTCGGCGCAAAATATCCGAAAAAGGATGTAGCGGCGTTTCGTGGCGGGAAAAAGGTCAGGCTGCGTCGGGGCAAGGCAGTCTGGTACAGAGCCCGTCGACCACAAGCGCCAGAACACCTTCGAGTTCGCGTTCGAGCTTGGGCAGGCTGAGCTTGGACCAGAGTTGGGGATAGCGGAATTTCATCGTCGCCGATTGCAGCATTTCGGCCGTGTAATCGGCGTTGCCGGGCGCGAATTCGCCACGCCGCTGCCCGTCTTCGATCAGGCGGGTGAGGATCTTGCGTTCGTTGGCCAGCATCCAGTTGGCGTATTCCGGCCGTTCACGCGAGATGATCAGTGCAATTTCATAGGCACGCGGATCGCTTTCCAGCTTGTTGTAGGTGCGGCGCAATTCCTGAAAGAAGAGGTCGCGCAGACGTTCGCGCGCAGGCTTTTCGGAGACACTGACGAGCCTGGCCAGCTGATCCAGATGATGCTGGTAATCCTCGGTCGCGATGGCTTCCGCGATGTCGAGCTTGCCGGGGAAGAAGCGGTAGAGATTGCCCGGCGACATGGCGCAATCGGTTGCGACCTCGGCCATTGTGGTCTTTGCATAGCCAAAATGCGAAAAGCGTTTTTTGGCGGCATCAACAATCTGACAGCGGACATCGTCCTTTACGGCCATGAGCGAATCCTCCCACCCGGCGTCTTCTTTTCAGAAAAGTGAGTATAGGCCCTCCCCCTGAATAATCAACAATCTATTCATTCTTCCAGACAAGAGCGGGGAAGGCAGCCTGACGTGCAAAGAAAAGTCCCAAAATCAAATGGTTACAGGAAGATCGGGGTGGTGGGCGCAGGCGCCTGGGGCACCGCCCTGGCCCTGGTCGCGGCGCGCGGGGGGGCCGATATCTGCCTTTGGGCGCGGGAGGCGGAGGTGGTCGAATCCGTCCACACACGCCATGTGAATGCACGTTACATGGACAATTTGCCATTGCCTGGAAACATCCACGCAACCGGCGATATTGCCGAGGTGGCGCATGCGGAAGTCATCCTGCTAGCGGCCCCGGCGCAGCATATGCGCGCGACGCTGAAGCGGTTGCAGCGGCATTTGCGGGCGGCCACGCCGCTTGTCCTGTGCGCCAAGGGGATCGAGCGCGACAGCGGCAAATTGCTGACCGAAGTGCTGGATGAGGAAGTGCCGGGCTGCGCGCCCGCCATTCTGTCCGGCCCATCCTTCGCGCGCGACGTGGCGCTGGACCTGCCGACGGCGGTGACGGTGGCGGCCAAGCCCGGCATCGCGGCGCGGCTGCAATCGGCCCTGGGGCAAGGCAATTTCCGCCCCTATGCCAGCAGCGACCTGATTGGCGTGGCACTCGGCGGGGCGGCGAAGAATGTCTACGCCATCGGCAGCGGCATCGTGGCGGGCATGGGGCTGGGCGAAAGCGCGCGTGCCGGTTTTCTCGCCCGCGGCTTTGCCGAGCTGTCGCGGCTGGGCGATGCGATGGGGGCGAAGCGCGAAACCCTGATGGGGCTTTCGGGCCTCGGTGATCTGATCCTGACGGCGACGAGCCCGACCTCGCGCAATTATGCCTTCGGCCTCGCACTGGGCGCGGGCGAAAGCCGGCGCGCGCTGATGGCGGCCGATGGGCCGCTGGCCGAAGGGGTGCACACCGCGCCGGCGCTTGTGCAGCGCGCGCGCAAGCACAAAATCGAATTGCCGATTGCCGATGCGCTGGCCATGGTTCTGGCTGGACGGCTGACGCCGAAGAAGGCCGTGCCGCTTTTGATGGCGCGCCCCCTCAAACAGGAATAACGAGGCGAAGATTTCACCAAGGATGGAGCAGCCGATGTATTTTATCGTCAAGGCCATGGACAAACCGGATTCACACGAATTGCGGCAGGCAACGCGGCCGAAACACCTGGACTACATCCACGGCGACAAGGCGGTGCGCCTGGGCGGGCCATTTCTGGATGCGGAAGGCCGCATGATCGGCAGCATGGTGATTCTGGAAGCGGCCGACCGGGCGGCGGCGGAAGCCTGGGCGGCGAACGACCCCTACAAGAAAGCGGGGCTGTTCACATCCGTCGAGATCACGCCGTGGAAACCGACGGTGAATTCCTGCGGCGCCGAGATCTGAACACACATTGGGGGACGCGATGGCTTACTGGCTGTTCAAATCCGAGCCCGAAACCTGGTCGTGGGCGCAACAGAAAGCGAAGGGCGCCAAGGGCGAACCCTGGAACGGGGTGCGCAACCACCAGGCCAAGCTGAACATGCAGGCGATGAAGAAAGGCGATCTGGGCTTCTTCTATCATTCGGGTGCGGAGCGGCAGATCGTCGGCATTGTGGAAGTGATCGGCGAATACCGCCCCGATCCAACCGACGAAAGCGGCAAATTCGGATTGGTGGATGTGAAAGCGGTGCGCGATGTGCTGAAGCCGGTGACATTGGCCGATGCCAAAGCCGCGCCGAAACTGGCCGATATGGTGCTGGTGAAATTTTCCCGCCTGTCGGTGCAGCCGGTCACGCCCGCGGAATGGAAAGTGGTGTGCACGATGGGCGGGGTGAAATGAGGGACGGCCTTTAAGCCGCCAGAACACGCAAACCCCCGTAACGGGTAAAAACGCGATCACTGGTAATGAGGGTCAGATTCTCGGCAAGTGCCTGCGCGATCATCAGCCGGTCGAACGGATCGCCATGATGCAGCGGAAGTGCGTACATCTGCGCGACATGCGTAAGGTCGATTTCCAGCAACCGGAAGCCGGAATCGCGCAAAGCGGCATGCAAGGCATCCGCCCCACCGGCCACAATCTGCGCGAAACTGGCAAGCTTGTACCGGCTTGCCTTTAACGTCAGTTCCCAAAGACCCGCGACACTTACGAAGACGACGTTTTCCGTTTTCCGGATTTCGGCGAGCGCTTCTTTTCGGAGCTTTGGCGATCCTTCCTTGGCCCAGAGGAACGCGTTGGAGTCGAGGAGGTATCGGGCCATGACGTGTCGTATTCTCCCCCGCCTTCTTCCATACCGCGGTAGAAATCGCGCTCGATTTCCTTATCCATCGCCTTCCAGTCGCGCAGCCACTCCTCGCGCGTCCGGTGATCGTTCGGATCGGCCAGATGGGCCCATTGGCCAAGTTCGCGTTTTTTCGGCTTGTTCGTTTCCGGCTGGGGCGCGACGAGACGCGCCATCGGCTTGCCGTTCTTGGCAATGACGATCTCCGCCCCTTGCGCCGCCTCTTCCACAAGGCGGGAAAGATGGGTCTTTGCTTCGTAAAGGTTCACCTGCCGCACCATGGCGCGACCATAGGCGGGTTGGTCAAGTTGGTCAAGTTGAGTTGGTCAACTTGACCAACCTCATTGCCCCTGCCGGTGATAGAGGACGGAACCGTCATCCTGCGTCACGCTGTAGAGCGCCACGCATTGGGCATTGTCCAACTGTTCGCACACCAGATCGACCGTCAGCGCATATTTGGCGGATGGCGTGGCAGCGGCGCAGGTGTAGCGGCCCTGAACGCTGGTTTCCTTCGGATTGGCATCCGCCAGCGTGCCATAGGCCGGCAGAACACCGAAATTCTGCGCATTGGCGAGTGCTGTGCGGCAAACCTGGGTCGGATCGGTGCCGCTGGCCTGCCCCGTGGCGGCGGCGCCCGGTTGACCAACCTGACCGGCAACCGGGGCAGGCTTATGCGTCAGGGTCAGCCAGGCCGCGACCGCAATTGCGATGACAAAACCCCCGGCGATGACAATGAGGCCAGTCAGCCATTCGCGCGAAAGGGCGCGGTTTGTAACATCGGTATCCATGCTTTCCCTCAGACCCGGGCGCGACCCTTCGACAGATCGCATGCCGCCTCCAACCCGTGGCGGTCTTAGCGTGTTTATGCCGTTCCCGCCACAGGACAAACTGGGAACGGAAGGGAGGGATCATGAATTTCCGGCAAGCGAAGCCTCCACCGCGCCGAAGCCCGGAAACACCATCGAGAAAAAGGGGGATGGGAGATAAAGTGCGATCTCCACCCGCCGCCGCGATTGGCACGAGGGGGACGCCGATGATCTTTTCAAATCACGGCGCCATCCCCTCCCCCGGTTTGGCGGCTTTTATTTCATCGTCGGGATGTTGAAATCCGGGTTTTCGCGCACCCCGCCCTTCGGCCAGCGGGCGGTGACGGTCTTGATCTTGGTGTAGAAGCGCACCCCTTCCGGCCCGTGAACATTCACATCGCCAAAGGCCGAACGCTTCCAGCCGCCGAAGGTGTGATAGGCCAGCGGCACCGGAATGGGGATGTTGATCCCCACCATGCCGACCTGAACGCGGGAGGCAAATTCCCGCGCCGCATCGCCATCGCGGGTGAAGATGGCAACGCCGTTGCCATATTGGTGTTTGGTCGGAAGCGAGATGGCGGTTTCGAAATCCGGCGCGCGCGCGATCTGCAGCACGGGGCCGAAGATCTCGTCCTTGTAGGTCTGCATCGCGGGCGTGACGCGATCGAACAGCGAGCCGCCGAGATAGAAGCCGTTCTCATAACCCTGAAGTTTGAAGCCGCGGCCATCGACCACCAGCTCCGCACCTTCCTTCACACCCATCTGGATGTAATCGACCACACGCTGCTTCTGGGCCGCGGTCACCATCGGGCCGTAAGCCGCTTCGGGATCGGTGGGAGGTGCAATCTTCAAGGCTTCGACGCGGGGTTTCAGACGCTGTACCAGCGCATCCGCCGTCTTCTCGCCCACCGGCACCGCAACCGAAATCGCCATGCAGCGTTCACCGGCCGAGCCATAGCCCGCGCCCATCAGTTCGTTCGTCACCTGATCGAGATCGGCATCCGGCATGATGATGGCGTGGTTCTTGGCCCCGCCCATCGCCTGGACCCGCTTTCCGTTGGCCGTGCCTTTGGAATAGACGTATTCCGCGATGGCCGACGAACCGACGAAGCTGACCGCGGAAATATCCGGGTCTTCCAGAATGGCATCGACCGCTTCCTTGTCGCCGTTCACCACCTGCAGCACGCCGGGAGGGCCGCCCGCTTCCAGAAACAGCTCGGCCAGCCGCATGGGAACGGACGGATCTTTCTCACTCGGCTTGTTGATGAAGCAATTGCCGACCGCGATCGCGACGCCGAACATCCACATCGGAATCATGGCGGGGAAGTTGAACGGCGTGATGCCGGCCACCACGCCCAAAGGCTGGCGCATCGAATAGATGTCGATGCCGGGGCCGGCGCCTTCGGTGTATTCACCCTTCTGCAGGTGGGGGATGCCGCAGGCAAACTCGATCACCTCCAGCCCGCGCTGCACATCGCCGCGCGCATCGGCCAGCACCTTGCCATGTTCGGAGGAGAGCAGATGGGCGAGTTCGTCCATGTTCTTCTCGACCAGCGTCTTGAAGTTGAACATCACCCGCGCACGGCGCTGGGGATTGACCGCCGCCCATTTCGGAAAGGCTTCCTGTGCCGCCTCGACCGCCTTGCGCAGTTCGGCGCGGGAGGCCAAGGCCACCTTCGCCTGCACCTCACCCGTGGCGGGGTTGAAGATGTCGCCGGAACGGCCGGATGTCCCCTCCACATGGCGGCCATTGATGAAATGGGAAATCGTGCGCATGGCGTTATCCGCTCCTCTCCTGAAGGCTGCATTATAGGCGTCCGGGGATAGCATGGCGCGGCGAAGCCCATGCTTGCGAATTCGCCAATTGTATCCTGCAAAAATGCAGCTAGGCTTGCGCCCATGTATGACTGGGACGACCTGCGCATCTTTCTGTCGGTGGCGCGGCACAAATCCTTTCAGGGGGCGGCCGACCAGCTTGGCCTCGACCCCACCACCATCGGGCGGCGGATGGCGCGGCTGGAGCAGGCGCTGAACTGCACCCTGGTGGCGCGCGGCCGCAGCCCCGGATTCCTGACCACCAACGGCAAGCGCCTGTTCGAGGCGGCGAGCCGGGTGGAGATGGCGACCGAGGACGTGCGCACTGCCATCGGCGAAACCAGCGCCGGCGTGGTGCGGATTTCCACCTCGGAAGGGTTCGGCGCCACCATCATCGCGCCGGCGGTGGCGCAACTGGTGCGCAGGCGGCCCAAGCTGCAGATCGAGATCGTGGCCATGCCCGGTTTCGTCTCCCCCGCCATGCGGGAGGTGGACATCACGATCACCCTGACCAGGCCGCAGGACCGCCGGCTTTCGATAGAAAAGCTGACCGACTACATGCTGGGCCTTTACGCGGCGCCGGACTATTTGGCGCGGCGCGGCGTACCCGAAGACCCGGCCGCGTTACGGGGACACGTTCTGGTCGGCTATATCGACGATCTGCTTTACGCCAATGAGCTGCGCTATCTGGACGAGGTGCTGCCGGGGCTGAAGCCCACGGTTTCCAGCTCCTCCATCCGGGCGCAGATGGAAGCGATGATCCGCGGCGCCGGTCTGGGTGTTCTGCCGTCCTTCATGGCGGAGCGGGAGCCCGGACTGGTGCGCATTCTGCCGGACCCGGTTGCCATCACCCGCACCTTCTGGCTTGCCGCGCGGCGCGACGTGCTGGAAACCGCGCGCGTGCGTCAGGTGACGAACTGGATTCACGATACGGTGGCGGCGGCGCGCCCGCTTCTGCTGCCGGATGCGGTCAGCCCAGCGACTTGACGATTTCTTCGGTCATCTTCTTCGCATCGCCGAACAGCATCATCGTGTTGTCGCGGAAGAAGAGTTCGTTCTCGATCCCGGCATAGCCCGAGCCCATGCCGCGCTTGACGAAAAGAACCGTCTTCGCCTTCTCCACATCGAGGATCGGCATACCGAAGATGGGAGATTGCGGATTGGATTTGGCGGCCGGATTGGTGACGTCGTTGGCGCCGATCACGTAAGCCACATCGGCCTGCGCGAACTGGGAATTGATGTCGTCGAGCTCGAACACCTCGTCATACGGCACGTTGGCTTCCGCCAAGAGCACGTTCATGTGGCCGGGCATGCGGCCCGCCACCGGATGAATGGCGTAAGAGACCTTCACCCCTTCCTTTTTCAGGATGTCGGCCATTTCGCGCACCGCGTGCTGGGCCTGCGCCACCGCCATGCCATAACCCGGCACGATGATGACCGAACCCGCATTCTTCATGATGAAGGCGGCGTCTTCGGCAGAGCCCTGTTTCACGGGGCGGGATTCGGCCGGGCCGCCGGCGGCCGCGGTTTCGCCGCCGAAGCCGCCCAGGATCACCGAGATGAAGCTGCGGTTCATCCCCTTGCACATGATGTAGGAGAGGATGGCGCCCGACGAACCCACCAGCGCGCCGGTAATGATGAGGGCGGTGTTTTCCAAAGTGAAGCCGATGCCGGCCGCGGCCCAACCCGAATAGGAATTGAGCATCGAGATCACCACCGGCATATCGGCGCCGCCGATGGGAACGATGAGTGTGATGCCGAAGACGAAGGACAGTCCGGCAATGGTCCAGAACGCCCAATGCGGCTGATCGGTGACGAAATAGACGATCAGGCCCACGATCACGAGCGCGAGCAGAATGTTGAGCGCGTGGCGGGCGGGAAGCAGGATCGGCGCGCCGCTCATATTGCCGTTGAGCTTGGCAAACGCGATCAGCGAACCGGCAAAGGTGATGGCGCCGATGGCGACGCCAAGGCTCATTTCAATCAGGCTGTGGGAGCGGATCGCCCCTTCCACGCCGATGCCATAGGCCTCCGGCGAATACATCGCGGCCGCGGCCACCAGCACGGCGGCGAGGCCGACCAGCGAATGAAAGGCGGCAATGAGCTGTGGCATCGCCGTCATCGCGATGCGGCGCGCGATCAAGGCGCCGATACCGCCGCCGATGGCGACACCGCCAATGATCAGACCCCAGGTCAACGCGTCGGTGACACCGGCGACCAGAAGCGTGGTCACGATGGCGAGCGCCATGCCGATCATGCCGTTGCGGTTGCCCGCACGGCTTGTCACCGGCGAGGACAAACCCCGCAACGCGAGAATGAAGAGAACGCCCGAGACGAGATAGGACAGGGCGGCAAGATTGGCAGACATGCGCCCTCTATCTTTCTTTTTTCTTGTACATGGCCAGCATGCGCTGGGTGACGAGGAAGCCGCCGAAGATATTGACGCTGGCGAGGATCAGTGCGGCAAAGCCGAGGCCCTTGGAAATCCAGGATTCGCTGCCGAGTGTGGCAACCGAAACCGCGATCAGCGCGCCCACCACGATGACCGACGAGATCGCGTTGGTCACGCTCATCAATGGCGTATGCAGCGCCGGCGTGACCGACCACACCACGTAATAGCCGACGAAAATCGCCAGGACAAAAATCGAAAGACGGAAGACGAACGGATCAATGGCTTCCATGGTCTATCCCTTCACCGCCGGGTGGACGATTTCGCCGTCGCGGGTCAGCACCGCGCCCTTGAGGATTTCGTCATCCCAATTGAGGTTCAGCGCGCCGGTTTTCTTGTCCACCAGCAGGCTGACGAAATTGAACAGGTTGCGCGCATAGAGGCTCGACGTATCGACCGCGAGGCGCGAGGCCAGATTGGTGTAGCCCATGATGGTGACGCCATGCGCCTCCACCACCTGATCGGCCTTCGTCAGCGGGCAGTTGCCCCCCTGCTCCGCCGCCAGATCGACGATGACGGAGCCGGGCTTCATGGTTTTCACCATTTCTTCCGTCACCAGGACAGGCGCGCTTCGCCCCGGGATTAATGCGGTGGTGATGACGATATCCTGTTTGCGGATCGTTTCCGCGATCAGGGCCGCCTGTTTTTCCTGATAGTCCTTCGACATTTCCTTGGCGTAACCGGCGGCGGTTTCGGCCTGTTTGAATTCATCGTCCATCACGGCAACGAAAGTGGCGCCGAGCGATTCCACCTGTTCACGGGTGGCGGGCCGCACATCGGTGGCCGAGACGATGGCGCCGAGGCGGCGGGCCGTGGCAATCGCCTGCAGCCCCGCCACACCGACACCCATGATGAAAGCGCGTGCGGGGGCGATGGTACCGGCCGCCGTCATCATCATCGGGAAGGCGCGCCCGAAGGTGGCCGCGGCATCGATCACCGCCTTGTAACCGGCGAGATTGGCCTGGGACGAGAGCACGTCCATCGCCTGGGCCCGGCTGATGCGGGGGATGAATTCCATCGCGAAGGCGGTGACGCCCTGGGCCGCCAGCGTCTGCGCGGTATCCTTTTCGCTGTGCGGGGCCAGAAGGGCCGCCAGCACGGTACCTTTTTTCATCGCGGCGATTTCGCCCGCATCGGGGCCGCGCACGGTGAACACAATATCGGCATCGGCCAGAGCGGCCGCCGCATCGGGCGCGATGGCGGCGCCAGCGGCCACGTAATCGGCATCGGCGATCCTGGCACCGGCGCCCGCGCCCGATTCCACCACCACCGAAAGGCCGAGGCCCGTCAGTTTCTTCGCCGTTTCAGGCGTAGCGGCAACCCGCGCCTCGCCCGCGCGGCGCTCTTTCAGCACAGCGAGTTTCATCAGATCTGGAATGCCCCAAAAGCCTTAGCCGGTGCGGAAAAGCGCAAGCAGGATCATGATCAGCGCGATACCGATGGCCGACCATTTTGTGAAGGCCATAAAGCCATGCCACGTTTTGACATGATGGGCGATATCGGTTTGCCCCTGCCCCTGTGCCGATTCCGTGACCATAGCCACCCTCTTCAAAAGTTCTACGAAGCGGGCGGAATATAGCAAAGGCGCCCCCCTGCACAACCGCCCCCACGCCGCACAGGGGAATTAAACCCGCGGCACCGGCGTGGAATGCTCCCAATCCGCCAAAAGGGCGCGCAGGGCCGACACCATGGCCAACGGCTGATCCAGCATAATGTGATGCTGGGCTTGCGGAATTTCGACCATCGGGGCCGAACGGCCGAGCAGATTGAACATGTATTCGCCGATTTCCGGCGGCAGCAGGATGGAATGTTCGCCGCGAAACACGGCGATGCGGCATTTGGTGGCTTTCAGCCGCGCCGCGGTATCGCCGATGGAGAAGGACTGCCAGATCGCGGGGTCAAATTTCCAGGTAAAGCCGCCCTCCACCGCCTTCAGCGAATGACGGCCCACCCAGTCGAGCAGGAACAGATTCTCGCAACCCTGCGGCGGCATCAGCCGGAAACGCGCCAGCGCCGCCGCCATGGTGGGATAGACGTTATGGGGCCGCAATTCGCGCTTGGGCGGGCCGCCCGGGCGATCCGGCGGATTGACCGGCGAATCGACAATCACGGTACCGGCCAGCCGGTCGCCATAAAGCGCGCCCGTCAGCATGGTGACGAAACCGCCGAAGCTGTGGGCCACGATGATCGGCGGTTCGGGGGAGAGGAACATGCCCGCATCCTCGCACACCGCGAGTTCTTCCTTGGCGAACAGCTCCATCGTGTAGTGGGCGCGCCATTGCGAATCGCCCATGCCGGAAAGATCCATCGCCGCGACGTTGTAATCGCGCGCCAGAAAGGGGGCGATGAAGCTCCACCAATAGGCATGCGCCGCATTGCCGTGGACGAGCAGCAGGCCCGGCCGTTTGCGGTCCCCCCAGCGCAGATAGTGGATGCGTCGCCCTTGAGCGCGGCAAGGGGACCTTGCGTCGGCGCCAGATTATACATTTCGCGGATGGTGTCAGGCGGCGGGCCGGGCAGCGGCGGCAGGCCGGATTTGTCCGCCCTGGCGGTTTTTTCCCCCACAGGTTTTCCCGCCCCCACAGGTTTTCCTGTCATGTCAGCGCCGCTCGGGGCGCGGCCCCAGGGTTTTGAAGATGCCGGTTCCTGTCATGACAGTACGCTCCCCCGTGAAAATGCGGCCTTCGACCGTGAACATGTCCCCGTCCTGACCGACGATGCGGCTGGTGCCGAACACCCATTCGCCCAACCGCGCACCGGACAGAAAATCCGTCAGCATACGGACGGTGACCCAGTAATGCTGTGGACAGCGGATGGAAATGGGATGGCCGAACACCGTATCGGCAAATGCCATCAACATGCCGCCATGGCAATTCATCATGCCGTTGGTGTGGTGTTCCGCCACCAGAAAGGCGCGGGTGAAATTCTCACCCCCCTCATTGCGATGATAGAACGGCCCCACCTGGCGGCCGAAACCGCGCGACCACTGCATCGGCTCGAAACCGGCAGGGGCGGCAGCGGTGTCTTCCTCCAGAAGGTCGTCTGTCATGGCCGCCAGCCTGTCACTCCTCCCCCCACCACTCAAGCCATGTCCCATGCGGGTGGGCCAGCGCCAGTCCGCGGGCGTTTTTTTCGCCGCCGCGATAGGCGATCAGGCTGAGCGGATAGCGCCCTTCCAGCGCGCCCTCAAACGACAGCCGCCAAAGGGGGCGCGACCGGCTGGCCTCCATCAGCATAGCGTCGAGCCGGGTGCGCATCTCGCGGCTGAACTGGTAAAGCGCGATGGTGTGATAGAGGCAGAGCGTTTGATCCGCAGGCGCGGCGGCCAGCGCAGCAGGCAGAAGCGCCAGCGCATCGCCGAAGCGGATTTCCGGCTTCACATCCATGAAAAGCGCGATGGCACGATCGAGCCTTGAAAGCCGCGCCCCCTGATCCGGCCAGACAAGCGCGCGCAACCAGTCGCGGTCATCGTCGTCGGTGAGAGCGACCGGATTGAGCTCCAGCCCCAGGCGGTGGGCAATGGCAGGCGCAGGCCCGGACGGCGGATTGCCCGCACCGCGCAAGGCGCAATCGATCACCAAAGGCGCCCCGGCTGCGATTTCGGATGCGATAGCGCCATCACGCGTGTAGCGCACGCCGTAGCGATCCCAGATCAAATTGAGGCCTGCACTGGGCCCGATCTCGATCAGATGGAGCGGCGCGGCCCCGGCCTCACGCGCGAGCACGCGGAAGCCCGCATGCAGCAACGCGGAACGCCCAACCTCGTTCGTATTGGTGACGCGCGTGGTGATCAGCGGCAGCAATTGCTCGCGATACGACAGGCAGAAATCGCGGAAAGGCGGGAACGGATCGCCATCCGCCATGTGGCCGCCATTGAAGTCAGGATAGAAATCGTGCAGCGGATGCTGTGCACCGCGCATCAGAAGAAAATGCACCGCGGCAAACAGCACATTGGCATGCGGCTGCCCCGTCTTTGCGTGTGCGGCAAGCGCGCGCAATTGGTCATCGCCACACACACCTTGCGCCAGGCGGGCATAAAGCGCGGAGCCGGTGCGCCGTGCGTCATCCGCAAAAAAGGCCCAATAATCAACATTTCCTGATGCCATGCGGTCACCGTTCAGATTCTCTTCACCATATTGAACCTGATGCCGTGTTTTACCAATGCAACTGTCGCAAAGTGGGAAACTTAAAGCAGCCTTTACCTTTCCGGAGCAACGATGCGCCACAACACAACAGAGGAAAAGATGGCGCAGACGATCCTCATCGTCGACGACGACCCGGTTCAACGCAGGCTTCTGGAAGCGGCAATCACCAAGGCCGGCATGGCGGCGGTGACCGCGCCGGGCGGCGGGCCTGCGCTCGACCTGCTGCGTGGGCCGCGGGGCGAGCAGATCGCGCTTGTCCTTTTGGATCTGGTGATGCCCGATGTCGACGGCATCACGGTGCTGACGCGGCTGCGCGCGGCGCACAACGAATTGCCGGTGATCGTGCTGACGGCCAAGGGCGGCATCGATTCCGCGGTGGAGGCGATGCGGGCCGGCGCCAACGATTTTCTGGTCAAACCGGCGAACCCGGAACGCATCACCGTTTCGATCCGCAACGCGCTCAAGATCGGCACCCTGTCAGGCGAAGTGACGCGGCTGAAGAAACGCAACGACAACCGGCTTCTGTTCGACGATCTGGTGGCACGCAGTTCCGAGATGCGCCAGGTGTTCCGGCTGGGCACGCGCGCGGCGCAATCGAACATCCCGATCACCTGGTCGAATCCATTCTGTTCGGCCATGAAAAGGGCGCCTTCACCGGCGCCACGGAACGCCACCTCGGCAAGTTTCAGGAAGCCAGTGGCGGCACGCTGTTTCTGGATGAAATCGGGGAACTGCGCCTCGACATGCAGGTGAAGCTGCTGCGCGCGCTGCAGGAAGGCGAAGTCGATCCGGTGGGCGCCAAGCGGCCGGTGAAGGTGGATGTGCGCATTATCTCCGCCACCAATCGCGATCTGGCGGAATTGACGCACGAGGGCAGTTTTCGCGAAGACCTTTATTACCGGCTGAACGTATTTCCGATCTTCGTGCCGCCCTTGCGCCAGCGCCGCGAGGACATTGCGGCCCTGACCCGCCACTTCATCGCCCGCTTCGCGGCAGAGGAGAACAAGCCGGTTTCAGGCCTGACGCCGGAAGCCGCAGAACTTCTGGAAAATTACGACTGGCCGGGCAATGTACGCCAGCTTGAGAACACCGTGTTTCGGGCCGTGGTGCTGTGCGACGGCATGATGCTGGATGTGTGCGATTTTCCGCAGATCGCGGCGGCCATGGGTGTCAACCCGGCGCCGCGCCGGCAGGTCATCGCACCGGCCAAGGCAAGCGAGGGGGGCTATGCGCCGCAAGCCTTCGGGCAGGCGGCGATGCCATCGCCCTATGCGCTGTCAGCGATCGACGCCGCGGGCCATATGCGCAAGCTGGAAGAGGTGGAATCGGAGATCATCCGTCTCGCGATTTCCCGCTATGACGGCCACATGTCGGAAGTGGCGCGCAGGCTGGGGATCGGGCGTTCAACGCTTTACCGCAAGCTGAAGGAACTGGGGCTGGAAGAAACGGACGCCGGGGACGAATCACTGAAAGCAGCGGGTTGACGCCCGTATGATTGGTGAGTGTGGCGCTCAGGCCATGCCGAGCGCACCCAGATAAAGCTCCAGCACCGCGTCCTGCTCCTGACGGTCGGCGGTATCGAGTTTCCTGAGGCGGACGACCTGGCGCATCACCTTGGTATCGAAGCCCTGGCCCTTGGCCTCGGAATAGACTTCGCGAATATCGGCGGAAAGGGCCGTGCGCTCTTCCTCAAGCCGTTCGATCCGTTCGATCAGCGATTTCAGTTGCCCTGCCGCAAAGCCCGACTTCGTCATCTCCGCCCTTCCCTGACGCCTGCCGGGCAGCATTAGGGGAAGGGGTGCGCCTCGCGCAACGCCGCCCGCCGCGATTAATTGTGAGTCTTTTTGGCGGCGGCGAAGGCGGCCTTCTGTTCCGCGCTCGCCTCCTTCTGGTAGCGCGCTTTCCATTCGGCCGGCTTCATGCCGTAGATGATTTCGCGCGCTTCATCCTTTTCGAGCGCAAGGCCGTGCCCGGCCGCCGCCTCCCGGTACCAGTCGCCCAGGCAATTGCGGCAGAAGCCCGCCAGATTCATCAGATCGATGTTCTGCACATCGTGGCGTTCGCGCAAATGCGCGACCAGCCTGCGGAAAGCCGCGGCTTCCACCTGTTCGCGGGTCCGTTCATCCATGGTCACACCTTTCCCGGCCGGAAGCGGGCGGGTAAATGCGAGCTTCGCCGCCCCCATCTCCGTCAGCGCTTCATCGAGCACCGGCACAATGCGCGCAGCCATCGCAAGTGCTGCCTCCGGCGTTGCGATCAGATCCTGCCGGATTTCGATCAGCACATGCGGCAGGCCGTTCATCGTGCCGTGCACATACATGCAATCATTTTCCAGCGCCCCCGAATAGGGCTCATTATCGCCGGTGCGGAACCCGGTGCGGGCAAAACCGGCCAGCAACGGCCGGGCCAGACGGCCGTCACGATCCCACAAAATACCGATTTCCCACGGCCGGCGGACATTTTTCCACACCGGCGTGAAACTGTGGATGGAAACGAGCACCGGCACGATGCCGGTTTCGCGGCGCGCGGCGATCGCCCGTTCGATCGCAGCATGATAAGGCGCATGGAACTCCGCGATGCGGGATTCGATTTCGCGCCTATCGGCGTGGCGATTTCCTTCGATGATGGCGCCATCGGAAAGTTTCATGACGATGGTGTGATCGTCCGCGCCGCGATTGAGATCGACCAGAAGCCGCGACCAGCGCGCCAGAACCGCGTTCGTGCCATAATGCGTGGCCAGCGCACGGGTGACGGCGGCGGCACCGATGTCATAGGCGATATGGGTTTCAAGCAGCGATGCCGAAAGGCCGAGCGAGCCATAGGCCGGCGGCAAGGCATTGCTGGCGTGATCGCAGACAAAGAGCAGCGGGCCCAGTCCCTTGCCGTAAAGTTCAAACGGCTGTGCCGGATCAGGCGGCATGGTTCACGCCCCTGTCCCAGGACCACGCCGCGGTTGACAGGGAATCGCGCTTGGGCGACACCCCTGAGCGCATGCGAAGCATTTTTGCCATTTCGCCCGTTGCACGCTCAGCGGTGGCGGTGTTTGCCATTGCGATGTGCGCCGCCCCGCCGGTGCAAGCCAAATTCGCCGTCTGCAACAAGGCCGCCAATCCGGCCAAGGTTGCCATCGGGCTGTTCGACGGCAAAGCCTGGGTCAGCGAAGGCTGGTGGACGATTGATCCCCATGATTGTGCCACTTTGATCGATCACCCTCTTGTCGCGCGCTATTACTATCTTTACGCCACCGATGGCGGGGCGGGAAGCTGGAGTGGCGGCCGCAGTTTCTGCGTTTCGCCACGCGCCAAATTCACCATTCGCGTGCGCAGCGATTGCGTACGCCATGGCTATGACAAGGTGTCGTTCTTTGAAGTGGATACCGGCGCCCAGCCGGACTGGACCCAATCCCTTTCGGACTGAATATGCGGCGGACACGAAAAACCAAAATCCTTGCCACGCTGGGCCCGGCCTCATCGTCGCCCGAAAAGATCAGAGCTCTGTTCGAAGCGGGCGCCGATGTCTTCCGAATCAATATGAGCCACACCTCGCGCACCGCCTTGGCCGATATTCACGGCCGGTTGCGCGCGCTGGAAAGCGAGGTCAAGCGGCCGATCGGCATTCTGGTCGATCTGCAGGGCCCCAAGATCCGGCTTGGCACGTTCGGCGGCGGCAAGGCGGACATTGCGGTGGGGGCAGAGGTTCGCCTGATCCGCAAGGTGGAGGCCGACGGACCGGGCACCATTCCCATTCCGCACCCCGAAGTGTTCACAGCCCTGACGCCGGGCGAACAGGTGCTGATCGATGACGGACGCCTCGGGCTGCGCATCAAAAGCGTGGGCAGCGACAGTGCCGAGGCGGTTGTCGAACAGGGCGGCACCCTGAAAGACCGCAAGGGTGTGAACCTGCCCGATACGGAATTGCCGATTGCGGCAATGACGCCGAAGGATCGCAGCGATCTCGATTCCGCACTCAATCTCGGCGTCGACTGGGTGGCACTGTCCTTCGTACAGCGGCCCGAAGATGTTGCCGAATTGCGCAAGGTGGTGGCGGGGCGCGCCGCCGTTCTGGCCAAGATCGAGAAGCCGCGCGCGATTGAGCGATTGGCCGATATTCTGGTCTTCGCCGATGCGCTGATGGTGGCGCGCGGCGATCTGGGTGTGGAACTGCCGCTGGAGGCGGTGCCGGGCAAACAGAAATTCATCACCCGCGAAGCGCGCAAGGCGGGCAAGCCGGTGGTGGTGGCAACACAGATGCTGGAATCGATGATCCAGATGCCGCAACCGACGCGCGCCGAAGTTTCCGACGTGGCGACCGCGGTGTTCGAGGGCGCGGACGCGGTGATGCTGTCGGCCGAGACCGCGGCGGGCAGCTATCCGGTCGAAGCGGTGGCGATGATGGACAAGATCGCCACCAAGGTCGAAGGCGACCCCCTGTTCCAGCAGATTCTGGATGCGCAAAGAAGCCCGCCGGAAGAAACCACGCCGGACGCAATCATCGCCGCGGTGCATGAGGTGACCCAGACCATTCACGCCCGCGCCATTGTGAGCTGGACCAAATCCGGCTCAACCGGTTTGCGCGCCGCACGCCAACGGCCCGGTGCGCCGATCATCGCACTGACCCCCATTCTTGCGACCGCGCGGCGGCTGGCGCTGGCATGGGGGCTTCATTGCGTGCTGACGGAGGATGCGCACGATCTGGACGACATGGTGGACCGCGCCGCGCGCATTGCGCTTGAGGAAGGTTTTGCCGAAGCCGGGGACCGCATCGTGATCACCGCCGGCCTTCCGCTGGGCACACCGGGCGCCACCAATCTTCTGCGCGTCGTCTTTGTCGGCGGCAAGGGATAGAACGGCCAAGCCCGGTCAGATGCCCTGCCCCTCCACCGCGCGGGACAGTGCACGCACCGCGCGCACCACATCGCCATCGGCAGGATCGAGCGCCAGAACCTTGCGATAAAGCGCGAGTGCGCCTTTCTTGTCGCCATAGTCTTCCAGCAAGCCGGCAAGACGGGCCATCGCCACGAAGTGGCGCGGATTGAGCGTGATGGTCTTCTGCAGCGCGATCATGGCGGCTTCATCATCACCCGCCAGCAACTCGATCTGGGCGCGATGATGCCAACCTTCCGCAAAATCGGGCGCGAGGCCGGTAACGGATGCGAACAATTGCAATGCGGTTTCGGCATCGCCGGAAACAAGGGCCGCTTCGCCGCGTGTCATTAGCAGATCAATGGTGGGGCTGCCGGACTGGCGGAAGAGTTGCTGGATGCGATCTTCGATCGGGTTCGCTTCATCTTCCGACTGCGCTTTGGCAAGCGCCGCGAACAGGCGATCAAGCTCCTGTGCCGGGGCAGCGGCGGCGGGCGCCGGTTTCTGTGGCGGCGGGGTTGCGCCGTCCGCCACGGCCAGACCGGGCAGAACCATCAGGGCTGTGAAAAGCAGCAGAACGCGCATGGCCTGAACCTAGCGCGCGACGGCAGCCGGTGCCATCACAGGGCCTGCCGGAACGGCGCCGTGTTTAACCCTGGCGCGCCTTGAAGCGGGGATTCTTCTTGTTGATGACATAGGTCCGGCCACGCCTGCGGATCACGCGGCAGTCCTTGTCGCGTTTTTTGAGCGAACGCAGGGAATTGCGAATTTTCATGACACGGCATCCAGTCTATTCGGGCAGCAGGCAGGACCCGCCGCGAGAAGGCGCGGAAGCTAGTGGCGGCAGCACGGTCTGTCAACCGCGGGAATCCCCAATTTTCGGCCTTATTCCTGGGGTTATCTGTGGGTTACCTGCGGCATACCGGCCGGGGTGCGGGATTCGCGGGGACTGGCCCCGGCACCACGGATAAGGGGCATCAGAAGGGGATATTCATGGCAGTATTGTTGACCCATAAGATTCTGCGCCCGGCGTGCCTGTGGCTGCCGCTGCTTCTGGGGGCATGCGCGATGCACCCGGCCACCACAAGCATGGTGCCGCAGCCCAAGCCCGCCGCCGCAACGCCGCCCGTTCCGCAACCGGCCCCATCCACCGCGGCCGAGGCGGAATTCCGCAGCTTCGTGCACGATTTCCGCCAGACCGCACTGGCGCAGGGGATTGCGCCGTCACTTTACGACCTTGCGATGGGCGGGCTTTCCCCCAATGCAAAAATCCTGTCGCTGAACGAAGCGCAGCCGGAATTCGTCAAGCCGGTGTGGGATTATCTCGCCACGGCCACCTCGCCACTGCGTGTGCGCAACGGCCAGAATGCGCTGGCCGGGCAGGAACAGGCGCTTTCGGCGATCGAGGCGCGCTATGGCGTTTCCAGATACATCCTGACCGCGATCTGGGGCATGGAAACCAATTACGGCAGCAATATCGGCAGCTTCAACATCTTCCAGGCGCTGGCGACGCTGGCCTATGACGGGCCGCGCACCGGCTATGCCCGGCCGCAATTGCTGGACGCCCTGAAAATGGCGCAGCAGGGCGGCTTCGCACCATCGCAGATGCCGTCGTCCTGGGCCGGGGCATTCGGGCAGACGCAATTCACCCCCAGCACATGGCTTGCACATGCGGTGGACTTCGATGGCGACGGGCGAAAGGATCTGTGGCGTTCGGTGCCTGATGCGCTTGCTTCCAGCGCCAATCTTCTGAGCGAGGAAGGCTGGGCGCAGGGCGAACCCTGGGGCATCGAGGTGCGCCTGCCCGACGGTTTCTCCTATGAAGATGCCGATATCGACATTTTCAAACCGGTCGCGGAATGGCGCGCCCGCGGTGTGCGCACCGTGCTGGGCGAACCGCTGCCGCAAACGCCGCAAACCGGTGCACTGTTCCTGCCGGCCGGCAGCCGCGGCCCCGCCTTTCTCGTCTACAACAATTTCAAGGTGCTGCTGCGCTACAACAATGCCTCGGCTTACGCCCTCGCCGTCGGCATTCTGGCCGACCGCATTGCAGGAAAAGGCGAGGTGGTTGGCGATTGGCCGCGCGACGAACAGCCATTGACGCGCGATGAGCGTTTACGTTTCCAGCGCGACCTGAACCAGCTCGGCTTCAATGCCGGAAAGGAAGACGGCGTTCTGGGGCGGCAGGTGCGCGCGGCGTTGCGCGCCTATCAGAAAGAGAAGGCGTTGCCCGCCGATGGCTTTGCCACCAAGGCACTGCTGGAACGGATGGATGGTGAACTGGCCAGCCCGAAATAATCAGCCGCTCGGCACCTGAGTCTCGGCCTTTTCGTCCAGCCCGTCGGGCACCACCATGCCGGCGGTTTGCAGGGTAGGCGACAGGCGGACATAGATGAGCAGCACCACCATCAGCACCGCACCGGCGATGAAGGGCAGTTGCGGCGACTGCTCGTAAAGCCAGCCGATGACAGGCCCGACAATAAAGCCGGTGGCGCTGGTGGCGCCGATCACACCGGCGACGGCGCCCTGTTCATCCGGCGAGACCGAGAGCGAAGCGGAGGCTGCATAACCCGGCCGCGCCATGCCGAAGCCGAGGCCCGTCAGCATCATCGCGAAGACCAGCGGGCCGAACGCATGGCTGAAAATGAAAATGATGTTGGCGGCGAGCGCGACGAAGGTGCCGCCATAGATCAAAGTGCGGGCAGACGGGTTGAACCGCTGCACCAGAATAAGCTGGGCGAACAGCGCCGACATCGATGACGCCATCAGCGCCACGCCGACGGCCTGTGCGGTTTCGTTCGCCTTCAGATGCAGCACATCCATGAAGAAGAAGGCGACGGTCTGAATGGGGATGGCGCCGACGGTGGAAAGCCCGACGCCGAAGATCACGAATGGCCGCATGCGCTTGTCATACCAGTGCAGCGTGGTTTCAACGCGGCGATGGGATTTCGGCGGTGTGCGTTCGGGCAGAAAATACCAGATGGCCAATGCGCTCAGCACCGCCACAGCCGAAATGAAATAGAAGGGCGCGAAAAGGCCGAACACCACCAGCGCCGACCCGATGCCGGGACCGGCAGTGGTGCCGAGGCCGAAAGCGGCCGCAATGGTGGCGACACCACGGGTGCGTTCGGCCCGGGTGGTGCGGTCGGCCACATAGGCTTCCGCCGCGACGAAAGTGCCCGAGCCCAGCGTGCCATAGATAGAGCGGGTGAAGATCATCAACGGATAAACGAGGACCAGCGGTATCCATTTGTCGAGCCCGCCCAGCATCACGGTCGCGAAGCTGCCGAACGAAACCGCGAAGGCGAGCAGGCCCAGAAGCATCACCGGCTTGCGGCCCATCAGATCGCTGCGCCGGCCCCAGAACGGGCTGGAAAACACCCAGATCGCCGCCGAGACCGCGAAGATCGCGGTCACCTGCACCTCTGACAGGCCAAGCTGGCGGGAGATCGGCGGCAGAATGGCATAGAGGATCGACTGGCCCGCACCGACGCACATCAGGCTGACGAACAGAATGGCGAAAGCGCGGTTGCGTTCGCCCGGCGTGGTGACACGCGAAAACGCCTCGGCCACTTCGGCCGTTTGCGCGCCATTCTGATGCGGATCGTCGATCTTCGTCATGGCGGCGAAACGAGCCTGAAGCCCCCCATACAGTCAAGAAATTCAGACGGCCAAGACATGCGATGACGGGCGAACGTGGCAGGAATACGACTCTTTAACAGTGGTCGCGCAATCTGACGCGAACCGGTGCCCACTTCGCGGGATTGACGCCGGTTTTTGCTGGTCGCGCAATCTGACGCGAACCGGTGCCCACTTCGCGGGATTGACGCCGGTTTTTGCTGGTCGCGCAATCTGACGCGAACCGGTGTCCACTTCGCGGGATTGACGCTCCTAACGCATCCGTTTGAAGCGGATTTGTGCGGTATCGCTGCGGCCCGCGGCATCGATCACGGTGACACGCGCAAAGCCTTCGCCATCGGGCGTGAAACTGGCCGGTTGAAAACGATCGAAGCTGCCCACGAGGCGGCCATTGACCAGCCATGTCAGCGGTGCACGGCCGCCCTGCGCCGCGAGCGTGACGGTCGCGGGCGCGTGGCCATTCGTAGCGGCATTCTCGGGCAACGGCACAACCGCGCCATTGGGTGGAAAGGCAATCGCGGGCGGTGCTACGCGCGTGGCAACTGCCTGATGATTGTCTTCCGCGCGGCGGAACACGCGCAAGGCCGGTGGCAACGCCGCTGCATTGGCGGCGCGGATCACGCCATCCGGCACAGGCGGGGGCCCGCGCCGGTCGGGCGGCAACAGATCGAACATCTGCAACAGAATGGGGGCCGCGGTATCGACACCGACCTGACCCGCGCGCGGCGCACCGTCGGCCCGGCCGACCCAGACACCGACCGTGTAATCGTTCGAGAAACCGGCCGACCACGCATCGCGAAAACCGTAAGAGGTGCCGGTCTTGAAGCCGATATTGCGCGGGCGTTTCAGCCCCTGCCCCATCGCCCAGCCCTGCGGCAGATTCACGGTGGAGAGAATCTGCTGCAGATAATAGGCGGCAACCGGGCCGAACAGGCGATGGGCGCGGCCCTGCGGTGCATCGGCGAGATACCGCAACGGCGCCACCGTGCCGCCATCGGCAATGCCGGTATAAAGCATGGTGAGATCGGCCAGGCTGATGCCGAGGCCACCAAGCGCCACCGGCAGGCTGGGCACCGTATCACGCGTGGGAAAGGCGAGATGTGCGCCGGCATTTTCCAGCGTCTGGGTGAAACGCAAGGGCCCGATACGTTCAAGCACCATCACCGCCGGCACATTCAGCGACATGCGCAGTGCGCTGCCCGCGGTGACCGCGCCCTGAAATTCGCCGTCGAAATCGCGCGGCGCATAGTCGCCGAAATTGGTCGCCTGATCCTGCATCAACGTGGCGGGATGAAGCGCCAGATCGTCAAACGCGAGACCATAGATGAAAGGCTTGAGTGCGGAACCGGGCGAGCGCGTACGCTGCGCCAGATCGAGCATGCCCGCCTTGCCCCAATAATCGGTGCCGCCGACATAGGCGCGCACGGCATGACTTTTGTTCTCCGCCACCACGATGGCGAGGCTGGCACCATCATCCATATAAAGATGTTCGCGCGCCGCAAGCCGTTCGGCCGCGCGCTGCATTCCCCCATCGAGGGTGGTGCGGATGCGTTCGCCCGGATGTTTCGCGGCCAGGAATTGCGCCAGATGCGGCGCGGCAAACGGCATGGCAAGGCGGGCCGCAGGCGGTGCATCGCGCAGCGCGACAGCGGCATCCGTTTTTGCGACCACGCCATCTTCCACCATGCGCGCCAGCACATGATCGCGCGCCGCCTTTGCCGCTTTGGGATGGCGATCGGGGCGCTGACGCTCCGGCGACTGCGGCAAGGCCACCAGCAATGCGGATTGGGAGAGTGAAAGCGAACGCGGCTCCTTGCCGAAATAGGCGAGCGAGGCAGCGCGCACCCCTTCGAGATTGCCGCCGAACGGCGCGAGCGTCAGATAAAAGGAAAGAATGTCATCCTTGGAATAGCGCAGCTCCAGTTGAACGGCGCGCACCATCTGGATGAATTTCGTCGGCACGGTGCGCGGGCGCCCCGGCTCCAGAAGGCGGGCGACCTGCATGGTGAGGGTGGAGGCGCCGGACACCACATGGCCGCGCACCGCCCATTGCCAGGCCGCGCGCGCCAGCGCCAGCGGATCGACGCCGGGATGGGAATCGAAACGCTTGTCCTCATAGGCCTTGAGCAGGATGAGGTAACGCGGATCGACGTCCGCCGCCGTGGTCTTCAGCCGCCAATAACCATCCCTGGAGAGGAACGGCCGCAGCAATTCGCCATGACGGTCCAGCACCTCGGTCGAGCGCAACTGCACCCGCGTCATGTCCGGCGGGAACAGAAAATTGGCGATGACGAGCGCGCAGAAAACGCCCGCAACCGCGAGCAGCAGTTTTCGCCAGCGCCATGCGAACGCCTTCATCATCATTTCCCTATCGTGCGGGGGAAATCGTCACCGTGCCCATGCGCGTGCGCGCCGCAACACCGGGTGCATACATATCCTCCGCCGTTGCGGCCGGCATCACGAAACGCCCTGCCGTGACCGCGCGCGCGATATAGGCGATGTGGAATTCGGGATGTTCGACCTTGCGCGACCAGCGGTCATCCGCGGGCCAGCCAAGCGTCAGCGCCGCCACGAAGCGGTCATCGCGCACATCGGTCATCGAAAGATCGGTGAGCGTGGAGAGGAAGGAATAGGCTTTCGCATCATCGCCCTTGAGCGGCATTTCGATTTCAAGCCCGGCCGGCAACAGATCGATCACGCCGATCTGGCGCAGGAGATTGTTCTCCATCCGCCCCGACAGAACGACGATCACCCGCTGGTTCTGTTTCAGATTGGCAAGATCGGCCGGCTGCCCCGCCATGGTCCACACCGTCGCCACACCGGCGCGCCGCCCTGATTGAGAATCGTGATACCCGCATTCAGTTGCGCCAGCGTGGGCGAAAGACGCACCGCGCCTGCACTTTCCGCCGCCGGTTTGCCGTTGACCGCAATGGAAAGCGGCACCTTCTGTTTTGAGAGTGCATAGGCCGCGCGCAGGATCCAGGCTTTTTCCTGCGTCGTCGTATCCTGCAGCCGCATATCGACATCGCGGCTTTTCGTCAGCAGCGCAGGAACGAGATCGGCAGCACCGTTCTCGATTGCCAGTGCGGTGGTGGCGGCGAGATCGCGCGTCAACGAGCCATAATCGGAATGGCCATAGGCCGCGGGCTTTGCCGCCATCAGAAGATCGCGCGCGCGGCGGAAATTGACCGTGGCGCGACTGTTGTCGCCGGCCTGCGCCGCGGCCGCACCGGTCAGCGCAGCCGCGATGGCGGTTTTCATTTCCGGTCCGCGCGTATCGCTGAAATAGCGCAGATCGCTCAGATTGAGGCCCGCCTGTTCCGCCAGCACGTAGAAAGCATAAGCCCTGACCGCATCATTGCCGGAATCCGACGATGCGGTGCCGCGCAGCCATTGCGCACCGCGGCGCAAGGCTTCGGCGGGAACGGTGTAGTTCTTGTCTTTCGCCTGGGTCAGAAAATCGAGTGCGAACACCGACACCCAGGCATCGGCGGTGCCGCCCGCGCCCCACATGCCGAAATCGCCGCTGTAATTCTGCATGTCGAGAACGGAATCGACCGCATCCTGTATCCGGCCGCGCAACGCACTGTCGCCCGCGATCCCGGCAGACGCCGCGACATCGTTGAAATAAAGCAGCGGCATGGCGCGGCTGACCGTCTGTTCCAGACAGCCATAGGGATATTTGTCGAGCCAGCGCAATTGTCCCGCCACATTGCCGTAACCGGGTGCGGTGGCGGTCACCGCAAGTGCGGCATGGGCAGTGGACGGCACCAGATCGCGCACCAGTGCCGATGTTGCCTTGTAGGTTTCACCCGCGCCGAGACGCGCCACCTCTTCCCGCGCCACATCGCGTTGCGGGCTGCGCACTTCGATCGGCCAGGAATGCGTGATCTTCAGCCCCGGCCCCGTCAAGGTCAGCGCAACCTTGGCGATGCCGATGCCATTTCCTTCCAGCGCCACCGGCACCAATGCGCGCTCGCCCGCTTTCAGCGTGCGCGACAGGGTCACATTACGGCCATGGCCATCGAAACCCGCAGGCCCTGTGGTCGAGAGGCTGACGCTGTAGCTGCCGGGCTTGCCCTCCACATTGTCGAGATTGAGCGCGGCGGCGGCATGATCGCCCGGCGCCAGGAAACGCGGCAGCACCAGATCGGCCACCACCGGATCGCGCACGGTCAGCGCGCGGTCGGCATGCCCCATCTTGTCGGCAGTGAAAGCGACCGCCATCAGGCGCAATTCGCCGTTGAAGTCCGGCACATCGGCCGGAATGGTAGCCTTGCCGCCGGGGCCGACCGTGACAAGGCCCGAGAACAACGCCACCGTGCGCGTCGGCACCACGGCCAGCGGGCGGCCGCCGAAACGATCACCGCCTTCGCGCAACGAACCGATGGCGCCCTTTTCTGGTTTGATCAGGCGGCCGTAATCATCGCGCATACCGACGCCGAGCCGGCGCTTGCCGAAATAATAGCCGGCCGGATCGGGCGATTGAAATTCGGTCAGTTGCAGAATGCCTTCGTCAACAGCGGAGAGGGTGACATAGGCGCTTTCCCCCGCCGCCAAACCGGTGACGGTGACCGGAATCGAAATCTTCTGCCGCGGCGAAATCTTTTTCGGCACGGCCATCTGGATGCCGAGCGTGCGCGCACTGTTGTCGATGCCCAGCCAGACAACGCCGATGGCACGCACGGGTTCGCGGGCGTTCGCCTCCGACAGACCGCGATAATGGGTGACGAGCACATAGGCGCCTGCGCCCCAATCGGCAGAGACCGGAATATCGATGGTGGCGCCCGCCGCCGGTGAACGGATGAGCTGGGAGGAATAAATCCGGTCGCTGGCCACCACCACCAGCGCGCGCCCGTCACTCGGCGGTTTGATGGTGATGTGCGCGGTTTCGCCGACCTTGTAGGCGGGCTTGTCGGCGGCAACCGGGATGCGATCCGGCCGGTCACCCGCCGCATTGGCGGCCCAGCCGGAATAGTAGCGGTAAGAGGCCGAGGCACCGGATTGCGGATCGGTGATGGTGAGGCGGTAACGGCCCCACGCCATCGCCTGTGCCAGCTTGGCGGGCGCACCGGCGGAGACGGAGAATTCACCGCTGGTGATCAGCCGGTCGCGCGTGACCGCCTGGTATTTCCATTGGCCCTGATCCTGATACCACTGGTAATTGGTTTCCTCGCGCGTCCAGTTGTAATGGAGATTGCCGCGCGCGATGCGGGCGCCATCGCCATTGACCGCAATCACCTCGAACCCGGCCTTGGTGTTTTCGGCAACGGAGTCACCAACGAATGCCGGACGGATGGCCAGCATGACATCGGCGGTGCGGATGGGGATTTCCACCGTCCTGTCGGTGGTGCGCCCACCCGGTTCGTGGATCGAAACCCGCACCACCGCCTTCAGCGGCAAGGTGGTATCGGCCAGTTCGCCGATCTGACCCGAAACCTGGGTCACGCCTTGCGCGTTGGTTTGCGGCACGTTGAGGGCGACGAGAACGTCTTCAAACGAATCCTCCACCCGGCCGAAGGAATAACCCTTGTAAGCGGCGAAGGGGGCCGGGTCTTTGGTGATGCGCGCTTCCGCATCGCCCGACAGGCCTGAAGCCGGTGCGCCATACAGGAAGCGGGTTTCGGCGCGCACATGCAGCGTGGCGCCGGGGCGGAGGACCTTTTCTTCCGGCGTCAGCGTGACCTTCAGCCGTTGCGGCACAAAATCCGCCACATCGAATTGCACGCGGCCGACCGGATCAGCCTTCGGATCGACATAGGCCGCAATCTGCCAGCGGCCATGGGGGGCGGATTTACCGATTGCCACCGGCCAATAGGCAGAACCAGCCTTCAATGCCGCGCCGGCAAGCGTGGTGCGGGCGGCTTCCATGCCGTCAGGGCGGCGCGCCACCAAGGTCAGCGGCGCATCGGCGGCGGCGCCAAGACGGTCGCGCAACATAGCGATCGCGCGCACGGTTTCGCCGGGGCGGTAAACCCCGCGATCGGTATAGAGATAGGCATCGACGGGTCCGGGTGCGGGCCGGCCACCAACGCCGCGGTCGGTCAGATCGAACACCGGGCGGCGCAGATCGAGGAAGGTGAAATCTTGCTTGTCGCCATAGGCCATCACGGCCACGGGTTCGTCCCCACCCTTGCCGCGAAAAAACCCGGCGGCGAAATTGGCGCGGCCGACATCATCGGTCACCGCATTGGCGAGCACATTGTTGTTGCGCGCGACGAGCGAAAGCTTCACGCCGGAAATCGGCTTGGCACTGGCATAGGAGCGGGCGAAAACGGCAAGGCCGCTGCCGCCCTCAAAGGTGGTGAGCCCGATATCGGAATCGATCACCCATTGCGCGGCGACGGGCTGATAATCCTCATCATCCTTCTTTTTCGCCGCATCGCTGGCGATGAGGACATAGGCGCCGGGCTTGCGATCCTTCAGCACCTGATCGATCGGGATCAGCGTGACCACGGATTCGTTCCTGGTGCTGGCGACATCCATGCTGCCGGTCCACACGGTGGAGCCCTGATTGTCGGCGATCTGCTCCTCGTTCCAGCGATAAAGCGCGGTCTGGTCCAGCACCCCGCTTTCGAGCTGTGACAGCAGCCGGTCACCGACGCGGATCACCTTGAGGTCGAGCTTCGCCACATTGACGGTGGTGACCGGAACGCCGTCGCTGTTTTCCCGCGGCAGGATGATGCCGCCCGAAAAACGCACCAGCGCAGGCTTGTCGCGCAATTCGACCGCGACGGTTTCAGCGATCTTCAGTTTCTCGCCGGAAGCAGCCGGAAGCCCGAGTTTCAGCGCCACCTGATAGGTCTTGTTGAAATCGAGCCCGCCAAGGCAAAGCCGCTGGCCCGCAACATGGGCGGCAACCGCGGTCTTGGGCTCGATGCTGAAATAATCCTGATAATGCGTCTTGCCCGATTCATCGAGGCTGCGGGTGAAGACGAGACAGGCCTCGGCCTGCGGTTTGGTGGTGTCGATCTCCACCCGGCGGAAGGCGAATTCGGGCGAAGCCGCCTGTTGCGCCGGTGTCGTGGCCGGGACAAGGCCGGAAAACACGCCCGCCTTGTTCAACGGTTCGCCCGGCGCGAACAGGCCCATCTGCCAGGCCGTGATGAGGGCCGCCACCAGCACGCCTGCAGCAGCGGCAGCGATGAGCGCAATGCGTTTCATAGGGGTCCCCCGAAGCAGGCTTGACGCGTATGCAGATGATTTAGCGGCCCCGCGCCGCCAATCGCAAACCCACAAATTGCAAGCAACGTAACAATGGCGGGAAAAATGGGCGACACCGTGACGGGTGCAACAAAATCAGCGGCGTTATTGTGCCGTTTGCAGACAATCAATTCGCGTGTGGCCAATTCGCGTGTGGCCAATTCGCGTGTGGCCAATCCGCGTGCGGCCAATTCGCGGGCGGGTGCCATGGCCTTTGGCGAGATGGCAGGTGCGCGCGAGGCTGCCGTCATCGCGGTGAACGGCAATGCGCCAGCCATGATCGTCTTGCGTCAGCATGGCAAAGCCGAAGCCCGGCAGGGAAAAGCCATCCTTCACCGCCTGGCCTGAGAGGTTGGCACCGGCAAGATCGGCCGGTGCGGTATCGAGCTTGTCGCCGCCATTGCCCGCGATCAGTTGCGGCGGCAGGGGCTTGCGATAGTTCAACACCTCGAACGCATGAATATGGCCGGACAACATCAGGCTGACAGGCGCCAGATCGGCGGGATCAAGCGCCGCAATCATGGTGCGATTGCCGCCGACCCGGAAGCCCATGCGCGAAACCGCGCCCCAAAGCGGGCGGTGCGAGGCAAGCCAGACAGGCGCCGGAGCCAATTGCGCAATCTTGTGGAAATCGGCCCGGTAGGTGGCAAGCAGATTGTGGTCGATCAACTGATCAGGTGCGCTGGCGCTATCCATCACCACCAGGTTCATCGCCCCCAGCGGCACGGCGTAAGGGGCAAGATGGCCGCATTGGCCGGGCACAAACGGCCCCGGCCCCATCAGCCGCAGCCAGCCGGCCCCGGCGCGGGGACAATCCTCATGATTGCCGCGCACGAAAATGAAAGGCGCCACTTCCAGCAGCGGTCTGGCGGGGGCGAAGAAATCCGCATCCCAACTGGCCCAGTTGTCGCCTGAGGGGCTGCCGGCACACCGGGCATCATGCGGCGGACAGGGCGATTCGCGATAAAGGTAATCGCCGACATGCACGATCAGGTCCGGCTTTTCGGCCGCGGCCACACGGGCCAGCAGCGGAAATGGCCATTGCGCCGGATCGTTGCAGGCCTGAACCGAGCCACCCTTGATGCGGCAGCCGGTATCGCCCAGCACCAGAATGCGCTTTGGCGCCGCGGCGGGAAGGGGCACGGGCGCGATGCGGATGGCCGGACCCGCGGCATCCGGCGGGGCGGCCGGATCGACCAGCCAGGCCGATCTGGCGGTGCCGGGCAGCGGTGCCGAACAGATCAACGGAAAACCATCGCCCGCCTTTGCCCGCACCACCATGGCCGTGCGATGGCCATCCACCGCGACATCAGGGCATTGCGCAGCCGTGGTCGCGACCCGCAATTCGGCCGCGCCGCCGGGACCCATCTGCACCCAATGCGATAGAAGACCCGCGCCCGCATCCGCTGCGGCGATAGCGGGCATGAGCGCGGCCATCGCGGCGGCGAGAATCAGACGGGCAAACTGCATCCGCGCACTATGCCCGCAATGATCCCCGCACGCGAGGCGGCAACAAACGGATTTCCTGTACGTCTTTCCTTACAGGTCGGGGCTTTCCTTATAGGCTGGGGCGCCAATTGCCGTGAAAGCCGAACGGCACCCGGCGCGGCACCGCGGCACTGGCGATCGGTCCGCGATCCACCGCGGCGGCATCGAAGACCACGAAATCGCTGCGGTTCTCCCGCCCGCGATAGACCGTGGTGACGAGGAAACCATCCCCCTCCGCCGCATGAACGCTGCGCGGCACAAAGACAGGTTCGCCCGGCGCATCGCCATCGGCAAAGCGATAGACGTTCTTTTGGCCCGTCTGATGATCAATATGGGCGATGGAATCGAAGAACACCTTGCCATCGTCGCGCGAATTGGCGGCGAAATAGCCGTGGCGATAGGAAAGACCGGCGTGCCGTTCGTCGAGCCGGGGGAATTCGCCCGCCATATCGTCAATCCGCTGGCGCCTGACCGCATTGGTATTGGCGGCAAGATCGATGGTCCAGCGCATCAGATAGGCCGAACTGTTTTTGCCGGGGGAGCCATCGGCGTTGGGGAACAGGGGTGCGGTCGCATACTCCATCGCGTCGATGACGAGGGTATCGCCCTCCTCCCACATGTTCATCGGGTGAAAGACGTAACAGGGATCGGCGGTGAACCAGCGAATGGTTTCGATGCCGGCATCGCGGCGCAGAACACCGATATGCGAGCCCTTGTCCGGCTCCCACGCGAACGGCATCTGGCCAGCCATCGCGCGTTGCAGGCTGCCGCTCAGCGGCAGCACCGGGAACGCCACATAGTTCTTCGTCACGAAGAAATCGTGGATCATCGAGGAATAGGGTGCCTCGAAGGTATCGAGCCGGGTCACGTTCCCCGCCTTGTCCGCCACGCCATAGGCAAGCCCGTTCGAGAACGGCAGGTCGCCCACCATATAGCCGAAGAAGACGAGTTCGCCGGTTTCGGGGTCGATCTTGGGATGGGCGGTGAAGCGCCCGGCGCGGCCGGCATAATCGCGATAGCCCTTGGGCGCGAGGCTGACCGGATCGAGCTCGAACGGCTGATGCCCCTCCTCCAGCGCGAGAAGACGGTTCGCATGCCAGATGATGTTGGTGTTGGCGGTGCCGCTGTCCTTGCCCACCACAGCGGGGTCCGACGTCATCGGATTGCCGAAGGTGCCGAACAGCGCCTTGTCCGCGTCATTCTCCATCACCCATTTGGGGGTGCGGACATAGCGGTTGCGGTAAGAGACCTTGCCGTTCTGGACGGTGAAGGCATGGATCATCCCGTCGCCCGCGAACCAGTGATAATTGGCATCGCGCGGGTCGAATTGCGGATTGGGGCCGTTGCGGTAATAGGTGCCGGTCAGTTCCGGCGGGATGGCGCCCGTGATCTTCAGTTCCGCGAAATCGTCTTCGCTGCGGACCGGGGCGAAATTGCCGCTGAGATAGGGATTGGATTGCGTGGTCTGCTTCATGGCGGGTTGTGACATGACAGCCTCCTCACAGGGGGTGGGATCACCGGAATGGTTTGTATTATACGTTGTAAATTTATATTGTAAATAAGAATCGCAGCCACTGCCCGAGGAATCTGTTGCCCCGCGCGCTTTCCCCCGCCGAAGTCGAATCCTTCCGCGCCCGCCTGTGCGACGCGGCGACCAAGCTGTTTGCCGAACAGGGGCAGGCCGGTTTCACTATGCGCCAGCTGGCGGCGGCGGTCGGCGTCAGCTCAATGACGCCGTACCGCTATTTCAAGGACAAGGACGATATTCTGGCCGCGGTACGGGCCCGCGCCTTCGATGCCTTTGCCGCCCGGCTGGAACAGGCCTTTGCCACCCATGACAGTGCCGCCGCACGCGGCAGCGCGGTGGGCGATGCCTATGTCGATTTCGCCCGATCGAACCCCGAAGCCTACCGGCTGATGTTCGATTTCACCCAGGCGCACGAACAGGATTATCCCGATCTTGTCCGCGCTACGGCACGCGCGCGCGCAACCATGACGGCCTATGTCCGCGCCCTGATCGACGAAGGCTTTATCACCGGCGACGCGCAATTGATCGGCACCGTGATGTGGGCCGCGCTGCATGGCGCGATGGTGCTCGACTTCGCGGGGCACCTGACGGCGGATTATGATTTCGAACGTGTCCGGCAGGAACTGTTCCGGCTGGTGGTGGCGGGATACGGCACGAAGGAACCGGCGTGAGCGCGGACAGCGGCGTGGACGAAACCGTGGCCTACCCCTTTGCCGCCGACCCGGCACGCGGGACCGTGTTCATGCTGCCGATGCGGCTTCGCGATTTTCGCGCGGCGAGTTTTCTGGACGAGCGATTGTTGGAAGGGCGCAGCGGCGGCAACTGGCTGGCGCGCGAACAATGGACCGCGCTGGCGGAGGCGATAGAGCCACAGCCGCTGCATTTCATTTTTCATATCGGCCACGCCGGATCGACCTTGATCAGCCGCCTGCTGGATGAAACCGGCGTGGTGCTGGGATTGCGCGAACCCTTGGCGCTGCGCCAGATGGCGGAGGCGTTCGACTTCGCATCTGGCGACGGCGAAACAGAGCGGCTGGCGCAGATGCTGGATTTGCTGTTGCGGCAGTGGGCGCAACCCATAGGCGGCACAACGCACACCATCCTGAAGGCAACGAGCAGCGCCGCGCGTCTGGCGCGGCGGCTTCTGACCCTAAGGCCCGAAGCACGCGCGCTCTATCTTCATCTCGATGCGGAGACCTATCTTGCCACCTTGTTGGCGGGCGCCAATTCGGCACAGGATTTGAACGCACACGGGCCGGAGCGCCTGTTCCGCCTGCGCCGCAATTTGCGCGATGACACCCTGCCCCAGCCACAGAGCCTTGGTGAACTGGCGGCGATGAGTTTTCTTGCCGAAACCATGACGCGGAAAGCGGTCACAGCCCAATTCGGCGCGCGGGTACTGCCGCTCGATTTTCACGCCTTTCTGCAGGACCGCGGCCATCACATTGCGCGCATCCTGCACCATTTCGGACTTGATCTCCCGGCAAATGAAGCCGCAGCGCTGACGGATAGCACGGTGTTTCAACAATATTCCAAGGCGCCGGAACAGCACTATTCACCCGGAGAGCGGGCGCAGATTCTGGCCCGTGCCGGGGCCGATTATGCCGATGAGATTGCGCGCGGCAAAGACTGGCTCGACCGGATGGCATCACGCCACGAAGCGGCAAAGGGAGCGATGATGGAAACCTAATCGGACCACATATTAATCTGACCATTGGCGCATCAGGTTCTGGCACACCGCCTCCAGCCGGACACGGCTTTGCCATTGCATTTTCAGGCCTTCAAGGGCACCGACCTCGTTCAATTCATAAAGCAGATTGCGTTTGGCCTGATCGGCGACAAAGCTTTCGATGAAGGTGAGCGAAACCAGCCGCACGCCGCGCTTCACCGGCCGCACCTCATGCAAGGTGGTGGAGGGATAAAGGATGCAGGAACCGGGCGCCCCCTTGAACAGGGCCGGCCGCGCACCCAGATGCACCGTCAATTCCCCACCTTCATAGGTTGCCGGATCGGAAAGAAAAACCGTACAGGAAATATCGGAGCGAAGCGGCCCGGTGGGCAATTGCATATGGGCGGCATCGGCATGGACGCCATATTGCATGCCGGGTTCATAACGCGACAGCAGCGGCGGGGCGAACCGCTTCGGGAACGTGAAATCGCGAAATTCGCGGCTGCGCATCAGCGCATTGGCGACGAGCTGCACCGATTCGGCATAAAGCGGGTGGGCAGTATCGGCCTGACGATTGTCCTTCGCCTCATGCGCCGGATTGGAGAGGCGGCCATCGACAAATGTCATTCGCGAAGCGATATCGCCGAGGCGTGCGACCTCGCCCGCTTCGAGAAGACCCGGAATCTCAAGAAACATGGCGCGCCGCCGGATGGATTTTCGAAGCGGCAGATTAGCAAAGAATGGATAGGGGACGGAATATCGCCGGCAGTATCTAGGGCGCGGCGGCGGTGGATATGACGGTGATTTCGCTTTCCACCGTCACGATTTCGGTGCCGCCGTCGCGCACCGCGAGCATGGCCGCAATCTCCCGGTGGCGGACCGCATCGAGCCGGTAACCCCACATGGCGAGCGCACCCAGAAGCAGCACCGCAATGGGGGCAATGACGAAGCACCATTCGAGCCCGGCAATCGCCGACGGCGTATTGACCGCCCCTTCCGCCGCATTGAAGCCGAGCAACGCCAGAATGGGATAGGTGATGCCGACCGGGACGGCAGAGCCGATTTTCATCGTGCAGGTCATCAGCGAATAGAGCAGCGGCGTGCGGTCACGCCCGGTTTCGAGCCGGACCTCGTCACAGACATCGGCCACCATGGCATTCAGCAGCAGCGCATAGGAATTGGCCGCGAAGCCGACCAGAAACATCGCCGGCGCCATCAGCAGCATGGAGGCACGCGGCAGCGCAAGCACAACCGCCTGCAGCACCACATTGATCACGGCGGCGAGCATGATGGTGCGATGTTTGCCGAGCCGCATCGCGATATGGGCAAAGGCCGGTGCCCCACCAAGACCGGCCGCGATATAGATGAAAAGAAGAATGTTCGCCTCCGCGAAGCTGTAACCGCGGGCGTCACAGAAGAAAAAGAAATAGAGCGCACCCATCATGGAGGGGCCGAGTGTCAGGAAAAAATTGGCGAACAGAATGCGTGCCATGTTCGGTTGCGCAATCAGGCTCAGATAATCGCGCAGGGAAAAATGATTCACGATTTCGTCCGCGGGCCGCGGCGGATCGCGCACCACCATCACGGCAAAAAACACGGTCAACGGCACCGCAAGCATCAGGAAACCGCCCATGGTGCGGACGGCCGCAGCCTCGCCCGCGTTCCAGATCCAGGCCAGCACCGGCGGGATCATCAACATCAGAACTGCGCCGCCCAGACCGGCAAATTGCAGCCAGGCATAAAGGCGGGAGCGTTCGTGATAACCCGGCACAAGGGCAGCACCCCAGGAATTGGTCGCCAGCATCGACATCGAATAGCCGAGATAGAAAACCAGCAGCCAGAACACGAGATAGAAAAGACCCGCCCCCACCGGCGCCATGAACACGGCCAGCGCACTGACGATCAGGATCGGTACACTGAGCATCAGCCAGGGGCGGAAACGGCCGAAGCGTGAATGTGTCCGCTCCATCGCGATGCCGAGCGCCGGATCAAAGCTGATGGCGATCAATTGCACGACAGTGAAAGCGAACCCAACCGCGGAGAGCGAAAGCCCGATATGGCTGGCATAATAATTGGGCAGATGCACCGCCAGCGGCAATTGCAATGCGCCGACCGGCAGGGCCGCGGATGCGAACGCACCCAGCACAAATGCCGGGAGCCGGCCAGACGCGCGATCGCGTTCGGTTGTCATGAACCTCCCTGCCGCCTCCCGGCGCGATCCGGGCATTCCCGGTACCGTAACGGCACATCTAACCACCGCCGCAACAAGGCGCCAAGCGTGTGTTTTTGGCCGCAAGGTGCATGGACGGCGGGCGATGCTGCGCTAAGCTGAACGGAGAACAACAACGGGAGGACGGCATGCGGTTTGGCGTGTTCTACGAGATGCAATTGCCCAGGCCATGGGGGCCGGATGACGAGCGCAAACTGTTCCACGACGCGCTGGAACAGGTGGTGCTCGCCGACCGGCTGGGCTTCGATTACGCCTGGGAAGTGGAACATCATTTTCTGGATGAATATTCACACTCCTCATCGCCGGAGGTTTTTCTGGCCGCCGCGGCGGCGCGCACCAGCCGCATCCGGCTGGGCCATGGCATCCGCCAGGTGATCCCCAATTACAATCATCCGGCCCGCACCGCCGAATGCCTGGCCACGCTGGATCTTCTTTCCAACGGGCGGGTGGAGTTCGGCATCGGCGAAGGCGCAACGCGATTGGAACTGGGCGGTTTCAAGATTCCGGCGAAAGAAAAACGCGCCATGTCGCTGGAAGCGGCGGAGCAGATCGCCAATATGATGGCGCTGGAGCCCTATCCCGGTTTCGAGGGGCAGTATTTTTCGATGCCGTGCCGCAATGTGTTGCCCAAGCCGGTGCAGAAGCCGCACCCGCCGATGTGGATCGCCTGCACCAATCGCGACACCATCAAGCTGGCGGCGAAACTGGGTCTGGGGGCGCTGGCCTTTTCCTTCGTCGATCCGGAGGAGGCGCGCAACTGGGCCGACATCTATTACGGCATCATCAAGTCGGAAGAGTGCGTGCCGCTGGGCCGCACGGTGAATGCCAATATCGCGATGGTCTCCTCCTTCTCGCTGCATCAGGACCGGGCGGAGGCGATCCGGCGCGGGCACGAAGGCTTTGAATTCTTCGGTTATGCCCTGAATGCGCTGGTGGCGCATGACACGGTGCCGGGGCGCACCAATCTGTGGGGCGAATATCTTGCCCAGCGCGGCAACCGCACCGATGAGATCATTGCGGCGTCGCGCGAGGGTGCCCAATCCTCCGGCATCGGTACGCCCGAAGACATGCGGACCCATCTGCGCGCACTTCAAGGCGCCGGTGTGGACCAGGTGATCTTCCTGCAGCAGGCCGGCCGCAACCGGCATGAACATATCTGCCAGTCGCTGCAATTGTTCGCCGATACGGTGATGGTGGAATTTCGTGAGGCTGCTGCGGCACGCGAAAAGGCGAAACAGGAAGCGCTTCAGCCCTATATCGATGCGGCGCTGAAGCGGAAGCAATGGATGCAGCCACTGGGCAAGGATGACGTGCCGGTGGTGCGCGCTTCGGTCAAGCAGGCGCAGGTGGGCGGCACGCTGGGCGCGGGCTGAAGCCGCACGCTTCGCCGGGCAAATACGAGAACAAAAAAGAAGGGCGCCGGTTTCCCGGCGCCCTTTTTCGTTGAAGCGTCGCGGCTTTTTAGAAGTGCGCGCCGACGCGGATGCCGAAGGTACGCGGATCGGTGAGGAAGATGTTGGTGTAGAGACCCGACGTTGCACTGGTCAGGTATTCACCGGTGATGTTCGCCTCATCGAACACGTTCTTCACATAGGCCGCGACATACCACTTGTTCTCCGGCGCGTTGAGCGTGATCTGGGCATTGGTCATTTCCCACGATCCAATCGCGTCAGCCGAGGTGTTGAAGATGCTGCCCCACATATCGGCCTGCCAGTAGAAGTCCACCCGCGGCACGATGTTGTAACCATTGTCGAGCGGCATGGTGTATTGCGCACCGATGCTGATCGTCCATGGCGGGGTGTTCTGCAACTCGTTGCCCTTCAGCGGCACATGCACGCCGTCGGACTTGTTGGCCCCATTGGTCGGATCGACCTCGGAATAGCCGAAGGCGTTCAGCAGCGGCGCCAAATCCTGGTTGCAGCTGCCGAAATTGGTCTGTGCCACGCCATGGGCGGCAATGGCCTTCGACCCGCCCGGAGGTGCGAAGAAGAGACCACCAAGGCCAGCACCAGCAGCGGCCGCCTGGAAGGCAGGGTTGTCGGCTGGCGAAAGTGTCTGACCGCCGGTCATGTACAGCACGCAGTTCTGGCCGATACTGGCGGCGAGTGTCGCGTCCTTGATCAGCACCACGTCGCTGCGCCCGTTGGTCAGATTGCGCTGATTGATCAGCGCAACATCGCCGATGCTGGAGTTGGTGTGGCCGATATTCAAGTTGAACTGCCAGTTATCGTCCGGCACATACATGAACTCGCCTTCCAGACCCCACAACCTTGCGCTGATGTTCTGGTTGACGGAGGTGTTGGCGACAATCGCCGAGACCTGCAGGCTTTCGTAATTGTAGTACCAGGCCGAAATATTCGCCTGCAACGTGCTGTTCAACAGCAGGTTCTTGGTGCCGACTTCGAAGGCATCAATGCCTTCGGGCTGATAGGACGGCGGAATGCCAAGACCCGGCTGGACGCCCGGATTGAAGCCACCGGCCTTATAACCACGCGCGTAAGAGGCATAGACCGTGGTCTGGTCGGTGAAATCAAGCTTCGGTGTCCAGTTCAACACTGCGCGCCCGGTCCACTTTTTGAAGCTGACGCTGTTGACCTGATAGAGATCGTTCGGACCAAGTGGTGTTGCCGCGGGGCAACCGGCACCGGGCTGGGTGCCATTGGAGCAGTCGAAATCTTTCAACCCCGCGCCAACTAGATATTCTGCCGCTGCCTGTTCCGTCGGCGTGCCGATCGGCACGACGCCCGGGAAGATGAAGATACGGCCGATCTGGTCCTTGGAGTCCACCGTGTAGCGGGCACCGACCGTCAGCTTCAGGGTATCGGGGACGATGTCGTAATAGACTTCACCGAAGACTGCCTTCGATTCCAGCCGGTTGTCTGTCCCATCATTGTGATAGTAACCGGGGTTGATACAGCCCTGCGGCAGGCAGCCGGTTGGATTCTGCAACGCACCAAGGATCGACCCAACGGCGAGGAATGGATAGTCGAAGGTGTTCGCCATGATGAAGTAATCGCCATGGGTTTCCTGCTTCAGATAGTAGCCGGCGAGCAGGAAGTTCAGCGGCCCGTCGAAGCTGGAGTTGAAGCGCAATTCATAGGAATTCTGCTTGCTGTAATCGTCCGACTGGTCATAGGCCGAGACGTTGGGCAGGAATTCCTTGATATTGCCGCTGGCGAGACCGAGGCCGCCAATGCCCGAAACCGGAAGCATGCCCGGCGTCGAGAGATAAGGCGCATAGTGCGCCGCATAGGCCGGGCCGCCGAACGAGGTGAGCAAACCGTTCAATGTCGCCTTTGCGGTCGCGAGAGTGACCGGATTGAATGGCTGACCCGCCACGCTGTTGTAGCTCTGCTGGCTGAAGGTGGCGTGATAATCGTAGCCCGCGACGAAGGTGGCATCGAGCCAATCGGCCAGATGCTGTTTGACGTTCAGGGCCACAAACTCATCCCGCGCATGATAGACCGGCGCGAAGTCCGAATTGACCTGACGCAGATTTGGCGGGTTCAGCACATTGGCCGGGGCCGGCGGTATGGGCTGTTGCGACAAATCGAACAACCCCATATTGGCAAAATTCCCAACAAACCCACTGATGACTGCCGGATTATTAGGCAAAGCACCTGCTGCTACGAGCGCTTGGGCGATTGACCCGCCGAATCCAGCGAGTCCCTGTCGGCTTGAGGCAATGGTGGCGAGCGATGCATTCAGATTGGTCACGCCATTCGTGAGCGAGTCCGGCAGACAGCCCAGCGTCCCGGTCGGGTCACTGGAGCAAAGCTGCTTGCGCGAGCGCATCTTGCTGTCGGCTTCATGCGAATAGGCACCGATCAGATCGATGGTGGTGTTGGCGGTAGGCTGCCACCGCACGCTGCCGCGCAGCGAATAGGTGTCCTGACTGTCGATATCGCTGTTGTCGAAAATGTTCTTCACGTAACCGTCGTGCCGGGTCCAGTCACCCGCGAGACGGACGGCCAGTTCATCGGTCACGATCGGGATATTGATGTAGCCGCGGATCTGAGAGGCATTGTAATTGCCGTAGCTGGCTTCCGCCTCGCCCGACAATTCAGAGAGATCCGGCCTGTGGGTGATGATATTCACCGCGCCGCCGGTGGCGCCACGGCCGAACAGCGTGCTCTGCGGGCCGCGCAGAACCTCGACCCGCTCCAGGTCGTAGAAGCTTGCTTCGGAGAGCGGCGGGCTGGCCAGGAAGACATCGTCCATATGGACGGCGACGCCGGATTCGGCGTCGTAACCGACGGCCGTGATACCGATACCGCGGATCTGGAAGTTGGAGCCGGTGAAGTTGCCCTTCGTGTAGCTCACGTTCGGGGTGGAGAATTGCAGGTCCTTGAATTCGGTAACCTGGTGGGCCTTCAAATCTTCGGATGAATAGGCCGTCACGGCGATTGGAACGGTCTGGACGTCTTCGGCGCGCTTTTCAGCGGTCACCACGACGGTTTCAATCTGTGCCAATGCTGGAATGGCTGTGGAAAGAAGTAGGGCACTCGCAAGAACTGCGGAACGGCTGCAACGCAACCCACCCGTAAAAGACATGCAGAAACCTCCCCTAAACGGCCCGTCATTCAGGCTGACTGGAAGTCATCTTAATCAGATAAAACCGGTCAGCAATGGGCGGTGGAACATTGATGCGCGACCGTGTGAATTCCGCAACATCATCGCTAATATGCTGAAATAGATACGATATTACGGACGTCGGGCTGTGTTGAAAAAGAACCGCCGGGTCTTATGGTGCGCCCTGTGACCGGAATGCCCCACCCTTCGCGGCAGTGCCGGCGCAAACATTCGCACCGTGCGGTTTCTTATGGGAATATCGCAAACCGTTCAGATTCCGGGGGCCGGACCACCTGCCGAATCACCTGGCCACCCTCCCAAAACAGGCCGCCCGTGAACCGGAAAACCGGCGCGCGGGCGGGGCCAAAAAGGCGGGGTAAAAAGAAGGCGATCTAGAACCGCGCGCCGAGGGTGATGCCGAACAGGCGCGGATCGTTCACGAACACATTGGTGAACAGCCCCGATGACGCATCCGTCACGTACATGCCGGTGACGTTATCCTCGTCGAACACATTCTGCACCCAGGCGCGTGCGTACCAGCGATCGTCCGGGGCGTTGAGCTGGATTTGCAGATTGGTGTTCTCACTCGACGAGATGCGATCGGCCGGACCGTTGAAGATGCGGCCGAACATCGAATCCTTCCAGTAGAAGTCGACCCGCGGCACCAGCGAATAACCGCTTTCGAAGACGAAGGTGTATTGCACGCCAAGACCGATGGTCCAGTCGGGCGTGGTGGGCATCTTGTTGCCATCCAGATTCACCGGAATGCCGGATGAGATCGTGTAGTGGCCCTGCATTGACGCAGGCAGGCTTGCGTTGAACGCGGTCTGGGATTGCGAGCAGAACGCCCCCGCGCCATAGCCCGATGCGAACACACCCGGCGTCGGCACCGGTGGCGGAATGACAAGGCCCGCCGCTTCGGCCGACGGCATGCCCGGCGTGTTGCTGATCACGCAATTGGCGCCGTTGCCATCCTTCACCAGGGTCACATTGGCCTGGCCTGCCGTGGGATCGCGCGGGTCGATCGAACTCGTGTTCTCCAGCGCCGAATGGGTGTAGCCGAAGTTCACGTTGAACTGCCAATTGGAATCCGGCGCATAGAAGAATTCACCTTCCACGCCCCACAATTTGGCGTTGATGTTCTCGTTGATCGAGGTGCGGTCCACGATCTTGGAGATCTGGAAGCCGTTATAGGTGTAATGCCACGCGGTCATGTTGGCGACCACATGGCCGTCGAGCAGCGTGTTCTTGGTACCGACTTCAAAGGAATCGAGCGTTTCCGGCTGGAACGTATCGGCGAACGCACCGGTGAAGGATGGCGGGTTGAAACCGCCCGAACGGTAGCCGCGGGCGTAAGACGCATAGATCAAAGTCTGATCCGTGAAATCCAGCTTCGGCGTCCAATCGACCACGAAACGGCCGGTCAGCGCATGGAAGGTGGTGACCTGTGAATGCGAGCCCGGCACCACGCTCAAAATCGCGTCCGCCTCCTCGCCCGTGGTGCCGATCGCCATCGGGACATTGAAAAGCGTCTGGCGCGAGGTGAAGGACTTGTTGTCCACCGTATAACGAATACCGCCGGTGAACTTCAGCGTTTCGGGAATCGCCTCGTAATAGATCTCGCCGAACGCGGCATTGGAGGTGAGGCGGTAACGCTGGCTGTTGCTGTCATACTGCGTGGGGCCGAGGATAAAACCGTCGCCAGCCGTCAGCGCACCCAGCACCGTACCCGCATAGTCGAGCGTATTGGCGTTGACGAAATATTCCGCATCGTTCTGATCGTGCAGGTGATAATAGGCGACCAGGAAGTTCAGCGGGCCATCGAAATTGGTGGTGAAGCGCCATTCCGCGGTCCATTCCATATCGTGACCGCTGATCTGGTCGTAACCGTGGGTGCGGTCGGAATATTCCTGGATATTGCCGCCGATGATGCCGTTATTGCCCACGCCCGAGGTCGGCAGCGTGCCGATATGGCCGGCATAATACTGGGCGAAATTCTGGGGCGCGATGCCGCTGAAGATATACTGGGCCGCGGTCAACCGCTCAAACGGGACAGCACAGGGAACGCCGAGAAGGGTCTTCTGCGTGCAGGTGGCATCGGAGGCCGAGAACGGCGCATCGGGCGCGTTGTTGTAGCTTTGCTGTGCCAGCCCGGTGTTCTGGTCATAGCCGAACAGCACGTTCATGTTCAGCCAGCTGTTCACCGTCTGCCGCCACTGGCCGTAGAGGAATGTGTCGTTGCCAACCGAGATCGGCGTAAAATCCGTATTCACCTTGCGGTAGTCGGCCGGCACGAAGGCCGCCGCACCGCCGCCGGGAAATGCGTTCGGTCCCACCACATCGTTGAGCGAAAGCGCATCGCCCAATGTGAGATTGCTGGTGATGATGTTGCCGAGCGTGGAATTGCCGTTCACCGGCTGGAACGCCAGGCTGTCCGGCAGGCAGCCCAGCACGCCCGAAGGATCGCGGTGACACATCTGCACCTGGGAACGGACACGGCTGTCTTCGCCATGGCTGGCCTGGGCCATGAAATCGATCGTGGTCCTGGCCGAAGGCTCCCACCGGACCGAACCGCGGACGGAGAAATCGTGCCGGCTGTCGATCTTGTCGGCAACATTGGTGCCGGGATTCATCGAGGGGTAGACATTGTCGATCGTCCCGTCGCGCCGTTCAAAGAAACCGGCGGCGCGGAAGGCCAGTTCATCCTGAATGATCGGGATGTTGAGGGCGGCTTTCATCTGGAAATTGTTGTAATTGCCGTAAGTAACTTCACCCTCGGCACCGATCTCTTCCAGATTCGGCTTCTTGGTGATCTGGTTGATCGCGCCGCCGGTGGCGTTGCGGCCGTAAAGCGTGCTCTGCGGCCCGCGCAAAACCTCGATCCGTTCCAGATCGTAATAGGTCGCCGCCGTCAGCGGCGGGCTGCTGAGATAAATGTCGTTGACGTTCACCGACACGCCGCTGTCGCCGGAGGTGGTGACGGCGGCCGAGCCGATGCCGCGAATCTGGAAATTCGACGGTCCGAAATTGCCGTGGGAAAAGGTGACGGACGGAATTGCGAATTGCAGGTCGCCGAAACCTTCGATCTGATGCGCCGCAAGCTGATTGGAATCGAACGCCGACACCGCAATGGGGACGTTCTGAATATCCTGTGCCGTTTTCTGTGCCGTGACGATCACGGTTTCGACCTGTGCCGCCGCCGGCAGAGCCGTGGACAGCAGCAGGGCGCCCACGCCCAACAGCGGAAGACCAAAAATGCGAATACCTGACGCGCGGAAATTTGATGCGCAGGCGGATGCACCCACCTGCCATTGATGCGAACCGGACATACCGAACCCTCCCCCTCTGCAAAACCGGCGGCGCAAGCAACACCGCAAGGCGCGGCGCGTGCGCTGAATGGCGAATTCCTCCCCCGTTACGATCCCTGCCCGCATCGAAAGACGGGCGGCCGCACGGCCTGTTCTGACGCGACTGTACCATAAGTTCTAAAATTGGAAGCGCCAAAATGGCGTGCGCCCGGAAATTACCGCAACTGCGTCATCCATCGCGGAAATGGCGCCTGCGGCAGCCGCGCACAGCCGCCAAACCGGTTTATCGAAACGGACGGACCACCCGTGTGCACTGCACACAAAAAAAGGCCCCGCCAATGGCGGGGCCCCCGATTGCCCAAATCCCGAAACACAGATCCCGAAACCGGGATTCTAGAATCGTGCACCGATCCGCGCGCCATATGTGCGCGGATCGACCAGGAAGGCGTTGGTGTAAAGCGCCGAGGTGGAGCTGGTGAGATACTCGCCGGTGATCCCGTCCGACTCCGTCAGGTTCTTGACGAAGGCCTGGACGTACCAGCGGTCATCCGGCGCGTTCAATGTGAGCTGCAGATTGACCTGAGACCAGGAATCGATGCGGTCGGCACCATCGGTGAAGATGCGGCCCCACATCTTGTCCTGCCAGTAGACATCGATGCGCGGGACCAGCGAATAACCGCCGGCGAGATCGGCATGATATTGAATGCCGAACGAAACCGTCCACGGCGGTGTGTTCTGCAATTCGTTGCCATGCAGGTTGACGCCAACGCCGCCGGAATCATTGCGCGAGCCGATGGGCCCGAGCAGCGGATCACCGTAGGAGAAGCCAAAGGCTTCCATTTCCGCCTCGGTCAGGGTGGGCACGCACATACCGAAATTGACCAGCGGCACGCCATGGGCGGCAAGCTGGGCCTGGCCGCCGGAAGGCTGGAAGTAACCCGGCACACCGGCATCGGCCGGTGTCAGCACCGTTGCACCCGGCAGGCGGTAGAGAACGCAGTTCTGGCCTGCGCCACCGGTCGCGGTGGCATCCTTGATCAGCACCACATCGGCGCGCCCGTTGCTGGGATTGCGCGGGTTGACCAGCGTGAAATCGCCCACCGCCGAATGGGTGTGGCCGAAGGAGAGATTGAACTGCCAATTGTCATCCGGGGCATAGAGAAACTCACCCTCGATACCCCAGAGCCGCGCCCCGATGTTGGAATTGACCGAGGTGTTGGCGATAATCGAGGAAACCTGAAAGTCCTGGTAGTTGTAGTACCACAACGCCATGTTCGCCTGCAGCGTACCGTCCAGCAGGGTATTCTTCGTGCCCAGTTCGAAGGCGTCGATGCCCTCGGGTTTGAAGGCTGTGGCGATGCCCGCCGCGATGTCGGACTGCACACCGGGATTGAAACCGCCGGATTTGTAACCGCGGGAATAGCTGGCATAGATCAGCGTGGAATCGGTGAAATCAAGCTTGGGCGTGTAATCCACCACCACGCGGCCGGTCCATTTGTCGAAGGATTTTCCCACGGTCTCGAACACATCGTTCGGGCCGAGCTTAGTACCCGCCGGACAGCCGGCGCCCGGCTGGCTGCCGTTCGAGCAATCGAAATCATGCAAGCCAGCAGCAACGAGTGCCGCCAGCGCATCGTCTTCATTCGGCGAGCCGATCGGAATCAGGCCGCTCAAGAATGCGATACGGTCGTTTTCCGATTTGTGATCGTCGGTAAAGCGCGCACCCAGCGTGATCTTCAACAGATCGGGCACGACATCGTAGTAAACCTCGCCGAACATGGCCTTGGATTCGAGGCGGAGATCGCGGCCGAAATTGTGATAATAACTCGGCCCCTGAATGCAGCCCGTGGCCGCGCAGAGCGACGGCGCGGTAAGGCCACCCAGCAGCGCGCCGAGCAGAATGCCGGGATAATCGAGCACATTGCCCGGCACATAATAATCGCCATAGCCGCTGGTGCTGAGATAATAACCGCCGACCAGGAAATTGAGCGGGCCCTGGAAGTTGGAATTGAACCGCAGCTCAATCGAATATTGTTTGTCGTAACCGTCGGACTGATCGTAGACGAACTGGTTCGGCGTATAACGCAGGATGTCGCCGCTGGTGAGCCCGATACCGGTTGGCGTGATGTGAGACGCCGGCAATTGCCCCGGCACCGAGAAGAACGGCGCATAAAGCGCGGCATAGGCCGGATTGAAATTGGGGCCGAGGAACGGAAAGCCGCCGGACAGAATATAGGCAAGTGTCGGCAGCGCCGCATTGCTGAACGAGGCGGGATTGTAGAGGCTCGCGTCATAGACGCCGAGGCGTGCGGCATCGAGCGGGACCGAGCCGATATTGTTGTAGCTCTCCTGGCTGAAGGTGCTGTGGTCCTCATAGCCCGCGACCAAAGTCGCATCCAGCCACGGCACCACCTGTTGCTTCACGTTCAAGGCGACGAAGGTTTCCTTGGCGTGATAGATCGGATCGAAATCGGTATTCACCTCGCGCAGATTGGACGGGTTCACATTGCCGGCGGCGGTGTTCGCCGGTGCGGTGAGATCGAACAGACCCAATTGCGAAAAGATCGGCGCCAGCGCGGGCCCGAACAGGGCGCCAAAACCCTGCTGGCTCGCGACCGTGTTGGTGAACTGGGCATTGACGTTCAATGCTTCGGTCCCGGCCGATTCCGGCAGACACCCAAGCACGGCTGAAGGATCGCGCGTACACAATTGCTTGACCGCGCGCATCTTGCTGTCGGCCTCATGCGAATAGGAGCCGATCAGATCGATGGTGGTATGCGTCCACGGCTGAAAACGGATGCTGCCACGGAACGAATAGGTGTTTTCGCTGTTGATCTGATCGTTGGTGGCGATGTTGCGCACGAAGCCATCATGCTTCTGCCAATCGCCCGCCACACGCACGGCCAGCTTGTCCTCGATCAGGGGCACATTGAGCATGCCCTTCAATTCGATCTGATTGAAATTGCCGTAAGTGAATTCGCCATTGCCCATGAATTGTTCGAGATCGGGCTTGGCGGTGATGATGTTCACCGTGCCGCCGGTGGCACCGCGGCCGAACAGCGTGCTTTGCGGCCCGCGCAACACCTCGATGCGTTCGAGATCGTAGAAATTGGCTTCGGCCAATGGCGGATTGGCAAGAAACACATCGTCCTGATGCACCGCGACGCCGGCTTCCGCATCGCCGGCAATGGCCGCGATGCCGATACCGCGGATCTGGAAATCCGCGCCGGTGAAATTGGTCTTGGTGTAGGTGACATTGGGGGTCGAGAAAACCAGATCCTTGAATTCCTGAATCTGGTGCGCCTTCAGATCGGCGCTGGAATAGGCCGTGACCGCGATCGGAACGGTTTGCACGTCTTCGGATCGCTTTTGTGCCGTGACGACCACGGTTTCGATTTGTGCCAATGCCGGTATGGAAGTGGTGAGCAGGAGTGCACTTACGCCAATTGCTTTTACGCCAACACGCGCGGCAACAGCCGCAGACGAATGCTGATTGACCATTGAAGCCTCCCCTTCGCGAAAAATCTCCCTTGCGCAATTTTTGAATGGTTTTCCGACGCGGCATGCTAGTATGTTGCCGGGCGTTCACAATGGGCCGCCGCAATATCTCGTCCGGCGTGGAAAATCCGCCACACCACCGGCAAGATATTGAAATTGTTTTATTTCTCTTACGGACGTGGCGGGCAGCAATGCCCGGTCCCGCGAGGGATTTGTGTTACCTCTGATCAGCCCGCGCCGGCGCCCATCGGCCAGATGTGCGAAGGGCCCGAAGCCCCGAATCTGTTAGCATGGCGCGCCGCACAAACAACGGTGCGGGCGACGATGCGGGCTGGGGCGGGCGAGCTTGTATTTCCATTCCTATCAATTCCTGTTCCTGTTTCTGCCGCTTGCGCTGGCAAGTTTTCAGCTTGCGCGGCGCTTCGGCGAAAAGGGCCGGCTGGGCGCGATGCTATGCGCCTCGCTGTTGTTCTACGGGCTTTGGGATGTGCGCTTTGTGCCGCTGCTGGCGGCATCGATCCTGATCAACTTTGCCATTGGCCGTGCACTTTCCGCGCGCCGTGAAACACGCGGCGCCGATACGCCGGACTATCTGCTGGGCGCGGGCGTTCTCCTGAACCTCGCGGTGCTGTTTCTTTTCCGCTATCTGCCGCTTGCCGGAGTGGAAGGAGGCCCGCTTGGCGCCATCGCCGCGATGGCCGCGCCGCTCGGCATTCTGTTCTTCACGCTGGACCAGATCGGCTATCTGAGCGATGTCCGCCATGGCCGCGTGCGCGGCGCAGGGTTGTTGCGTTACGCCGCCTTCGCATCGTTTTTCCCGCGCCTGATCGGCGGGCCGTTGTTGCGTTATGGCGAGATCGAGCCGCAATTGGGCAGCGGCGGCCGCCGCAATCTGCGCGAGGATCTGGCGGCGGGGCTGACCATCTTCTTTTTCGGCCTGGTGAAAAAAGCGCTTCTGGCCGATGGCATTGCCCGGTTCGCGATGCCGCTTGCGAGCCCGGCCGCGGCCCAGCACCTCGACATCATCACGGCGTGGACAGTGACGCTCGCCTTTTCCTGTCAGATCTATTTCGAGCTTTCCGGCTATGCCGATATGGCGATCGGGCTCGCGCGCTGTTTCGGCATTCGCTTTCCGGCCAATTTTGAATCGCCTTACAAGGCGGACAACATCGCTCGCTTCTGGCAGCGCTGGAATATCACGCTGACACGCTATCTGGGCGACTATGTCCACCAGCCACTGGGCGGCAGCGAAGGCGGAAATGTGCGCAATCTCGTCAATCTGGCGATCACCATGGTTCTGGCCGGGCTGTGGTATGGCGCAAGCTGGCCGCTGGCCGCGTGGGGCCTGTTGCATGGCCTCTATCTCACCATCCATCGCCTCTGTGCGGAGCGGAACTGGCTGACCGTCATCCGCAACCGGCGCTGGTTCAGGCCTTCCGCCGTCGCGCTGACCTTCCTTGCAGTAACGCTGTCATGGCCGCTGTTCCGTGCGCCCGATTTCGCTACAGCCTTCGCCGTGCTGCAGGCGATGGCCGGCTTTCACGGCGTGGCGCGGCCGCAGGACATTTCGCATCTGATGACAGCGTGGGGCTGGATTGCGGGCCTTCTCACGATCCTGTTCGTGGCGCCGAACACCCAGCAATGGCTGGCGCAATTCCGCCCCGTGCTGGGCAGCGGCAGCGAAGCCCCGGCCGGTGGGCGCATGGCGGCATGGCGCTGGCAATTCAGCACGGGCTGGGCGGCAGCGTTCGGCGCGCTGGCATTTGCGGGCCTGCTGTCAGCGGCCAGCATTTCGCAAAACCTTCACTGGCGGTTCTGAACCATGAGCGCGATTTCGCCCGCACGTTATCTCGCCATTGCAGCCGCGGTGGTGGGCGCGCTGGCCATTCTGACCGCGGCGTTCAACATCTATGTCGATCCCTATCGCATGTACGGCACCGACCGGCTGCCGGTGAAGCCGGACATCTACCGCCACGCGGCCCTTGCGAAATCCTACATGCTGCTGAGAGCACATGCGCGGACGGTGATCCTGGGCAATTCCCGCACCCAGATCGGTATCGACCCCGACAGCCGCGAATGGCCCGCATCCGCAAAGCCGGTGTTCAACGCCGCGGAAGCCAATGGCGATCTGTTCGGGGCCTACCGCCTGTTGCAGCACGCGATGGCCGCATCACCGCCGCAATTGATCGTCGTGGGAGTCGATTTCAACGATTTCCGCGAGACACGGCGCCAGCCGGACAGCGTGGGCGCAGATGAACGGCGCCTGCTGGTTAGCCGCGACGGCAGCCCCAACGGCGAGATGACGGTGCAATTGTGGCGCGACTTCTTCCTGACGGCGCTGAGCCTGGATGCGCTGCGCGCCAGCGTGCACACCATGCTGGACCAGCACGACCCGGCCGCACGCACCATGACGAAGGATGGTTTCAATCCGCTGCACGAATTCGGCCCCATCGTGGCCCGTGCGGGCCTGCGTCAGATCTTCCTGCAGAACGGCGCCCAATATGCGGCGCGCCTGCGCGAGCAGGCCGCGTCCCCAATCGCGGCCGGATCGGGCAATGCCGAACTGGAACATCTGTCCGATATCGTGCGTCTGGCCGCCGAACACAAAGCCCGGCTGATTGTCTTCATTCAGCCTTATCACGCGCGCTATCTGGAAATGCTGCACGATCAGGGGCTGTGGCCGGCGTTCGTCGCGTGGAAAGAAGCCATGCTTGCAGCCATCGATGCGGCCGCGGGCCCTGAGCGCGATCTGGTCCGCGTGTTCGACTTCACGGATTACGACGACGTCAGCACCGAGCGGATTCCCGATGCCGGTGATACGCGGTCCATCATGCGCTGGTACCTCGACCCCACGCACTACAGCCGCGATCTCGGCGATCTGATGATCGCCTGCATGATGGGGGCCGGGCCCGTGCTGGGCGCGGAAATCGATGACACCACCATTGCCGCGAATAACGCCCGTATCGATATGAATCGCGACAGATTGCTGGGGGACGGTCACGAAGCCATGGCGACAGAACCGCTGAAGCTGACCGCGCGCGACAAGGTGGCGGTGCCACCAGCCATTCAGTCCAGCCGGTAGCGCCGCCATGCAGCACCGGCTTCGCGCCCGGTATCGTCGGGGCCGGACAATGCCGTCCAGCCGCCCGCCTCATAAAACGCGATGGCCGCATGATTTTCGAGATCGACCTTCAAGGTGATGCCGCCGCCCGCACGCGCACGCAAATGGGCGACCAGCAGACGGCCGATGCCGCGGCCCTGCATTGCCGGATCGACATAAAGACAGTGCAGGAAATGGTGGGGCACATAGTAACTGGCCAGCCCCACCACGCTATGCCCAAGGCGGGCGAGATAAACCTCTTCCTCCTCGGCGAAGCGCAGGAAGTCCTCAGCCACGAACCATGAGGGCGCGCGCCAGGAGAAAGCGGCACGGCCGCTGCGCTCATAGACAGCGGCTGCAGCCGCAAGTTCATCGCGCGTGTGCGCACGCGTCACCCAGACATGCGCGCCGGCATCAGCACTCGATCTGGTCCTGTGGCCGGGCGTGCTTGCCATGGGCGCATCATCTCACATCTGCATCGTCCAGCCTTCCACGCCCATGGCGGCCTGGCGCACCGCCTCGGCAAGCGTGGGATGGGCATGGGAAGTGCGGGCGATATCCTCGCTCGACGCGCCGAATTCGATGGCAAGCGCCGCCTCGGCAATCAGATTGCCTGCTTCCGCCCCCAGAATATGCACGCCCAATACGCGATCGGTCTTGGCATCGGCGAGGATTTTCGCAAAGCCATCGGTGGCGGCAATGGTCTTGGCGCGCGCATTGGCGGTGAAGGGGAATTTGCCGGTCTTGTAAGCGATACCGGCGGCCTTCAACTCTTCTTCCGTTTTGCCGACGCTGGCCACTTCGGGTGCGGTGTAGACCACCGCCGGAATGGCATCGTAATTCACATGCCCCGCCTTGCCGGCAATGGTCTCGACCGCGGCCACGGCTTCGTCTTCGGCCTTGTGCGCCAGCATCGGCCCTTCACGGCAATCGCCGATGGCCCAGATGCCTTCGACATTGGTGCGGAAATGGCTATCCGTCACCACACGGCCGCGGGCATCCAGCTTGACACCCGCCGTATCGAGCCCCAGGCCATCCGTATACGGACGGCGCCCGATGGACACCAGCATCACATCGGTTTCAATTGTCTGTGCCGCACCGCCCGCCGCCGGTTCGATGGAAACCGCGAGGTGGGAGGATTTCTTTTCCACGCCCACCACCTTTGACGAAAGCCGGAAAGCGATCCCTTGCCGCTGCAGGATGCGCTGAAACTGCTTGCCGGTTTCACCGTCAAGGCCCGGCGTGATGCGATCGAGGAATTCGACCACCGTCACGTCCGCACCGAGGCGCCGCCACACCGAACCCAGTTCGAGCCCGATATAGCCGCCGCCGACAACCAGCAGCCGCTTCGGCACGGCCTTCAATTCCAGCGCACCGGTGGAGGAGACGATGCGTTCCTCATCGATCGCAACACCCGGCAAGGGCGCCACATCCGATCCGGTGGCGATGACGATGTTGCGGGCTTCGAGCGCGCGGGTGGCGCCATCGCGCGTCTTCACCGTGATGCGGCCGGGTGCGGTGATCACCGCTTCGCCCACGATCGCTTCCGCCTTGTTCTTCTTGAGCAGGAATTCGACACCGCGGGTCAATTCGCCCACAACCTTGGTCTTGTGCGCCATCATCGCCGGAAGATCGAGCGACACCTGCGCCTTGATCCCTAGCTTCGCGAAATCATGGCCCGCTTCGGCAAAACGCTCACTAGCGTGCAGAAGCGCCTTGGAGGGAATGCAGCCGACATTGAGACAGGTACCGCCGAAGGTCCCGCGCTTGTCGATACAGGCAGCATTGAGGCCAAGCTGGCCCGCGCGGATCGCAGCATTGTATCCGCCCGGCCCGCCGCCGATCACAACAACATCAAAAATATCGGCCATGGCCACTCCCAATCCGATGCTCCAAGGAGCCGCCTTATGACGCCCACGGCACGGAGTTGCAATTCGCGCCGCCGGTGTGGGCTCTCTTGCCGCCACAAGAATGCCGCTTTGCGGGTCCTTGCTAAAATTGCCAAGCTTTTTGGCACTGGAAGGGTGGCATCGCCATCCAGCAGCCGCTACCGTTGCAGAGACATACGCGGGAAAAGGGAGAATTTTCATGAAAATCAAAGATTTATTGCTTGCTGGCACAACTGCGATAATCGCCGGCACCGTTGCATTTGGCATCAACACGGCTGTTGCGGCGGATGCAGGGGCGACGGCACAGGCTGCCGGCGCGATGGCCGGCGCCGCCAAGGACGCGGCTGTGAGCACAGCCACCAAGGCCGCCGACAGCGCGACAAGCACGGCGAAAGATGCCGCCGCAAAAGCCGCTGATAAAGCAGCCGACAAAGCCGCCAGTGCTGCGAGCGATGCGGCCGATGCAGCAGGCGCTGCCAAAGATGCCGCCAGCGATGCCAAGGACGCAGCCGCCAAGGCGGTCACCGGCGAAGACACATCCAAGGCAGCGGCCAGCGAAGACGCTTCCAAGGCGAAAACCAAACATCATCGCCATCACCATGCGATGAAGAACAAGAAGGGCGGCACAAGCGAAGAGAATGAAACCCGCGAGCTGAACGAGAAACAGCTGGCCGCGCCGGGCACGCCTGCCGCAACAACACCGGCACCCGAAGCTGCCGCACCGGCCGATGCAGCCACGCCTGCGCCTGCCGCAACAACGCCGGCGCCGGAAGCCGCCGCACCGGCTGATGCAGCCACGCCTGCACCCGCCGCAACAACACCGGCACCGGAAGCCGCCGCGCCGGCTGCGGATGCCGCCAGTGACGCGGCGGAAAAAGCCGATACAGCCGCAGACAAGGCGAAGGACGCAGCCGATAGCGCAAAAGATGCCGCCGACAGCGCGAAAGACGCGGCCGAGCATGCGCACGACGCAGGCAGCATGAGCCCGCAATAAGCGTCAGAACAATGCGATCATGAAAAAGGGCCGGTTCTACCGGCCCTTTTTACTTCCATCTCTGGTTCTTCAGTCTTTCTCATCCTTGGAGGAATGATCCGGTGTCAACCGGTCGAGCTGCTCCATGATCTCTTTTGCGGCCTGACCATTGCCAGGCCGCTTGACCGCGTGCAGCGAACGATCTCCGTCCAGAATATTGATCAGAGCCCGGCGCGCCCGCGCCACGCGGCTTTTCACCGTGCCGACGGCGCAATGGCAGATCGCCGCCGCCTCCTCATAAGAAAAGCCACCGGCACCGACCAGGATCAGCGCCTCGCGCTGTTCATCGGACAGGCTGCGCAAGGCGCGCGCGGTATCGCTCAGATCCGCGGCCCAGTTCTGATCCTGTGCACTGCCGGGAATACGCTCCGCCGATTCCTGATCCCACGGCGCCTGCCGCCAGGCGCGCCTGCGATCGGAATAGAACTGGTTGCGCAGGATCGTGAACAGCCAGGCTTTCAGATTGGTGCCGGGGACGAAACTGTCGCGCGATTGCCAGGCACGGACGAGGGCTTCCTGTGCCAGATCGTCGGCCATTTCGGGATTGCCGCACAGCGAACGGGCAAATGCGCGCAGAAACGGAATCAGCGACAGCAGTTCCGATTTGAAGTCGCCTGGGCCTTCAGGCCGTTCAGACGACGCAGGTGCGTGAGGTTCGGTCCGCACAGTCAAGACGCCTTCTTTCCAGGGCCATCGCCACCGTCGATTTTTTTCAGGAGTTCGAGAAATTCGCCGGGCACCGGCTCCTGAACGACATTGTCGTAGAGCCGGCGCAATTCCCGCCCCAGGGCACGTTGCCGGGCACGAATGGCCCGCGCCCGCTCCCGATCAGGCGTTTCCTCGTCAGGCGCGGCTTTCGTGGCGGGGTTCGGGTTCACGACGGACACATTCGATCTCCAGCGGGCGATGTCCGGCAGGGTTCGAACAATTGGCTGGCCCTTGGACGGGCGCAGCCATGATTCGGCCATGGCCGGGTTGCGTACTACTGAGGGACGAACGCGGCGGATCGGCGAAGGTTCCGGCCGGTTTGGAACTTTTTGCGCAGAACGCGCGTTGTTAAACGTGGAACTACGGAAAACCCGAGGGAGGCTGGCCCATGAGTATGACGCAAATCCTTGCGCCGCATCTGCCGTTTCTGCGCCGCTATGCCCGGGCACTGACAGGGTCGCAATCGAGCGGGGATGCCTATGTACGGGCCGCATTGTCGGCGCTGCTCTCCGGCGAACAGGCGCTCGATGCGGACACCCCGCCCCGGCTGGCGCTTTATCGTCTGTTTCATGCCATCTGGTCCACGGCGTCCGGCCAGATCGACGATGAGGAAGGCGGGCCGGAGCCGGAAGGCTTCGACGCCGAGGAGCGGCTGCAGGCGCTGAGCGCGACACGGCGCGCATCGCTGCTGTTGACGGCCGTGGAAGCATTCAACCTGAGCGATGCTGCCTACATTCTGGATGAAACGCCGGAGGCGGTGGAAAAAGCCATCGTCGATGCCCAGTCGATCATCGACCGCCAACTGGCTTCGCGCGTCATGATCATCGAGGACGAGCCGATCATCGCGATGGATCTGGAGAATCTGGTCACCGAACTGGGCCACCAGGTGGTGGCCACGGCATCGAGCCGGGCAGAAGCGATCACCAAGGCCCATCGCGAGCAGCCGGGATTGATTCTGGCGGACGTCAATCTGGGTGAAGGCGGCTCCGGCATCGACGCGGTGATCGAGATTCTGGAAAGTTTCGATATTCCGGTGATTTTCGTCACCGCCTATCCTGAAAAACTGCTGACCGGCGAACGGCCCGAACCCACTTATCTGATCGCCAAACCCTTCCTGCCGGAAACCGTGCAGGCCACGGTAAGCCAGGCGCTTTTTTTCCATCCCGCCAACAGGAAAGCAGCCTGACCGGCTTTCGTGACGCGCCAAGGTGTGCGTTTATTCGTTAACCCGATCATGAGAATTTTGTACGGATTTGGAGGACAGTATGGCCAGGCGAACCCGGCGCGGCGGTGACGGAGCAGCCCAGATGGAGGCACGCCTTGCCGCGCTGCGGCAGGATTTGGAGGCATTGCAGGAAGATATGCGGGGACTGGGCGAAGGGGTTGGCGAGGCGGCACAGGAACGCTTGCGCGAAGCCTTGCGGGCGACCGAAGGTTTGACGGCACAGGCCGAAGACTGGACCAACGAGAATCTGGGGTCCTTGCGGGAGATTGTGCGGGAGCAGCCGGTGGCCGCGTGCCTGGTCTCGGCAGGCATCGGCACCATTCTGGGCCTTCTGCTGTTCCGGCGCTGAATCCGGTGGGGGGCATGATCCGCAAGACCATCGGCGGCGTGGTGCTGGCCATGCTGGCCGGCTCTTTGCTGCTTGTGGGCGTGGGCTTTGCAGGCTTTGCAATTTATGCAGCCCTGCTGCCCGCCTTGGGCATGGCCGGGGCGGCGGCCTTGACCGCGTTCATCCTTCTGATCGGACCCGTAGTGTTTGCGTTGACAGCATTTCTGCAGCGCCGGCGGGAACCCCTGATAAAACCCGGCGAAATGGCGATGTTTGCCGCCCTGTCGGCCATTGTGCGGGAACGGCCGGTGCTGACCCTTCTGGGTGCCGGGCTGCTGGGCGCCGCCGAAATTTTCCTGAAAAAGCGCCGTTAGTCCGGAGCAGCGGAACCGGTACCGTCATCGCACGTTTGAATGGGGGAGCGGATGTTCAGTCCGGTACGCCCCAGCCCCTTCGACAGCCCGCGCTGGATGTCCGCTCCTCTCTATTTGGGTGACCCATTCGGGTGACGGGCGCGGGCCAAGGCCCGTGCCCGTTTTCCTTTGCGGGCCTTGAAGCGGCACCTTACGGAATACGCCCCCGGGCTCCGGGTTTTGCCCCGTTCACACAATAAAGCCGGTAATGATCAATCGGCTGATTTCCGCGGCTGCGCGTGACCGTGCCGCAATCCCGCACGGTATCGAACATCTGCGCCACGGTGGCTGCGCCGTCCTGCCGGACATTGGCTACATAGAGCAGCGACATTGAAAGCACGGCGTGGGATGCCGACGGTGTCATAAGCCAGCGCCAAGGCTCATCCACCGGCACGACAGGCACGCTTTCCGGCGGCAGGTAATAGCGCAGCCACGCCGTTGTCTTGTACTCGGTGGTGAGCAAAGCGGCGGCGTGATGCTTCTGCGCAACCGCCACAATGTCATTCGTGGCTTGCGCAAAACCGAAGGCGAGAAGACGCTGCAACGGATCCTTGCGCCCCAACGGGAGGATGCCGGTCACCGCTTGCAGATAGATCAGGCCGAGCATGAGCGCCGCCACGGGCGCCGCCGCTTTGCGGGAGAATTCCACCACCCTCGCCTTCCAGCCGGCGGGATAGATGCGGAACATCGCATCGGCGGCGCAAAGCGCGAGTGCGGGAAACAGAAAGCTGGGCCAGTTGCCCTGTACCCGGTCATGCAGCGCATGAAACAGGAAGTAAGCCGCAGCAGGCCAGATCATCGCCGCAGCCAGCCGCGAACGCCCGTCCCGTACAAAAAGGCCGAACAGCGCCAGGATGAAAATGAACGGCGTCGCCATGCCGAATTGCGCGGCAACGAATTCGCCCAGAAAGCGCAAGGTGAACGGCCCGCGATCAACGCGGCCGAACTGGAATGCGAATGTCATCCAGTCATGGCGGGCATTCCACAACAGGTTTGGCAAAAAAATCAGCAGCGCGATCAGGCCGCCGGCATAAGGCCATGGCGAAAGCAGCCAGCGCCTGCCGCGCGGATCGGCCAGCAGCCAGACCAATGCACCGGCGCCAAAAAACAACGCGGTGTATTTGGAGAGCAGGCCAATGCCGGCCGCGATACCGGCGGCCAGCCACCATTGCCCGCCGTGACCGGCCTCCACCCGCGCAAGGAAATAGAGAAAGAACGCGGCAGCCGCGATTACCGGCGCATCGGGCGTGGCCGCCATCGCCTCCACCGCCACCATCAAGGTGAGATTGAAAAAGAGGCAGGCCCATGCCGCCGCGGGCCGTTCCGGCAGCGTGAGTTTTGCCGTCTGCCATACCGCCCAGCTTGCCGCCACCGAGAGGGCAAGACCGGCACAGCGGATCGCGAAGGCGGTATTGCCGAACAAGGCCGTACCAGCCCGGATGGCAAACGCGATCAATGGCGGATGATCGTAATAGCCCGCCGCAAGATGACGCGACCACAGCCAGTAATAGGCTTCATCCGCCGACAGCGGCAGTACCGCACCGGCAGCAAAGCGCAAAAGCGTAAGAACGACGACGGCGGCCAGAAGCGCGTGCGGCCAGCGCGCGCTTAACGCGCCCGCCACACGAACAGGCTCGACATGGCGTAATTCCATAAGGCCCCCATCACCGCGCCCGCCGCGCCCGCCACCCACCAGATCGGCCGTTCGTGATAAAGCCAGGACGCAAGACCGACATTGGTCACCGCACCCACCGCGCCAATGGCACAGAAACCGGCAAAACCCTTGAACATGGCCAGGCCGCGCAAGCGCCGGTCGCGATAGGTGAGGCCATTGTTGAGCAGAAAATTGCTGGTCATCGCAACCAGGGTGGCGATGGTCTGCGCCACCGGAAAGGCCAGGACGAAGTAAAGCGCAATCTTCAGCGTGGCCAGATGCACGGCCAGCCCCGTGGTACCGACCAGCATGAAAAAAATGAAACGGGGATCGACAAGCCCGCCGGTCGATTTGGTCAGCAGCAGGCCCAGATATTCCAGACCCACCTGCGAATCGAATTTGCTCTCACCGCCATGGCGGGTGCGGAACACGAATGGCAGTTCGCGAATGCGAAGACTGCCGCCTGCCGTTGTCACGATATCGAGCAGGATCTTGAACCCCACCGGCTGCAGACGGCCGGCCAGGGGATCGAAGCGGTCGCGCCGCATCATGAAAAAACCGCTCATCGGATCGCTGAGCGAAATGCCGAGAACGGTGCGCGCGATGGTGGTGGCAAACTGACTGATGAAGCCACGGCTGTCGCCAAGGGAAGCCGCACTTCCGCCGCCGATATAGCGGCTGCCCACGACCAGATCGGCCTCGCCTTCCTGCAGCACGTCGAGCATTCCGGGCAGCAGCGTTTCGTCATGCTGCAAATCGGCATCCATCACCGCCACGAACGGTGCGCTGGAAGAAAGAATACCTTCGATGCACGCGCCCGCGAGCCCGCGGCGTCCGACACGGCGGATGCAACGCACGCGCCCGTCATGCCGCGCAATCGCCTTCACCGCATCGGCGGTTCCATCCGGCGAATTGTCATCGACGAAAATCGCTTCCCAGCGGCAGTCTTTGAGCGCCGCGTCCAGTCTGGCGATCATCTCGGCGACATTGGCGCGTTCCTTGAACGTCGGCAGAACCACCGACAATTCAAGCTGCGTGCTCTTTTCCACCTCGAAAGGGGCCGCAGCGATGGTCGCGCCCGGAACCGCCATGCGTATAGGATCCCTTGTCTTGCGCAAATCTTATACGCGAAGTTGAATACTGCCGGAACGCCACCCGCAAAGCATGCGTCACCATCGCCTTGGCAGCAGAGCCCGCACCTTCGTAGCAGAGATGCTGTGGAAGGCGAAAACACCGCGGATCGCGCGGCGCGCGCGGTTATGGAGTGCGGAGTGCGGGCGCACGGATCAGCCGCTGCGCCGTTCCGGTGTTTTTTCGATCGTGGCCTGGGCTTCCTGCAATTGCGAAAGCAGAGACGCGGCATCCGCGCCCATATCCGCTGTCGCTTCGAGGCTTTGCGCCCAGGCGCGCAAGATTTCCGCCCGCTCGCGATTGGTCAGGCGGCGGTCGCGCACGACATTGGCCGGATTGCGGAAGTAACGCGCCGGGTCGCGCTTCAGGGTTTCAAGCAAAGCCTCTTTCGACATGCGGTATCCTGCAGCTTCAGCCGCTCCTGGCTATCCATGCCCCGAGCAGCAGACCGCCCCTCAAGCCCAAATTAAATAATCGTCAGTGGCCCCGTTGTGCAGCATGCCGCTTGCGGGTCGCCGCAGCCTTTTTGGCCGAGCGTGAACGCGCCGCCGCGGACCGCGCCGCCGATGCCTTGCCGCCAAGACGCCCACCCTTTTTCGATGGCGCGGTGTTGGTCTTCTTGCCCCGGCCGGAGCCGGATTTTTTTCCGCCACCGGTTTCGGCGTTGACGGTCGCCCAGGCTCGGCGCGCCGCTTCGTCTTCCGAAACGCCGCGATCTTCGTAGCCCTTTTCGATATGGCGGGCCTGACGCTTCTGTTTGGTGGTGTAGCTGGACTTGTCGCCACGCGGCATCGGCAAATCTCCCGGATGGATCAGGGCCCTCGTTTGAACAACGCCAGCGCCATCCGGCCGGTTCCGGCCGCCAGGGCCAGCCGCCGCAACTTTGTCCTCGCCCTTAAGGTTAAAGCGTGGATAAAATTGGCAATATTCTGCTAACCCTATATTGGGCGCATAAACAGGGGGCAGGAACCGTGATTTACCTTGTGGACCGCAGGAACCGCGACGCATTCGAGACACAGCTGGAAGAGATGTACCGGCAGCGCCACCGGGTCTATGTCGACAAACGTGGCTGGAAGGCGCTGGCCCGGCCCGACGGGCGCGAAATCGACCAGTTCGACAATGCCGAAGCCGTCTATCTGATGAAGCTGGCGGAAAACGGCAGTGTAGAGGGTGCGGTGCGCCTGATCCCGACCAACAAACCGCATCTGATGCGCGATGTGTTTGCGCATGTGGTGACATCGGGTGCGATCCCCAATGACGAGAAAATCTATGAAATGACCCGCTGCTATGTCAGCGAGGCCGTCACCGACAAGCGCGAACGCACGATGGCCGCCGGTGAATTGCTGGCCGCGCAGCTTGAATATGGGCTGGCGAAAGGGCTGACCGATTACAGCGTGGTGTCGGACATGTATTTCCTGCCGATCATGCTGGCGCTGGGCGATGGCGTGAACAAGCTGGGCGAGCCTTACGAATATGGCGAAGGCACCTGCATGGCGCTTACCTTCCCGATCAACGAGATCGGCCTGAAGATGTGCCGCCGCGGGCGCGGGCTGAGCGGCCCGGTGCTGGTTTACAGCCCCACACCGCCGCCGGGCGCAATATTCGAAAACGACAAGATCGCGGCCTAATTTCGTGCCAGCCTGAAACGGTTAAACCTGCCGCAGGCGCGCGGCCGCACTTGCGTGGTAATCCTTTGGAATCACAAATATATTATAGTTAATAATAACTTAACGTCCGCGTTCTGGCCACCGCCACCTTCCCGAATTGAGACAGTTTTTCCGCCGTTTTCTGGCGCGGCTTCTGCACGGGCCATGGTGAACGGCAAAAGCGGAACACCGGAAGGCCAGCGGCAGGATGACGATTTCCAACGATATGCCCGGCGGGCATGCAGGACTTGCGCAAAGCTTGCGCCGTTTCGGGCGGTGGCCGGCCGGACACGACGGCAGCGAGGTACACACCGGCCTGCTGGCGCAGGATCGCAGCACAGAAGCCTGGCTCTACACCGCGCTGGAAACCGTGGCGATCATCGCGGCCAGCGCCATTTCAGGTGCGATCGTTCTTGCCGCCACACCGGCGTGGCATGGCGCATGGCTTACCGGCGCCGGCATTCTGCTTGCCAACGGGGTTCTGGTCTCCGCCCTGTTCTGCGGCCTGATGCGGCTGATCGAAACGCAACAGGGCCCTTATGCGGCAGACGGCAGCGGCCAATGGTGGGAGCTTTGCGCGGTGTGGCTGGCCGCGTTCTGGCCCCTGGCCGTCACCTGGCACATTCTGGCACCGGCGCCTGCGCTGACATTGCCGCTGCTGGGCAGCTTTTTCGTCTGCGGATTTGTGGCGGTTTTCGCAGCCCGCGGGAGCGCGCCGGCCCTGCTCCTCAAACGTCAGCCGCAAACGGGCGTCACCGGACATCCGATTATCCTGGCCGGTGCGGGCACATCCGACAGCCTGAACCGCATTGCCCGGCGCTTGCGCCGCAATGGCCACAGCGACATCGCCAGCGTCAGCATCGATGCCGGTTGCGCAGAGGCGGAATGGCCGCAAACGCTGACCAACGCGCTTTATCGCATCGCCGCCTCTGCCAGCATGGCCGGTACCGGCACGGCAGGCGGATGCGAAATTCTCCTCGCCGTGGACGGGTTTCCGCGTGCGCGCCTCGCCGCCCTGCAACATGGGCTGGAGGCGCTGCCGCTTCCCGCCCGGCTGGTACCGGGGCGCGAAGCGGTGGACGCCGAAACGCCCGCGGCACTGACGCCCACGCAACGCCGGTTGAAGCGCACGATCGATCTCATCATCGCGACAGCATTGCTGATCCTTGCCGCGCCCACCATGTGTGCCATCGCATTGTGGGTGATACTGGATTCGCGGGGGCCGATTTTCTTTCGCCAGCAGCGGCTCGGCTATCGCGGCAAGCCGTTCACCATCCTCAAATTCCGCACCCGGCATGAGCCCGGAAACGATACAGACGAACAGGTGACCCGCGCGGGCCAGATGTTGCGGCGGCAGAACCTTGACGCGCTGCCGCAGCTTTTCAACGTCATCGCCGGTGAAATGTCTCTGGTCGGGCCGCGGCCGCACACGGTGGCGCATGATCACTTCTTTTCCGGCCTGATCGGCAATTACGAACGGCGCCAGAGCATAATGCCGGGTGTCACCGGATGGGCGCAGATCCACGGCCTGCGTGGGGAGGCCACGACCGTTGCCGCGATGCGCAAACAGGTTGCGTTCGATCTTTGGTATGCGCACAACGCCAGCCTGCGGCTGGACCTGAAAATTCTCGCCCGCGCCGCGATCACGGCGCTGAGGCAAAACCATGCCGATTGACGGCGCCGCAACCGGTATAGTGTATCATAATGGGACATTCCTCTTTTGTCCCCATACGCGACCAGACCCGCGGCCGGATTTCTTCGGGAGCTATGTCACGGTTTCATGCTTGGTTGAGAAAGCCGGTCTAGGTTGCCCGCCATGACAAACCCCGCCATGACAAACAAGGTGCTTCTGGTCACGAGCGTGATGTGGGCGACGGCTGCGCGGCTGGCCGCGGCCTTTGCCGATTGCGGCTGGCGGATTGATGTGTTGGCCCCGCCCGGCCATGCCGCCGGGAAAAGCCGCCATCTCGGTACGTTTCACCCCTATCAGCCGTGGGGACCGCAATTCATCCTGCAGCGCGTAATCGAAACGGCCGAACCCGATCTGATCGTGCCATGCGATGACCGTGCGTTGCGGCAATTGCTGGCCTTGCGGGCGATCACGGCCGAAACGGCGGGCACGCTGGCGCGCTCGCTGGGGGAAACGCGCACCTATCCCATTTTGCTCTCGCGCAGCCAGTCGCTGGAGGCGGGGCGGGCGCTGGGCATCGCGGTACCGCTCACCATCGCGGTCTCCAATCCACAGGCGCTGGAGCAGGCCGTGGCAGAAACGGGCTTTCCCGCCGCGATCAAGCTGGACGGCAGTTGGGGTGACGACGGCATCGTCATCGCAAACGATGTGGCGGAAGCCCGCGCCGCATTCCGCAAGCTTTCACATCTTGCATCACCGCTCGGCAAGGCCGTGCGCGCGCTGCGCCGCCGCGATGCCGGTTATTGGTGGGATATTCTGCAGCCCGGCCCGACCGGAATCTGTGTGCAACGCGTGATCGCTGGTCACAATGCGACCTGCAGCGTTGCCGCCTGGAATGGCGATGTGGTGGGTGCCCTCTGTGCCGATGTGGTGGCGGCACGCGGCAGCTTCGGCCCACCCAGCGTTCTTCGCACCACCGATGCGCCAGACATGATCGACGCGGCCTGCGAGATCGCCGCGAAGTTCGGTCTTTCCGGCCTGCACGGACTTGAGTTCATCCGCGGCGAAGACGGCAGCCTGTATCTGACCGAAATCACGCCCTATGCAACGCAGAACGCGCATCTGGCATTGGGGCCGGAGCGCGATCTGATCGCGGCGCTGACGCGCGCGGCAACCGGGAACAGCTGCCCGGCCCGCCCGGCCGTTGCGGACCGGGATCTGATTGCCCTGTTTCCGCAGGAATGGTTGCGCGATGCACAAAGCCCCTATCTGCATCAGGCCTATCACGATGCGCCTTGGGAGGATACAGCGGTGCTCGATGCGATTGTCGCGCGTGCGGAAGCGGCAACGCCCTTCCCGCGCGATACGGCGCCGGTGCTGATCCTCGACGAACCGGAAATTGAAAAGCCCGCACAATGACGGGCTAACGGTGCGCGGCTTCGCCGATCGCAGCGACAAAATCCTGCAAGACGTTTTGCAGCGGTGCCGCACGGGCGACATCAAAGACGACCGGATTTTCCTCATCCAGATAGGCGTCCATCGCGATTTCAAGCTGCAGAGCGTGAACACGATCCCGCGGCCGGCCATAATGCCGGGTGATATAGCCGCCCTTGAAACGGCCGTTCTTCACCGGGTTGAAACGGCTCTGGCCCGAAAAGACCGCCATCGCCGCATCGGCAATGGCCGGCGCGCAGCTTTTTCCATCCGCGGTGCCGAGATTGAGCTGCGGCAGACGCCCTTCAAACAGGCGTGGCAGGCGCGAGAGAATGGAATGTGCATCCAGCAACAGCGCATAGCCATGCACCGCTTTTGCGCGCGCAAGGGCCGCGGCGAGTTGTCGATGATAAGGCTGCCAGTATTCGCGGATGCGCCGGGCGACCACACCGGCATCGGGTGCACAGCCCGGTTTGTAGAGCGGTTGACCGCCAAAACTCGCAACCGGGCAAACGCCGGTCTCGAACTTTCCCGGATAAAGCAGCCCGCCCTCAGGATCGCGGTTCAAGTCCGCCACATAACGCGAATGTGTGGCGATGAGGCGCGTGGCATCGCCATTTTCCAGAAAGCCGTAAAGCAGATGCACATGCCAATCGGTATCGGCCACGGCGCGGCCCGCATCCGTCATCGTGGCGGCGATCTCATCCGGCAGATAGGTGCCGACATGGGGAAAGCTGACCACCAGCGGGCCGGTGCCTTGATGATAGGTATAGCGCGCGTCGCTCATTCGCCGAACATGTCGAGCACCGGCGTCAGCGCCCGGCGATAATAACCGTCGCGGATATGGGCGGCGGCGCGCGCAATGTCGGGCGCAAAAAAGCGGTCATGGTCATAGGCCGGGATTTCGCCACGCAGATGTGCCAGCAGATCTTCCAGCAACGCCGAACTGCGCAAGGGGCGGTGGAAATCTATGCCCTGCGCGGCGGCCAGAAGCTCGATTGCGATCGCGTTGGTGGTGTTTTCGCCCATCTGCAACAGGCGCCGCGCCCCATGCGCGGCCATCGAAACGTGATCCTCCTGCCCGGCCGAGGTGGGGATGGTATCGACGCTGGCCGGATGCGCCAGCATCTTGTTTTCCGAAACCAGCGCCGCGGCCGTCACCTGTGCGATCATGAAACCGGAGTTGAGCCCCTTCTCCCGCACCAGAAAGGCGGGAAGGCCGCTCATCTTCGGGTCCACCAGAATGGCGATGCGGCGTTCGGCCAGCGAGCCGGTTTCGGCCAAGGCCAGCGCGATCTGATCGGCGGCGAACGCCACCGGCTCGGCATGGAAATTCCCGCCGGAGATCACTTCGTCCTGCCCGGCAAACACCAGCGGATTGTCGGTGGCGCCATTGGCTTCGGTTTCGAGCGTGCGGCCGGAAAAGCGCAACAGGTCGAGCACCGCGCCCATCACCTGTGGCTGACAGCGCAGGGAATAAGGGTCCTGCACCCGGTCGCAATCGATGTGCGATTGGCGGATCATACTGTCCTTCAGCAGGGCGCGTAACGCCGCCGCCACCGCGATCTGCCCGTCATGCCCGCGCAACAGATGCAGGCGCTCATCAAAGGGGGCGGTGCTGCCCTGCAACGCGTCGGTCGACAGCGCGCCGGACGCAAGCGCGGCAGCAAACGCATCCTCCGCCGCGAACAGACCGGCAAGCGCCATGGCGGTGGAGGCTTGCGTGCCGTTCAACAGGGCGAGCCCCTCTTTCGCGCCCAGTTCAAGCGGTTTCAGCCCCGCCTGCTGAAGCGCCTTTCCCACCGGCACCGTTTCACCCTTTACCCGCACATCGCCGACACCGATCAACGCCGCGCTCATATGCGCAAGCGGCGCCAGATCGCCCGAAGCACCGACGGAGCCTTGCGCGGGAATGCAAGGATAAATCTCATGGTCCAGAAATGCTGTGATTGCCTGCATCACCAGAGGCCGCACGCCGGAGGCGCCGCGCGCCAGCCCGGCCAGTTTCAGAACCATGATCAGGCGCACAATCGCATCAGGCAGCAGCGGCCCCACACCGGCGGCATGCGACAGAACCAGATTGCGCTGCAATTGCCGCAGCTGATCCGGTTCGATCCGCGTCTGCGCCAGAATGCCGAAGCCGGTGTTCACGCCATAGGCGGTGCGGCCTTCACGCACCAGGCGGGAAAGGGAGGCCGCGCTCTCCTCCACCGCGGCCAGCGCGGGCGGTGCGATGGTAATGGAGACCGGGTTTTCCAGCGCCAAGCGCATGGCCGAAAGCCTGAGCGGCGCCGCACCGATTTCGAGTGCAAATTTTTTCATGGCAGGTCCAGCGATGGCAGATTGAGATGGAACGTCCGCGCACAATCGCGCGCGGCATCATACCCCGCATCGGCATGGCGCATCACACCGCTGGCCGGATCGTTCCACAACACCCGCGCGATGCGGCGGGCGGCATCGTCGCTGCCGTCGCAGACGATCACCATGCCCGCATGCTGCGAATAGCCCATGCCGACACCGCCGCCATGATGCAGCGAAACCCAGGTCGCACCGCTCGCCGTGTTGAGCAGCGCATTCAACAGCGGCCAGTCCGATACCGCATCGCTGCCATCTTTCATCGCTTCGGTTTCGCGATTGGGGCTGGCGACAGAGCCGGAATCGAGATGATCGCGCCCGATCACCACCGGCGCCTTCAATTCGCCGGATGCCACCATGGCGTTGAATTTGAGGCCGATACGATGGCGGTCGCCCAACCCCACCCAGCAGATGCGCGCCGGCAGACCCTGAAACGCGATGCGGGCGCGCGCCTGATCGAGCCAGTGATGCAGATGCGCATCCTCCGGCAGCAGCGCTTTGACCGCTTCATCGGTGCGGTAAATATCGTCCGGATCGCCGGACAATGCCGCCCAGCGGAACGGGCCGATACCGCGGCAGAACAGCGGGCGGATATAGGCCGGCACAAATCCCAGAAAGGCAAAGGCGTCGGCAAGCCCGGCATCCTTCGCCACCTGGCGGATATTGTTGCCGTAATCGAACACGGGAATGCCGCGGTTGTGGAATTCCAGCATCGCTTCCACATGGGTGCGGATGGAGCTTTGCGCCGCGGCGATAACAGCGGCCGGATCGCTTGCCCGTTTTGCTTCCCATTCCGCCATGGTCCAGCCGATGGGAAGATAGCCGTTCAGCACATCATGGGCGGAGGTCTGATCGGTCACCGCATCCGGGCGCACGTGGCGGCGAACCAGTTCCGGCAAAATCTCACCGGCATTGCCGTGAAGACCGACCGAGATCGGACGTTTTTCCCGTGTGGCGTGCTCGATGCGGTTGAGCGCATCGTCCAGCGTTTCGGCGACGCAATCGAGATAGCGTGTTTCCAGCCGCCGTTCGATCCGGCTGCGATTGCATTCGATCGCGAGCATGGAGGCACCCGCCAGCGTTGCCGCCAAAGGCTGTGCCCCGCCCATGCCGCCAAGGCCCGCGGTCAGAATCCAGCGCCCGGAAAGATCGCCGCCATAATGACTGCGGCCCATTTCGACGAATGTCTCATAGGTGCCCTGAACGATGCCCTGGCTGCCGATGTAGATCCACGAACCCGCGGTCATCTGCCCGTACATCATCAGGCCCTGGCGATCGAGTTCGTGAAAATGCGCCCAATCCGCCCATTTCGGCACCAGATTGGAATTGGCGATCAATACGCGCGGCGCATCGGCATGGGTTTTGAACACGCCCACCGGCTTGCCCGATTGCACCAGCAGCGTTTCATCGCCCTCCAGCGCACGCAATGCGGCAACGATGCGGTCAAACGCCTGCCAGTTGCGCGCAGCCTTGCCGATGCCGCCATAGACCACCAGATCCTCCGGCCGTTCGGCGACATCGGGGTCCAGATTGTTCATCAGCATGCGCAAGGGCGCTTCGGTCAGCCAGGATTTCGCAGAAATTTCCGGCCCGCGCGGGCTGCGGATCAGGCGTGCATTGGCGGCTGTCACATCTCACCTCCGCAATAAGCGGGAAAGCGCTGTGCGATAGGCACTGGCAACCTCATCTTCGGCAGGGTGGTGCCCGTCTGACACCACCTTGCGCCCGCCGCACCAGACCTCGCGAATGGTTCCGCCGGGCGCCGCCGCAAACACGAAGGAATCGAGCAAGGCATCGCCTTCACGGCCGTAAAGCGCAGGCGCATCGCCGTTCAACACCAGAAAATCGGCGCGGGTGCCCGGCGCGATCCGCCCCACCGGTGCAGCACAGGCCGCTTCGCCGCCATGAGCTGCATGTTGCCACAACCATGCACCGGCATTGGGAATGTCCGCATCGGCCGACAGCACGCGGCGTTCGCGGCTGAGGCGGCGGCCATATTCGAACCAGCGCAATTCCTCTCGCGGGTCGATGGTTATCTGGCTGTCGGTGCCGATGCCGAACATGCCGCCCAGTGTCTGATATTGCCCGGCCGGAAACAATCCATCGCCAAGATTGCCTTCCGTCGAGGGGCACAAAGTGATGCAAGCCCCGGCATTGACGATCATCCGGATTTCTTCTGTTCCGATATGTGTACCGTGCACAAGATTCCAATGGCGATTGAGGCCGGCCGTTTCGGCAAGTTGCGCCACCGGCGTGCGGCCGCACCAGGCAATACACTCCTCCACCTCGCGCCGCTGTTCGGACACATGAATGTGAAAGGCACGGCCGCGAAATTCCTGCGCCACGGTGGCGATCTCCTCGCTCCGTGCGGCGCGGACCGAGTGAACGCCGACCGCCACGGCCCAATCGGGCTCGGTCTTCACGGCCTGATCCAGTGCGGCCACGAGCCGGGTCAATTGCAGCGGTGAAATGGCAAAACGGACCTGGCCCGGTGTCAGCGGGCGGCCGCCGCAGCCGCCGGAGGTATAGAGCACCGGCACCAGTGTGATGGCGATGCCCGCCTTCCGCGCTGCACGCAAATGCGCCATCGCCATGGTGGCAAGATCGGCATAGGGCGCGCCGTTGCGATCATTGTGCAGATAGTGGAATTCACAAACGCGCGTGTAGCCGGCGCGGATCATCTCGACATAGGCCTGTGCCGCAATCGCTTCCACGTCTTCCGGCGAGATCTGCGCGAGAAAGCGGTACATCGTTTCCCGCCATGACCAGAAATCGTCATCTGTGGGCCCGCGCAATTCCGCCAGCCCCGCCATCGCACGCTGAAAAGCATGGCTGTGCAAATTGGGCATGCCGCAAATTACCGGGCCAGGAAGCGTGATGGCATCACCCACAGGCACATCCGGTGTCACGGCGGAGAAGGTGCCATCCGCCGCGATCTCAAACCGGACATTCGAAGCCCATCCCGTGGCAAGCCGTGCGGCCGGTGCATGAAGACGCATCATGTTGCGCTGATCCCGTCTTTGGCGTTTAGCTAAGCGCGGCTGAATTCGTCACGCAAGCACCCATCATGCACGCTGACCGCCTGTTGCTTGATTGCCGGCTTGCCACCATGGCGAAAACCGGCGTGCCTTATGGCACGATGGAGCATGGTGCAGTCCTGATCGATGGCGGCCGCATTCTTTATGCCGGGCCGCAAGCGGAATTGCCGCAAAGTGCGATTTCAGGATCGAATATTGTCGAGCGTCTGGACGGGCGCTGGGTCACGCCGGGCCTGATCGATTGCCACACACATCTCATCTTCGCGGGCAACCGGGTGGAGGAGTTCGAGGCACGCCTGAACGGCGCCAGTTACGAGGCGATCGCGCGGGGCGGCGGCGGCATTCTCTCCACCGTGCGGGCGACGCGCGCGGCCGGTATTGACGACCTGGCGGCGGGGGCCGAAATGCGCCTGGCCCGCATGATCCGCGACGGGTTGACGACCATCGAAATCAAAAGCGGTTACGGGTTGGACGCAGAAAGCGAAATGCGCATGTTGTCGGCCGCGCGCCTGCTGGGGCGCAAGGCAGGTGTGCGCGTTCACGCGACCTATCTCGGCCTGCACGCCGTGCCGCCGGATTACGCCGGGGACCGGCGCGCTTACGTGGCGCAGGTGATTTCCAACTTCCTGCCACGTGTGGTCGAAGCCGGGCTTTGCGACAGTGCCGATGCCTTCCTTGAAACCATCGCCTTCGATGAAACCGATGTGCGCGCATTCTTCGATGCGGCGCGGGCGCGGAACATTCCCGTGCGCCTGCATGCGGACCAGTTGACGAACGGCCATGGCGCCAAGCTGGCGGCGGCGTATGGCGCGCTTTCCGCCGATCATCTCGAACATTGCGATGCGGAAGGGGCGGCGGCGCTTGCCCATGCCGGCACGGTTGCGGTGCTTCTGCCCGGTGCCTTTGTACATCTGGGCGAAACACAAAAGCCGCCGGTGGCGCTGTTCCGCCAGCACAATGTGGCCATCGCAATTGCCACCGACTGCAATCCCGGCACATCGCCGCTGCTGTCGCCATTGGCGGCGATGAATCTCGCCTGCTGCTGTTTCGGCCTGACACCGGAAGAAGCTTTGGCCGGAATGACCGTGCACGCGGCATGCGCCCTGGGCCTGTCAGCCGTGACCGGCACGCTGGAAGCCGGGAAAGATGCCGACATCGCGGTGTGGGAGATCGAAAGTCCGGCGGAGCTTTCTTATTGGGCAGGCGTCCTGCCCTGCCGGCGCAGTTACGCACGCGGCAAACCGCTCTACACCGCCTGAATCGTTTGCACCTCAGATGTGAATGGCGTGGCCAAGCGCGCGCAACGCCGCCTCGTGAAATGCCTCACCCAGGGTCGGGTGAACGTGGATCGTGCCGGCCACATCTTCCAGCAGCGCACCCATTTCGAGTGCATGCGAAAATTCGCCCGACAGTTCGGCGACATGAGCCCCGACAGCCTGAATCCCCAAAATGCGATGATCGTCGGCGCGGGCCAGCACGCGCACGAAACCGCCATCGTCACCCGCTTCCATGCTGAGCGCGCGGCCATTGGCGGCAAAGGGAAACTGGGCCGTGATGATGTTTTTATCCTTTTCCGTTTCCGGCGTGGGCAGCATGCCGACGCTGACGATTTCCGGTTCGGTGAAACAGACCGCCGGAATTGCAGCCGGTTCGAAATGCCGCCTGCTGCCGGCAATGATGTCCGCCACCAGTTCACCTTGTGCAGCAGCCTTGTGTTCCAGCATCGGTTCGCCGGCGAGATCGCCAATGGCCCAGACATTGCGCATGGAGGTGTGGCACTGATCATCCACCTTCACAAAGGGGCCGGTCATATCGACCGCCATGTTCTCCAGACCCCAGCCTTCGGTATTGGGCCGCCGCCCCACCGTGACAAGGACCTTGTCCGCCGGAACGTCCTTCAGCGTGCCGTCCTGCAATTCGACCACAAGCGCGTTGCCATTGCGGCCCTTGGCGCGCGCGGAAAGATGCAGTTCCACGCCATTGCGGGAAAGCCATTTGCGCACCGGATCGCTGAGCGCCGCATCGTATTGCGGCAGGATATGATCCGTCGCCTCCACCACCGTGACGTTCGCACCCAGCTTGCGGAACGCGATGCCGAGTTCGAGGCCGATATAACCCGCACCGATCACGGCGAGATTTTTCGGCAATGTGTCAAGCGCCAGCGCGTCCGTCGAAGACAGCACATCGCCGCCGAAAGGCAGGAAGGGCAATTCCACCGGCAGCGAACCGGTGGCAAGCAGCACATGCTCGGCGGTGATATCCCACTCACCGCCGGGGCCCGAAACCGTGCAGTTTTTGCCATCGCGGAAGACGGCCCAGCCCGGCAGCACCCGCACCTTTGCCCGTTTGAGAAGGCTGGCCACGCCCTTGTTCAGGCGATCGACAATGCCGTCTTTCCACGCCACGGTTGCCGCGAAATCCAGTTGCGGCGGCGCAGGCAAGGTGACGCCGGGCATGCCGCCATGGGCGGCGCGCAGCATCACTTCGAACCGGCCGGCCATATGAATGATCGCCTTTGACGGAATGCAACCGCGGATCAGGCAGGTGCCGCCAAGACGGTCCGCCTCCACCAGCGTGGTGTCGATGCCAAGCTGGCCGGCGCGGATGGCGGCGACATAGCCGCCGGGCCCGCCGCCCACAATCAACAATCCGGTATGAAGGGTTTCGGCCATAGCTCAATCCATGAATATCGTGGCCGGATTTTCCAGCATGGTTTTGACGCGCTGAATGAAGGAGGCGGCATCAAACCCATCGACCACGCGATGATCGAAAGAGGAAGACAGATTCATCATCTTGCGGATCACGATCTGTCCGTCGCGCACCACCGGCCGCTCGATGATCGCATTCGGCCCGATGATCGCGACTTCAGGATGATTGATCACCGGTGTGGTCGCCACTCCGCCCAAAGCACCAAGACTGGTGATGGTGATGGTAGAGCCGGTCAACTCCTCCCGGCTGGCCTTGCCCTCGCGCGTCAACGCCGCAAGACGCGCGATTTCGGCGGCCAGATCCCAGACGTCGCGGGCTTCGGCATGTTTGACCACCGGCACAATCAAGCCGTTGACGGTTTGCGTCGCGATGCCGGCGTGAACCGCACTGTGGCGATGCACAATTCCCGCATCATCGTCGAAGCGGGCATTGATCTGCGGGAATTCCGGCAGCGCGCGCACCAGGGCGCGGATCAGGAAAGGCAATAGGGTCAGCTTCGGCTGATCTTCCGCTTTGCCTGCGTTCAGATGGGCGCGCAGGGTTTCCAGCGCCGTCATATCCACTTCTTCGATATAGGCGTAATGCGGAATCCGGCGCTTGGCATCCTGCATCTTCTCCGCGATCTTGCGGCGCAGGCCGATGATCTTGACCTCTTCCACCACATCGCGCGCCGGGCTGCGGGGCCTGCGCGCATGTTGCGTCCCTTGCGTGCCGCCGTCGGCGACAAAGGCATCGAGATCGTCGTGGCTGATGCGCCCGGCCGGGCCCGTTCCCGGTACGAACTGCAACGCCACACCCAGTTCGCGTGCACGATTGCGAACGGCAGGCGAGGCAAGCGGGCGCGCGCCCAGTGTGCGCACGGCAAACGCCGGTGCCCTTTGTGCGATCTGTCTCTGCGATTGTGCCCCCTTTGGCGGGGCACCCGGTGCGGCCGCAATGGTCGCGGATGCAACCGCCGCAGTTCCCGGTTTTTTCTCGCGCGGCGGCTTTTCCTCACGCGTTATCGAAGCATCATCGGCTTGCACAGCCGCTTCATCCGGTGACGGCGCTGCCGGTTCCGACGCTGCCGCCGGCTTTGTACCGTTAGCCCCTTCCACCTCAAGCTCCACCAGCGGCGCGCCAACCGGCGCCATCTCGCCCGGTTCGCCATGCAAGGCGAGGATCGTGCCGGTGACGGGCGAGGTCATTTCCACCGTCGCCTTGTCTGTCATCACATCGACAAGGTTCTGATCCTCTTCCACCCGGTCGCCGATCTTCACGTGCCAGGCGACGATCTCCGCTTCGGCGGTGCCTTCACCCACGTCGGGAAGTTTGAAGACGTAATGCCCCATTCACCCCTCCATCACACGGCGCATGGCTTCGCCAATGCGTTTCGGCCCCGGGAAATACTGCCACTCGAAGGCGTGCGGGTAAGGTGTGTCCCAACCGGCAACGCGCTCAACCGGTGCTTCCAGATGATAGAAGCAATGTTCCTGCACCAGCGCGGTCAACTCCGCACCGAAGCCCGACGTCAGCGTTGCTTCGTGCACCACCACGCAGCGCCCGGTCTTTTCCACCGATTGCACAATGGTTTCGATGTCGAGCGGGATCAGCGTGCGCAGGTCGATCACCTCTGCATCGATGCCGGCATCGCGCGCCGCGGCCTGCGCCACATGCACCATGGTGCCATAGGCCAGCACCGTGACATCGCCGCCTTCGCGCACCACATTCGCCTTGCCCAGCGGCACGGTGTAATAGCCCTCCGGCACTTGGCTCGCAGGGTGTTTCGACCAGGGCTGCACCGGGCGGTCGTGATAGCCATCGAACGGGCCGTTATAAATCCGCTTCGGTTCCAGAAAGATCACCGGATCTTCGTCTTCAATCGCGCTGATCAGAAGACCCTTGGCATCGTAAGGCGTGGATGGCACCACGGTTTTCAAGCCCGTGACATGGGTGAACAAGGCTTCCGGGCTTTGGCTGTGGGTTTGCCCGCCGAAAATACCGCCGCCATAGGGCGTGCGCACCGTCATCGGCACAGTGAAATCCCCCGCCGAGCGGTAGCGGATGCGGGCCGCTTCCGAGACCAGTTGATCGAAAGCGGGATAAATGTAATCGGCGAACTGAATCTCCACCACCGGGCGTAGACCGTAAGCCGCCATCCCGATTGCCACCGCCACGATGCCGCCTTCACCGATCGGCGTATCGAAACAGCGCGTGACGCCGTATTTGCGCTGCAACTGGTCGGTGGCGCGAAACACACCGCCGAAATAGCCGACATCTTCACCGAAGATCAGCACGTCTTCGTTTCGCCCCAGCATCACGTCCATGGCGGAATTGAGCGCCTGGACCATATTCATCGAAACCATGTTCATCGCCGCCACGTTTCACACCCCCGATTGCTGGCGCTGGCGGCGCAGGTGCCAGGGCATGTCCTTGTAAACGCCTTCGAACATTTCGCGCGCGCTGGGCGCCTTGCCGCTTCCCAAGGTGCCGATGGCGGATGCTTCGGTATTGGCGGCGCGCACCTCGTCCATCGCTTCTTTCTCAGCCGCCTCGTGCCGTTCTTCCGACCATTCGCCCAGATGGATCAGATGGTCTTTCAGGCGGATGACGGGGTCGCCCAGCGGCCAGGCCTTTGCTTCTTCCGAGGGGCGATAGCGGCTGGGATCGTCACTCGTCGAATGGCCCTCGACACGATAGGTATAAAGCTCGATCAGGGTCGGCCCGAGATTGGAGCGTGCGCGTTCCGCCGCCCATTGGGTGACGGCAAAGACAGCCAGAAAATCATTGCCGTCCACCCGCAAACCGGGAATGCCATAACCAAGCCCGCGCGCGGCGAAGGTTGCTTCTTCGCCACCGGCGAAACCCTGATAACTCGAAATCGCCCATTGATTGTTGACGACATTCAGGATCACCGGCGCGCGATAGACGCTGGCGAAATTGAGCGCCTGATGAAAATCGCCTTCAGCCGTGGTGCCGTCGCCGATCCAGGTGGCGGCAATACGGTCATCGCCCTTGTAGGCACTCGCCATCGCCCAGCCCACGGCCTGTGGAAACTGTGTGCCGAGATTGCCGGAGATGGTGAAGAAACCATGCGCCTTGCTGGAATACATGATCGGCAATTGCCGCCCCTTCAACGGGTCGGCGGCGTTGGAATAAACCTGGTTCATCATCTGAACCAGCGGATAACCGCGCGCGATCAGCAGACCCTGCTGGCGGTACGAGGGAAAACACATGTCGTCGCGTTCCAGCGCGAAGGCCTGCGCAATCGCAATCGCCTCCTCCCCCGTGCACTTCATATAGAAGGAGGTTTTGCCCTGACGCTGGGCGCGGAACATGCGGTCGTCATAGGCGCGCGTCAGGATCATGGTTTTCAAACCGCGGCGCAGCGTTTCAGGATCGAGTTTCGGGTCCCACGCCCCCACCGCCTCACCCTTGCGGTTGAGCACCCGGATCAGGCCGTTGGCGAGATCCATCGCCTCATTGGCACGGGTATCGATGGGCGGCTTTCGCACGGTGCCGGCCTCAGGTACCGCGATCTTGCTGAAATCGGGCTTGTCGCCGGGGCGGCTGACAGGTTCGGGAATCCGTAAGGAAAGAGCTTTGCGATTTTTCATCGACAGCTTTCTGGGCATCCGCAAGAGCCCGGGGGATGGCCGGCCCAACGCCGGCAAGCAGCGGGAGATACAGGTCAAATCTGCATCGCCCGCAGCATCGACTCAAGCGTTGCCAAGCCTCGCGCGAGATAAGGAAACAAACGATCACTGAGGCGCGATCCGGCAGGCGCCTTCTATCGGCGGATGTCACGGTGCGATCATTGTCTTGCGCGCCGGAAAAGCGGGCGCGCCCACATCACGCCGAAAGGGCCGCATCAACGGACCGTTTGCGATTCTGAAACGGCAAAACAAAAGGGGGCGGACATCTGCCCGCCCCCGTCGCATCCTTGATGCGTTTCTCTTAACGGGTCTGGCCGCCATCCACCGGCACGATGGCGCCGGTAACAAAACTCGCCACCGGGCTGAGCAGGAAGGCGGCGGCACTGCCGATTTCCTCCGGCCGGCCGAAGCGGCGCATCGGAACCTCGCGCTTGATCCAGCGCTGCCAGGCTTCCGCCCGCTCACCGGTGGCGCGCTTTTCCCAATCCCCGCCGGGGAAAATGATGTTGCCGGGTGCGATGGCATTGACGCGGATGCCGCCGGCGCCGCACAGCCGCGCCAGTTCCTTGGTCAGGTGATTGATGGCGGACTTGGCCGTGCCATAGGTCAGCGGCGTGCCCAGCGCGCCGAGCCCCGCAATCGAACTGATCAGCAGAAGCGCGCCTTCTTTTCGCGGCCCCATCTGGCGGATGGCGGTGCGGGCCAGCCGGAACGCCGAGGTCAGATTCTGCGACAGCCCGCCATCCCAGGTTTCATCGTCGAGATCGACGCCCAGCGGCGCGGAATCAATCCCGACATTGGCGACCGCACCCCAGACGGGGCCGAGCGCCTTTTCACATCCCGCCAGTGCCTGTTCGATATCGGCGGTCGCGCGCATGTCACCGCAATAGCTCCACAACTTTTGGGCACCGTATTTTTCACTGAGGCGCGCCATGGTTTCGTCCAGCGATTTCTGCCCCCGTGCCGCAAGGCCGACACGCGCACCTTCCGCAAGACAGGCTTCGACAATGCCGAGCCCGATGCCGCGGCTGCCGCCGGCGACGAAAATCACTTTGTCCTTGAGCTGAAGATCCATGCGAAAATCCTTCCGGTTGTGCGATGTTATGATTGCTGATCGCGCCCAGTGTCGGACAAACGTCCATCCAGCGCCAGATAGAAACCGCACACCATGACCGCGAGATCGAGGACATAGAGATAGCGGTAGTCGCAGGCGAGCGAGAGCACAAAGAAACTCAGCGTGAACAGAAATGCACCGGCGATCAGGCCCGCCATGGCAAGATCGGCCGCGCGCCTGCGCCAGAGCAGAATTCCGAAAAGCATCACCCCGACCAAAGCGAATGCGGCATGCGAAAAAACCGGGGTGCCGGTAAATGCGGTGGCATAATTGTCCAGCGCGCGATCGCGCCCATCGAAGCGCCGGACCATGTTCAACGCCTTGAGATCGGAGGGCCGCCCCTCGACACCGACGACAAAGGGCACACAGGCGGCGATGCGTGGGGTGAAAAATGTCCACCAGAACACGTCTGCGCGCACTTTCAGATAGAGACCGGTGTGATGGCGGATCAGATCCAGCCACTGGGCGGTGATCAGATGCGGCGCTGTATTGTCCAGCGCATCCTGAAGATCCGCGGCGCGGGCCAGCGTGTCGTTGCGCGCCGGTGAATAATAGAGGGGTGCCTGCCGGCGCATGACCCGCGCCAGCCCCGGTGCCTTTTTGTCCCACACCGCAAGCGGCAAATTCGGATCGGCTGCCAGCGCACCGGCCAGATCGAAGGATTGCAGTTGCGCGATTTCCTGTCCCGTTCCGCCACCCGGAACGCTGCGCAACGACAGGGCGAAGCCGGCAAGCACCAGCGCGGCCACGCCGCCGGATAGCGCCAGCAGGCCATAACGCAACCCGAAACCGGGGTTCAGCCGCGACGCAATCAAACCCAGGGTGACACCACCGGCCAGCAGCATCAGGATACCGTTCTGCCGGGCCAGCGCGGCCAGAACCAGAAACAGAACAGCCATCCCGATCAGCCCGATGCGAAGCCCGCGCCGCGGCCAGAACCTTGCAGCCAGAGCCAGAGCGGCAAAACCCGCCACGGCTGCATCGGCGAACAGAACGTCTTTCCAGACAATGGCCTGGTACAGAACGGTCTGCGGCAGGGCGATCAGCGCCACCGCCACAAGACCGGCGGCAAGAAAGCGGCCGCGCGCGAACGCAAGCAGGGCGGAAAGCGTGCCGAACAGCAAAAGCTGATCGAACAGGGTAAACAGCCCGGCGCCGGGATGGGCCCAATCCGCAATGCCCAGCATCCAGGACATGACGGCCGGGTGCCAGTTGCCATAGCGGCCTTGCCGCCCTTCCAGCAACTGCATTAAAGAATCGTAAGATAGGTGTCCCGGCCAGTTGATTGCCAAACAAAAGACAAACCCGCTACCAAGAATGAGGCTGAGGATAATCCGGCTGACCGCGGGCTTGGTGCGAAACGGCATGGATCGGATTTCACCTGCGAATGGCGTGACAGAATTTCGTAGCAAGATTTTCGTGACAAGATTTTCGTGGCATTGGGCGTGACCCCATCCTGACGTCAGCACGGAGCAATCGGCCAGCGCCGGTTTACCCATCATGTCAAACAAGCCGGTCTTTTTCGACGCCAGCGGGCGCCGGGCGAAATGGATGTCGCTGGCGGGCTGGACCGCGGCAATTGCCAGCACCCTGCTGGCCGCCGCATTCCTGACCAGCCTGCTTGCGGTGCCGTATATCGGTAGCGTCAAGCTTCCGGGCCGCATGACCGCGGTGAAGACCAACAATCTGGAAAACAAGGCAGCGGCGCCCGGCCTGTTGCACTCTGCCGCGCGGCTGGCGGCGGAGGCCCGCGCCACACGGGCCGAGGCGCTGAAAGAACGCCACCACAAATTCGCCCGCAGCAAGAAAATCCTGCCGAGCGCGATGGCCCCGCATGACGGACGCCCGCTGTCGATCGCGTTCTACCCGGATTGGGACCCTTCGGCCTATGACGATCTGAAAGCGTCGCTGCCGCGGCTCGACTGGGTGATGCCGACCTGGATGAGCCTGACGGGCCCCGACGCCACGCTGGCCACCCGCTTCAACAAGCATGTTTACGGCCTCGTCCGGCGCAACAAGCCCGGCGCGGTCATCGTTCCGGTGATCCAGAACGCGGCACAGGGAAAATGGGACGGGCCGGGACTTGCCCGCCTGCTGGCCGATCCGGCGCGGCGCACGAATCTGGTGAACGGCATCACCACATTCGTTGCCCAGCATCGCCTGCAGGGCGTGACAGTCGATTTCGAGGAGGTTCCGGAAAGCGCCTATGGCGACATGGAACGCTTCCTGAAAGAACTTTCGACCGAATTTTCCGAACGCGGCTGGGTGATTGCGGTCGCGGCCCCGTTCGACGATCCCAGATGGCCGTTCAAGACCATCGCGAGTACCGTCGATTACACAATCCTGATGGCCTACGACCAGCATTCGGATGCGGGCGACCCCGGCAGCATTGCCGGACAATCCTGGTTCGAGACCACGCTCGACAAACGCATGCGCGTGCTCAACCCGGCCCGCACCATCGTCGCCTTCGGCAGTTATGCCTATGACTGGAACGGAAACGGCGTCGACAGTTTGAGCTTTCAGGCCGCGATGATCGCCGCCCATGATTCCGGTGCCGGTATCACCTTTGATGGCGCCACCAACAACCCGCATTTCTCCTATATCGAAGACGACAAGATCCGGCATGAGGTCTGGTTTCTCGATGGCGTGACCGCCTACAACGAAATCCATGCCGCCGATCCCTATCGCCCGGCCGGCTACGCACTGTGGCGGCTGGGAAGCGAGGACCCCTCGCTATGGTCCGTCATGGGCCGTGCTTACGGCGCGCCGGCACCAAAAGCGCTGCACAATATCTCCGTGGTTGAAGACATCGATTACGAAGGCGACGGCGAATTGCTGCGCGTCGATGCCGAACCGGCGCCGGGCCTGCGCAAATTCGAGGTTGAGCGCGATACCGGTGATATCGACGACGAAAGCTATCAGAAGCTTCCCCTCAGCTATGTGATCCATCAATTCGGGGCCAATTACGGCAAGACGGTCGCGCTGACCTTCGATGATGGGCCGGACCCGGAATGGACGCCGAAGATCCTCGACATTCTGAAGGCCAATCATATCCACGCCACCTTCTTCCTGATCGGCGGCAATGCAGAAGCCTATCCCACCCTGGTTCAGCGCACGCTGGCCGACGGCAACGAGATCGGCAACCACACCTATACCCATCCCAATCTGTCGGACACGCCGGGCCAGGCCGTAACGCTGGAATTGAATGCAACCCAGCGCCTGGTGGAGGCGTTGACCGGCCATTCGATGCGCCTGTTCCGCCCGCCTTATCTCGGCGATGCCGAGCCGACCGATGCGGAGGAAATCCTTCCCGTCGAGATCGCGCAGAAGATGGGCTACATCGCGGTCGGCGAGCATATCGATCCGATCGACTGGGCATTGCCGGGCACCGAAAAGATCGTGCAGCGCACATTGGCGCAACTGCACGATGTTCACCCCGGCATGCCGCGCAACATTGTGCTTCTGCATGATGCGGGCGGCGACCGGTCCGAGACCGTGGCGGCCCTTCCCGAACTGATCGCGAAGCTGAAACACCAGGGCTATCGGTTCGTCACCGTATCGGAACTGGCGGGCCTCACGCCGGCCGAAGCCATGCCGCCGCTCTCCCCCACCATGGGGCTTCTGACCGACCGCGTGGTGTTCCTGACCCTCAGCTATACCGGGCGCATTCTCTATTGGGCCTTTGCCGCCGCGATCATTCTCGGTATTGCGCGGCTGCTCTTTCTGGCGGGCCTCAGCCTGTGGAACCGCCGGCGCGAACGCGATGGCGCGCCACCCATACCGACGCACGCAACAGTGCCGGTCTCCGTCATCATTCCCGCCTACAACGAGGAAAACGTCATCGTCAAAACGGTGCAGCGAATTCTGGCCAGCACCCTGCACGATCTGGAAATCGTGATCGTCGATGACGGCTCGAAGGACAATACCGCGCTGCTGGTGCATCAAAGCTACGGCACCGATCCGCGCATCAAGCTCTTGCGCCTTGCCAATGGCGGCAAGGCCAATGCGCTGAACGCCGGCCTCGCCGTGGCGCAGGGCGAGATCATCATCGCGCTCGACGCCGATACGCAATTCAATCGCGATACCATTGCCCGGCTTGTGCGCTGGTTCGGCGATCCCAAGGTCGGCGCGGTGGCCGGCAACGCCAAGGTCGGCAACCGCATCAACATGATCACGCGCTGGCAGGCGTTGGAATATATCGTGGCGCAGAATCTGGAACGCCGCGCATTGGCCGGCCTCGACACCATGACGGTGGTACCGGGCGCGGTCGGGGCGTGGCGGCGGTCTGTCCTGATCGGGCTGGGCGGTTTTCCCACCGACACCCTGGCCGAAGACCAGGACCTGACCATCAATGTGCAGCGGGCCGGTTACCGCGTTCTGTTCGACAGTTCCGCCATCGCCTGGACCGAGGCACCGGCGACCGTGCGTGGGCTGGCCAAACAGCGCTTCCGCTGGGCCTATGGCACGCTGCAATGTCTGTGGAAATATCGCCGCCTGACCTTTAACCCGCGCTATGGCACGCTGGGCATGATCGCACTGCCGCAAGTCTGGCTGTTCCAGATCGCGCTGACGGCGCTGGCCCCGCTGGCCGATCTTCTGTTGATCTGGCAACTGGCATGGCAGTACATCGCCTATCTGCAGCACGGGGCGGAATTCAACAACACCGACCTCATCACCGTCGGCATCTATTACGCGATCTTCGTGGTGGTGGACCTTCTGGCCGCCATACTCGGCTTTGTAATGGAAAAACGCGAAAATTGGAGCCTGTTGTGGTGGCTGGTGCTGCAACGATTCGGCTATCGCCAGATTATGTATTATGTGGTGATCCGGTCGCTTCTGACGGCTATCAAGGGGCCGTTCGTCGGCTGGGGTAAGCTGGAGCGTGCCGGAACCGTTACCGTGCGCACGGCACAGGAAACCTCATAGTATATTCGCCCGCATGATTCCGGCCCCGGGCGTATCACAAGAGGGGCGATGTAATGACCGATCTGGTTGCAACCCTTTCCCTGTCGCAAGGACAATTGCGCGATCTTTCTGCGCGCATCTGTGCTTCCATCCGCGCGGGCCTTGCCCATGACAGGGAACAGATCCGCGCCCTTCCCGCCTATCTGCGTAAGCCCGACCCGCATTTTTCCGGCCGCGCGGCGGCGCTCGATGTCGGTGGCACCAATATGCGCGCCGCTTATGTGGAGGTTTCAAACGGCACCGCGCGCCTGCTGGCGAACAACGGCAAGACGGCCTGGCACAGCGATCTGATGCAGCGGGCCACCACGCCGGGCAAGGTGACCGCGGAAGAATTTTTCCAGACCCAGGCGGCGTTGCTGGCCGAAGCCTGTCCCGAAGACAGCTTCCATCTCGGCTATTGTTTTTCCTATCCTGCCACCATCACGCCGGAACGCGATGCACATCTGATCCGCTGGAACAAGGGCATCACGATTGCGGATGTCGATGTTGTCGGCAGCGCGCTGGTGAAGGCACTCGCCCGGCACAACAAAACGGTCAGCAGTTTCGCCGTGCTGAACGACACGGTGGCGAGCCTTCTGGGCGGGGCCTGCATCGCCCCGCATCACAGCCATCTGATCGGCCTGATCGTCGGCACCGGTACCAACATGGCCGGTTTTTTTCCCGTGCACGCGATCACCAAACTCACAGCCGCCGAGCGCGCAGGCTGGCAGAACGACGAGTTGATGGCAGTCAATCTGGAATCGGGCAATTTCGATCCGGCCGATTGTCTTTCGCCGGTTGACGATCGTCTGGCCGCCACGCTGCCGCCGGAACAACGCAAGCTGCAGCGGTTTGAAAAGGCGGTGAGCGGGGTCTATCTGCCCAGGCTTCTGGCTTTGGCGGCGGGTGAGGACGCCTGCCGCGAAGCCGGTTTCGATCCCGCCCGCGACGGCGCCGCGCGTGTTGTGGAACTGCGCAACGATCCGCATCTGGGTGCCATCGCACAGGCACTGATCAACCGTTCCGCGGATCTGGTCGCAACCGCCCTTGGCGGTCTGATCGCGGCCTACGCGCCCCAGGACGGCGGCAAGGATGTGGGCATCCTGGCGGAAGGCAGCCTGTTCTGGAAAACGCCGGGCTATAGCGACCGCGTGATTGCCACGCTGGCCAGGCTGCTTGCGCCGGGGGAGTCCGCGAACATCATTGCGATCCCAACCGATGCCGCCAGCGGCCAGCGACTGGACCCCAACTGGATCGGGGCCGCCAGCGCCGCACTTTCCCGCTGAGGCCGGGCGCCCCCGCCGCCCTCCTTTGCATGCCCGCCTTTGCATGCCCGCCTTTGCATGTGGGCGGCAACCGCTATATGCATCCCGCCCCATCCGCCCGTTTTCAGGGCCATAACGGCCGAGGATGCCCGGCATTGAGACTTCCCATTCACCCCGAAGGCTGGCCCTTCATCGCGGTGTTCGTCGCCGTGAACGCCGTTTTGTTCTGGCTTTCGTCATGGGCCGGCTGGCTGTTCCTGCCGCTGACCATCTGGTGCGTGGCCTTTTTCCGCGACCCGGAGCGGGTGGCCCCGCCGGGGGAAAACCGGCTGGTCAGCCCGGCCGATGGCAAACTTCTGCCCGTGGTCATGGCGGTTCCGCCACCGGAACTCGGCCTTGGCCCGGAGCCCCGGACCCGGCTTTCGATCTTCATGAATGTGTTCAACGTGCATGTGAACCGCGCGCCCCTGACCGGGCGGGCCGTCGCACTTTCCTACCGCCCGGGCAAATTTTTCAATGCGTCCTTCGACAAGGCGAGCGAGCACAATGAGCGGATGTCGATCCGCCTCAGGCCGCTATCGGTTCCGGATGGCAGCAAGGACATTGCCGTGATCCAGATCGCCGGGCTGGTGGCGCGGCGAATCGTCTGCGGCCTCAAAGAGGGGGAAGAGGTGCGCCGGGGCGCCCGATTTGGCATTATCCGTTTCGGCAGCCGGCTGGATGTCTATCTGCCGCCGGGTGCGCAGGTCGTTGTTCCGGCGGGGCGCCACGTCAAGGCCGGCGAAACCGTATTGGCGGAGATATAGAACAATCGTGTCACAGCACCGCAAACTGTCGCCGCGTATGGTCATGGAACGGTTTGAGGACCTGTCGATGGCCAAGCTGGCGCCCAGCGCGCTGACCCTGCTTGGTCTTGCCTCGGGTGCCACCGCCATCCGCTTCGCAATGGAAGCAAATTTCAAGCTGGCGGTCGCCGCTGTCGTGGCCGCGATGCTGTTCGACATGCTGGACGGCCGCGTTGCCCGCAAGCTGGGCGCCGACACCCGCTTTGGCGCGCAACTGGATTCGCTGGCCGATCTGGTCAGCTTCGGCGTGGCGCCCGCAGTGATCGCCTATACCTGGAGTCTGTCGCGCATGGGCGAAGGCGGCTGGGTCGCCGCCGTTATCTTCTGCATCTGTGCCGCGATCCGGCTGGCGCGCTTCAACATTCAGGCTGCGCGCGACGAAGGCGCCACCGAAGCCAATCCCTATTTCACCGGCCTGCCGACACCGGCAGCGGCGTGCGTGATGCTGTTGCCGCTTCTGATCAGCTTCCAGTTCGATCACGGCGATTTTCAGAACCCGCTATTCGCCTGCGCCTTGGTGGCGGCGACATCGATCCTGATGGTCAGCCGCCTGCCCACACCCTCCATCAAATATATGCACGTGCAACGCCAGCACCGCTTCCTGATCGCATTGCTGGTCGCCTGCATTGCCGGGCTGATGGTGATGTGGCCGTGGGCGACGCTGACCATCGGACTGATCGCCTATCTGGCCACCATCCCCATCGGTATCCTGGCGGCCGGCGACCTTCGCGAGGCGAGCGGCCCGCGGACCTGATCTTGTACGATCAGGTGGCGCGATCAGGTGGAAAATCCCGCCACCGTCACAAGACCCTCTGCACCCGGCTTGAGCGTCACCTGACGGCCAAGCGGATCGTTGGCGATCATGTCTTCCACCACAGCCATATCGTCCGGCGGTGTCATCGCCACCACCCGCGCACCGGCTGGCGTGCGCGCAATCACCACGCCGCGCGGCGCCTTCCCGGAATAATCAATGGTGTAGGTCTCAACCGCCGCCTGACCCGCATAAGCCTGATCCAGCACCGGTGCTGTCCACCCATTCACCTCGGCCTGAAGCGCGCTTGAATCGAAGGGCTGGAAATCGCGCGCCGCGGCCGCATAGATGCCGACCGAATATTTGGAAAGAAAGCCGCCATTGGCCGCCACCAGCCCGATCGAGCCAGGCCGCGCCCGAAGCCGGTTCACCATCGCAGCGATGGCGTGCATGGAATAATTGTTTCCGGCCCCGCCGAAGTAGGGCAGACCGCCGGTAACCGTCAGCCCGCGCGGATCGTCCGGCGCCAATCCCATGCCATCACAGATGTTGAACACCGCGATCGGGAAACACGAATAGAGATCGAACCGATTGACATCGCCAAGCGTCATCCCGGCCGCATCAAGCGCCTGCTTCACAGCGGCAACGGAAGCGGGGCCGCGCGAAAGATCCTGCCGTTCCAGCGGCGGACGTTCTTTCACATCGGCGCCACCCCACAGATAAATCCAGCGATCTTCTGCAATCCCCAATTCGCGGGCCTTGCGCACGGATGTCAGCAGGACCGCGGCACCCTGGTTGGCCTGATCGCGCGCCACCAGCCAGCGCGGAAACGGATCGGAGGTCAGACGATTGCGTTCTGTCACCGTTGCCAATTCCGCGACGGTATGAATGTCCCGGCTCATCGCGTGTGGATTGTCATGCGCAACACGGGTGAAGGGCGCGAACAATTGCGCCATTTCCTGCCGATAGGCATCGCGGTTCTTGTGCCTGCGCGCACGCCGCGCATTCTCGAACAGGGCATAGGCTTGAATCGGCGTGCGCACCCCGTGTGCGATCAGCACCTTGTCGAGCAGACCGCTGACGCCATAGCCACGATCCTCGATCTGGCCGCCAACCTCCTCTTTCCAGTCGCGCGTCTCGCCTTTGCCCATCAGATGGCGAACAGTGGAAATCGCTTCCGAACCCACCAGCAGCACAAGCTCCGCCTCCCGCCGGGCGATGGCATGTGCAAATTCATTGACCAGATGCTGCGGGCCTTGCCCGCCGGTCGGCTCCCAGATCGCGCGAGCCGGATCGGCCCCAATGCGGCGGGCAACCGAACGGGGAAAATTGTCGGACGCGCCAAAAGGCGGACGCGCAGCCGGCGTTGAAATCTCGAATTGCCGGATGGCGGCGACCACATCGACCCGGGCGGCCGCCCCATCCACGCCGGTATCCTGCAAGGCTGCCTTTGCCGCCGCCGCGGCCAGCGCCACCGGCGAAAGTGCTGCATAATCGGGTGCGTCAATCCGTTCCGAAGCTTCCCCAACCCCGACAATCACGGGTGTATCGTCATTCACCGCTCTTATCCTCCCCTGATTTCATGGCCGTTCCTGCCATACAACATTGCCGCTGCCGGCCGCGCGGTAAAGACGGTCTGCAGCCAGCGTGCCGCGATCCCGAAAAGAAAGCCTGCCGCCACGGTTGACGGACGGGCCACAGGCACGCGCAAATAGACGCCGGATGAAGAAAACAGGCACCGGAAAACCGGGCCTGCGACGGGAGGGGAAAATATGGACTGGAATTTTGGCGACGTTCTCGATGCGCTGGAGCCCCTGCTGCCGCAGGACGAACCGGCCTTCATCCATGGCCCGCGCATCATCACCCATGGCCAGGCGCAGGCGATGACCAACAATCTGGCCCGCGCGCTCGTCGCACGCGGCAGCCAGCCGGGCGACAAGATCGCGATCTATATGCGCAACCGGCCGGAATATCTGCTGGCGCTGGCGGCGGCGTTCAAGGCGCGGATGACGCATGTCAACGTCAATTACCGCTACACCCCCGATGAGGTCTGGTACATTTTCGACAATTCGGATGCGCAGACCGTTGTCTATGCGCCGGAATTCCGCGACGCCGTGGCCCAGATCCGCCCGCGCCTGCCCAAGGTCAAAACCTGGATCGAGATCAGCGGCAACGATCCCGCGGCACCGTTTGCCGAACGGTTCGACGATCTGGCGACGGACGGTAATGGCGGCCCGCTCGACATGGCGCGTTCGGGCGAAGACCAGTTCTTCATCTACACCGGTGGCACAACCGGCATGCCCAAGGGCGTGATGTGGACGCACAACGATCTTCAAACCCTGATGCTGCGGGGGTTGGAACAATTGGGCCTGCCGGTGCCGCAGTCGGTGGATGCGTTCGCGCGGCTGAGCGCCACCATGCGCGCATCCATGCGCATGATACCGGCGCCGCCGCTGATGCACGGCACCGGCCTTTTAAGCGCCTTGCGTGCGATGCTGGCCGGCGGCTCTGTCGTGACGCTGACCAAGGACACCTTCGACGCCGAGGAATTGCTTGAAGCGATAGACCGCCACAAGCCGCAACATATCGCCATTGTTGGTGACAGTTTCGCCCGGCCGATCCTCAATGCGCTGAACGCCAACCCCGGCAAGTATGATGTCTCATCCGTGATGGCGATGAACTCGTCCGGCGTGATGTGGAGCCTCGAGGTCAAACGCGGGCTTCTGCAGCACATGCCGAACGCGGTGTTGAGCGACGCGTTCTCATCATCCGAGGCGCTTGGCCTCGGTACTTCGGTCATGACCAAAGATGCCGAAGTGCACACCGCCAAATTCGTTCTCGGTGACCGTTGCAAAGTGTTCGACGAGAGCGACAACGAAGTTCTTCCGGGCTCTGGCATCCCCGGTATGGTGGCGATCAAGGGCCCAAACCCGCTCGGCTATTACAAGGACGACGCCAAGACCGCGCGCACCTTCCGCACGATCGCAGGCGAGCGCTATTCGATTCCCGGTGACTGGGTGACGGTTGAAGCCGATGGTTCATTGACCTTGCTGGGCCGCGGCAATGCCTGCATCAACACCGCGGGCGAAAAAGTCTTCCCCGAAGAAGTGGAGGAGGCGTTGAAGCGCCACCCCGCGATCGAGGATGCGCTGGTGGTCGGCATGCCGGACGAGAAATGGGGTCAGGCGGTGACCGGCGTCGTGTCCCTGACGCCGGGTGCGGCGTGGAATGAGGATGGCCTGCGTGCCTTTGTTCGCGGGTCTCTGGCCGGCTACAAAACCCCGAAGCGCATTGTCATCGCCGACCGCCCGATCCGCGCGGCCAATGGCAAGGCCGATTATCCGGCCGCACGGGCAAGTGCGGAGGCACAGCTTTGATGAGGCTGCAAAGCGCGCTCGCGCCTGATTTGGCGCGGGCAAAAAAAGCGGCTATGGGTGCGGCGCTCGCCAAGCCAGCCGGATGACAGTTTGAACCTGAACGAAAAAATCTTCGCCATCGCCCCGATGATGGAGTGGACGGACCGGCATTGCCGCTTCCTCCACCGTCAATTGAGCGCGCGCGCAAGGCTTTATACCGAGATGGTCACGGCGGAGGCAGTGATCCGCGGCGACCGCGTGCGTCTGATCGGCTTCGATCCGGCGGAACATCCGGTCGCCCTGCAACTGGGCGGCGCAGAGCCGGCGCGGCTTGCCGAAGCCGCTCGCATCGCCGCCGATTTCGGCTATGACGAAATCAATCTCAATGTCGGCTGCCCATCGGACCGTGTGCAATCGGGCAAGTTCGGTGCCTGTCTGATGCGCGAGCCCGCTCTGGTGGCGGAGTGTGCGGCGGCAATGCGCGATGCCGTGCGCATTCCGGTCACGGTCAAATGCCGCCTGGGGGTGGACGATCAGAACCCGGAAGAATCCTTGCGCAGTTTGATCGGCGCCTGCCGGAACGCGGGCGTCACCCATTTCATCGTCCATGCGCGCAAGGCGTGGCTGAAAGGCCTGTCCCCGCGGGAAAACCGCGATGTGCCGCCGCTCGATTACGAGCTCGTCTACCGGGTGAAACGGGAAAGTCCCGATCTCACCATCACCATCAATGGCGGCATCGCCACGCTCGATGCGGCGGAAGCGCATTTCCCCCATGTCGATGGTGTGATGCTGGGCCGTGCCGCCTATCAGACCCCGGCAATCCTTTCCGATGTCGATGCACGTTTTTTCGGTGGCACGCCGCGAACGGTCACCGAAGCGGTGGATGCCTATCTCCACTACATCGAACGCAATCTTGCGCACGGCGTGCCGTTGAACGCGATGACGAAACACATGCTGGGCCTGTTCAACGGCCGGCCGGGCGCGCGCCTGTTCCGCCGCCATCTGAGCGAAAACGCAACCCGCCCCGGTGCCGGCATCGCGATCCTGCACGATGCGCTCGCCCGTCTGTCCCCGCCAACCGAACGCGCGGCGGCCTGAAACATGGATTTGCTGGCTGGTGTCCCGGCGGATTTCGGCACCCTTGCATTGGGCCTTGTCCTCGCCGGTGTGGTCGGCGGTCTGATCGCCGGCATGCTGGGCGTGGGTGGCGGCATCGTGGTGGTGCCGGTGCTCTATCACGTGCTGGCGGGCCTGGGCGTGCCGGAATCCATGCGCATGCATGTGGCAGTGGGCACCTCGCTTGCCACCATCATTCCCACCTCCATTTCCTCGCTTCGGGCGCATGCCGCCAAAGGTGCAGTCGATTGGGGCCTGTTGAAACGCTGGATCGGCCCGATGCTTCTCGGCGTCATCGCGGGCAGCATGATCGCAGGCTCTGTCCGCGGTGAAACGCTGTCCCTCATCTTCGCCATTGTTGCGATCCCGGTTGCCATTCACATGGCGTTTGACGGTGCGGGCCGCACCATCTCCAGCCAGCCGCCCGGCGGCGTCACAGGTGCCGCATTGCCATTCGGCATCGGCGGCATATCGACAATGATGGGCATAGGCGGCGGAACGGTCGGCGTGCCGCTGATGACCGTGTTCGGCATGCCGATCCACAGCGCGGTGGCCACCGCATCCGCCTTCGGCGCCATCATCTCCATTCCCGGCACCATCGGTGCGGTGCTTTCGGGCTGGCACCTGCCGGGATTGCCGCCTTATTCATTCGGTTACGTCAACGCGCTGGGCTTTGTCCTGATCGCGCCGGTGTCCTTCTTCCTCGCGCCCGTGGGGGCGTGGCTGGCGCACAGTGTCGACCGCAAACGCCTGCGCCGGATGTTCGCCCTTTTCATCGCGGTCACCGCCGCGCGCATGCTGTGGGATGTCCTGTTCTAGGATTTGGGCAAGACACCATTCCGTTTTGAATCGAACCGTCGCCAGCCCACGTCACACATGGCGCGGCGTCGCGCCATCGTGTAAAGTACGCCCCTTCACGATCGTTCAGCGTTCCGGCATCTGGGAGGCTTGTCATGACGGTTGATGAATCCCGGCTTCACGAATTTCTGCATAAGGCTGTTGGCGATCTCGGCGCGGCGATGAGCGCGGTGCTGATGTCGATCGGCGACGAACTGGGATTTTACAAGGCACTGGCGAAAGAGCGGCTGTCCCCGGCAGACCTTGCCGCGCGCACCGGCACGCATGAGCGTTATGTGCGCGAATGGCTGAACAATCAGGCGGCTGGCGGTTACGTGCATTACGATGCTGCAAGCGGCCAATATTATCTGGATGACGAACAGGCGCTGTGCCTGGCCGATCCGGGCGGACCGGTCGATCTGCCCGGCGCCTATCTGATCGTGCAGGACCTCTTCCATATCCGCGAACAGGCGACGGAAAATTTCCGCAACGGCGCCGGCATGGAATGGGGCGATCATCATCGCTGCCTGTTCCACGGGACGGAGCGGTTCTTCCGCGCCGGGTACAACGCCAACCTGCTTTCATCCTGGCTGCCGGCACTGGATGGCGTGCAGGAGAAACTCAGCCGTGGTGGCAAGGCGGCCGATATCGGCTGCGGCCATGGCGCCAGCACCATTCTGCTGGCGAAAGCGTTCCCCAATTCGGAATTCGTCGGCTACGACTATCATCCGCAATCCATCGAGACAGCGCGGGAACGGGCGAAACAGGCGGCCGCACCCAACACCCGGTTCGAGATCGCCGATGCCACCGCCTATCGCGACGGCGATTTCGATCTGATCGCGTTCTTCGATTGCCTGCACGACATGGCCAACCCGGAAGGCGCCGCGCGCCACGCCCATGACGTCGCTCATTTGCGTGCCGGTTTCGCTGGCGCGCAACGGACCGGCCCTGGGCGCGCAGGCCGGTGAAAAACGCCTGCGCGACATCATGGTTGGGAAGGCCGGCTTCACGGCAATGCGGCGGGCGGCGGAAACGCCGTTCAACATCATTCTGGAAGCGCGGCCGTAACGGGCAGGGAAATTACCGGTTACGCTTCACCGTCAGCGATAAAGCCCGCAGCTTCGTGGCTGCCGTCGCAGAACGGTTTGTCTTTCGAATGGCCGCAGCGGCAAAGCCAGGTTTCCGTCGTGCGCGTGATGGTCTGCCCGCTGGCCGAACAGATTTCGAGTGCGCCCTCGACGTGCAGCGGGCCGTTGAGCGTCGGCGTGACGTTGAGCGGGCCGTTGCGCACGGGAAGCGGTTCGGATTTCTGCGGTGTTGGCTCACCTGTTGCGGCGAAGCGGGCCTTGCGGTGCATGCCGTCGCAATAAGGCTTGTGAAACGACTTGCCGCAACGGCACAGCGTGGCGCGATAACTCATCGTATCGCCGCCGATATTCAGTTCGGCATGAACGGCCAGCGGCCCGTCCTGCCACACGCGGATGGTGTTGACGCCAGGCGGCTTTTCGTTCGCGGCCGGATCGGCGGCGCGGTAGCTGAGCGCGCCCGACGGGCATTACGAAATCGCCGCGATCACGGTTTCGCAGGCTTCCGCGTCGGGGCGGATCCACGGCCCATCGACATTGGGCACGAACACATCCGGCAGGCCCAGCACACAATAGCGCGAATGGATACAGCGCCGGCCGTCATTGCGAACGGTCAGGCGCGTACCGGGATATTCCTCAACCTCTGCCATGGCGCATCTCCCTTTGGTTTTGCCCCATGCTAGCGCAATTCCAGGAAAAGTGTGCAGCGGTTTTCCGTCCGGAATTGCGATGATCCAAAAGCCTAGAGTGTTTCACCGATTCTATGAAACGGTGAAACACTCGAGCGCAATTCCGTCGTCAAATCTTCTGGTCGTAGGCGCCGACTTCCGGGTGTTTGGAGAGGCGGCCGTCGAGATCGGCGAACATCGCGCGCATCTGCGCCTCAGACACCGGGCTTTCCACCACCACCACCAAAGACGGCTTGTTGGAGGAGGCGCGGATCAGGCCCCAGGTGCCGTCCTCCAGGGTCACGCGCACACCATTGACGGTGACAAGACGAACGATCTTCTGGCCCAGAATGGTTTCGCCCGTCTCCTTCAGCGTTTCATATTCCTGCGTCATCGCGGCGACGACATCGTATTTTTTATCGTCGGGGCAGAATGGCGCCATGGTCGGCGTGCCCCAGGTTTTGGGCAGGCCGGAAACCAACGCCGACATTTTCGTTTGCCCGGCGCGGTCCAGCATTTCGAGGATCGCAATCGCCGCCACGATGCCATCGTCATACCCGCGGCCGACCGGCGGATTGAAAAAGTAATGGCCGCTTTTTTCGAAACCGGCGACCGCACCAAGCTCATGCGTGCGCCGCTTCATGTAGGAATGGCCGGTCTTCCAGTAATCGACCGTCGCACCGTTCTTCTTCAACACCGGATCGATTTCGAAAATGCCGGTCGATTTCACATCGGCGACGAATTTCGCATTCGGAATGCGCGCCGAAAGATCGCGCGCCAACAGAACGCCCACCTTGTCGGCAAAAATTTCTTCTCCGTCATCGGCCACCACGCCGCAACGGTCGCAATCGCCATCGAAGCCGAGCGCAAGCTCCGCCCCGGTCTCCTGCACCACCTTGGCCATCGCATGCAGCATCTGCATGTCTTCGGTGTTGGGATTGTATTTGGGGAAGGTGAAATCCAGCTCCGCATCCATCGGGATCACCTCTGCCCCGATGCGGGAAAGTGCCTCCGGCGCAAAGGCGCCCGCCGTGCCGTTGCCGCAGGCCGCCACCACCCGGATCGGGCGGGAGAGTTTGTGCCCGTTCGTGACCGCCGCGAGATAACGCGCGCGCATGTCTTCGGCACGGGAATAGCTGCCGCCGGCGCGCGGTTTGGAGAGGCCGCCGAGCACGATCGCTTTCAGCCGCGTCATCTCATCCGGCCCGAAGGTCAGCGGTTTCGAGGCGCCCATCTTCACCCCGGTCCAGCCATTTTCGTTGTGGCTGGCGGTGACCATGGCAACGCCCGGACAATCGAGCGCGAATTGCGCGTAATAAGCCATCGGCGTGGTGGAAAGGCCGATATCCACCACCTGACATCCCGCCTCCATCAGCCCGATGGTCAGCGCCTGTTTGATGGAAAGCGAATAGGCGCGGTAATCGTGCCCGGTGGCGACGCGGGGCGCGATGCCCAGTTCGTGAAACAGGGTGCCGAGGCCGAGGCCCAGCGCCTGCACCCCCGGCAGATTCAATTCCGTCCCGAACAGCCAGCGCGCGTCATATTCCCGGAAGCCATTGGGGGTGACGAGCGGCAAATTCTCGTAATCCAAGGTATTGGGCTTCAGATCGGCGCGGGGTTTGGGCATGGCGTGGCTTTCGAACCTTCAAAAAACCGGTGGGGGTCCCCCGGCCAAGTCCTTGATATGTTGGGAATCCGGCGTGGACGTGACATATTATAGGTACAAAATCCTAATATGCAACCCCTCCCGCCCAAGAAATTTTTTCAGCTCACTTCTTTTTTCCATCATGCTTGCGTATTATATCACTAACAACATTAGCATATGTGTGTAATATGGTGCGCGATCTTCAACATGCGGCGGGCCGAGCGGCGGCGCTGAAGCTGGCCGAAACCTTCGGCCTGCCCGCGTTCGACCGCGGCTGGGTCTGGCTGGCTGGGGCCGGGCCGGGCGATGCCGGCCTTGCCACCCTTCTCGGGCTGCATGCAATCGCGAGCGCCGATGTCATCCTTTACGACGCGCTGGTCAACAAGGACCTGCTGAAACTGGCCCGGCCGGGGGCGGAAATCCTGTTCGCGGGCAAGCGCGCGGGCCAGCCCTCGTTCAAGCAATCCGACATTTCGCAAAGCCTGGTCGGCCTCGCCCGCAAGGGTTTTCGCGTGCTGCGCCTGAAGGGCGGCGACCCGCTGGTGTTCGGCCGCGGCTCGGAAGAAGCATTGGCGCTGGCCCGTGGCGGCATTCCATTCCGCATCGTGCCCGGCGTGACGGCGGGGATCGGCGGTCTGGCCTATGCCGGTATCCCGGTCACCCATCGCGACACCAACCACAGCGTCACCTTCATCACCGGCCATGGCGCCAAAGGCAGCCTGCCGGATGTGGACTGGGCGGCGGTGGCCAAAGCCTCCCCCACCCTGGTGCTTTATATGGCGCGCAGTTCGGCGGGCGAGATTGCCGCGCGCCTGATCGCAGCGGGCCGCGCGGGCGACGAACCGGCCGCGATCATTTCCAATGCAAGCTTTTCCGAACAGAGCGTCACCGTCACCACATTGGCGGGGCTAGGCGAAGCGGCACAATCCTGCACCACACCCGCGATCATCGTGATCGGCGAGAATGTGCGCCTGCGCGAAGGGATGGACTGGCTGGGCGCGATGGGCGGCAAATTGCTGAACCCCGATCCGCTGGATCACAGCCATTTCAGCAAAGCGGGCTGATCCCAAAGAGCAAATACCACACTTTCGCCTCCCCCTTGCGGAAGAATGCCCCCTCAGTCAGCTTCGCTGACAGCTCCCCCGCGCTGCGGGGGCGGAGGCCGTAAACGAAAGGTCCAGTGGACGTTTCGTTGGCCGACAGTTCCGAAGGAACGGAGGGGGCGATTTGATCAATCGCGATCTCTAAAAAAATACGGGGCCAGTTAAAGCCCCGTATCGTCTTCAAACCTATCGAGTCACGACTATTTGTACTTTGGCTCTTCCCACCAGGGAAAATAGTCCGGCATGCCGTCGGAGACCTTGCCGGGGAATTTCGCCGGCCGCTTCTCCAGGAACGACACCACGCCTTCCTTCACATCGTCCGAGGCACCGCGATTGTAGATGCCGCGGGAATCGATCCTGTGTGCTGCCATCGGATGATCGGCAGCGGCCAGGCGCCACATCATCTGCCGGATCAGCGCCACCGAAACCGGCGCCGTGTTGTCGCGGATTTCCGCCGCCAGTGCATAGGCTCGCGGCAGAAGTTGATCGGCCGGCACCACTTCCTTCACCAGGCCGCCGGCAAGCGCTTCCTGTGCCGGGAAGACGCGGCCGGAGAAGCACCATTCCAGCGCCTGGCTGATGCCGACGATACGCGGCAGAAACCAGCTCGACGCCGCTTCCGGCACGATGCCGCGGCGGGAAAACACGAAGCCGAAGCGCGCATTTTCCGAGGCAATGCGCACATCCATCGGCAATTGCATGGTGACGCCGATGCCGACGGCCGCGCCATTGATGGCGCCGATGATCGGCTTCAGGCAGTTGAACATCGCGAGCGTAACCCGCCCGCCGCCGTCGCGGACATATTCGGCGCTGTAATCGACCGCGCTGCCTTCGGGGCGCATGCGCTCCGGCCGGTCGGTACGCTTCTGCGAATTGAAGGTATCGCCACCGGCCGAAAGATCGGCCCCGGCACAGAAGGCCCGGCCCGCGCCGGTGACCACGATGGCGCGGACATTGTCGTCCTTGCCGGCACGGTCATAGGCATCGATCAATTCATTCATCATCGTGCCGGTGAAAGCGTTCAGCTTGTCCGGCCGGTTGAGCGTGATGGTGAGGATCTGATCCTTCACCTCATAAATGATTTCCTTGTAGGACATGGGTGACTCCCCGTTATTGAATTGCGTGGCTCTACCCTAGCGAATGCCCCGGGATTGAAAATGGCTGCCGGACGTGCTACGTATGTAGCACATAGGAGAATACCATGCGGCAAATGACGATGCGCGAAGCCAACCAGCAGTTCTCGCAGCTTGTACGTCAGGTACAGGTAACGGGTGAGAGTGTTCAGGTTTTGCGCAACGGTGTGCCTGCCGCAGAAATCCACCCCGTATCGACGCGCACCGGCAAATGCGCGCTGCCCCCCGACCGGGAAAAGGCGTTGAAGCAGCTTCTGGAGAGCGCCCGTCACAGTACGGCGAAATCCGACGGCAAGGGCTTCACGCGCGAGGAGCTTCACGCGCGTGACTAGGATCACGCTCGACACCAATATCCTGTTCTATGCCTTCGACGCCCGCGATGCGGCCAAACAGGCCCGCGCGATCGAGATCATCGCAGCCGCTGCGGTGGTGGACTGCACACTCGGGCTGCAGGTCATCGGAGAATTCTATGTCGCGGTAGTCCGCAAACTGAAAGTGGCACCGGCCTTCGCACGCGACCAGGCCAAATCCCTCCTTGCCACATTCAACAGCTTTGCCGCGACCGCAACCGCCCATCGCGTCGCCGCAGAGGAAGCGGCGGCCGGTACGTTTTCCTATTGGGATGCGGTGCTTCTGGCATCAGCAGCGCAAAGCGGCTGCACCGTTCTCATCAGCGAGGACATGGCAAACGGCGCCCGCCTTGGCACCATAACGATATGCAATCCATTCACGCCGGACGGGTTAAGCGATGCCGCTCGCGAGGCGCTCGGCATCGCCTGACCATTAAAGGCTGCGTGCGATCAGCAGTTTCATGATCTCGTTGGTGCCGCCATAGATACGCTGCACCCGGCTGTCGGCATACATGCGCGCGATGGGGTATTCGTTCATGTAACCGTAGCCGCCGAACAGCTGCAGGCATTCATCGACAATCTTGCACTGCGTGTCGGTCACCCACATCTTGGCCATCGACGCCATGGTGGCATCGAGCTTGCCCTGCAGATGAATATCGACGCAGTGATTGACGAACACCCTGGCGACGGTGGCTTGCGTCTTCGCCTCCGCCAGTTTGAACTGGGTGTTCTGGAAATCGATCAGTGCCTTGCCGAAGGCCTTGCGCTCTTTCACATAGGCCGCGGTCACCTCCAGCGCGCGTTCGATCACCGCCATGCCCTGACAGGCGATGATCAGGCGTTCCTGCGGGAGTTGCTGCATCAACTGGATGAAGCCCATGCCCTCATCCGGGCCGATCAGGTTCGAGGTCGGCACCCGCACATCGTCGAAGAACAATTCCGCAGTGTCGTTCGCCTTCTGGCCCATCTTGTCCAGCACGCGGCCACGGCGGAAACCCTCCACCTCGTCCGTCTCCACCACGATCAGCGAAATGCCCTTGGCGCCCTTGGTGGGATCGGTCTTGGCCACCACGACGACCAGATTGGCGGTGCCGCCATTGGTGATGAAGGTTTTCGAACCGTTGATGACATAGTGATTGCCATCGCGCCGGGCATTGGTCTTCACATTCTGCAGATCGGAACCGGTGCCCGGTTCGGTCATCGCAATCGCGCTGACCAGTTCGCCGCTGGCGAGCTTCGGCAGCCATTTCTGCTTCTGCCCCTCACTGCCGTAATTCAGGATGTAGTGCGCCACAATGGCGTTGTGCAGCGAGATGCCCCAGCCATCGCCCGCCTTGCGGCCAAGCTGGTCCATGATCACCGCTTCATGGGCAAAACTACCGCCGCCGCCGCCATATTCCGCCGGGATCGAGACGCAGAGCAGGCCCATCTCGCCCGCCTTGTTCCACAATTGGCGGTCCACCCCATGCTGGGCGATGTAACGCTCGTAATTGGGAGCGACCTCCCGCTCCATGAATTTGGCGACGCCGTCGTCGAAGATGCGAAGATCTTCGTCCATCCACGCCGGCTGCTCCACCTGCAATGCACTCATCGTCTCTTTCTCCCGATAATCTGAGAGGGTTTTAGCATTGCCGCGAGAAACAGAAAGGGGAGAAGGCGGATTGCCTTCTCCCCTTTTTCGTTCGCCCGGTGTTCTACAGTCTTAAACGGCGGAGCGGACCGGCTGGCTTTCCTTGTCCAGATTGGCGGCGGCGTAATCCCAGTTGAGGAGCTTGCCCAGCACCTCTTCCAGATATTTGGGCCGCGCATTCTGGTAATCGAGATAATAGGCGTGCTCCCAGACATCGACGGTCAGGAGGCAATTGACGCCCTTGGACATCGGGCTTTCGGCATTGGCGGTCTTTTCCACCTTCAGCTTGCCGCCCGCGGAGGTGAGCCAGGCCCAGCCGGAGCCGAACTGGGTCTTGCCGGCGTCGGCAAGGGCTGCGACCAGCTTGTCCACCCCGCCGAAATCGCGCTCGATCGCCTGGGCCAGCTTGCCCGACGGCTTGCCGGATTTGGGCGACAGGCTGCGCCAGTAGAAATCGTGATTCCACACCTGGCCCGCGTTGTTGAACACTTTCGGGTCCTTGCCGGCCGAGGCCTTGACGATCTCTTCCAGCTTCATGTCGGCATAGGGCGTGCCCGGCACCAGGGTGTTGAGTGTGTCAACATAGGCCTTGTGATGCTTGCCGTAGTGAAAGCTGAGGGTTTTGGCGGAGATCACCGGCTCAAGCGCGGTATCGGTCCAGGGTAATGGGGCTAAAGTAAATTTGGTCATCACACGGGCTCCTGAAGTGAAGTGTCAGAAAAGAAACTGGTGGCGGGCCTGAAGCCCGCCCTTCCAAGGTAAGCATTCCCGGGCAGGGAAGTTCCACAAAAGCCTGCGTCACATCGGCGCGATTTCTACAGCCGCAAATGCCAAAATTGTAAGGTGGGCCGGCTCAACCGCTTTCACCCTCGTTTTCGCCGATTGGACGCATCAGGGCCGGCAAATCCCGTGCGCCATGCAGAATGCGCTCAACACGGATTTCATCCGGGCCGATGCGAAAAAAGATGACGTAATTCTCGTGAATCTTCTGTCTCAGCCCCGGACCAAGATCGGGCCTTTGCTGATGCGCTCTGGGTAACACCGCAAGCGCCATGCAAGCCGCGTAGAGTTCATCGGCAAAAGCTTTGGCGCGTGGATAACTGTCTTGCGCGATATAGTCGAGGATCGCATCAAGATCCCTTTCGGCGGCTGGTGACAGCCTTACCACCTGCATTGCCCCGCCCCCATTTATGCTCCAGCCGCGCCTTTACTTCGGCAAAAACCTCATCTGCGTCGCGCGCCGGCCCGCTTTCCATTCCTTCGCGCACCAGGCTGCGCAGGCGCTCCAGGCCATAGGTCTTGATTGCCCGGTCATAGGCACGGTCGCTTTCCCATTTGCGCAAGGCTTCGCGCACCACCTCGCTTGCGGTGGCGTAATCGCCGCTCTCCACCGCCTGGTTGACGGTTTCCACCATCTCCTTCGGCAGCGAGACACTGATCTTTTCGACTTTTCCCATCTTGCCCATGCGGCATCCTCCTGCGGCCAATATGGTAGCAGGATTTGCGACTTCTTCCTACCACACAGAGCTACGCCTTGGTCAGCCAATCGGCCAGTTTGGGCAGCACGCGCTCAAAGCGGTCGAACAATTCGTTGATCTCCGCTTCGGTGATCACCAGCGGCGGGCAGAAGGCGATGCGGTCGCCCATCAGCGGCCGCACGATCAGCCCTTCGGCCTCGCAAAGCCGGCCGGCCTCAGCCGCCACGCCCTTCGCGGCCTCGAATTTCGCCTTGGTTTTCTTGTCGGCGACGATTTCGATCGCACCCAGAAGGCCCACGCTCTGCGCCTCGCCGATCAAGGGATGCTGGCCAAGTTTCGCGATCCGCTTCGCGAACGCCGGCGCCACATGGCGGACATGGCCGACGACATCGCGTTCCTGATAGATCTCGATGGTCTTGAGCGCGACCGCGCACGCCACCGGATGGCCGCCATAGGTGAAGCCGTGGCCGAAGGTGCCGAGACGGCCGCTCTCCTCCTCGATGATCTCGCTCAGTTCGGGCGACAGGACCACCGCTGAAATCGGCAGATAGGCCGATGACAGCGCCTTGGCCACCGACATGCTTTCCGGCTCGAAGCCATAGGCGGAGCAGCCGAACCATTCCCCCGTGCGGCCGAAGCCGGTGATCACTTCGTCGTCGATCAGCGGAATGTCATGCCGGTTCAGAACCGCGGTGACGGCATCGAAATAGCCCTTGGGCGGGAAGATCACGCCGCCCGCCCCCATCACCGGCTCCGCAATCATCGCGGCAATGGTTTCCGGCCCTTCGCGTTCGATCATCGCATCGAGATTTTTCGCCAGCCGGGCGGAGAACTGTTCCTCCGTCTCGCCCGCTTCGGCACCGTGATAGTAATGCGGACAATCGGCGTGCAGCGCGAAATCGAACGGCAGGTTGAAGCCTTTGTGATTGCCGGGCAGGCCGGTCAGACTGGCGCTGGCCAGGGTCACGCCGTGATAGGCCTTGTCGCGCGAAAGGATTTTCCGCTTCTCAGTCTTGCCGCGGGCGTTGGCGGCATACCAGTAGAGTTTGATCTGGGTATCGTTGGCCTCCGAACCGGAATTGGCGAAGAAGACGCGGCCCACCGCGAACGGCATCACCTCTTTCAGTTTTTCCGCCAGCGCAATCGCCGGTTCATGACTTTTGCCGGCGAAGATGTGCCCGGCCGCCAGTTTGCGCATCTGTTCGGCAGCGGTTTCGGCCAGCGCATTCTCGCCCCAGCCCAGTGCCGTGCACCACAAGCCGGCCATCGCCTCGATATAATCCTTGCCGCGCTCGTCATAGAGGCGCACGCCCTCACCGCGATCGAAAATCAGCGGCCCGGTTTCGCGCAGCTTCACCAGATTGGTGTAGGGGTGCAGCACCGCGTTGACATCGCGCATCTGGGCATTGCTGAGGGGCATGAAAATCTCCGCTTTCTGTCTATCGGGCACTTTCTCCCCTATACCCGCTTCACGCAAGGCGGGTCAGGACATGGCAGCAGCCCGCAATGCCCCTTTGCGCACAGGTGCGGATTCCGGCATCGCCAGCACCGCGAAAAACGCCACCACCACGGCCGCGGTCATGTAATAGGCCGGGGCCGCAGGCAGATGCAGCCGTTCGGACAGAAACGCGATGTTGAATTGCGTGGTGCCGCCGAAAATCGCGATGGCTAGCGCGTAAAGCGTGGCCATGACGCCGGAGCGTACGCGCCGCGGCAAGGATTCCGTCACCGTCATGATCATCACGCCGCCGCCGCTGGCAAAAATGAAACTGAGCAGCCCGCCGGTCAGAACCAGAAGCGCGCCGCTACGCGTCCGCTCCAAAAGCAGGAACAGCGGCACGGTCAGCATCATGGTGAGAAGCGTGGCGGCGATCATCACCGGCTTGCGCCCGATGCGGTCGGACAAGGCACCGCCCAATGGGGCGGCGATAACGCCGCAAATGCCGGTGGCAAGCGTGGCGCCGAAACACCAGGCCGGCGGCAGGCCCAATGTAGTCAGGCCGTAGGTGGGCAGGAACAGCACCACATAGGTGGCGATGGTGGCGCCCGCCAGCATCAGAAGCCCGCACACCACCACGCGCCGATGCGCCTTCAGAAGTCCAAATATATCGTGTTGCGTGTTATCGAAACCGCCACCATCATGGTGCAGCGTTTCCGGCAGGCTGCGGCGCACGATGAGCGCGAACGGAATGACGAGCGCGCCGAGGAAAAATACCGCCCGCCAGCCCCAATCCGCCAGTGCCGCTTCATCCAGAACCGCGGCAAGTCCGGTGCTGGCGAGCCCTGCGGCGATCACCGCCACCGATTGCGAGGCGCCCTGCAAGCTGCCGTAAAAGCCGCGATGTTCGGCGGGCGGCGCCTCCACCAGGAAAGCCGTTGTCGGGCCCACCTCGCCGCCCAGCGCAAACCCCTGCAACAGCCGGAAGAACAGGATCAGCAATGGCGCCGCAACGCCGATGGCGGCGTAAGACGGGGTGAAGACCATGCCGAGGATAGCGATCCCCATCAGCGAGAACGACAACACCATCGCGCGCGCCCGGCCCACCCGGTCGCCCAGCGAGCCGATCACCACCCCGCCGATCGGCCTTGTGATGAACCCGGCGCCGAAAGTGGCCAGCGACAGAAGCAGGCTGGAGGCCGCATCGCCGGCGGGAAAAAACGCCCGCCCGATATAGACCGCAAAAAACGCGTAGGTGATGAAATCGTAGAATTCGAGCGCATTGCCCGCCGCCACGCTAGGGCAAAATCGAACGCAAGAGAAACACGATTGCGCCCGATTCTTTATTGGTCGCGCAATCGCCCGGAAAACCGCTTCACACTTTTCCGATTGCGCCCGCTTCTTTACTGGTCGCGCAATCGCCCGGAAAACCGGTGCCCACTTTTCCGATTGCGCTCCAGAGGCGCACCTGCGCGGAAACCGCAGCGGTTTACCCGCGCCGTTGCAGCGGCGCGAGCTTCACGGTCGAGCTGCCCTTGGCCAGCACATTGCCGGCCTCGTCCGTCAGCCGGCCTTCGAGAAAGGCGGTGGAACGGCCTATCTTCTCGATAGAGCGGCGTCTTGGTGAATTCGGTGGCGGCCAGCACGGCATGGGCCATAGCCGCATCGATCCACCCGGTGACGAAGCCGCCCTGCACGATGCCGCCGGAATGGCACATCGCCATGGTGGCGTTGTAATGCAGGATGCAGCGGCTGGGGTCGCCGGTTTCGACCTGGCGGACAAAGCCCAAGGATTCGGACAGCGCGTCCGGCTTCGCGACAATGTTCATGGCGTTTCCCGAATAGCGATCCGGATCAGTCTTTAACCGCTCGCCCTGTGAAGCGCCACTAGCGCCCCCTTAAGGCCACAAACCTCCTCAGGCCACGGACCCCACCGCGATGCGGCGGCGATTGCCGCTCCAGAAGAACAGCAGTCCCGCCAGCGTGGCCGCCAGGGTGGCGATGACGATCTTCAGAAAAGTCGCGCCCGGATGGGGGTCGCTGCCGCTCGGCACCAGCGTGCAGGCAATGGCCACAAGCGTCGCGCTCAGACCCACAACCCCCAAGGCCAGACGCAGGCGCCCACCCTGGGCACCAAGCCGCTTCAGATAAGCGGCAAAAACGAACACATACGGGACTGTGGCCGCAAGCACGCCCATCGCAACAAGAAAGTCATAAGCGGCGGCGGCACTGGCGCCTGCCTGGCCCAGCACCACCATGAAAAGTGTCATCGCCCCCATCAGAATGATGGCGGGGCCCGGCGCCCCGGTTTTCGGATGGCGGCGCGCGAAGACGGCCGGCAGCCTGTGGTCGCTGCCGGCGGCGACGGCAAGCCGCGTGCCGATGCCGAACCACGCGGTCAGCCCGCCAAGCATGGCGAGCGCCAGAAAACCGATCGCGGCATTGGCGAGCATGGGCATACCGGCATGGGCGAAGGCCGCGTGCAGCGCATCGGGAAGGCCGGTCAGGCGGGTCAATTCCGCCTTCGGCAACAGCAGCAGCATCGCCGCCGTTCCGACGCCGTAGATAAGCGTCAGGGATACGCCAAGCGCGGCCAGCACAAAGTTGATCGTGCGCCGCCCGCCTTTGACCTCGTCCTGCAGGAAGGCGACCGTCTCCGATCCGCAGAATGCAAACACGACCGTGCCCCAGAGAATGGCGGTATCGAAATTGGCGGGCGGCAGATAGGACGCGCCGTGGAAATTCGCCGCACTCTGCCCGCGCACGAGAAAAAGTGCCGCCAGCAGCACGAGGCTTAAAAAGATGATCCAGGTGCCCGCCGCACCGAAATTGGTGAACCATTTGCTGCCGCGCAATCCGGCGAATTGCAACGCGGTCACGAAGACGCCGAGCAAAAGCGAGAGCGGCAGATAAAGCGCTGCGCCTTGCGCCGGGAGGCCGGCAACCGAAAGGATCAGCCCGCTGGTGAAATAGAGAATGCCGGCGAAATAAGGCAGCAGGCCCAGCCAGTAAAACCAGCCGCACAGAAAGCCCGAAAGCGGGCCGAAGGTTTCCCGCACCCAGGTGTAAAGCCCGCCTTCACCGGGGAATTGCGCCGTCAGATCCGCGGTGGCCACCGAAAGCGGTACAAAGAAGGTGAGAAACGCCAGCGCCCACAAGGGCAGCGCGGCCGGCCCCACGGCAGCGGCGACCGCCAGCCAGCGCAGGCCCACCATCATCACCAGGGCGTAGAAGGTGGTGTCGATGAAACGCAGCTTTGGCGCTGTTGCGAGCAGCAGGCCATTTTCTGCGACCGGCAGGCCAACTTCGCCGCCGGCGATGGCAGGTGTCGCCGCAAGCCCGCCCTTCGCGCCAGCGCCCATGGACGCCCCGGTGATACCCGGCAGGAATTCTTAGCTGGTCCGCAGCCGCGCACAAGGCCCGCCCGCCTGTTCGATCATGCCTATCTGATCATGGGGGGCCGATCATGGGGGCCGATCATGCCGGTCCAATCATGAGGGGCCCGCGCGGGGACACGGCAGCGCCCAAAATCACCGCAACCCGGCCAAATCCCTCACTGGCCAAATTCCTCAAAGGATGCGTTGCCCGCGCCGGTTCCTATTTCCTATGATGCGGCCAATGTAAGCCGTTGGGAGGATTGTTGCCGATATGTTGGGGCTGATGCAGGACTGGCCGTTGCTGGTCCACAAAATTCTTGACCATGCCGCGCTTTACCACGCGAACCGCGAGGTGGTGACACGCACGGTTGAAGGCCCGATCCACCACACCACCTATGGCGAGATGGCACCGCGCGCGCGGCGGGTGGCCCATGCGCTGGAGCGGCGTGGCATCAAGTTGGGCGACCGGGTGGCGACGCTGGCCTGGAACTCCTACCGGCATATGGAAACCTGGTACGGCATCACCGGCATCGGCGCGGTCTACCACACGCTGAACCCCCGCCTGTTCCCGGACCAGATCGTCTATATCGCCAATCACGCGAACGACCGGGCGCTGTTCTTCGACACCACCTTCACCGATCTGGTGGTGCAGATCGCGCCCAAACTCAAGAATGTCGAATTCTATGTCGCGCTGTGCGACCGGGAGCACCTGCCGAAAGCGGACCTGCCGAACCTGATCGCCTATGAGGATTTCATCGCCGATGCCGATCCCGCCTTCGCGTGGAAGGACTTCGACGAGAATACCGCTTGCGGGCTTTGCTATACCTCCGGCACCACGGGCAACCCCAAGGGCGTGCTCTACAGCCACCGCTCCAACGTGCTGCACGCGATGATGGTGGCGCAGGCCGATGCCCATGGCCTCAGCAACAAGGATTCGGTGCTGGCGGTGGTGCCGATGTTCCACGCCAATGCCTGGGCGCTGGCGTTCGAGGCGCCGATGGTCGGCGCGAAGATTGTCTTTCCCGGCCCGAAATTCGACGGTGCCTCGATCTATGAATTGCTGGACACCGAAAAGGTCACCATGACTGCGGCGGTGCCGACCGTGTGGCTGATGCTGCTGCAATATCTGGAAGAGAACAATCTCAAGCTGCCCAACCTCAATTCGGTGCTGATCGGCGGCTCTGCCTGCCCGCGCTCGATGATCGAGACCTTCGAGAAGAAATATGGCGTCGAGGTGATCCACGCCTGGGGCATGACCGAGATGAGCCCCTTGGGCACACTCGGTACCATGAAGCACGACATCGTGGACCTGCCTTACGAGCAGAAGCTCGATTACAAATGCAAGCAGGGCCACGCCCCGTTCGGGGTCGAGATGAAGATCGTCGATGCCGAAGACAGGGAATTGCCGCGCGACGGCAAGGCGTTCGGGCGGCTGAAGGTGCGCGGGCCCGCGATTGCCAAAGGCTATATGGGCGGCGACGGCAAGGACGCTTTCGACAGCGAAGGCTGGTTCGATACCGGCGATGTGGCGACGCTGGACCCGCGCGGTTACATGACCATCACCGACCGGGCCAAGGATGTGATCAAATCCGGCGGGGAATGGATTTCCTCGATCGAGATCGAAAACCTGGCGGTGGGCCACCCGGCCGTGGCGGAAGCGGCCGTGATCGGCGTGGTGCATCCCAAATGGGATGAGCGCCCGCTTCTGGTCGTGGTGCTGAAAGAGGGCAAGACCGCGAGCAAAGACGACTTGCTGAATTATCTGTCGGGCAAGATCGCCAAATGGTGGATGCCGGACGATGTGGCGTTCGTGGACGAACTGCCGCATACCGCGACCGGAAAAATCCAGAAATCGGCATTGCGCGAAAAATTCGGGAGTTACCGTCTGCCGACGGCGGCGGAATAGGGGATCTGTATGCGGGCTCTTCCGGTCCTCGCGAAGCTCGCCTTCGCGACTTTTGCCATTTCGGCATTGATCGGGGGAGGGGCGGCGCTCGGCACGCGCATCGGCGTGTTCGATTACCAGCTTGGCCTTCTGAAGATATTTCCCTGGTGCGTGTTCACCGGCCTTGGCGCGCTGGCGCTTTCGATTCTGTGGGCGCTTTCGGCCCTGATCCGCAATTACGGCACAGGCGCGCTTTACGGCGTGATCGCGCTGGTCGGCTCCATCGCCATCGTCTCAGGCCCGCTCTACACCATTTTCCAGGCGCGCGAATTGCCGCCGATCCACGACGTCTCGACCGATGTGATGAATGCGCCGGCGTTCGAGGCGCTGCTGCCCGTGCGCGTCCATGCCGATACACCGGCCGCTTACGACGGACCGGACAAGCTGGTGTTCCGCGGCAAGGAAACCAGCGTCGCCGCGCTGCAGAAAAAATATTACAGCGACATCCATCCCATCGCGATCCTGACCAAGCCGGACGTGCTTTACTGGCGCGGCTTCGAAGCGGCAAAGCGCATGGGTTGGCAGATCATCGCCTTCGATCCCAAGCGCGGCCGGGTTGAGGCGGTGGCACGCAGTTTCTGGTTCGGCCTGCCGCATGACGTGGTGATCCGGGTGCAGCCGTCGGGGCTTGGCGCCCGCCTCGACATCCGCAGCAAAAGCCGCTTCGGCAACGAGGATTTCGGATCGAACGCCAATCTGATCCGCGCCTACGTCAAGACATTGGCGAGGCGCTGACCACCAACTTGTCATGGCCCGCGAAAGCGGGCCATCCAGACGAGGCCAGTCAGGCGTTTAATGTTTCCGACAAATCCAACCAGTCGGGATTGCTCTTTTCGATCAGTTCCAGCTTCCAGCGGCGTTTCCATTTTTTCAACCGGCTTTCCCGGTGAATGGCTGCATGTACATCATCAAAGATTTCGAAATAGACCAGAATCTTCACGCCATATTTCTTCGTGAAACCGTCTTTGACGCCTTCGCGATGCTCCCATATGCGACGGCTGATATCGCCCGTGACACCGATATAGAGCGTGCCATTGCGCGCGCTTGTAAGAATGTAGACCCAATAGGATTTGGATCTCCGGTGCGTCTCATCAACTGGATGGCCCGCTTTTGCGGGCCATGACAGAGAGCGAATATTCTTCACCCGTCTTCGTCGCCCGGCCTTCGTTCACCAGTTGAATAAGATGGGCGAGCACCGAACGCGACGCCGCCGGATGCAGACGCTTGTCCACATCGGCATACATGCGCGCGACCATGGCGGGAATGGTATTCACGCCGTCGCGCAGACAGGCGAGGATCTGGTTCTCGCGATCCACGCGGTGTTCCAGATAGGCCTTGAGAAACGGCTTCGGGTCCGTCACCGGCGCGCCATGGGTGGGATAAAGAATTTCGTCATCGCGCGCGATCAGCTTTTTCACGCTCGCCATATATTGCGCCATGTCGCCATCGGGCGGCGTGACCACGGTGGTCGACCAGCCCATGATGTGATCGCCGGTGAACAGCGCCTTCTCTTCCTTCAGCGCGAAACACATATGGTTCGAGGTGTGGCCGGGCGTATAGACGCATTCAAACGTGAAGCCATCGCCCCTGACGATATCGCCATCCTTCACCCGCACATCGGGCACGAAATCCATGTCGCCGCCCTCCTCCATCCTCACGCCGCCATCTTCCACCTTGCCCGAACCATGCGGCCCGAAGGCGTAGGTTGGCGCGCCCGTCCATTCCTTCAAGGGGCGCGCGGCGGGCGAATGATCGCTGTGGGTGTGGGTGACGAGGATATGGCTGACCCGCTTGCCCGCAATGGCGCGGCGCAAGGCGTCCAGATGCTCCGGCAGATCGGGGCCGGGATCGATCACCGCGATGTCGCGGTCACCGACGACATAAACCCCGGAGCCCTTGAAGGTGAACGGGCCGGGATTGCGCGCCAGAAGCCGCGACACGCGCGGGCTGAGGGCGACGGTTTCTTCATAAGGCGCATCGAGCGTGCGGATGAACGGAATAGCCATGCGTCACTTTATGCGCCGCCCACCCGTTTTGGCCAGTTGGCATTTCTTCGTTTGACGCCCGCAAACCGCCCCCCTAACGTCGCGGCCGGGCAATGATGCGCCTTGGTGCGCAAAGGGAGAAACGCATGAAATTTTATAATTCACTTGGTCCCAATCCGCGCGTGGTACGCATGTTCATGGCCGAGAAGGGCATCACGATCCCCTTTGAGGAGATCGACATCATGAAGGGCGACAACCGCAAGGAGCCCTATCTGAAAAAGAACTCCATCGGCCAGATGCCGGCGCTTGAGCTGGATGGCGGCCATTGCGTGACCGAGATCACCGCGATCTGCGAATATCTCGAAGACATTCATCCGAGCCCTGCGCTGATCGGCGACAGCCCGGAGAAAAAGGCCGAATGCCGCAAATGGACCCGGCGCATCGACCTCAACGTCTGTGAGCCGCTGGCCAACGGCTTCCGCTTCAGCGAAGGCCTGCCGCTGTTCAAGGATCGCATCGTCACGGTGCCGGAAGCGGCCGCCGGATTGAAGCGCATCGCGCAGGACCGGCTGAAATGGCTGAACGGCGAAATGGAAGGCAAGGAGTTCGTCTGCGGCAAGCGCTTCACGCTCGCCGACATCATGCTCTATTGCTTCCTCGATTTCGGGGCCGGTGTCGGCCAGCCGATCGACCCGGAGTTCAAGGCGATCAACGCCTGGTTCAACCGGGTGAAGGAACGGCCCAGCGCCAAGGCCTGAGTTTTCGTTTCATCTTTCATTTCATCGAATTTGGCTCAGGCAAACGCCTTGCCGTCCAGCACCTGAATCAGGCCCTTGATGGTGCGGTAGAGATACCAGATCACCAGGATCAGATAGATCACGAAGCCGATGCCGATGAACACCAGCGGCAACGCCACGATACTGACCACCAGGCTGACCCAGAACACCGAAATCAGATTGTCGAGATGGCTTTCATAGATCGTGCCGCGCGCATCCCCACGCTTGACGTAAGCGAGGATCACGCCCGCCACGGAGGTGAAAAACACCGACACGAACAGCGCCAGAAAAAGTGCATAGGCGATGATGGTGACAAGCCTCAGGCTTTCCTGCCGGTCCACGGCGGTGGGCGTATAGGCTGGCGGCATCTGGGCGGATGCGGGGCTGGCCGGATCACTCATGGGCGTTTCCTTGCGATCACGACAGAAATGTGGGAACGCCGCTACGCAATGTCAACGAGCGGTCACGCACACCGCCACCGCAATGTCACATATGTTGCTGAATAAGCGCGAAAAAATGTGATGAACCTAACGCAGAATGTCACTCGACCAGAGGGCCCGATCCGCGCGAAAAAGGCCGTGCGGGGCGAGCGATCAGGAGGTGATCGTCATGCCGACTTACGAAATCTGCTATCTCGACCGGAATGGCACCTTACGGGCCAAATTCAGCGCCATGTGCGAAGGCACGACCAAGGCCAAGGTGCTGGCCCACGCCATGAAACCGCATCACACCGCGCGCATGGAAGTGTGGCACGGCGCAACACTTGTCTATGCACGGCCGCAATGGCCGGCCGCCGCTGCGCTGGAATTCGTGCCGGGCGCGCGGATCGCGGAGGGCGTTCCCGGTTGACAGAGGCGGGATGCGGGGCCTCAATCGCGCTCCAACAAGAAAGTGGAGCGCACAATGACAGGCTCGAAACGTCTTTCCCGCACATCTTTCCGTGCTGGTGCACAATTGCTTGCGGCGGCTGCCCTTCTGGCGTGGCTGCCGCAAGCGGCATCGGCCGATTCGGCTTCCGAGGCGGTGACGGCGGCAACCCACGCCAATCTGGCGGCGGCGGGCAAGGACATCGGCACGGTACACACCCATCTGCATCACACACTGAACTGTCTGGTGGGGCCGAAGGGCGAAGGCTTTGACAAGGCGGCCATCAACCCGTGCGCCAATGCCGGCAATGGCGCGATCCCCGACAGCAAGGACGCGGCCAAAACCAAGGTGCTGGAAGACGCGGCCACCCTTGCGCGCGGCGGCATCGCGGCAACCGATCTGGCGGCCGCACAGAAGGCGGCGCACGAAACGGAAGCCAAGCTGAAGACCCTGAAATAATCGTGCGAGTGAAATAGTCGTTCGGGTTCCGGCATCGAATTTTGCGTTTCATCGTTTCCTTGTGAACGGCTGCGGTTTCACGCAGTCCCGGCCATGAGGGAATTGAATGATGAAATTTCAAGCCCTGTTCGCGGCCGCCGCGCTGGCCGCGGCGGTGTCTGTTCCGGTTTCGGCATCGGCGTCGGATCAGGGCGCGGTCCTTGAAGGCGCCGCCACCACCATCGCCAATCTGCAGCACGATCCCGCCTTCTCCACTGCGCAGAAAATGCTGCGCCGCGCACGCGCGGTATTGATCATCCCATCGCTCGTCAAAGGCGGATTTTTCGTCGGCGGTGAAGGCGGCGATGGCGTTCTGATGATGCGGCACGGCAAGCACTGGAGCGCACCGGCCTTCTACACCATGGGCTCAGCCTCGTTCGGGCTGCAGATCGGTCTTGAAAAGGCGCAAGTCGTGCTTCTGATCATGAGCGATCGCGCGCTGAAGGCGGTTGAACGCGACGAGTTCAAGATCGGCGCCGGTGCCGGCATCACCGCCGTGACATTAAGCGCGGCGGCGGAAGGCGCCACCAGCGGCAATCTTTCCGGCGACATTGTCACCTGGTCGAGCGCCAGCGGCGCCTATGGCGGGTTGACTATCAACGGGTCTGTGCTGAAACCGCGCAGCGGCTGGAATGAAGAATTCTACGGCAAGCCGGTCACGGTGATGCAGATCCTGAACAACAAGGTGACCAATGCCGAAGCCACGCCCGTGCGGCGCGATCTTGCCGCCGCGATGTAACCGCACCGGATAAAGGAAAATGAGCGTTCAAACGCCTACGGCATTGAAGCCGGCCCGCATTAAAACCGGCCCGCACTAAAACCGGGCCGCATTAAAACCGGAACGTGCCGGTCAGCGCCCAGACCTCTTCACTGTCGGGTGCCTGCACCGGCAGCACAATGATCTGGTTGCGCATCACATCCTTGCCGTCGAGCGTCACGCGGTCGATCGAGAAACCGGGCAGGCCGCGTGTGGCCGCGCGTTTCGCCCCGCCCAGCATCAGCGCATACATCTGCTTGTCTTCGTAGACGAAGAGTTCGGAAATCAGGAGCCCGGTAATGTCATGGCCGAAGCGATCGGCCAGACCGGAGCCCACCAGCCGCATGCGCCCATCGCGCCAATCGTCCACCGGTTCTGTCACCGCGACATGGGACAGCAGTTTGGCCACTGCACGGGCGGGAATGTCACGCCCCATGCGCATGCCGCCACGCGCGGCACAGGATTTCCAGTATTCCAACAACTGGATCGCGGAGGGGTGCTCCGGCTCCTTGCGCGGTTCCAGCGCAAAACGGTAATCGAGCCCCGGGTCGAGAACGGCCCGGCCGAGAAACATCGCCATCGACATGGAACGAATCAACCCCAGCGCGCGCCTGTCAATCTGACAGCGTATGATTGCAAAACCGTTTCATAGCAGGCTTGCAGGAGCGGGCGAAGAGAATTTCATGCCGCAGCGAAAAAAGACTGCTCCAGCGCAGCTATTGCAAACATTTGCTGCCGTTCGCGTACGATCCTTCCGTAGACGTCGTTTCCGTCTGCACGGGTCGCGCCGCACGATGTGCCCCATTTAGGGACGCCCATTTAGGGACAGATGAAACCGCGAAGAACCACCGGACACTGTACGCCCCCGCACCATCACCTGCGGGTCAACCGGGCCCGTCGATTTCCAGCAGCTGCGCGGCCTTCACGATTTCGGGCGGCATCAGGCGCGCGTTCACGCCCATACGATTGACAGTCTTGTCGACGGCGGCCCAGTGGGTGGCGTTGCCGCAAATCCTGCAGCGGTGAAACTCGAGTTTCTTTTCGCCCCAGGAATAAATCTCCGTCGCGCCCGTCGGCGGGACCAGCCTGACCGAAGCGGGCGGATAATAGGCCCACAGCGTTCCAAGACGGCGGCAAATAGAGCAACCGCATTGCGTCACGGCCTCGGGCGCCGCGGCGATTTCCATCCGCACCGCACCGCAATGGCAGGATGCTTCGATCATGCGTGTCCTCCACCGTCGGGTGCGCCCATTCTAGAGCAAAACCGGATTCGGCAGAATCGCGATTTCGCTCTAGCTCTTTGTTTTGTCGCGCAATTTATCGGAAAACCGTTCCGCACTTTTCCGATTGCGCTCTAAACACAGCGCGCGCCCCATCATTTGAGCCCGCGCCTGCGATGGGCCATCATCGCCGGATAATAATTCGGGGAGTGAGCCATGAAAAAAGTTGTGGTGGCCGGCGCGTCCGGTCTGGTTGGCCGTGGCGCCATTCGCGCCTTTCTGGCTGCGGGCGATTGGGAGGTGATCGCGGTTTCGCGCCGCAAGCCGGACGGGCTGGAGGGTATCCGCCACATCGCCGCCGACCTGTTCGACACGCAGGCCTGCGCGAAAATCTTCTCCGGCCTCGGCGATGTCACCCATCTGGTCTATGCCGCGCTTTACGAGAAAGACGATCTGGTGGCCGGCTGGCTCGACCCGGAACAGATCACACGCAACGACCAGATGCTGCGCAATCTGTTTGAGCCCTTATCGGGCGCGGCAAAAAACCTGCGCCATGTTTCGCTACTGCAGGGGACCAAGGCCTATGGCGCCCATGTGCGCCCCATTCCGGTGCCCGCGCGCGAGGATCGCGACGAATTCAAATCGCAGGCCAATTTCTACTGGAACCAGGAAAGCTATCTGCGCGAAAAGCAGAAGGGGCAGAACTGGCACTGGACGATCCTCCGTCCACAGATCATCTTCGGCGATGCGCTGGGGGCGGCGATGAACCCGATTGCCGCCATCGGTGTTTACGGTGCGCTGCTGAAAGAGAAGGGGGAGCCGCTGCACTTTCCCGGCGGCGCGGACAATGTGCTGGAAGGGGTGGATGCCGATCTCCTCGGCCGCGCAATCAAATGGGCGGCGGAAAACGATGCCGCACACGATCAGGCCTTCAACGTCACCAATGGCGATGTGATGGTGTGGCGCAATCTATGGCCCACGATTGCCGATGCGCTGGGCATGGCGCGCGGCGATGACAGGCCGCTTTCGCTGGCCGCGAGCTTGCCACCGCGTGCGGCGGAGTGGGATGCGATCCGCAAGAAATATGCCCTCGCCGCGCCCGCACTCGCGGACTTCGCAGGCAAATCCCTCGCCTATGCCGATTTCATCATGGCCTATGGCAGCGAACGCAGTCTGATGCCCGCGATCGTTTCCACCATCAAGCTGCGCCAGGCAGGCTTTACCGAGGTGATGGACAGTGAAGCGATGATGCGCAAATGGATCGCGGACCTGCAGGCCCATCGCCTGCTGCCGCCGCGCTGACCGCGTCACCATCTCAGTTTGCGCCAGAGCCGCCGGTCCGAAACCCGGCGGCTCTTTCGTTGGCAACAGGGCGGTCTCAACCCCGGCAGCTCTTTTCTTTGGCAACATGGCGGAAAGATGAGGAAATATTCAATCCGCCCCCGAAGGCCGCGCGCAGCCTTGACGGGGCGCCGCACCCTCATAATATGAATCAGAATTCCGGTTCGGAAGCATGCCGTTCACCGCTGCAAAGGCCTTCCGCCGGCAACAGGGAAAACGCTCATGATTCACAACACCCATAGACATTACCTTCGCGGCACTCATCTTCGCGGCACCTGCCTCGCCGCCATGCTGGCCTTCGGGCTGGCACAGGCGCCCGCGGCATTGGCCGCGCCCAGCATCTATCCCACCGGCGTCACCCGTTACGATCCGGCACGCGCCTACAACAGCTACGTTCTGTTCGGCGACAACACCAATGAGAACGACACCAAAACCTATCTGATCGACATGAACGGCCACGTCGTTCACACCTGGGGCCACGCGGGCTTTCCGACCAAGATGCTTCCGCCGCGCGCGATGGACGGCAAGAAGGGTGTCATCGGCGTCGAGATCTCGCACGAGAAAAGCAACGGCATCGGCATCATTCCGGGCCTGCCCGATGTCTATCAGACCAAGGAAATCGGCTTCGTCGGCTGGAACGACAAGGTACTGTGGAAGGGCGGCACCGCGGCCCCCGACGGCGCCTTGCATCAGCATCATGACTGGGCGCGGCTTCCGAACGGCAATGTGCTGGCGCTGGGGAGCTGGCAGCACGAGATCCCCGATTTCGGCAAGCGCGTGATGTATGACGATGTGATCTACGAACTGAACCCGAAGGGCGAGATCGTCTGGCAGTGGGTGACGTCGGAGCATCTGGGCGAACTGGGCTTCAGCGACAAGCAGCTTGCCATGATCCACAACACCAAGCTGCTCGATTACTTCCACATCAACGATATGGAGCCGTTGGGACCCAACCATTGGGCCAAGGCGGGCGACACGCGCTTTGCCCCCGGCAACATCATGATCAGCGCGCGCAACGCGAATTTCACCGCCATCATCGACAGGAAAACCGGCCATGTCGTGTGGGAGATCGGGCCCAATTACCCGGCGCGCAATCTGCTTCTCGGTGCCGACAAGGTGCCGGGCCCGATCAACCAGATCAGCGGCCAGCATGATTCCCACATGATCCCCGAAGGCCTGCCGGGCGCGGGCAATATCCTGATCTTCGACAATCAGGGCGAAGGCGGTTATCCGCCGGTGGCGCTCAACCCCCTTGGCGGCACGCGCGTTCTGGAAATCGACCCGGCGAAGAAGGAGATCGTCTGGTCCTATACCGGCCGCAGTTCGGACATGCCGGAATGGTCGTTCTACAGCCCGATCGTCGGCAGTGCCCAGCGTCTGCCCAACGGCAACACCCTGATCGACGAAGGCACCGATGGCCGCGTGTTTCAGGTGACGAAGGACGGCGCCATCGTCTGGGAATATGTCTCGCCCTATCAGGTGCGGGTGCCGGTTGCCGCCCTGCCCGGCCGCCAACCGGTTGTCGGCAATCTGCTCTACCGGGTTCAGGCCGTGCCTTATGACTGGGTGCCGGCCGGTACGCCGCACGCGGAAAAACCGGTGAAGGCCTTGAACCCGGCGGACTTCCACGTTCCCACCAGTGAATAGGGCCAGCGAATAGAACCAGCGAATGAATTGCGGGCGGTGGCGTGTTACAGCGCTGCCGCCGCAATCGCGTGCACCGTGCCGCAGAATTCGCAGCGCGCGCGGATCACGCCATCTTCATCGGCCAGACCCTCGCGTTCTTCCGGGCCATAGGCCGCCAGCACACGCGCAATCCGATCCGTGTCGCAATGGCAGCGGAAGTGAAGCGGCTCCGCCGGCTGCACCCGCACATCGTCTTCGTGGAACAGCCGCCACAACAGGGTTTCGGCCTGAAGTGCTGTATCCACCAGCTCGACATCCTCGACCGTTTTCAGGAACAGCGACAGCCGCTCCCACTCGTCATCGTCGCGGGCGCGTTCCGGGGTTGCCTGCAGCATGATGCCGCCCGCGCGCCAGTCCGGCGCCTCCGTTCCGGGTGTGAACACCGGCGCGGCCGCCAGCCGGATCGCGGTCGGCAATTGCTCGCTCTGCGCGAAATAGGTTTCGGCCGACGCCGCTATTCCGTGTGCGGACAACTCGACGATGCCCTGATAAGTCTGCCCGCCCAGCCGGGGTTCGATGGTGATGGCCAATGCGCCCCTGCCCGCCAGTTGCGCGAAATCGCCAGCCCCGTTCAGGGCGGCAAAACGCGCCCCGTCCAGCCGCGCAAAACCGCGCAGGCCCGCAGGATCAGCCCCTTCCGCACCGAAATAATCCACGGTCACAAGGTCGAGCGGCCCGTCCGATTTGGTCTGCAACGTCAGCCGCCCATCGAGCTTCAGCGCCGTACCCAGAATGGCGGCCAGCGCCACGCTTTCCCCCGCGACGCGGGCCGCGGCTTCCGGCAGGGCATGGGCGGAAAGCGCGCGGGCAGACGCCCGGTCGAGCCTGACCAGCCGCCCGCGGCAACCCGCATTGGGCAGATCGAACGGCAAAACAAAATCCGCCGCAGGGGCGGGCGTGTAGTCCGGTTGATTGCGCATCGGTCCTATATGGGCATGAACGGGGAAATGTTCAAACGGCCCCCACAGTCAGCTTCGCTGACAGCTCCCCCGCCTCGCGGGGGCGCAGCATATTCATAACCTCCTCCCTCGCGTGCGGGGGAGGTGCCGGAGCAAGGCGAAGGCGGAGGGGGGAACGGCAAAGGGAAGAAACCCCTACCGCAGGCACCACTTCAAAATCGCCTTCTGCACGTGCAGGCGGTTTTCGGCTTCGTCGAACACGGCCGATTGCGGCCCGTCGATCACATCGTTCGTCACTTCCTCACCGCGATGGGCCGGCAGGCAGTGCATGAAGATCGCATCGTTCTTCGCCCGCGCCATCCGCCGCGCATCGATCTGGTAGGCCTTCAACAGGTTGTGGCGGCGCGTCGTATCCTCATCGCCCATCGAAACCCAGGTATCGGTCACCACGCAATCGGCGCCCTCGACCGCGGCATCCGCATCGGTGCCGAAGGTAATGTCGCTGCCCGATTGCGCGGCCCAGTCGCGCACCGCGCGGCGTACGGTCAATTCCGGCGGACTTGCCACGCGCAGGGCAAAACCGAACTTCACCGCTGCATGCACCCACGACACCAGCACATTGTTGCCGTCACCGCACCAGGCGATGGTGCGGCCGCGGATGGAACCTTTGCGTTCCTCGAACGTCATCACATCGGCCATCACCTGACACGGGTGCGAATTGCGCGTCAGTCCGTTGATCACCGGAATGGTGGCGTTGTCGGCCAGTTCCTGCACCATCTCATGATCCAGAAGCCGGATCATCACCGCATCGACATAGCGCGACAGCACACGCGCGGTATCGGCAATGGTCTCCTCCCGCGCGAGCTGCATTTCATTGCCGGTCAGCATCAAGGTGGTGCCACCCAACTGGCGCATCGCAATGTCGAACGAGATTCGCGTGCGCGTCGATTGCTTGTCGAAGATCATCGCCAGCACACGGCCCTGAAGCGGGCAATCATCATCGGCCATGCCATGGGCGCGGCCGGCACGCGCCTTCTTGCGCGCGATGGCTTCTTCCAGAATCGCATCGAGCGTTGCGGTCTCGAACAGGGCGAGGTCGAGGAAATCCTTCTGCCCCGCGCCTTTCATCAATGGCCCGTTCATGCGGCCTCCGTCGCGTTCTCGAACGCTTTCGCGGTCTCGCCCAGCGCGGCCATCGCCTCACGCACATGGCTTTCGTCGATGATCAGCGGCGGCAACAGGCGCACCACATTGTCCCCGGCCGGAATGGCCAGCATGGCATGCTCCCGCAAGCGATTGACGAAATCGCCATTGGGCACGGCGAGCTTCAGCCCCAGCATCAGCCCCTGCCCGCGCAATTCGCTGAACACTGTGGGATGTTCGGCAATCAGCCCGGCAAGCTGCTGGCGCAGATAATTGCCCACCTGTTCGATATGGCCGAGGAATCCCGGCGCCGTCACGGTTTCCAGCACCGCATGCCCCACCGCCATGGCCAGCGGATTGCCGCCGAAGGTGGAACCATGGGTGCCCGCCACCATGGCCTTGGCCGCTTCCGCGGTGGCAAGACAGGCGCCCATCGGAAAACCGCCGCCGATCCCTTTGGCAATCGCCATGATGTCGGGCGTGATGCCGGCATGTTCATGGGCGAACAGTTTGCCGGTGCGGCCGACACCGCATTGCACTTCATCGAAAATCAGCAGCAGGCCGTTCTCGTCGCAAAGCTTGCGCAAAGCTCGCAGATATTCCGGCGCCGCGGCGCGCAGCCCGCCCTCCCCCTGCACCGGCTCGATCAGAAGGGCCGCGGTTTCCGGCCCGATCGCGTCCTTCACCGCCTTCAGATCGCCGAACGGCACCTGATCGAAGCCCGGCGCCTTGGGGCCGAAGCCTTCGAGATATTTGGCCTGACCACCGGCCGCGATGGTGGCAAGCGTGCGGCCATGGAAGGCGCCTTCAAAGGTGATGATGTGAAAGCGCTCGGGATGGCCGTTCGCATAATGATAGCGCCGGGCCATCTTGATCGCGCATTCCAGCGCCTCCGCCCCCGAATTGCCGAAGAACATGGTGTCGGCAAAGGTGTGGCGGACCAGCAGATCGGCCAGCTTTTCCTGCCCCGGAATGCGATAGAGGTTGGAGGTATGCCAGATCCGCCCGGCCTGCTCGGTCAGGGCGGCGACCAGCCTGGGATGGGCATGGCCCAGGGAATTGACGGCGACACCGGCCCCGAAATCCAGATATCGGCGGCCATCCTCGGCGAAGACATAAGGCCCTTCACCACGGACGAATGCGACATCCGCCCGATTATAGGTTGGCAGCAGAGACGGAAACACGAGGCTTCTCCTTTTGGGGTTGGTGGGGCCGGCATGTGGATAAAACCGGCCAAAGGGGCGCTTTATCCGCCCATTGCCCCTTAAGGGTCAAGGAACGGGCCCAAGAAACGGTATGCGGATTGCGCACAATGGCCCACGCATTGTGGCCCACGCATTCCCAAAGAACCGGACCTGCTATCCATCACCCCCAACACATCCCCACATAAGAGAAGAGGAAGCAGGGCGCGAAAGGAAATACTGCATGTCCGATCCCTTATTCGTTCACCGCTCGATTCATCCCCCGCTCGTGGGGGATGGCGCGAGAAATCCCAACCATCTCCATCACTTCCACCAGGGGGAGGGGGCATGTTTTTCGGAGGTTCGAATACCGTCACGGCCCCGCCGCCAAAAACGTCAAACGAATACCCGGCGCCTTTCTGTGGACAAGATGTGGGGGCGGCCTGCCAAGCCTTGTACGCCCGTATCCGGATGCTACGATATGTTGTGGCATCAAGGGAGACGCCCATGGGTTGGACAGACGAACGGGTGGAGCAGCTCAAATCCCTCTGGACCGAGGGACTTTCCGCCAGCCAGATCGCCCGCACGCTTGGCGGGGTGACCCGCAATGCGGTGATCGGCAAGGTGCACCGGCTGGGCCTGGCGGGCCGCGCCGTACCGGCACGGATAGACCGCCCGCGCCTGCCATCGGCACCGCGGGTCACCATCCGCACCCATCACGTGCCGGAACCCCCGGTGGTGGAGGAAGACCCGATCACCCTCGACGACGGCAGCCATGCCACCGTCCTCACCATCAACGACCGCATGTGCCGCTGGCCCATCGGCGACCCGAGCGAGAACGAATTCCACTTCTGCGGCCGCAAGCCGAAAGTGGGCTCGCCCTATTGCGAGGCCCATGCCCGCAAGGCCTACCAGCCGCAGCAGCCGAGGCGCGACAAGGGCCGGATGGCGAGCTAATATCGGGGCATGACCGTTTACGATTTCACCGCGAAAAATCTGGCGGGGCAGGATGTGCCCCTGTCGGATTTTCGCGGGCAGGTTCTTCTGATCGTCAACACCGCCAGCAAATGCGGCTTTACCCCGCAATATGCCGGACTGGAAGGCCTTTACGAAAAGCTGCACCCGCAAGGGCTGACCATCCTCGGCTTTCCCTGCAACCAGTTCGGCGCGCAGGAACCGGGCAACGAAAGCGAGATCGGTGCCTTCTGCCAGAAGAATTACGGCGTCAGCTTTCCGATGTTCGCGAAGATCGACGTCAATGGCGCCGCCGCCCATCCGCTCTATCAATATCTGAAAAAAGACCGCAAAGGCCTTCTCGGCACCGAAGCGATCAAATGGAATTTCACCAAATTCCTGATCGGGCGCGATGGCGAACCGGTCGCGCGCTACGCACCGCAGACCAAGCCGGAAGATCTGGAAGAGCCGGTCAGGAAGCTGCTTTGACCCCGGCTGCCTCGGCGCTGAACATATCGTCCAGCGCATAACCGGCAGAGCGCACGGTGCGGATCGGGTCACGCACACCGTCGATGTTCAGCGCCTTGCGCAAACGGCCGACATGCACATCCACCGTGCGGGCCTCGACATAGACATCGGAGCCCCACACCGCATCCAGCAACTGTTCGCGGCTGAAGACGCGGCCGGGATGCTGAATCAGATGATCCAGCAGTTTGTATTCGGTCGGCCCCAGATGGATTTCCTGGCCCGCCCGGCGCACGCGATGGGCCACCCGGTCCATCTCCAGATCGCCGATGCGCACCACATCTTCGGCCAGACTGGGGCGGATACGCCGGAGCACCGCGCGCAGCCGCGCCAGCAATTCCGTCATCGAGAACGGCTTGGTGATGTAATCGTCGGCGCCGGTGTCGAGGCCACGGATACGATCGGTCTCCTCACCCCGCGCGGTCAGCATGATGATCGGGGTGTTGCGCGTCTCCAGCCGGTTGCGCAGGCGGCGGCAAACCTCGATCCCGGAAAGCTGCGGCAGCATCCAGTCGAGCAGCACCAGATCGGGCGGTTCTTCCTGCGCCAGAAGCAGGGCTTCCTCGCCGTCGCGCGCCTCGCTGACGCGATAACCTTCACGCTCCAGATTGTAGCGCAGCAGGGTGACCAGCGCGCCCTCATCCTCGGCAATCAACACATGCGGTTTCATCGGCCCTATTTCTGTTCAAACGGCACAGTGGTCTGGCTGGTGACGTCGGCCTTCGGGCGTTCCATCTGCTGCAGATAACCGCCGCTCACCATGTGGTAGACGGTTTCGGCAACATTCGTGGCGTGATCGCCGGCGCGTTCAATATTCTTGGCAATGAAGAGAAGATGCGTGCACAGCCCGATGGTGCGCGGGTCTTCCATCATGTAGGTCAGAAGCTCGCGGAACAGGCTGTTATAGGTTTCGTCGATCTCGTCATCCTGCCGCCAGACGGTTTCGGCCCCCTGCACATCGCGGCGGGAATAGGCGTCGAGCACCAGCTTCAACTGGTTCAGCACCAGCCGCCCCATGCGGCCAAGGCTCTGTGTCAGCCGGATCGGCGGTTCGCGGTTCAGGATGATCGCGCGTTTGGCAATATTCTTGGCCAGATCGCCGATGCGTTCGAGTTCACCGGCCAGCTTGATCGCGGCCAGGGTCTCGCGCAGATCGACCGCCATCGGCTGGCGCAGCGCAAGCAGCTTCAGCGCCTGGTTTTCAATGGTGTGCTGAATCTGGTCGATGGTCTTGTCGCTGGCGATGGCCGCTTCGGCACGCGCGGTGTCGCGCTTGGTGATCGCCTCGATCGCCTCCGCCATCTGGGCTTCGGCCATGCCACCCATCTGGGCCACGGATGCCGAGAGCGATTCCAGCTGCTCGGTAAAGGCCCTGACCGTATGTTCCGTCATCTCGCAATCCTTGCCTTCGGCTTTGACCGCGGCCTTGGCGCCAATCAGGGCAACGCGTTATCCGCGCCCTGCCTAGGCGATGTGCCGAACACTCTTGTGACAGTTCTATAACAATTCTGTGACAGTGGCACTTTCCGCCGCTTTCAGCGGTAGGAACACCGTAAACGTGCTGCCCGCGCCGGCTTCGCTGCGGATCTGCAAGCGGCCGTGGTGGCGGTTGACGATGTGCTTGACGATGGCAAGGCCAAGGCCCGTGCCGCCCTTTTCCCGGCTGCGTTTCACATCCACCCGGTAGAACCGTTCGGTCAGGCGGGGCACGGCAGCACGGGGAATCCCCTCTCCATCATCGCGAATGGCGACGGCCAGCACCTGTTCGTCCGCGGCAGCCGCGGGCAGGGAAACCCCGATCCAGACATGCCCGCCCGGCCGGCCATATTTGATCGCGTTGTGAATCAGATTCTGGAACACCTGGGCCAGTTCATCCCGCTCTCCCGTGATATGGGGAACATCATCCGGCACTGTGAGCTGGATTGTAACGGTCTCGCTTTGCGCCAGCGGGGTCAGCGCGTTGACGGCATCGCGCAACAGGGCCACCACATCCACCGGCGTTGACGGCGGCACATGCTCGTTCAGCTCCACCCGGGTCAGCGACAACAGATCGTTGATCAGCCGGCGCATGCGCGCGGCCTCCACCGCCATGATGTCCAGAAACCGGGTCCGCGCTTCCGCATCATCCCGCGCATGGCCGCGCAAGGTGTCGATAAAACCGGAAATGGCCGCCAGCGGCGTGCGCAATTCATGGCTGGCATTGGCCACGAAATCGGCGCGCGTCTGTTCCGCCCGGCGAATGGCGGTCAGATCGTGCATCAGCACCACCGTCAGATAAGGCTCCGCACGGGTGCGTGACAGATGCGCGGTAAAATGGCGCTCGATCGGCACGGGAAAACTCAATTCGACACTCAGCGCTTCGCCCGTGGCTGTGGTCCGTTCCACCGCCGCCAGCAGCGCCGGCGCCCGCAACACGGCGGAGACATGCAGACGTTCGGAGCCGCCGCCAGTCAGCCCGCGCATGGCGGAATTGCTGAAAACCACGCGCCCGCCTTTGTCGAGCAGCAAGAGCGGGTCCGGCACATCTTCGAACACGTCCCGCAACAATGCCGGCAATCCGTTTTGCGGGTCCGCCCCCCCTGCACCCACAAGCGGCGTGGTATCGGCGCGTCTGCGGCCCATGAACAAAGCCAGCATTACGACCACCAGCGCCACGGCCAGCAGCAGCCAGAGTGCGCTTTCCCCACCGATGAGAACGGCGGCAACGCCCGAAAAAAGACCGGCCGCCAGCAGCCATAGCCGCGTGGCCCATGCCTTTCCGGTCTGCCGGTTGTCAGCCATTGTGCCCGCCACGGAATCACCGCCGTCCATGATAATGGGCCACGTAGCGGATGTGTGTGTCATTCTCGAAAGGGCCGCATGGCCCACAAAACAACCCTGCCAGACGCATACCCAATCTTCGAATCGAAATCCGTGCGGGCGGAAAGGCGCCGTTTCTGACAAAGGCGACGGCGCAGCATCACGCGCACCCACATTGCGCAGGCCCCAGAAAACCGTTTGATAAAAGGGTGTTACGGGAATTCTGTACCAGAGGAGCAGCGGCCCGGCTGGCGGGAGCGCGGAATTTGATTGACGAACGGCCTGTGCCCGGCGTTCGCTTGCAGGAAACCGGATCAACGAGAATCCACCGGCCGCGGCGGACAAACCCGACGGACCGGAATTTGGGGGAGGAGCATGGCAAGCGCCCGGCAAACGGACGACCTTGGCAGTCTGCGCACAAAGCTCTTCTATGGCTTCGGGTCCGTCGCCTATGGCGTGAAGGACCAGGGCTTCACGACCCTTTTGATGCTTTTCTACAACCAGATCGTGGGCTTGCCCGCGGCGATGGTCGGCACCGCGATCCTGATCGCGCTGGTGTTCGACAGCATGGCGGACCCCATCGTGGGCCAGATTTCGGACAATCTGCGCTCGCGCTGGGGACGGCGGCACCCGTTCATGTATGCCTCTGCCATACCGGTCGCGATCTTTTATTGGTTCTTATGGAATCCGCCTGCCTGGTCGCATGAAGCCCTGTTCGCCTATCTGGTGGTGATGGCGATCGTCGTGCGCACCTTCATCACCATGTACGAAATCCCCAGTTCCGCACTGGCGGCGGAATTGTCCGACGATTACGACCAGCGCACATCGTTCATGGCCTTCCGCTTCTTTTTCGGCTGGCAGGGCGCGCTGGCGATGACGCTGCTGGGCTTTGCGGTGTTCTTCAAACCGGATGCGAGCCATCCGGTAGGGCAACTGAACCCGGCCGGTTATTCCACCTATGCCTTCTACGCCTGTCTGGTGATGGTGGTCGCGATTTTCGTTTCTGCGCTCGGCACGCACAAATTCATTCCGCGTTTCACCATGCCGCCGAAGCGCAAGATCACCCTGCGCCTGATGCTGCATGAGATGAAGCAGACCTTCTCCAACCGCTCCTTCGCGGCCTTGACGGCTTCAACGCTGTTCGCGTTCGTGGCGGCGGGCACGCTTGCGGCCCTTGGGGTCTATTTTGATACCTATTTCTGGCATCTGAGCGCGCAGGAAATCGCGCTGCGCACCAGCATCGTGGTGTTGGCCCCGTTCATCGCACTGAGCATGGCGACGCCGCTGTCGCGCACCTTCGACAAGAAGAACTCCGCCATCCTGCTGTTCATCGCCTCGCTCATCTTGTTCTGCACGCCCTTTACCTTGCGGCTTTTGGACCTGTTTCCGGAGAACGGTTCGCCCTGGCTGATACCGGCGCTGATGGCGTTCGCGCTTGTCACCACCACGCTTTCGATCGCCTGCGGAATCATGGGTGCATCCATGATGACCGATGTGGTGGAAGACAGTCAGATTCACACCGGCCGGCGCAGCGAAGGACTGTTTTTTGCGGCCACCAGCCTGGTGCAGAAGGCGGTTTCCGGGCTTGGCGCCTTCATTGCCGGATTGTTGCTGGCTCTGGTGCAATTCCCGGCCAATGCCGCGCCGGCCACGCTGGACCCGGCGATCATCCATCGGCTTGTTCTGGTTTTCCTGCCGACGGTCGCGATTTTGTTCAGCCTGTCGATTCTCTGCCTGTGTTTTTACCGCATCGGGCGGGCGACCCATGCCGAAAACCTGCGCCGTCTGGCTGAAAAAACCCCGATCACCCCGCCGGACCCGGAAGAAAACCCGGATATCGACACGGCCGGTGCACAATACGCACTGGCATCGAGGCCCGCAGGCGAATAAGCATAGCGCCGGAATTTGCTGCGAGGGCAGGCAGACTGGCCGTGACGAGAACGGAGCGGGCGCAACCGGCATCGACCGCGCGCTACAACCGGAAGAAAGAGGCGATCATCGCCGCCGCCGCGGGCATTCTGAACCGCCACGGCGTGCGCGGGATGACGCTTGCCGATGTCGCGGCCGGCGTCGGCCTGATCACCACCAGCGTCACCTATTACTTCAAGAAGAAGGAAGATCTGGCGCTCGCCTGTTATCTGCGCGCGATCGCGCGTTATGACGTGCTGATTTCGGACGCGTTGCAGAAGCCCGATCCACAAGCGCAGCTTGCCGCACTGCTGGAAAATTTCTTCCAGCTCGACCGCCGCATCCGGGAAGGGAAAGAGCCGCCGCTGGTCACGTTCAGCGATTTGCGCTCGCTCCACGAACCGCATCTGTCGATGGTGAATACGGCCTACAGCCAGATGTTCCGCAAAGTTCGTAGCCTGTTTCAGCACCCCGGTCAGGATCAGAAGGCGCGCCGCATGGCGACCGCGCGCGCTCATGTGCTGATGGAGCAGCTTTTTCTGACCGCCATCTGGCTGCCACGGTTCGAGGTGGAGGATTACCCCCGCGTCTGCGCGCGCATGCTGGACATCCTGCACCACGGCATTGCCGGCGAACAGACAGCATGGGCGCCGGAACCATTGCCCGAAATCGACCGCATCACCCATGGCGAGCCGGAAAGCGCACGCGAAACCTTTCTGGTTTCCGCCACGCGCCTGATCAATCAACTGGGCTATCGCGGCGCATCGGTGGAGAAGATTTCCGAACAGCTCAATGTCACCAAGGGCTCGTTCTATCATCACAACGACGCGAAGGACGATCTTGTGGTGTCGTGCTTCCTGCGCAGCTTCGCCATCGTGCGGCAGGCGCAGACCCTTGCCATGGCAATGGGCGGTACCCTGTGCGCACAGATCGCGGCGGCAGCCGCCAGCCTTGCCGAATTCCAGGTCAGTGAACGGGGGCCGCTTCTGCGCACCTCGTCGCTTAGCGCGCTGCCGGAGCCGATACGCTATGACATGATGGATCAGGCCGCGCGGGTGACGGGCCGCTTTTCCGGCATGATCTCGGACGGCGTCGCCGAAGGATCGCTGCGTCCGGTGGACCCGCTGATCGCAGCCCAGATGCTGAACGCCAGCTTGAATGCCTCATCTGCGGCCCTGCTGGTGATCCCGAAGATCGAACCGGGCGAGATCGCCACGTTCTACATCAAACCCGTTCTGCTGGGCATGTTCGCGGCCTGACACCGGCTTTCTTTGTTTTGTCGCGGTCCCCGGGGGGAGTTGGTAGTGACAGCGTGCCAACCGCTTCACACTTTTCCTGAAACCGCTTTATCCCCGCATCTGATCCGCAAAGACCTTTTTCAGCTCGGTCTTGAGAATCTTGCCATTGGCGTTACGCGGCAGGGTTTCGGGCCAGAACACCACCTTCACCGGCACCTTGAAGGCGGCGAGCTTGCCCGCCACGAAACGGCGCAGATCTTCTTCGCTCGCGTGCATGCCGGGTTTCAGATGGACGACGGCGCCCGGCTCCTCCCCCAATGTTTTGTGCGGCACCGGCACGATGGCGGCATCCATCACGGCAGGATGTTCGTAGAGAACATTCTCCACCTCGATACAATAGATGTTCTCGCCGCCGCGGATCAGCATGTCTTTCGCGCGGTCGATGATGAAGCAGAAGCCTTCCTCATCGATGCGGGCGAGATCGCCGGTCTTGACCCAGCCATCGACAAAGGTGGCCGCCGTCGCTTCCGGCTTGTTCCAGTAGCCTTTGACGATATTGGGCCCGCGCGCCCACAATTCGCCCACCGCATTGGGCGGCAGCTCCTGCCCGCCATCCGGCGGCATGATCTTGATATCGCACACCGCCACCGCCGGCCCGCAGGATTCCGGGCGATGCTCATAATCCTCTGCCGAATGGGTGGTGCAGGTGGCAGAGGTTTCGGTCATGCCCCAGCCATTACCAGGCAGGGATTTCGGAAAAGCCTCCTTGATCCGGCGCACCAATTCGGGCGCCGACGGCGCCCCGCCATAGGCCACCGATTCCAGCGAGGAGAGATCGTATTTCGCGCGTGCCGGATGTTCGATCAATTGCCAGGCAATGGTCGGCACACCGCCTGCGCTGTTGATCTTTTCCCGCTCGATCAGTTGCATCGCGGTTTCGGGGTCCCATTTGCGCATCATCACCAGCTTGGCACCGGCAAAAAGGCTTGGGCCCAGAATGGCGAAACAGCCCGTGGCGTGGAAAAACGGCACCGACAGAAGCGAAGAGCGTTGCGGCAGATCGGGGTCCGGCGCCGGTACGGGTTCCCCGCGGCGGAGGAAATTGCGCGCCGCCGAAGACGCCGATGCCATGATGTTGGAGAGCATGTTGCGATGGCTGCCGAGCGCGCCTTTGGGCCGCCCCGTGGTGCCCGAAGTATAAAGGATGGTCGCGTCGTCATCCGATGCCAGCGGTACCGTGGGCATTGGCTGGTCCGGCAGACCGCCCCAGTGATTGACATCGCCCAGCACCGTTTCCAGCGGGGTGACGAGGGGGTTCGGCACCTCCTCATCCGGATAGCGGGTGACGAACACCCGCTCCAGCGCCGGGCAATTGATCAGATGGGATGAAATCCGCTCCAGCCGCTCGGGATCGACGAACACCACCTTGGAGCCGGAATCGACCAGGCCATATTCCAGCTCTGGCCCGGTCCACCAGGCGTTCAGCGGCGTGACGATGGCGCCAACGATCGCCGCCGCGAAGAAGGCGACCGGCCATTCGGGCAGGTTGCGCATGATGATCGCAACCCGATCCCCTTTCTTCACACCCAGCCGGGTCAATTCGGCCGCAAGGGTGAGGGTGGCACGGGAAAAGCTTTCGAACGTGGCGCGATCGTTTTCATAGACCAGGAAGGTCTTGCCGCCATGGGCGCGGCCGGTCTGGAACAGATCGCGGATGGTGGGCGGCGCATTCTTCCAGGTGCGGGTCGGGATGCCGCGGATCATCACCTCTTCCATCTCGAAGGGGGAGCCCGGCTGGGTCAGAAGCCGGTGCGCCTCCTTGATCGACATCGCGGGCCAGGGCTTTGTCCCGGTCTTGCCGGCGGCAGCGGTATCCACGGTCAAGTCATTCATAATCTTACACTTTCCCCCGAAGGTTGTTTTCCGGTTTCTGGCCACCCCCTCCCCCATGGCATGGCGCTTCGGCGTGCAGGCGAACCGGCACCGCAAACAGGCACGGCGGAGGATGAGAACAAGCTTATCGCCCTGTTCAGAGCGCGTCGATGCCTTCGGCACGGGCGCGCCATTCCGCCTTCAGCTCATCCAGCAGATCTTCGTAACGCGCGGCAGCCGCCTCGCGCACCTTGGGCAGGTGGTAGGCGGGAAAAAGGTCGTTGTCGGGGTGATAGTTGCGCAAGATCTGTTTCGCCAGCGTGACCTTGTGCACTTCGGTCGGGCCATCGGCGATGCCCATGACATAAGAGCCGATCACCATCTGCGTGAACGGCATTTCGTTGGAAACGCCCAGCGCGCCATGGATGTGCAGCGCACGGCTGGCGATATCGTGATAGACGCGCGGCATGGCCACCTTCACCGCGGCAATGTCTTTGCGGACCTTGCGATAATCCTTGTATTTGTCGATTTTCCACGCCGTCTGCAGCACCAGCAGGCGGAATTGCTCAAGCTGAATCCAGCTATCGGCGATCTGTTCCTGCACCATCTGGAAATCGCTGAGCCGGCCATCGCGGGTCTGGCGTGACACCGCGCGGCGGCACATCAGGTCGAGTGCCCGGGCGCATTGGCCGACGGTGCGCATGGCATGATGCACACGCCCGCCGCCCAGCCGTGTCTGCCCGATCACGAAAGCGCCGCCGCGTTCGCCCAGCAGTGCATCATACGGCACGCGCACATTGGTGTAGCGCATATAGCCTTCGGAGCCGCGCCGCTCCGTCCCCACGCCGACATAGCGCACCACCGCGACACCGGGGGTTTTGCGCGGCACCAGAAACATCGACATGCGGCGATAGGGGTCTTTCGCGTCCGGGTCGGTGACGGCATAGACCACCAGCACTTCGGCACTGCGCGCGCCGGAGGTGAACCATTTCTCGCCGTTGATCACCCATTCGTCGCCCTCCAGCACCGCGGTGGTGCGGAAAGTCAGGGGATCTGAGCCACCTTGCGGTTCCGTCATCGAATAACCCGAGGTGATCTCGTTGTTCAGAAGCGGCCAGAGATATTTCTTCTTCTGCGCCTCGCTGCCGTAATGGGCGATGATCTCGGCATTGCCGGTATCGGGCGCCTGACAGCCGAACACCACCGGCGCCAGCCCGACACGGCCCAGCCTTTCATTGATCAGGGCCAGCTTGACCTGACCGTAGCCCTGACCGCCGAGTTCCGGCCCCAGATGACAGGCCCACAGCCCCTGTTCCTTCACACGGGCCTGAAGCGGTCGAATCGCCTTCTGATAGGCCTTGGACTTCACCCCGCCATAGCCGATGGCGGTGTGAGACAGCGGCTCCACCTCTGTCGCAATGAAATCGTCGATCCAGTCGAGCTTCTTTTGAAATTCCGGTTCGGTCTCAAAATCCCAGGCCATGGCTCTACCCACCGTCTGAAGCGCTGTCTCACTGGCAAGAATACCGGCAGCCGCCGCAACGCCGCAATCGGATTCAAATATCCGGTATGGCAGATACCCGATATGGCGGCGGCAGAAACCCGGCACCCGATTGACCGCCACCGCCAACACGGACTACTAGGGCGTCGAAGGCGCAGGATTTAGGGAACGCGGTCAAAACCGCGGCTGCCCCCGCAACTGTGACCGGCGAGCGATTGTTCAAATGCCACTGGGATTTCCCGGGAAGGCGGACGAGAGCGGCAGAGCCGGAAGCCAGGAGACCTGTCTTGTGCCGTCGTCCTGTTTCCGGCCGGGGTGTGCCGGGGACTGCGGGGTGACCGCCGCGACGACATGTTGGAGTCGTCGTGCGGGGCCGGGATGGTTTTCCAGATTCGCCAGTTTTCCAGTTTCGCCTGTTTTTTCGGGCGCGATTGGCAATCACCCTCGTGCGGGCTCCTGAACCCATGATCAGGAGAGCGCCATGCGCAAACGTGCCTTTATTTCCACTCTGATGCTTTTGGCGGGGACGGCACCCGCCGCATCCGCTGCCGATCTCGAAACCGTGGTGGTGACCGCCACCCGCAGCGCCCAGCCCGCGGCCCTGACCGGCGAATCCATTTCCGTCATCACGGCGGATGAACTGCAGCGCCAGCAGATCAGCTTCGTCAACGACGCGCTGAGCCAGGTGCCGGGCCTGACCTCGGTGCGCAATGGCGGGGTGGGCCAGAACGCCACCATCGGCGTGCGTGGCGCACCGGCGGGCCAGACCCTGGTGCTGATCGACGGCGTTCGCATCAACGACGCCAGCAGCACCGATGGCCAGGCACTTCTGGGCGACCTTCTCGCCAACAATATCGACCGGATCGAAATTCTGCGCGGGCCGCAATCCACCCTTTACGGCAGCGATGCGATGGGCGGTGTGGTCAACGTGCTGACCCGGCGCGGCGGGGATGCGCCGGTTTCCGGTACCGCGCTGGCCGAAGGCGGTTCGTTCGATACCTTTCACGCCAATGCGGCGGTGAACGGCACAGTGGACGGCATCGAATATGGCGGCGCCGTCAACAGTTATGCCACCAACAGCGTGTCGGCGGCGGATGCGCGCAACGGCAATAGTGAGGCCGACGGCTATCACAATTTCGGCGCCACCGGGAATGTGCGCGTGCCGGTCAACGATTGGGCGAGCGTCGATTTGCGCGCCTATTACGCCCGCGCCCGCGGCAGTTTCGACGGCTATCCGCCACCAAGCTATACCTTTCAGGATACCCACGAATTCAATCGCAACACGCTGTTCGCAGGCTATGCCGGGCTGAACATCACAGCATTGGATGGCCGCCTGCACAATCGCGTGGGCTTCATGGGTTCTTCCAGCAACCGGGAAAATTTCGATCCCACCATGGGCACCGCCAACAATTATTTCGGCAAGGGCTCTGCCACACGGTTTGAATATCAGGGTGTGTTCGATCTCAACGCGAATAACCAGATCGTGTTCGGCGCCGAAAGCGAACGCACCACCTTCAAGACACAGAGTGTGTTCGATTTCCCGCCGGTGCCGACCCTGGGGGCGCGCCGCATCACCAGCGGTTATGGCCAGTGGCAGACCACGTTGTTCGATCAGCTCACGCTGACCGGCGGCGTCCGCTATGACGGCGACAGCGAATTCGGCGGCCACACCTCGCTCAAATTCGCCGGTGCGTGGCAATTGCCGGACGGGGCAACGGTGCTGCACGCCAATTACGGCGACGGTTTCAAGGCGCCGACGCTTTATGAAATGTACTCGCAATATTCCAACCCGCTGCACGCGCTGGCACCCGAAACCGCGCGCGGCTGGGAAGTGGGTGCGGCACGGCAATTCCTAGATGGCGATCTCAGCGCCAGCCTGACCTGGTTTTCGCGCCACACCCACAACCAGATCGACTTCGTGTCGCCGCCCTGTTTCACCGCACCGGCACCCGCCATCTGCGCCGTGCGCCCGTTCGGCTATTATGAAAATCTGGTCGAAACGCGCGCCCGCGGTATCGAGGCGGAAATCGTGGCGCAACTGCCGTGGGATGTTGCAGCGCACGTCAATTACACCTTCCTCGACACGCGCGATGAAGGAACGCTGGCACCGCTGGCACGGCGGCCCGCCCATAGCGGCAATGCCGGTCTGGTCTGGACCCCCATGCCGGGGGCCACGCTAGGCACCGAAATCGCCTATATCGGGCCGCGCTTCGATTCACCGGCCAAAGGCGGCCATCTGCCGGGTTATGCGCTGGTCAATGTTTTCGGCGAATACCCGGTGGCGGCGCATCTGACGCTGTTCGGGCGGATCGAAAACCTGTTCGACCGGCATTATGAGCCGGTTTTGGGCTATGGCGCGGCCGGGCGCGCAGCCTATGCGGGCCTTCGCGTGGCCTTCTAGAATGGCGCATGGCGTGGCAAGGTTCGGTGAATCGTTATTGACCGGACTTTGCCTCCCATGAAATTTCGCTCCCTGCTCATCGCCAACCGCGGTGAGATTGCCATCCGCATCGCACGCGCCGCCGCGGATCTGAACATCCGCGCCGTCGCGGTTTATTCCGCAGACGATGCCGATGCCCTGCACGTCAAGATCGCCGATGAGGCGCGCGCGCTGCCGGGAAGCGGGCCGGCCGCCTATCTCGATCACGGCCAGATCATCGCCACCGCCAAGGAAGCCGGATGCGATGCCATCCATCCCGGCTATGGTTTCCTGAGCGAGAATACGGATTTCGCCGCCGCCTGTGCCGCCGCGGGCCTGACCTTCATCGGGCCAAGCCCGGATGTGCTGCGCGTGTTCGGCGACAAGGCGAAAGCGCGCGCGCTGGCGGACCGGTTCGGCGTGCCGGTGCTGCAAGGCACCAGCGGCCCCACCAGCCTGGCCGAAGCGCGCGATTTTCTGAAAAGCCACGGCGCCATCATCATCAAGGCGATCGCGGGCGGCGGCGGGCGCGGCATGCGCATCGTCACCGCGGCCGATCAGTTGGAGGAAGCCTACAACCGCTGCCGGTCGGAAGCCCGCGCCTCGTTCGGGATCGACGAGGTTTATGTCGAAGCCTTCATGGCCAATGCGCGCCATATCGAGGTGCAGGTGGCAGGCGACGGCAAAAGTGCGGTCCATTTCTGGGAACGCGATTGCACCCTGCAGCGCCGCCACCAGAAGATTGTCGAAATCGCGCCGGCGCCGTTTCTGGACGAAAAGCTGCGCCGCCAGTTGCTGGATGCCGCCGTTTGGCTGGCAGATGATGTGAAGTTGAGGGGGCTCGCCACTTTCGAGTTTCTGGTCGATCCCGCGCCGAAAAAGCGCAGCCCCGAATTCGCCTTCATCGAAGCCAATCCCCGGCTTCAGGTCGAACACACCGTGACAGAAGAGGTGACCGGCACCGATCTGGTCGCGGTGCAGATCCGCCTTGCGCAAGGGGCAAGCCTGGAAGAACTGGGCCTGAAGCAGAACGCCATCGCCCGGCCGCGCGGCTTTGCCATGCAATTGCGGGTGAATGTGGAGCGCATCGCTGCCGACGGCACCATCAAACCGTCGGGCGGCACGCTCACCACCTATTCCAGTCCGGCTGGCCCCGGCGTGCGGGTGGATGGTTGCGGTTACGAAGGCTATCGCACCAATCCGTCTTTCGATCCGCTGCTGGCCAAGCTGATCGTGCATGGCGAAAGTTTCGCGCAAAGCCTGTCGCGCGGGCGCCGTGCACTCGGCGAATTCGCGATTGCCGGTGCCGACACCAATCTCGGCTTTCTGCACGCGCTGATCGCGAACCCGGCCCTGAGCGAAGGCAAGGTTCACACCCGCTTTGTGGAAGAAAATCTTCCCGCGTTGGTCGATGCGGCTGCGAAGTGGCAGCCACTGCATCTTCCCGCGGCCGCCGCGGCGCAAACCGCACCGGCGGCTGTAAAAGTGGCGGCGCCGGACGGCACTGTGGCCGTCATCGCGCCGATGCAGGCCAAGATCGTCAGCATCGACGCCGAACCCGGCGCACTGGTGCGCGAAGGCGCGGCGATTGCCGTGCTGGAAGCGATGAAGATGGAACATCTGGTCGGCAGCGCCGTATCAGGCCGGGTGCATTCGATCGCGGCCAAGCCGGGCGATGTGCTGGGCGAAGGCGAAGCCATCCTGTTCGTGCTGCCGGAAACCGTGGCCGCCGCCGAGGCGGAAGCCGAAAAAACCATCGACCCCGATCATATCCGCCAGGACCTGCGGGATTCGATCGACCGCCACGCCTTCAGCTTTGACGAGAACCGGCCGGCCGCGGTGGCGCGCAGGCGCAAGACCAACCAGCGCACCGCGCGCGAGAACGTGGCCGATCTGGTCGACCCCGGCAGCTTCATCGAATATGGCGCACTGGCTTTCGCGGCCCAGCGCCGCCGCCGCACGCTGGACGATCTGATCCAGAACACACCGGGCGACGGCATCATCACCGGCATCGGCACCGTCAACGCGCAATCGTTCGGGGAGCATGCCGCGCGCTGCGCGGTGATGGCCTATGACTACACCGTGCTGGCCGGCACGCAGGGCGCGATGAACCACCGCAAGAAGGATCGCCTTCTGAAAGTGGCGGAGGAATGGAAACTTCCCATCGTCTGTTTTGCCGAAGGCGGCGGCGGGCGCCCCGGCGACACCGATTTTCCCGGTGTTGCCGGTCTCGACACCCCGACCTTCCGCGCCTATTCGCAATTGAGCGGGCTGGTGCCGCGTGTCGGCATCAATTCCGGGCGCTGTTTCGCAGGCAACGCGGCGCTGCTGGGTGCAAGCGACGTCATCATCGCCACCGCCAATTCCAATATCGGCATGGGTGGGCCCGCGATGATCGAGGGCGGCGGGCTTGGCGTTTACAGGCCCGAAGAAGTCGGCCCGATGAGCGTGCAGGTACCGAACGGCGTGGTCGACATCGCAGTGGCCGACGAGATCGAGGCGGTGGCCGCCGCCAAGCAGTATCTCGGTTATTTTCAGGGCGACCTGAAGGAATGGAACGCCGCCGATCAGCGCAATCTGCGCCACCTGATCCCGGAAAACCGGCTGCGCGTCTATGAAATCCGCAAAGTGATCCACGCGTTGTGCGATACCGGATCGGTGCTCGAAATGCGGCCCGAATTCGCGCCCGGGATGATTACCGCGCTGGTGCGGATCGAAGGCAAACCGTTCGGCCTGATCGCCAACAACCCGATGTATCTGGCGGGCGCGATCGACGGGCCCTGTGCCGACAAGGCGGCGCGCTTCATGCAGCTTTGCGACGGTTTCGGTCTTCCCATCATCTCGCTTTGCGATACGCCGGGATTCATGGTGGGACCGGAAGCGGAGAAAACCTCTCTGGTGCGCCGCGTCAGCCGTATGTTCGTCGTCTCCGGCACCATGAGCGTGCCGGTATTCACCGTGGTCCTGCGCAAAGGTTACGGCCTTGGTGCACAGGCGATGGCGGCGGGCAGTTTCCACGCCCCGTTCTTCATCGTGTCATGGCCCACCGGCGAATTCGGCGGCATGGGACTGGAAGGTGCGGTGCGGCTTGGCTACCGCAAAGAGCTGGAGGCGGAGCCCACGCCGGAAGCGCGCGAAGCCCTGTTCCAGAAGATGGTGGCGCAATCCTACGCCCGCGGGCGCGCCACCAACATGGCAGCCTATCTCGAAATCGACGATGTGATCGATCCGTCGGATACACGGCGCTGGATCATGCGCGGCTACCGCTCGCTGCCGCCAACCCAGCCCACCGGCAAGCGACGCACGGTGATCGATACCTGGTAATGCCCACTTTTTAATATGTGCCGGAGACCAGCATGAAGGCCGGGCGTGTCACCGCGTAAAGTCCGCGCCTGCCGGGCAGCGCTTCAAAGAACGGCACCACCTTGTCCGGCATTTCCGCATTGCCGGTGATGAGATAGCCGTCTTCCGCCAGGGTGCCCGCCAGCCGGTCGAGCACGCGCGCCTTCACCGGCTCCTCGAAATAGATCAGCACGTTGCGGCAGAACACGGCATCCACCGTGCCCACCCAGCCCGCATCGTCCAGCAGGTTGAAAGTGCGAAACTGGATCATGCGGCCGAGGCGGCCCGCGATGCGCCATTTGTCGCCTTCCTGATTGAAATAGGTGATCAGGCGGCGGATACCCAGACCGCGCTGGACCTCATAACTGGTATAAAGCCCTTCACGCGCACGCGCGATGGATTGCGAATTGAGATCGGTCGCGATCAGCTCGATATCCCAGCCCTCGGCCAGCAGCGGCGTCTCCTGCAGCAGCATGGCGAGCGAATAGACTTCCTGCCCGGTGGAGACCGCACAACACCAGATGCGCAATTTGCGCGTGGCGGCACGCCTGAGCGCCAGCACCGGAAGCACGGCATCGCGAAACTGTTCAAACGGCGCGCGGTCGCGAAAAAACCAGGTGTCGTTGGTGGTCAGCGCCTCTGTCGCCGCGCGCCACATCGCCTCGCGGCCATGGCGCAAAAGATCGCGCAACAGCGCATCGGCCTTGCGGAAACCGAACTGCCGCGCAACCGGGGTCAGCCGGCTTTCGATCAGATGGGTTTTGGCGGGATTGAGCGCGATGCCTGTGCGCCGCTTCAGAAGCTCCACCAGCAATGCGATATCGGCCGGATTCATCGCAGGGCATCCACCCCGGTATGCAAAGGGCCGCCGAACCTCACGCCATGCCGATTTCCGCCAGTTTCGATTGCAGGCTTTCGCGATCGAACGGCTTCATGATGTATTCGTTGGCGCCCGCACCCAAGGCATCGTTGATATGCCCGACATTGTTTTCGGTGGTGCAGAACACCACAACCGGATGGGCGCCGTTCGCCTGCCGCCGCAGCGTGCGGAGGAATTCGAGATAAGACATGCTGGGCATGTTCGAATCGAGCAGGATCACATCCGGCATGCGATGGCGGCAGGCTTCAAGCGCCATCTGGCCGCTTTCGGCTTCGGATGTTTCAAACGACAGATCTTCCAAAATACGCGAAGCGACACGGCGTATGACACGGCTGTCGTCCACGATCATGCAATGCTTCATGATACGGCACTCTCCCCCGGCCGCAGAACACCGGCCAATGGCCTGAAGTCTATGGACCGAAGGTAAATGTGCCCTGAATGAACCGCGTTTCCGGTGCGGGGGCCAGTAACGCACCAACCACCGCACACTTTTCCTGGAACCGCTCTCTTATTTATCGCGGTTCCCCGGCGCAAAACCGCTGCACACTTTTCCTGGAACCGCTTTTTTAACCCGCCGCCAGTTCGACGCCGTTTTCTTTCGCGGTCAGGGTCAGGCCTGCGTTCAGCGAACGTGACAGCTTGTGCGCCAGATAGGGCTGGATGCCGCGCGCGTCATGCGGGGTGGCAGTGGCATCGCCACGCACGGCCTTTTCCACTTCATCCGGCACGCGCGCGTTCTGGCCCACACCCGTCACAGTGAAGGCCGGTGCATGTTCATCGGTGCTGGTGGTGACGGTGACGTGGCCGCCGCGGGGCAGGCAATCCGCCGCCAGCACGGTTGCATTCATCAGAAGTTTCGCCCAGTCCTTGGGCCAGTGAACCGGCGCGGCCTGCCAATCGACCGCAATCTTGGTACCTTCCACCAGCCCGGTGACCAATCGGCCCACTTCACCGAGATCGAGTTCCGCACCCGCAGACCCCGCAGCACCAAAGGCGATGCGCATGAACTGCAGCCGCGCCAGCGCCTGTTCCGCCGAACTGGTGACAAGTTTCAGCGCGTCCGCCCGCATGGCGGCATCGCGCTCATCCTCCAGCACCTCAAGCCCGTTGACGACCGCACCCAAAGGACCAACCAGGTCATGGCAGACGCGGCTCACCAGAAACGCGGCGAATTCAATATCGTTCATCGGGCCTCCAGCGGGCACAACATGCTTTCACTTTGGTAACACTAGAGGGGCGCCATTAAGGAACGCTTAACGGGATGGAAGCGCTGCAACGGAGCCCGCTTGCAGGCGCCACAAAGAAAAATGCGGTTGCAGAAAACTGCAACCGCATCCTTTCAGAGAAACAGACGATTCAGGCGCGCGCCTTGTGGCGGGAAAAACCAAGGCCCAACAGCCCCGCACCCAGAAGCGAAATGGTCAGCGGTTCGGGAACACCGGCGATGGGCGGATCGATCAGCGCGAAAACGAAATCGTTGTAATCGTAATCGCCGTGCATGCGGTCTTCGAAACCGATGTAATAGACGATGTGCGCGGTATCGAGCAGGCTGTCGATCACGGTCGCCGCACCCTCGGGCATCGAGAATATGCCGAGGTCGGCATAATCCGCCGTGATCCGGGCGTGGTAGTAACCGTCCGCGGCCGTATTCGCCGTATCGAACACGCTGGTGACCGTCGTGTTGGCCAGCGTGAAATTCAGGACCCCGGTATGGCTGCCGAGATCGACGATCGTTCCGGGCGCCGTAGCGGTGCAGCTGGCGCCGGATTTGTTGCAGAAGACATTGGCCGGACCATCGGTCATGGACAGGACCGAACGGTCCCCGGCATCGCCGCCGATATAGACCAGCTTCACATTGCCGTTGACGTACAACGCCGGCGGCGCCGATGTGATCGGGCTGGCCGAAGCGGACGCCCCAAAGGCCATGGCGGCCGCGAAACCAAGAGCAAAAATCGCATGAAGACGCATCGATTGAACCCCGCACTGAACACTTGGCTATGGTTAAGCAAGAGTGGGGCCAAGCAAATCAGGCATGGATTCCCGCGAGCCCGACGCCGGGAACTGTAAAAGTTCATGACAGCACTGACAATAGGGCTTTGCTGCCGGACGGCAAAACCGCTAGCGATTCCGCCATTCCGGGTGACGGGCGCCACAGAACCCGGCCTGTCCAGGAACTTTACAGCCCGTTCGGGCTGAAAACCGCCAATTCCTCTTGCGACGGGCGGCCTCTCCGGCCACAAACCGCAACGGGCCAATACCGAAAGCCTTACAACGAAGCGGCCCTGTAACAACCGCGCGCCGGCCGGAACCGGCGCCGGGAACCCGGAAAGACTGGAATGACACAGACGACCACGCCGGCGGCCATGCCGGATTTTGCCACCGCGCTGGGCGAGATCGCGTTTGAGGCCGGCAAGATCATCCTTGGCCATTATGGCGAGGACCACACCCCGGTCCGTCGCAAGGAAGACCACTCCCCCGTCACGGCCGCCGATGAGGAGGCGGAGGCCCACATCCTGCGTGCGCTGAGCCGGCTGGAACCGGGCGCCGCCGTGATTGCGGAGGAAGAGGTGGCCGCGGGCCACATCGCAAAGATCGGCGCCCGCTTTTTCCTTGTCGATCCGCTGGACGGCACCAAGGAGTTTCTCAACCGCAATGGTGAGTTCACGGTGAACATCGCCGAGATCCGGGACGGCGTGCCCGTCTCGGGCGTGGTCTATGCACCGGCTTGCAATCGCCTGTTCATCGGCGATGCCGAAGCCGGCGCCTTTGAAATCGCCACCGACGGCGGCGTCTATGCCCCGCAGAAGGCCCGCGCCATTGCCGCGCGTGCGCCGGCGGCAGACGGGCTTGTCGCCGTCGCAAGCCGCAGCCACCGCGACTACAAAACCGAGGAATGGCTTGCGTCCTACAAGGTGAAGAATTTTCTCTCGGCCGGATCGTCGTTGAAATTCTGTCTGGTCGCGAGCGGCGAGGCCGACATCTATCCCCGCCTTGGCCGCACCATGGAATGGGATACCGCGGCGGGGCATGCGGTTCTTGCGGCGGCGGGCGGATCGGTCTGCGATCTGGATGGCAAGGCGCTCAGTTACGGCAAGACCGAAGCGGGCTTCGCCAACCCCTTCTTCGTGGCGCGCGGCCGGATCTGACCGGAAGGATTTCTGACCGAAAGGATTTCCAGCGGGGAAATTTATTGATCGAAATTGTGACGGCTGGAATAGAACACCAGACCCATCAGGCCTGCGCCCACCGCGGTGGTGAACACGATGCCCATGATCATGAACACCCAGCCGGCCGTGCTGATGCCATTGTTCATGCTGCTCCAGGCGTGAACGGCATAGAAGAGCGCAACGAGCAGAATCCCGCCCAGCACGATCACCGTTATCCAACTCCCCACACCAAAAGTGGGCTTGGCATCGGTTTCCTGGGGCGGCGGGTTCTGTTCCATGACGGTGGCTCAACACCTATGCCAATTTACACGGTATTCAAGTGATTTCCGGCCCTGGACGTCTTTTTGCCGCTGCTGTGCTAAATTTCGACTCAGTTTGGGGTTCCCATAGGTTCATGCCGATCCAACGCTCACCGAACTCAACGCTGGAGAAACCGATAATGCCGTTGCGCTTTCTTCCCGCGGCTTTTGCCGCCCTGACCGTGCTATTTTCCGCGGCTTCGCAGGCCCAGGCGCAGACGGACAATCACGCCTACGACAACCAGAACTACGACAACCGGGCCCGCAATCAGGCCAACGATCAGGAAAGCGCCAGCGACAAATTCACCCAGAACGAAATCGTTCAGGCCGCATCCGGTTTTTTCGGCATGACCACCGAAGCCGTGGCCAAGGCGGTGCAGAAGGTGTTTTCCGAACAGGGCCTGCCGGACGCCTATATCACCGGCGAGGAAGGTTCCGGCGCCATCATCGTGGGCCTGCGCTATGGTTCGGGCTGGCTGATCCGCAAACACCACAAAGCCCGCAAGGTTTATTGGCAGGGGCCGTCGGTCGGCTTCGACATCGGGGGCAACGCCTCGAAAAGTTTCACCCTGGTCTACAATCTGCGCAGCGCCGACCGGCTGTTCCAGAAATTCCCGGGCATTGAAGGCACCTATTATTTCATCGCCGGGATCGGGGTGAATTATCTGCGTGCGGGCGACATCACGCTGGCCCCGATGCGCACCGGCGTCGGCCTGCGTGCCGGCGTCAACGCCGGTTACCTGACCTTCACGCGCGAGGAATCGTTGAATCCGTTCTGATCTGGCGGATCGGATCGGGGCTGTTCCGCCCGAAGGGATTTTCAGGCCTGCTTTGCCGCCGCGGGTTCTTCCGCCGTGCCCGCGGGCGACGGCAGGTAGAGCAGCAATGCGGCCGCGACGTAGACCGATGAGAACGTCCCGATCACGATGCCGAAGACGATGGCCGCGGTGAACTCGAACAGGGTCGGCCCACCAAACAGCAGCAGCGGGATGATGGAGATCGCGGTCGAAACACTGGTCAGAATGGTCCGCGTCAGCATCTGGTTGGTGGAGAGGTTGATCAGTTCCGCCAGCGGCATGCGCTTGTATTTGCGCCGGTTCTCGCGGATACGGTCGAACACCACCACGGTGTCGTTGATTGAGTAGCCGGCCAGCGTCAGCAGAGCGGCCACCGAGGTCAGATCGAAATCGAAATGCAGTAGCGAGAACAGGCCCGCCGTCACCAGCACGTCATGGCCGGTGGAGACCGCAGCACCGATGCCGTACTGCCACTCAAACCGCACCGCGACGTAAATGCCGATCATGACCACGGCCAGCAGCGTGGCCAGCACGCCGTGATTGAACAGTTCCCCCGATACTTTCGGCCCCACCACATCGGCCTTGCGGAAGGTGTAGCCCGCACCCAGCTTGTTCTTGACGGTCTGGGCCACGGTCTGGTCGGCCTCGTTCCCCTTGGGCTGAATGCGGATCATCAGGCAGGAATTGACCGGGGTGTTGCATTCCCCGCCGCCGAAATACTGCATCTGGGCTTCGGGGAAGCCGAGGCTGTTCACCTCCGACCGCACCTTGGCGATGTCGATGGTCTGGGCCGATTTGACTTCCAGAAGCACGCCACCGGTGAAATCGATCCCGAGGTTGAAGCCCTGCACCGCGATCGAGATGACGGAGGCGAGCAGCACCAGCGCAGTCAGCGCGAAGGCGAAATAGCGCTGGCCGACGAAATCGATCTTGGTGGCTTCGGGAATGAAACGCAGAATAGGCATGGATGTCCGGGCAAAAGACCAGGGCGGCGGGTGTCACACATAACCGCTACGCCGGGTGGGAACAAGCGCCGGGCCGGAACGTTTCTGAACCCGCGCGGTTGGCGGGACAGCCGGGGATAATGGGGCAGGGACAACGGGGTACGTCCGCACCGCGTGCCTGTGGTAATGATTGGGCGAGGCCCGCCGCCCGCGCCGGAGACGAGACCACCATGCCATCGCTGCCCATCCTGCCGCCGCAGCCGGACCTGCAGCCCCACCCGCAGCATGGGCTGCAGCGCGTGTTCATGGTTTCGGTGATCGCCGCCATTTCGGTGGCCGGGCTGCATTTCGGCCGCACCGTGCTGGTACCGGTGGCCGTGGCCGTGCTTCTCGCCTTCGCGCTTTCCCCGCTGGTCGAGTTGTTGCGGCGTATCCGGCTTGGCCGGGTGCCATCGGTCATCCTGGCGGTTCTGGGCGCGATGGTGGTGATCGTGGTCCTGGGCACCTTCATCGGCGGGCGGGTGGCGACGCTTGCACTGCAGATGCCGCATTATCAGGCCAATCTGTCCCAGAAGCTGGATTCGATCCGCGGCACCGCTTCGCATAGCGGGCTGATGCAGCGCGCCGCCTCGCTGCTGAAGACCTTCAACAACGAAATTCTGGGCCGCGGCGCCCAGTCCACGCCGAAACTGCAATTGCCCAGCGGCAATGAACAGGCGGTCAAACCCGTTCCGGTTCAGATCACCCAGCCGGAAGTCACCCCGATCGACGTTCTGGAGAATATCGTCGGGCCGCTGCTCGAACCGCTTGCGACCATCGCGATCGTGATCGTGTTCGTGGTTTTCATCCTGCTGCAGAAGGAGGATTTGCGCGACCGCGTGATCAGCCTTGCCGGTTCGCGCGATCTGCAGCGGGCGACGGCGGCGCTGGACGATGCGGGCGCGCGGCTGTCGCGCTACCTGCTGCTGCAGACCACGCTGAACGCCACCTTCGGCATGCTGATCAGCGGCCTTCTGTGGCTGATCGGGGTACCGCTTCCCGGCCTGTGGGGCCTGATGGCGGCCATCCTGCGCTTCGTGCCCTATATCGGCATTCCGATTGCCGCGGCCCTTCCGGCCGCGCTTGCGATTGCGGTCGATCCCGGCTGGTCGATGGTGGTGTGGACGCTGATCGCGTTCTTCGGCCTCGAAGCCGTGGTCGGCCAGGTGGTGGAGCCCTATCTCTACGGCCGCAATGTCGGGCTTTCCGCCGTTGCGGTGGTGGTGGCCGCCGCGTTCTGGACGCTGCTGTGGGGGCCGGTGGGCCTTCTGCTGTCCACCCCGCTCACCATGTGTCTGGTGGTGATGGGCCGCCATGTGCCGCAACTGAAATTCCTCGACACGCTTCTGGGCGACCGCCCGCCCCTTGCGGCGGAGGAGACATTCTATCTGCGCCTTCTGGCTGCCGACCCGGACGAGACCGCCCATCAGGCCGAACTGTTCCTGCGTGAGCAGCCGCTTTCGGTTTATTACGACGAGGTGGCGATGCGCGCGCTGGCGCTGGCGCAAAAGGATATGGATCGCGGCGCGCTGAGCGAGGAACGCGCGAACCAGATTCTGGAAACCATTCGCGACCTGATCGAAAACCTGTCGGACCGGGAAGAGAACAACGCCGCCAGTATTGAAGAAGAACCACCGTCGGGCCGCGTGGTGTTTCAGGAAGCCGATCTGGCGCCCGGCTGGCGCGGCACACCGGTTTTGTGCGTGGCGGGCCGCGGGCCGCTGGACGAAGCCGCCGCCGCGCTTTTGGTGCATCTGTTGGAACGGCGGGGATTGAAAGCGCGCGTGGTGGCATCGGGCGATGCGCTTCCCAGCACGGTGCAGAATATCGCCGCCGACGGCGTGCAGGTGATCTGCTTGTCCTATCTCGATCCCGGCAATTACAAGAACGCGCGCTATCTGGTGCGCCGGATGAACCGCCAGATTCCCAATGCAACGGCCATTGCCGGTTTCTGGGCCGCCTTTGAAAGCGACAGCCATTATCTCGATTCCGTTGAGGCCAGTGGTTGCGATCTGGTGGTCACAAGTTTGCGCGAGGCGCTGGAATGCGTGCTGTCACTGGCGCGAAGTGCCGCAAATCCGCAAGAAAAAAAAGATGACGCCGATTTCGTTGCGGCGTGAAACCGGCTTCCCGTGCTCCACGTTTTCGCAAGTGAGAATGTGGAAAGGATGTTCAGCACATGGACAAGAACCGTATCAGCGGCGCAGCCGACAAGGCGAAGGGCACGATCAAGGAAACCGCCGGAAAAGTGCTCGGCAATGACCGGCTGCGCGCCGAGGGCATGGCCGACAAGGCCAAGGGCGAAGTGAAACAGAAGGCCGGCGAAATCGCCGACAAGGCGCGCAATGCCGCCGACAAGGCCCGCGATGCCGCAAAAAAGATCGGCAGATAAGAGCCTGCGAAAGCCCGGAAACGCGCACCGGAACCGGAAAGGTTCCGGCTTATCCCGTGATCACCCGCTTATCCCGTAATCAAAGGAATTGCGGCAGCAGGCGTTCGGCAAGGCCGCGCACCGCATCCGGTTCGCGTGCCAGCATGGCGGCCAGCGGCTGGCCGATGACCGCATTGCCGAATGCGAGCAGGGCGACGAACAGCACCGCCGCCGCGATTTTATCCCGCGCCTCGCCATCACCATTGGCGAATTTTTCTTCGATCGCGCCGACCAGATTCTGGACCGCGCTTTTGACGTCATCGAAATGGGCCAGCCGGTTGGAGAGTGCGATCCACGCCGCAAGCCGCCCCGCCCCGCCCTGATCGAAAGCATCGAACATGGTATCGACCAGCGCGCGGGGAACATCCTCGCGCCGGTCGAGGCGGGCGATGGTGCTGCCCAATGCGGCGGAGAGATCGTTCACCATCGCCAGCATCAGCGCCGATTGCAATTCGCCCGCGGTGCCGAAATGGTGCAGCAGATTGGTGTGCGTGGTGCCGATCTCGGCCGCGATGTTCTTCAGGGTGACCGCATCGGGTCCGCGTTCCAGCAGAATGCGCCGCGCGACACGCAAGGTTTCGGCCTTTGCCTCCTGCGCGGAACGGCGTCGGCGAACGGGATGATCCGCCGTGGGCGGCCGCTTGCGGTGCGTGGACATCGATTTCCGTCCTCAAGTGAGGTTGGGCAGCAATACATCAAGGCTGAAAACAGCTACGCAGTATCAACTCCACCGGTTTGCCCGCCCACGATCCCGGCCGCCAGGGCCGAACCGGACACACCGATTATACAGAATTCGCGCGCCGCGAGTCCTGTGTCAACATTAGGCCGGGGCGGCGCTGCCCTTCCCGGCGAATTTGCGGAACGTCAGATGAAAATTCTGTCTTTCGCTGCCGTCGAAGGAATATTGACCGTGGAGCCGCCCGCTCAGCGCGCGCACCAGCCGCCCGCCCAGCGAACCCTCAAAGGCCACGCCATCGCTGAAACCGTGCCCCGTGGCGGCGATCTGTAGGGCGACCAGCCCGTCCTTTTCCGACAGGTCGAGCGCAATCTGCCCGCCTTCGTCCGGAAAGGCATGCTTGTAGGCGCTGAGCAGGATCTCGCTGGTCAGAAGGCCGATCACCGTCGCCTCCTCCGCCACCAGTTCCACCGGCGCGATGTCGAGGCGAAGCGCAATGCCACGGCCCGCCGCATCGTGATCGCGGGCGATCTCCGCCGACAGGCGCGCGAGGTAGCGATTCATATCGACGGCCGGTTGTGCCGCCCCGAAATAAAGCACGTCGTGAATGATGCCGATGGCATAAAGCCGTTGCTGGGTTTCCTTGAACGCATCGCGCACATGGCGATTGTCGAAGGCCTGCGCCTGAATCTGCATCAGGCTGCTCGTCAATTGCAGATTGTTCTTCACCCGGTGATGGATTTCCTTGAGCAGGATATCGCGTTCGCCAAGCGCGGCCGTCAGCGCGCGGGTCGATTCTTCAAGCGCGGCGCGCGCGCGGCGGTCAGCCTCGGCAAGGCTTGCGGCGGTCCGTGCCAGAATGCCGCCGACCGTGACCACCACAAGAAAAAGGATCAGGCTGGTCGCCACTTCGTTGTGCCAGCGTTGCAGCACCTCGGCCCGTTGAACCGTGGCGGTGGCGAACAAATGCCGCCCCGGCGCGCCCTTGGAAAACGCAGTGATCGCGCCCGGATTGCCGTCCAGGAAGCCGGATTGCGCCTTCGGCATCACCCGATAGGGCGTGACCGGCGGGATGGGATCGCCATGGGCATCGAAGGTCATGAAATTGCTGAACAGGAAATGGCTGCCGTTCAGCCACAGGCTGACCAGCGGCTGCGCCAGCGCGCGCTGGGCGGGGGGTGCGATAAAGCTGGCCGGCAATGCCACCGCAACCAGTCCGGCAAAGCTGCCATCGGGCGCGGGAATCGCTTGCGTGTAACGATAGGCGATCCGCTTCGTGGCGGGATCGCGCCGGACCGCGCTGACCATGGCTGGGGACCCGACCGCACCATGAGCGCGGAACCAGCCCCGGTCCGCCACATTGGTGGGCGCCGAAGGTCCCTTGTTCGACATCGCAATAACATCGCCCGCGGCATTGGCCACCAGAATATTCTCGTCGAACGCGGTGACACCGGCGCGCTTCGCTAGAAACTGCTGCAGCCGCGCAGGGGCAAGCCGGTCAAGCCCGCCTTCCCGCGCAATGAAACCCTGCACCTCACGCAATTGCAGCTCGGCCACATCCAGCGCGCGGTCGATACCATCGACCGCATTGCGGGTCACGACGGCGGTGGTGCTTTGCGCATCGTCGATCAGATCGACACGCTCGCCGTGAAGCGCGATCCCGCGCCACAGCGCCAGCACCGCTGCGGCGAACAGCGCAAAGGCATAGATGGCATTGCGCCCGCGCGCGGGCCCAAGCAGCCGCAGCATGCTGCGGCCGGCCCCAACCAGAGCGGCGGCACCAGCCCCCTGCCCTTGACCGGTTTTCAAATCCATCGGGAGAATGATCTCCCCCCAAAGCCAGCGCGCCCGAAGCCGAAATGTAAGGCGCATCCCGTCAAAAACGATGATGGCCGCAATAAGTTCCGGGGGATTTGCGGCAGTCCAGAAGGGGACGGCATTGCCGCCAGACGCAACCCTGAAGGCGAGGCCGCACCATTAACCACATTTAACCAGTTGGCGAGGCCCTGCCGCGGCAGGCCAATACGCTTTGAAGTCCAAAATTAATTGCGCAAACAAAAGGGCGGCGAAGCAAGCTCCGCCGCCCTCTCAAGTCAGAAGCGATGCTTCAGACAGCCTTGAGGTTCGCCGCCTTCGAGCCGCGCGCATCCGGCTGGATGTCGAACTCGACGCGCTGGCCTTCATTGAGGCTGCGCAGGCCCGCCGCTTCGACGGCCGTGGCGTGGACGAAAACGTCCTTGCCGCCGCCATCCGGCGCGATGAAGCCAAAGCCTTTGGTGGTGTTGAAGAACTTTACTGTTCCGATGGTCATTTGCGTATCCTTGCAACATCGGGTTTCCCATGGGCAACATGCCCACGCGAACGCCTTACGCTGATTTATCTGGAGAATTCCGACTGTCTCGTCCAGGCGCGCAGGTTAGGCGAGCAGGGATTCAAAACAAAGACGCGCTCATCAGACGGATCACCGTCGCGTGAGACCACGCTAACCGATATCGGGCGCAAACACAATGACCGGACAGCGGTCGGGGTATCTCCGGAGGTCCAATTATTTCCGGGTCCGCTTTGCGGGCTTCTGCGTGGTCGCGGCCTTCTTTGCCGCCTTCCCGGCAGCAAGGCGATCATCCTCGGCCTTGTCCTCAGCCTCCTTGGCAAGGCGCAAGGCTTTCAGGCGCGCGGTTTTGGCGATAACCGCGGCGCGTTCCTTCTCCATTTCCGCGCGAAGCGCCCCTTCCCGCTGCTCGGACGATTTGAAATGGCTCTGGGCGCGGCTGCGCGCATTTGGGGGGGTAGCCATGATTCTCCTTTTGAATGGGCATCATTCCCGATGAAAACAGCGGCTGACCGGCAAACCGGGCCGGCCAATTGTCCGCACATTGGGAAAGCGGCGCCATCGGAAGCGCCAACCGGGGCTTTATAGCACACTTCACCGCCCGGCGCGCCCTCAGGCCATCGGAACCCGGCCACCGGAAAATCGCTGCTTAACGGCCCTGAAAAACAGCCGCGCGCCGCTCGATGAACGAGCGGATACCCTCCGCCGCATCTTCGGTCTTCATCACGCGGGCGTGGATTTCGGGAATAGCGGCAATCGCGGCCTCCTCCCCCGCTGCAATGAATTTGCGGCCCGCATCCTTCGTCACCTGCACGCCAAGGGGGGCGTTGGCGTTGATCAGGCGGGCGATTTCCATTGCGCGGTCCGTCTGCTGGCCCGCCGGCACCACCTCCTGAACCAGGCCGATACGATAAGCCTCCGCCGCGGTGAATTCATCGCACAGCATCAGGTGGTACATCGCATTGCCCCAACCGGCGCGCGTGACATAGCGGAAATGGGCACCGCCCAGGGGGGCGATGCCACGCCGCGCTTCCATCTGGCAGAAGCGGCTGTTGCCGGCCGCAATCACGATATCGCCGGCCAGCGCAATCTCGATGCCGACGGTGAAGACAATGCCCTGCACAGCCGTGACGATGGGTTTGCGGCAGCGATTGGCAAGCCCGAATGGATCGATGTTGCCCTCAGGCCGCGGCTTCACGGTGGCGCCGGGGCCGAAGAATTTCGGCATGTCGAGGCCGGCGGTGAAATTGTCACCGGCGGCGCAGAGCACGCCCGTCCACAGATCGCCGTCACGATCCAGCAAAGTCAGCGCATCCGACAATTGAGCCATCATCTCCGGCACGAAGGCGTTCTTCTTCGCCGGATTGTCGATGACGATCTTCAGTGTGTGGCCATGACGCTCGTGCCGGACTTCTGGAACCGTTTCGGACATGGCAAGCCTTTCTGGATGATGATTATCATCCAGAAGCATGATAAATATCATCCAGAACGTCAAGCATCGATTCGGGGAAACCGGATTCAAAGGAGGAACGGCATGGGCCATTCCCAGGCTGAAAAAGCGAAAAACCGCGACCGCATCCTCAACAAGGCGGCGGCGCAGATTCGCGACCACGGGCTTCAGTCCCTGAGCGTCGGCAAGGCAATGGGGGCGGCGCGCCTGACCCATGGCGGCTTCTACGGCCATTTCCCGTCACGCGCCGATTTTCTGGTGGCGGCGTTGAAACACGCCCTGCTGGCGGGCGAAGCCCATGCGCGCGCCGCTGCACCGGAAAAAAAGCGCAGCTTCGCACAGATGGTGAAAAGCTATCTGAGCCGTGCCCACCGCGACGGGCGCAAGACCGGCTGTGCCATCGCGGCACTGGCCGGCGATGCGGGCCGTGCCGATGTGGAGACGCGCCGCGTGATGGCGGAACACATCGAGGCGTTTGTCGCCCAAATCGCGGACGCCCGCGGCGAGGGAAGCGATGAAAAAGCCATCGTCGCCGTCAGCGCGATGGTCGGCGCGCTGACGCTTTCCCGCGTGATAACCGATCCGAAACGCGCGGACGCCTTCCTGCGCATCACCGGCGAACACCTGCTAACAATGGCGTAACACCGCGCGCCCAGGTTAACCGCGAATCGCGTTTGTATCTGCCCCACAGGGAGGATGAACCCTGCGCATTGTTGAACATTGCGGGCTTCTATGACCGGCTGGTGGCATTCCTCGATCACGTGGTTGAAGAACAATTCCTCAAGCAGGCGCATCGCGATATTCTGATCGTAAACGCTGAAGCACTGCTGCAAGCGATCCGGCAAGCAGAGATGCCTACCGTGCCCAAATGGTTCAGCATGGACGCCGTGTAAGGCGTTGCGGTTCGCGTACCGGTTTTGGCGCTCCCAACGAGAATCGAACTCGTGTTTCAGCCTTGAGAGGGCCGCGTCCTAACCGCTAGACGATGGGAGCATCGCGCGCCCGCGCTTATAGCTTTGGTGCCATCTTCCGATCAAGCAAGGGCCGGTCAATCAGGGCCGGTATCG
>JAFKEW010000050.1 GCA_017308375.1 Alphaproteobacteria bacterium
TGTGGACCGTGGTGGCGCCGGTCGCGGAGACGTAGACGACGCGGGCGTTCGGTAACGCATGCTGGAGCCGCAAGCCCGCACGTCCTTGCTGCGACGGCGCCTGATCGCCGCGCTCGCCCTTGCCGCCGACCGCGTTCTGCATCGCATGGGACTCGTCGAAAATGATCACTCCGTCGAAGTCGGAGTCCAACCATTCGACGATCTGTCGGACGCGCGAAAGCTTCTCGCCGCGCTCATCGGTGCGCAGCGTGGCATAGGTCGCAAATAGGATGCCCTCGCCAAGCCGGATCGGTGTGCCTTGGCGGAAGCGGGAGAGCGGCGTCACGAGGAGCCGTTCCATGCCGAGCGCCGACCAGTCGCGCTGAGCATCTTCGATCAGCTTGTCGGACTTGCTGATCCAGACGGCGCGCCGCCGGCCCTTCAGCCAGTTGTCGAGCAGGATGCCGGCGACCTGGCGGCCCTTGCCGGCGCCCGTGCCGTCGCCGAGAAACCAGCCACGGCGAAAGCGGACCGCGTTCTCCGCATCGTCGCGCGCGGCGGTGACGAGGTCGAAAGTCTCATCGACCGTCCACCCCCCGGCGAGGAAACCGGCATGGGCCTCGCCGGCGTAGATGACGCTTTCGAGCTGCGCGTCGGACAGCAGGCCATCGGTGATGAGAGTTGCCGGGAGATGCGGCCGATACGAGGGCTTGGGCAGCGCGACCGAGGCCATCGCCGCGGACTGCACCAGCTTCGTCGGATGCGCCTGAGAGCCGGGAATACGGATCGACTGCAATCCGTATTCTTCATAAAGCGCATCCGTGAGACGGGCGCCCTCGGGCGGCGTCCACTCGACGGTCTCATAAGAAAGCTCAACGCCTTCGGGCTCCGCAATCGCGGAAGTCGAACGCCGCGCCGCTGTCTGTGCCAGATAACGGCGAACGGTCCGAGGCGTGGCGATACTGCTGATGGTCGGCCCGGCGAGCGATCTAGCGACCGGGCGGCGTGGCGGAACGTGTTCGCCGATCCAGGCAAGCAGCGTGGCCACGTCCGGCGCGATGCCAGCGGATGCCGGAAACCGCGCCGGGTCGGACGCGGGCACTTTGTCGATGACAGTAAGGCGCGTCTCGATCGTCGTGCCGTGCTTGGCATAGACCGCGCCGTCGATGGCCGCGGTGAAGACGACGGTGCCGCGCTCCTGCAGACGGGTGAAGGCGTCGCGCCAGGCCGGGGTCTCGGGGCCGAAGTTCGCGCCGGTAATCGCCACCAGCCGCCCGCCGTCGGCGAGACGCGCCAGCGCGGAGGCGATATGGCGGTAGGCGGCATCGGCCATCCGGCCGCTGACATTCGCCATCACTGAGAATGGCGGATTCATCAGCACGATGGTCGGCGTGATCGAGCGATCCAGGTGATCGTCGATCTGCGCCGCATCGAAGCGCATCACCGCGAGGTCGGGAAAGAGATGTGCGAGCAAATCAGCCCGGGTCTCGGCCAGCTCGTTGAGGACGAGCGCGCCGCCGGCGATCTCCGCGAGGATTGCCAGGAGGCCGGCGCCGGCTGACGGCTCCAGCACGCGATCGCCGGGCGCGATGGCGGCGGCGCGGAGCGCAGCGAGGCCGAGCGGGATCGGTGTCGAGAATTGCTGGAGCGCCTGGCTTTCCTCGGACCGCCGGGTGTGGGTGGGAAGAAGGCTCGCGACCTTGGTCAACTGCGGCAGCGCCGCGGCCGCAGAACCGGCTTTGCGGAAAAGCGCCTTTCCGTATTTGCGGAGAAACAGAACGGTCGTCGCCTCGCAGGCGTCATACGCGGTCTTCCAATCCCAGGCGCCCGCCGCATCGGAGGCGCCGAAGGACGCCTCCATCGCCGCGCGCAGGACGGCGGCATCAATGCGATGGCCTTGCTCGAGATGGGGAAGAAGGAGCCGCGCGGCCTCGGCGAGCTGCGGCGTTGGAGCACCCGTGCGGGCGCACGGGGTCGAAGCGACCGCTGGTGCGGCCGCCGTGGCGGAAGAATGTGACATGGGAAGAGACCTCGGGAGAGCGGGACACGGGCGAGCCGGCCGGTGCTCTCTCTGAACCGCACCGGCTCAAACCCGTCCCGGCCACACTCTCCCTCTCGTCATGCCGCCGCCTTCACGGCGCGCCACCACGCGATGCGTTCTTTGCGCGTCGCGTTCGCGAGCCGCAGAAACAGATCGCCGTTGCACGGCCGCGGCGCGCAGAAGCAGACGAGATCGCAACCGCGAAGCTCGTCGAGCGCGCGCAAGAGATGGTGCTGGTCGGCGAGCCAACGCTCGTGCTTCGCAATGACCGCGGCGCGGTCGCCGCCGGGGCCAATCCGGAACGGATTGCCCCACTTCGAGCCGCGCCCGATATAGACGGCGCCCGCCGGCACGCCTGAGTGATGCTTGTTGAGAACCCTGCACATGACCGATCGCCTCCTGATTCCGTTGCGACGGGCCGGCGACCGGATGCGGTCCAGGCCTGGCGGTCACGCATCGCGAGCGATGCGGAAACGGCTGGTCCGTTGACCGATGGGCCGCCGCGTCCAGACAGGTCACGGCGCGAGAGGTCAGGAGGCTGGATCATCCCGCAGGGTTGGAGACGGAGGCATGTAGGCGTCGTAGGGATTGCCTTCGGCGAGATGACCGAACGGCGTGAACACGAAATCCGCGCCGTCGCGACCGACGGCGCAGATGACGTGGCGGGTCTCGCCGGTCGCTGCATCGGCACATTCCATGAGCGCGAGGTTACCGTCGGCCGCGGCGCGGAGCAGCGTCTGAAAGTTGGCGCGTGCGTGATCGGGAATGCTCATCGCGAGCCTCGCTTTCCGCGACCGGATGACAAAGTCCGCGCGAGCCAGCCGCCCGTGTCGGTCCACGCGACCGTCTCGTGGGTGGCGAGATCGAGAACATGGGCGCCGCCACCGAAGGCATCGATGCGGGGCCGGGAGCATGTGTTGGCCCATTGAAAGCCCCAGCGTCCCTTGAGGTCGAAGGCGTCCGCACAACGAAGGACGAAGGTGATGACCGTTTGCGGATCGCCAGTGACGTCATCGCGAATCCACAGCGCGGTGCCCCCGTGCTCGGGCTGGATGGAGAGAAGAAAAGCTGCCGAAGGCGGGTCTTCCTGCGCGTTCTCCTCCATCAGCGCATTGTAGAGATCGAGCGCGCGCGCCGCGTTGTCGGGTGTGCCGACATCGAGCAGGCATGAGAAGTGCGTGAAGAAATCAGCCATGATGGCCTCCTGAAACGACGAAGCCCGGCGCGAAGGCCGGGCTTTCTGGAATTGCGGTGATTGGGGGAGATCAGCCGGTTGGGCCGTCGTGGATGCGGTCGTCGTCGAATTCGACATCCTCGATCACGGGGTGGCGGCCATCCGGGGCGACGCGATCGATGAAAGCAATCACGCCCTCTCGCCGCTCCTCGATGTCGATGTGCTCGGGATGGGCGCCGGACTCCATCGCGCGCTTTGCGGCGGCCTTGGCCTTGTCGATGGCGTCGGCATCCGACTCGGCTTCGACGGTGAAGCCGTCATAGGCGCGCAGCCAGAAGCCGATCTTGACGAGGTACTCAGTCATGGCGCGCCTCCTCGGTGTGTCTCGCCTCGCCATCGTCATCGTCTTCAAGGCGCGCGAACGCGATGCCTTCGGCGGCGGCGTATTCGACGGCAAGGTCGATCGCCCAGCGCCGGGCTTCGTAAAGCTCGTCGTTGAAGGACCCCCATTTGTGCCCAACCCGCGCGCAGCCGTCGCTGACGAGGCGCGGCAGTGCGAGATGATCGGCGAAGACCTCGCGCGCCTGTTCGAGCGTGTCCTCGACCGTTAGCACGAGGAGCGGATGCCAGCCTGCCGGATATTCGCAATCCAGCATGATACGCTGGGCGTCCTCGGCGTTCAGGTGCCCGCGAAGGTAGGCCCAGGCTCGCGACAGGCGCTCCAGACGATAGGCAGCGCGAAGGCGCCAATGGGCGGCGCGGCCCGCGACACTCCTGAAGACGACGTTGAATAGGTCAAACACGGCATGCCTCCCTGATCCGAGACGCGAGATCCTGCGGGCGATTGAGCAGGTTGAGGGAGGCGAAGTTGTTGGGACCACCGTGGTAATCCCTGCGCCCCTCGCAGGTGCGGAACAGGATGCCGCTGTCATGGCCGGTGGCGGGCTGCGACGCCTGCACATAGAGACGATCGGTGTGTAGTGTCACCTCGCCGGACACGGCGACGCCGCCTTGGTTTGACCGCAGATCGTAGGCGCCAGGAGGCAGACCTAGCGCGGCGGCAAGCTGCTTGAGCTGGCGGCGGGCTCGGGTGTGAAACGCGCGCTTGGCGGGCGCGTCATAGGAAACGGGCCGCCGGAAATCGAAGGCGCCGGTGGGCTTGGACATGGTCGGAACTCCGAGAGCGGATCGCAGGCGAGTCCGGCGGCGCGCTCTCTTCCGACCTCCGGGCTCACCCGCCTCCCGGCCGGCCTCTCACTCTGATGCGGGCGGCACTGCCGCTGTGTTCGTGGTCTCCGCTTCCGGCTCCACGCCGCCGCTGAGCTCGGCTTCGGCGAGGAAGTCTTCCAGCAGGTCGTTGGTCGATTTGCCGACGATGGCGTCCCGCGTGATGAGGACGGCCATGCCGCCGAAGCCGTCGGGGCGCATCTTGCTGCAGGTGAAGGCAGCGACGACGCTGACATAGGCCAGAGTCGCGGAGCGCTTCACAATGTCTTGAAAGAAGAACTCCCAGGATGTGCCGCTGAGATCGAGATCAATCTCCGTCGCCTCCGCATCGGATGCCGCCAGTTGCTCTGTCACATGGAGGTGTGCGGCGCTGTCAATGTCTGGCGATGACGCAAGGGCGTTCTTCAATTCCGCCCGGGTCACCAGGATCATGCTCGACGGGCTTTGTTCTGCGGAGAAGTACCAGCCGTCGCCGTCGGGCTCGCAGTCGAAAATGCGCGACAGAAGGAGCCGCTCCAGCGGCGTCATGTCGGCGGTGGGAATGGTTTGCTGAACAACGGTCTGTTCAAAGTAATCGGCCATGACGGGTCTCCAGAAATGAAAAAGCCCGACGCGAGGGCCGGGCGTGGTGGGTGGATGCAGTGATGCGACGGAAGCGGGACGCTCAGTCCGGATCGCGTGCGCCGGCCAGGATAGCTTCGGCCTTGGCGATCGCGGCGTCGGCGCGCTGTCGCCAGGTTTCGCCGTCGGGCGGTCCGCCTTCGGGCGCGTGTGCGAAGAGCTTGAGGAGCCCGAGCAGTGTCTCGAAATGGTCGGCCCTACGCTGTACCGACTCGCCGAACTGCGACGGAACGGGAAGCGCAGTCGCGCGATAGGCGCTATCGGCTCCCGGCCAGGCACCGGTGACGTAGGTTTCGCCCGAGGATTCGAAGTCCTCCTTCTGATCGGACCAGTCGTCGTCCTCGATCGCGAGGCGGCAGGCCTGCGCGACCGTGTCGGCTTCATAGGTGCGCTGCCGATAGACGGGAAAGCGATAGGTAGCTTCGATGGTGAAGAACGGCATAGTGACCTCCTTGAAATGCGAAAGCCAGGCGCGATGGCCGGGCTTCGGGGTGAGCGGATCGGGTGAGCGGCGTCAGAGCCGCCAGGTGCGAACGAGGCGTTGTGCCTCGCGGTGATGCGTCAGCATCTCGCGATAGAAGCGATGGCGAGCGTTCCGGTGTGCCGGGTCGCAGCGAGCACGCGGCGTCAACTTTTTTGCAGCGGCGCGGACGACGGCACGCCAGCCGTCATGGACGGTGATGTCGAGGCGCAGATAGGTGCCGTACATGATCAGGCGCCTCCCGCTGCTTTGGTCGCGAAGGGACCGACCAGTTTGTGGATCGGTTGAGCCCGACCCATCCACGGTTCGGGCCGGATGCAGCGGACCCAATCGGCGAAGCTCGGGATGAAACCGAGATCCTCCATCACATGCTGTTCGCCGATCAGCCGCACGGGAACGACACGGCCAGTCGAGATGGTGATGGTCGCGCCAAAGAAGCGTTCGAGCATGAAGATGCCCTCGGCGTGGTGTCGGAGCGCTCGGTGTCGAAAGTCCGCCGTGATCGCTTTGGACTCGTCGAACCACTGATGCAATGGCAGGTAGTCTTCCGCAACCCCGCCCCATTTCTTCACTGAGGAGAGGGCGTGATGATAACAATGTCCCATTGCTGCCTCCTCAGAATGTGTGGGTATAGTTTTCGGACGCGGTGTAGCGCTCGTTGTAATCGAGCGTGATCGTCCGCTCGGCGACATCGAAGGTGAAGTCGCCATAGGCGCCGTCATTGTTTTCCCAGCCGCAATGCGTGTCGGTGAGAAGGTCGTAGACGAGACGATCGATCTCGTCGGCGACGCTGATGGTCGTGCGGTTGGGCGCCGGCTGGTCCCATACGGCTTCAGCAACCTCGATCATGGCTTCGGGCATGACGACAACGGTTTCGCCCGCCTTGACCTCGACGTTCTCGATCTGGCCGCTGTCGCCATAGCCATCGAAGCTGACGACGACGTGCGTGACTCGGGCGACCGCGAGCGCATCGAACAGGGCGGCCTTGTTGAGCGGTTGCAGCTCAGCATGCAGTTGCTCCTGGGCGGCACGTTTGGCCTCCCAGTCGGACTGGCAGCTGTCGGTAGCGGAACTATCGGAAGGATTCGTCATGGTAGTCTCCTGAAACGAAATCGCCCGGCGCGATGGCTGGGCGGAGTGAGGTGGATAGGGAGATGAGCGGGACGGCTCGTGCCGCCCCGCTCCTGGTCGTTACTCGGCGGCGACCACGGCCGGCTCGTCGGTCTCGTCCTCGCCGGCGCCGTCCTCGTCGTCGGCGAGAAAGGCGGGCAGTGCTTCGTCGTCGCCATCGGCGTCGGCATCGGTCGTATCGGCCGCCATCGCCTCAGAACCCCGGAGCGGCTCGGGCAGCCAGCCGGTGCCGTCGAGCAGCCGTTCGGCCTCCTTCGCCATGTCCGCCTTCTTCAGATGGTCGATGAGCTGCGCCGATTGCTCGCCCTTCGCCTCCCGCACCGCTTCGAGGATGCGAGGCTTGGTGACGCGGCCGAGATAGTTGTCGACCGTCGGCCGCCAGCCCGCATCGACCATGTCGAGCCCGACGTCGCGCGCGAGCCGGTCAGCCTGGACTAGACGACGCTGGACGCCGTGAACGGAGACGCCGGGACCGCCGTAGCGATCGCCCTTTTCATAGAGGGCGTTGACGCCGAAGGAGACGCAGTGCGCCAGCAACGCGCCCCGGCTGGCATCGTCCAGCGCGACGAGCCAATCCCACAGCGCAGCCTCGTCCTTCGGCATGTCGACCTTCCAGGCGTCGTGCCGTTCCGCGATGGCCTTGGCGGACGGGCTGTCCTTGAGGTCGGCAGACTGAATCGAGAAAAACACCTGCCGCACCGACGCTTCGAGGCAGTTGCCCGCCGCGCTGTGCTGGAAGCTGTCGAGGCAAAGCTTGTGCAAGAGCGCCGTCATGGCGACGTGCGGATTGTTCGCCACGGCATCCCGAAGCGCCAGCGTGCGGTACGCAGTCAGCTCGCTCACCAGCCGGTCCGGCAGCGGTTTCACGACGTCGTCCTCGTCATCTTCCGGCTCGGCCTGACCGCCGATGGTGATGACGGCACGTTGAACGGTGTCGGTCCCGACCGGCTCGGCGGAAGGCTCGTCGTCTTCCTGACCGGGCTCGATGACAGGCGCCTCGTCCTCGGGACGGACATAGCCGCGATCGACCAGGAGCTGGCCGTCGTGGTCGATGCTCACAAATACGCCGGCGCGGGCGATGTCGGCCGGATCGAAGATCTGGGGCCGGGTCTCGAAGGCTTCGAATGCGGTTTCGATTTCGCCGAGCCGCTGGTCCACCTCGTCGGGCAACTCGTCGGCATCCTGATATTGTGCCTCGAGTTGGTCGTACTCAGTGCGCAGCGCCCCGCGCGTGGCCCGCTCCTCTTCGGTGAGATCGGCCGGCACACCGTCGAGTTGGCGCAAGCCGTGGTCATGGCCATAGGGAAACTCGATTCCTACTGCGATCCACTTCCAGCCCTCAGCCGCGATAGTCTCGGCTTCCGCCTTCAGCTTGTCGGTGACCAAGGTTTCGAGAAGCGCAACATTCTCCAGCCAGCCGCCATCGTCCTGCTGAAAGAGATCGCGCATCACGACCCCACCAGCATTCTCATAGGCGTCGATGCCGATGAACAGAACGCGCTTATCGGATGCTCGGACCGTCTTCTCCGTCAGCATGCGACGGATCTGATACGGCTCCTGGCCGTAGGAGCGCTGGAGCGCGTCCCAAACCTGCTCCTGGCGCGCGTGATCGGTCGTCACGGTGAACGCCATGAGCTGTTCGAGCGACATGCCATCCTCGGCATAGATGTCGAGCAGCTTCTCGGAGACTGCAGCGAGGCGTAGCCGCTGCTTGACGACGTTCACGCCGACGAAATAAGCGGCGGCGATATCCTCATCCGACAAACCCTTCTCGCGCAGGGTCTGGAAGGCCCGGAACTGGTCGAGCGGATGCAGCGGCACGCGCTGGACATTCTCGGCGAGCGAATCGTCCTCGGCGAGAATCTCGGTCGAGGGATCGCGGACGACGCAGGGGATCGGGGCGGTCTTCGTCAACCGCTTCTGCTTGACGAGAAGCTGCAGGGCCTGAAAGCGCCGGCCGCCGGCGGGTACTTCGAACATGCCGGTCTCGGCGCCGTCTGTGTCGAGCACGGGCCGGACATTGAGACTCTGGAGCAGACAGCCGCGGCGGGCGATGTCGGCAGCGAGGTCCTCGATCGAGACGCCGGCCTTCACGCGCCGGACGTTCGACTGGGAGAGGATCAGCTTGTTGAGGGGAATGTCGCGCGAGGACGACAAGGTGATCTTCTGAACGGCACTGGCCATCGGGATTTACTCCGCGACGGGCGCCGGGAGACTCTCTCTCGGCTTTCAACCCGTCACGCAGACCGGCGCAGCCCTCTTCCTCTAGGCGACCGCAGAGTCGCACACCCGGGACTACGCCTTTGCGGGGATCAGGTTTTGCGTGACGGCCTTCCACCGCTGCGGATCGGGGCGATTGCGATCCGTTCGTCAGGACCGCGGGTTCTCGCCGGGGCGTCGCGCGAGCACCGCGACTCGACGAACGACGACGGGCCGCGCATCGGCGTCGCGCGCCAGGCGCTCGATCAGGGCGAGATCGTCATCGGAGCATTCGCCGCGCACTTCGATGTCGACCCAGTGACCCGCACGCCCGACGTGAGAGTCACGCAGGCGGTGATTGGAGCAGGTGTAGAAGCTCTCGTTCGGGTCGATGAGCCGAACCCGCGAGCGCAGAAAGAGCATCCCCGAGCCGAGATTGCCGCAGAACAGCAGTTCGTCGGCGGCCGTGGTCTTTGGTCCGCCGCCGACCTTGCGCGCGCCGATCTTTCGGAACGCTTCGTCGAAGTGCCTTGGGTTCGGCGTGGTCCGTGCAGATATTTCCTGGTCAAAGACCCAGGGCGGCCGCTCCGGATCGAGGCGGCCGAGTTCGATCTGGTGCAAGAGATCGGCGAAATATGATGGGTCCGCCGGATAGGGGCAGCTCCGCCAGAGGCGACGGACCTTTGCTCGCAATGCGCCGTCCAACGCGAACAGACGCCGGCGCACGTCACGCCAGCGGGCGGCGCGGTCCCTGCGGCGCTCGCGTTGCGCGTCCATCCAACCGATGGCGCGTTCGTGCATGACCGCGTCGACGGCTGGCTGCTCGACGGCGATCTGATCGGAGAAGAGGGGCAGCGCCTCCCGTTCGAGGCGCTGCTTGCGAGTGAGGGCAGCACGCTTGCGCGTGGTGTCCTCGAACGGGGTCGGCCGTGGCGAGCGGCGAAAGCGCATCATCGCTCTCCCCGCAACGCCGCGTCAGCCGCGCGCAACAGACGGTCGCTGCACACGATGTTGCCCGCCTGTCGCGCCGCCTCGGCGTAGACCGAGAGCGGGAACAGGCTCTCGAACAGAATGTCGCGTTCGATGCCCATGCCGAACGGCAGCCGCAGCGACGCCATTTCCGCGAGGCTGAACGATCCAAGCTCGGGGTCGCCAAGATCGGCAAGACCGAACAGGGTGTCGCCATCAGGATCGAGCTCAGTGGCGAGCCAGGTGCCGATGCCCAGAGGGTTGAAGAACTTTACGACGGGAACATGGTCGAGGCCGCTACGGCGACCGTTGGTGAGCAGACGCTCGCGCAACTCCGGGGTCAGGAGGATCATGCCGCCCTCCGTTCGCTGGAGTTCTCTGGGGCTGCCTTCTGATGCTCTGGCAGGAAGCCGAGCAGATAATCGGCGGCCTTGCTCGCCTGCGACGCGGCACGAACGATCGCGCGATTGTTTTCGCGGAGCACCTCGAGCCATGAGCCGATGTAGTCGGCGTGTCGTACGGTCGGGACGATGCCGAGCGAGGCGCAGCAGAACGCTGCGTTCATCTCCGCAATTCCTCGAAGGCGTACTTCTTCGAGCCGAACGAGCCTGAGAGATCGCGGTTGAGCCGCGAATGATGGCCGCTGGCGTGACCGAGCTCATGCAGAGCCGTGCGATGCCAATTGATCGGTTCGAAATAGGCTTGCGGGGGTGGGACCTGCACATAATCTTCGGTCGGCGCGTAGAAGGCGCGATTGCCGCCGATGCGGAAATCGATCGCGGTGGCCTTGATCAGCGTTTCGACCGTGGGTTCGATCAAGCCCGGTTCGGGCGGCGGCGCAATCATGGCGAGGTCTGCAGGCAGACCTTCGCATTGCACGAGGTTGAAGACCGTGAAGCGCTTGAGAAATGGAATGGCCTGGGCTTCTTCGCCGGTCTCCTGCGACCGCTTCTTCTCGTCGTCGGGCACGAAGCGATCGGCATAGACGACGGTGGTGCCGTGCTCGCCTTTCCGCACATTGGCGCCGAGCGAGAGCGTCTGGCGAAAGGTCAGCCAGTTCTGGGCAGGGAAGCCATGCTCGATCACAGATCCCCAGAGGATCAGCACATTGATTCCGGAATATTGTCGCCCGCTGGCGGCGTTCTTCGGCATCGCGAGCGGCGCCTTGGCCGCTGCCGTTCCCCAAGGCTGGACCCAGGGGACGCGCCCGGCCTCCAGCTCGGTGATGATCTTGTTGGTGATCTCGTCATAGAGGCTCGCCCGATCCGGGCCGGTGCGAGCACGAGCGGTGTTTCTGGACATCGCGGTTCTCCGCGACGGGCGCCGGAGGCCTCTCCTCCAGCCCTCAACCCGTCACGGAAAACCCGGTCTGCACTCTCACTCTCGGGGCGTTGCGGGGTGTCCCCGCAGAAGGGGGTGTGCCGGCGACATCGGCGCCGGCCAGGGGGAAGGCATTCCCCATCAAAACGCTTTCAGGATTGACGCAACTCCGCCTGCTGATTTTCGGCGCGGTCGAGCGCTATTAGGCGATCGGGCATGTCGAGCAGCTTTTTCGCGGCCGCGGTCATGGCCTCGCCGATCGTTGGGTAGGTTTCAGCAGAACTCATCGAAACCCCGCCCGGAAAAGTTACTGTCGCTTGGTAGCCGTTGCCCTTGGGGGTGGCGGAAAGGACGATCGTGGGTCTGGCCGTGCTTTGCATCGTCATGAGGCCGCCGCGCGCTTCCGCCTGTGACCGTGCGGTCGGGAAGCCACGGCGCCTTCGCCAGCGACATCACCCAGGCTTTGCAGTGTAAGTGCGGGCCGCGAGGGTAGTCTGATGATCAGTTCAAGCTTCCCGCCGACTGCCTCGACATAACTGCGCAGTGTCGAGAGATACATATCGGCTTGTTTTTCGATCTTCGAGACAGACGGCTGCTTGATATTGAGCGCAGCGGCGACGTCTAGCTGGGCCTTGCCGGCGATCTCCCGCAGTTGGCGCAAACTTTCGACTTCCTGCTTCAGTTCCTGATAGCGAGCCTCAATTGCTGCCTGCTCTTCCGCAGGCAACGAGGCAATGACTTCATCCAGCGTGCGGCCCATCTCGATCATTCCTTCCTTGCGGCTTTCAGGGTTTCCAGATGTGCGGAAAACCGTAAATCCGCCTTTGTGATAAGCTGCTGATAAAACCGCTTCTGGCTGCCGCCTGACTTGTCGCCGGCGACCAGCAGGATCGCCCTTCGTTCAGGATCGAATGCGAAGGCCGCGCGCCATTCGCCATCCGCGGCCTCAAAGCGCAGCTCTTTCATGTTGGGGTGCCTCGATCCCTTGAGTGTATCGACATAGGGCCGGCCAAGCTGCGGGCCGTACTCAATAAGCAGCTTGGCGGTGGCGGCCAACGCGACACGGACCCGTGGGTCGTACTCCAGCAACTCGACCTCAAAGGAGGCGTGCAGCCTGACTTCCCAAGTCATATAGCCTCCAAGCTATGTCAGGTCAAGGGTGCGTGGCGCCTCGGGTGAGGCCGCTGTGGACCGGCGACAGCATTCGGCCCAAGCGTCGAGGTCCTCGACGGCGTATCGCACCCACTTCCCGAACCTGTGGTAGGCCGGGCCGGTGTCGAGCGAGCGATAGCATTCCAGCGTATGCGCACTGAGCGCCAGGTAACGAGCCGCGGCCTCCGTGTCGACGAACCGGATCGGACCTGCGTCTTTCACGAACCTTGCGCGCCGAAGGATGTCCGGGCTTGGCCAGCGAGCTTGCGCCTTGTTCTGGCTAGACATGGCTCGCCTCCGGCGCGGTCGCATGTTTTGTCCCCGGCGGTACTGCGCGGTTGTCGCCCTTGCGATGACGGAAGGGGCGATAATTGCCGAGCTTTGTCCGCGACGCATACTTGCCATCCTCGAGGCCGAGCGGCTTCTCGCGCACGCCCGCCGACGGCTCATGCAGCGCCTCGGGGGCAGTCGGCGGCGGCACAGGGGCTTGCGTTGGCACTGGCGGAGCCGAGGGTGAAAGAACGGCGCCCCCAACCAGCGATTGGCGGCGCTGCGTCACCGCCTCAGCCGCGGCCCTGATGGGATCGTCCTCGGTGTGGACGTATCGCATGAACATGGTCACCGTCTTATGGGCGGTCAGCGCCATACCGACTTTGACGGGGATGCCGGAGTTGGCGATGTCGGTCGCGGCCCTGTGACGAATGCCGTGCGTGCCGATGTGCGGCAGGCCTGCGCGCTCGAGGACGCGCCGCCAGCCGTGCCAATAGGTGTGCTTCGACATCGGAAGATTGGGATCAAAGATGGACGGGCACACATAGGGAGAGTCCTCGAAGCGAGGAGCACTCTCGAAGAGGCGGACTGCCTCGGCACTCATCGGCTTCGACATTCCGCCGGTCTTGCTGTCCGGCCAAACGACGCGGCGGTTGTCGAGATCGACCCATGACCATTCCAGCATAAGGATCTCGGACATGCGGGCGGCAAACTCGAACTGCAGCCGGACCGCCAGGAGGAGGAACGGATGTTCGAGTCCCTCGGCTTCGGCTTGGTCGAGATAGGCGTAAAGCTGCCGAAGCTCGGCATCGGTGATCAGCCTTGTCTTCCCACGTTCCGGGAATTTGGGAATGTGCCGGCACGGGTTGGAGCCATCGGGCCGCATGCCCCAGACTTCGGCCATGTTGAACATCTTGCGGACGGCGGCCAGCACGCGGTTCGCGTTGGTGGGCGTCTTAGACATCTTCTTCATCAGGTTCGAGATGTCCGCGCGCGTGACGTCGGGCACCTTCATCTGCCCCAAATGGGGAATGATGTAGAGCTTGCCGTAGCCGCGGTTGGATTTGACGGTCGACGGCTTGTTGCGCGACTCCGAGTAGTCCGTGATGAACCGCTCGAACAGCTCCTTCACGGTTGGCGCTTGACGGGCCGCGCTCTTTTCGGCGCTCGGGTCCTTGCCCTTGCGGACATCGGCAAGCCAGTCTTGCGCGATTGATCGTGCTTGCTCGACGGTGATCTCGCCAAACTGGCCGACGGCGGGTTTGCGGCGTTGGCCGTTGTTGGCCACGTAGGCGAGCATGAAGATCTTGCGTCCGGTCGGCGTGACTTTCAGCAAGAAGCCGGGTATCACCGTGTCGCGCAGTTCGTAGGGCTCTTCCTCCTTCTGCGCCGCGTCGACAACGGTCTTCGTGAGCTTGAGTTTCGGCATTCCTAACCTCCGTTGAGGTCGGATTTCAGGTGCAGGATAGGTGCAGCCAGAAAGCCAACCGTGGCGTAAAACCGGCTAGGACAGGAACACCCAACTCAGCTAAAAGACCAGAAGGATCAGTTAGTTAGAGGGCTGTGGCGGCCTACCGGACAGAGATAGGATAGGCCCTCTGGGGCCTCTCAAAATCCAGTTCTGGTGACAGAGTGTCGGTTCGATTCCGACCGCCCGCACCATCCAAAGGATTGCCGTTATCGTGCGGTTGAGGTGGTCGATCTGATGAAGTCGGTTCTGGCCATTCGCCATGTGCATTTCGAAGACCTCGGGGCCTTTGGGACTGCGCTCGAAACGGCGGGGTATACGATCCGCTATCGTGAAGCGGGGCTGGACTCAATCGAACCAACCGAGGCTGATGCGGCCGATCTTCTTGTTGTCCTCGGTGGACCGATTGGTGTCTACGACGATGGCCTGTATCCGTTCCTGCGCGAAACGGCCCGGCTACTGGAACGCCACCTGGCTGCTGGCCGCCGTACGCTTGGTATCTGTCTCGGCGCACAATTGATGGCGCATGTGCTGGGCGCCCGCGTTTATCCCGGAACGGCGAAGGAGATCGGGTGGGCGCCGCTGTCCCTGACGCAGGCGGGTGAGCAAAGCCCTCTCAAACATCTGCGGGATATTTCCGTCCTCCACTGGCATGGCGACACCTTTGACCTTCCTGCGGGCGCAGCGCGGCTGGCGTCTACCGCGCAAACCCTGAATCAGGCCTATGCGGTGGGCGATCACGCGCTGGGGTTGCAATTTCATCCGGAAGTCGAAGCGCGCAATTTCGAACGCTGGCTGATCGGCCATGCGTGCGAGATCGCAAGCGTACCGGGCTTGTCCGTGACCGGATTGCGCGAAGATGCCGCGCGCCATGCGGGAATAACGGTGGCACGGGCGGTGGACCTGCTTTCGGATTGGCTCGGCATCGGGCCGGGCGCCGGTATTCAACCGAAGGTGAACGCATAGGCCTGCACGCCGGGATCGAGGAATTCGATCGTGAAGGTGTGATCCATGATCGGACCCTTTTGCCGGATCAGTTGATAGAGCCTTTGCTCGGTCACGCGTCCATCTCCCGCACTGTTGCTGTCAACGCCGTGCGCGTTTCCGGGGGGCGCACTATCCAGTGTCACGCGGAAACGGACAGGGGTTTTTCCATCTGCGGACCCAAGTACCAGGTGAAGATCGCGGGCATGGAAGCGGAACGTGATTTTTCCTGGTGCGGTGTTGAGAACGGCCATTTGGCGGCCGATTGTCCAGCGCCCGTCAAGGCCCCATTGATTAAGCGTCAGTTGTGGTGGCAGCGCGTAAGAGAAGGGCGTGTCCTGCCGGATGGCGCCGGATGAAAAATTCTCTGCCCGTGCGTAGCCGATATAGGTTTCTGGCGATGCCACATCCGATTGGCCGGATGCCTTTTCCGCGCCTGTGGCATTGGGGTTGACGATACCCGTTGGAACGTCGCGGTAACCTGCCTCCCGCAGGAGAGTCTGAACAATGCGTTCGGATTCGGCATAAGAACCTTCACCGAAATGGTGGGCACGAATACGCCCCTGCGCATCGACGAAATAGTGCGCTGGCCAGTATCTGTTGTCGAAGGCCCGCCAGATTGCGAGGTTGTCATCAATCGCAACCGGATAGGTAATGCCCAGATCGTACGTAGCGCGCCGCACATTGGCGATGTCTTTTTCGAACGCGAATTCCGGCGCATGAACGCCAATCACCACCAGCCCGTGATCCTTGTATTTTTCCGCCCATGCACGCGTGTATGGCAGCGAACGCAGGCAATTGATGCAGGAATAGGTCCAGAAATCGATCAGGACGACTTTGCCGCGCAGGGCTTGCGGCGACAATGGTGGGGAGTTGAGCCACGCGGTTGCGCCGGCAAGCGAAGGCAGTTGACCCTCGACCGGCAAGCTGCTTCCCGCGATGCGGTAGGAATGCGTTGGCGCTGCGGGGCGAACCGTATCGACCAGGGCTTGCTCGACCTTTGATGTGCTGGCGAGCGACAGGCGCGTCAGCAATCCGGTGTCGAGGCCGGATGCGATGGCGGCAACGCCAAGCAAGACAGCAATGCCAAGCCCCCGCCGCACCCACTCGCCGGCACCAAGGGATTGCTTCAGGGCCGCGAAAATCCGTCCCCCTGCCAGCAATGCGATAGCGAGAGAGCTTGCCGCGCCCGCTGCATAGGAAAGCAACAGCAATGTCGTATTTACACTGGCGCCCTGAATGGCTGCGCCCGTCAATACAAGGCCGAGTATGGGGCCGGCGCATGGCGCCCAGAGCAGGCCGGTTGCAACACCTAAGACAAGCGAACCGCCCATGCCGCCGGACAAGGATGGATTTTGCGTCAGCCGGTTGCCGAGTGCGACCAGCGGGCGTGTCAGCCAATCTGACACTGTGCGCGACAAAAGCATGAGCGCGAACAACGCGAGCAGAACCAACGCGGCAATGCGCCCATATTGATTGGCGCGAACGGCCCATCCGCCACCGGCCGCCGCCAGCGTTGCTATAATCGCGAATGTCAGCGCCATGCCCGCGAGCAGCGGCAATCCGTTTTTCAGGAATGGCCTGTCGGCACGGGCAAAGACGAATGGCAGAACCGGAAGAATGCAGGGGCTCAGGATCGTCAGAACGCCGCCGAGATAGGAGAGAACGAAGAGCATCTTGGCTCCCTGGGAGTCATGGCCGGAAACTACTCTGCCGAAGCCCTGCCCGTTCAGGCATCGGGGGTGCCACTACAATTAGCGCCCGGACAAGGCATTTCAATGCCGCGCATGGCGCTATCCCTTTCCCGTGCACGCATTTGTGATTATCAACGGCTTCGATGAACTATCGTCATGCCTATCACGCCGGGAATTTCGCCGATGTGGTCAAGCATCTGGCCCTGTTGGCCGTGCTTCTCCATTTGCGCAAGAAGGCCTCGCCATTTGCCGTGATCGACAGTCATGCCGGGCGTGGGCTTTATGATCTGCGAGGCGAAGCCGCGCTGCGAACGGGTGAGGCCGCGGCGGGTATCGGGCGGTTGTTGCAGCAGCCGGCCGGTCTGCCACCCCTGCTGGAATATTATCTGGATGTCGTGCGCGCCGCGGGTGATGGGCGCTATCCAGGATCGCCATGGCTCGCCGCACATCTTTTGCGAGACAGTGATCGGCTTATCGCTATCGAAAAGCATCCCGAAGAACTTGCGGCGTTGGCGGATGTGCTTTCGGTATGTGCACACACGCGCGCGGTGGCGGGCGACGGCTATGCACGGTTACCGGGCCTTCTTCCACCCAGGGAACGGCGTGGTACAATTCTGATCGATCCCCCCTTCGAAAAGGATGATGAGTTCGCGCGTGCCGCACAGACATTTGCGCATTGCTACAGCCGCTTTGCGACCGGCATCTATCTGCTCTGGTTTCCGCTCAAAACGTCAGCGCAGGCTGAATCTTTCATGGCAGAAATATTGAATTGCGGTGTTCGCAAGGCGCTGCGCCTGGATATCGAAGTGGCTGGCGCGGGTGATGGTGAAAAGAGCCGCCTGCGCAAGGCCGGGCTTGTGATCGTAAACCCGCCATTCGGGTTCGACGCTCAGATGCAGGAAGCGGGTGCCGCCTTGGCGGACCGTCTTGGTCCCGATGCGCGGCTTTCTCTGGTATGGCTGGCGGGCGAGGGGCTTTGATCCAGCAGGCGCCTTGCATGGACCGGTCGGTCAAGCGCGCTATGCTTCTCTAAGCTATTGTAGAAAATAGATTATTTTCATAGCGAGTGCCGCCGTCTGGCTTTGGCGCAACCGCTTGCAGCGGACGGGCACCGCGGATATGGTCCGGCCCCTTCGGACAGGTGGTCGAGTGGTTGAAGGCACCGCACTCGAAATGCGGCATACGGGCAACCGTATCGTGGGTTCGAATCCCACCCTGTCCGCCAGCCACCCCTGTAACTCGTCTCTGAAGTGATAGTTGGCCTGCAACGGGCGGCTGCGGCGGGGTTTTTGAGAGACATTCTTGTTCTGTCGGGCGTGACGGGCTGTTTCGGAGGCTGGTGTTAGGGGCCTACGGGGTAGCTGTCTCTTGCCTGCAGGAGCAAGGTTGGGTTTGGTGATAACAGGGAATTTTCTGCAGTTCTGGCCAAAAAACAGGGGTTCGAAAGGACCATGCCCGAAGGCTGATCTTCTTTGCCTTTGTGTTTTAAGGGCTTGTGAAGGCGTTCGGCACTTTCCTGTTATTGTGCAGAACAGGATGCACTGTCTGCAATATCAGGATGAGAACGCGCCGCAACAGGGGCTGTTCGACGGAACAAGGGGGCGCGGGTGTGTTCGCGGTGATGTTGTGATCAGGGATTGGCGGTGCATGCATACATGCCTTCGCCGGAAAGCTCTTCACCTCTAAGCAGAGCGGCTTGCGCATGCCATGAGAGCGGGATCGGATTTGCCATGAGCTGTGACAGCGTGAGGCCTGGTGGCTGGCGGCCGGCGAGAATGGCTTTTTGCAGATCGGGAGCGAGGAATGCGAGGCGGAGCAGGCGGCGTTCATAGGGGGAAGCCGGAACGGCATCAAGAAACGGAAAGCCCTGTGCGCCATGCCTAACCAGGGTATGCGCTGCGCGCAGGGCCTTGATCAGCACGCGGTCGGGCCGTGCGGGGGAGGTCTTGCTAGCGATGATCCATGTGCGCCCACCCCTAAGCTGCACGCGAACAGGAACCACAAGGCGAAGTCTTGAAGGATCTGCGGGATCGACGGCGGCGTGCTCGTCATCGCCGATCCGGCTTTGGACTTCTGGAAGGTAATGAGCCGGCAACAGGATTTGCAGTGACCGGGGATGGACTTCGAGGCGAAGGATCAGTGTCAGCGGGTCGGTTTGTGCAGATCCAGTGGTGCGGTGGACAATATTGGTAAGCTGTGTCTCGAGTGCTACGGCGGCCACGCGGCGGATGACATTAGACTCTCCAGCCGGGCGGCGTCCCTGCTGCAGGGAGGCCGAGACATAGTAGCGATAGCGCTTGCCACGTGCGCCTTTGGCGAAGGTTGGTGACATCGACTCGCCGTCGCAATCGAATATCCGACCGGTCAGCAGAGCGCCGGCAGTCTGGCGCGTGCTAGTGAAACGGCGGACGTTGGAGTCGAGCATTTGCTGCACGGCCTCAAACTGGTCCGCATTGACAATGGCCGGATGCATGCCGGGATAAACCTTGCCCTTATGGGCGATCATGCCGAGATAGGTGCGGTTGCGCAGCAAATGAAACAACGCGCCCCGGCTGAAGCGCTTGCCGCCAACCATCTTGCCTTTGCGCGTGAGGCGCGACTTGGATCGGATAGCGTGCGTGTCGAGCCAGCGTTCCAAGGCATGGACCGAACCAAGCTCGAGGTAGGTCCCAAAGATGAGGCGGACTGTAGCAGCTTCGGCTTCGTTGACGATCAATGCCCGGTCTTGAGCGGGGGCGTCATAGCCGAGTGGCAATGTTCCCCCCATCCACATGCCTTTGGCTTTCGAGGCTGCGATCTTGTCACGGATGCGTTCGCTGGTGACTTCGCGTTCGAACTGGGCAAAGGACAGGAGCACGTTGAGGGTCAGCCGCCCCATAGAAGTGGTGGTATTGAAGGCCTGGGTGACGCTGACGAAGCTGACATTGTGACGATCGAATAGTTCGACCATGCGGGCAAAGTCGGCGAGAGAGCGGGTGAGTCGGTCAATCTTGTAGACGACCACGACGTCGATCTTGCCGGCGGCGATATCGGTCAGCAGGCGTTGCAAGGCGGGGCGTTCCATGGAGCCCCCGGAAAAGCCGCCATCGTCATAGGCGGTGGCGATGGTGCGCCAGCCTTCGCCGGTCTGGCTCACAACATAGGCGGCGCAGGCTTCCCGCTGGGCATCGAGGCTGTTGAACGCCTGTTCGAGGCCTTCTTCGGTCGATTTGCGGGTATAGAGGGCACAACGCCGCAGAGCTTTTGTCATCGGCGTGTTCCCCGCAATCCGAAGAAGCGCGGCCCGTTCCATCGGCTGCCTGCGATCGCTGTCGCTGCGGCGGATAGGCTTCGGTAGACCTTGCCTTCGAGGTGGAAGCCGTCTTCGTGGACCACGACTTCGACAACCTTGCCCTGCCATTCGCGGCGAAGCCTTGCGCCCACACCCAATTCGAGGCCTTCGCTCTGGATACGTCCGCGCTTGCGCAGCTGACGGCAAAGATTGGGGTCGAGGCCTGCGGAACGCAGTGCCTGGATGCGCCAGGCGAGGGAGAGGCGCAGCAACGCGACTGATCTCAGTTTTGGTGGCGGACCGAACCGGGTCCGCCACGCGGCGCGCAGGCCCTCTAGATCGAGGTGACTGAGCTTCTCGATGTCTTCTTCGATGCCACTTGTGCACTCCATCAGGCGGCCTCGATGCGATAACGGCGTTCGCCATCGCTACGCTGGGAAAGAATCTGGTAGCCCTTCTTCTTGAGGGCACCGGCGAGTGCACCGCGAACCGAGTGATGCTGCCAGCCGGTTGCGGTGACGAGTTCTGCGAGGCTTGCGCCTTCCGGCTTTTGCAGAAGCCTCACCATCCGATCAAGCTTGGTGGTTCGCGCCGCCTGTGTGGGCGGTTCTGGCGCGAGCAATGCGGTGTGTCCCTGCAGCTTGGTGCGGGTCCGCCTGGTTCTTTTGAGTGTCATGGATCTCTCCCGGGTTGGTGCGACGCTCCTCTGCGCCGCTACCAGGAAAGGCCCGGAAGCCGGGCAGCAGCAGCAACGCTCTTCCTGTGGGTGAAGTCCAGTCATGGTGGAGGATGTATTGCCGGAGGCGGTATCATTCCGGGTAGGGACCCAGACTTGGAGCCGTAGTAATGCTGACAGCTGCCACATCTTCGACAGAACTCGTGATTGTCTATCGGTGCCCTGACGATCTGGTTCCTGACCCGCGCAACGCCCGCACCCATCCGAAGCGGCAGATCGAGCAGATCATCGCTTCCATCCGTGAGTTCGGCTTTACTAATCCCATTTTGGCCGATCCTGACGGTACCATCATTGCAGGGCATGGGCGGCTGCTGGCGGCCAGATCGATGGCGCTGGAGCAAGTTCCCGTGATTGAGCTGGCGAACCTCTCTGACGACCAGAAGCGGGCGCTGCGGATCGCCGATAACAAGATCGCGCTTGGTGCGGGCTGGGATCTGGATCTGCTCAAGGTGGAGTTGTCCGATCTGTCCATCAATCTCGATCTGACACTCACCGGTTTTTCCACCGGCGAGATTGATGTTCTACTCAATGACAACGAGGATCCGGCCGATGACGTCATTCCGGCGGTTCCGGCCACGCCCCGCACCAGGCCGGGCGATATCTGGATATTGGGTGAGCATCGTATCGGTTGTGGTGATGGCCGCGATTCTACCTTCCTCAGGGCAGTCGTGGGAGGGGACAGGAGTGTGGATGTTGCGTTCCTCGACCCGCCATACAATGTCCGCATCAATGGCCATGCCAATGCGAAGGGACGCCATCGCGAGTTTGCGATGGCCTCTGGCGAGATGAGCGGGGAAGCATTCCGGACCCTTCCTTGTCGATACGTTGGGGGCATGCGCAGGCGTTTCCCGCGATGGTGCCGTCCACTTCGTGTGCATGGACTGGCGGCACATGGATGACGTCAGTGCCGCTGGCCGGACGATTTATGGTGATCTTCTGAACCTCTGCATCTGGCACAAGTCCAACGCCGGGATGGGTTCGCTCTATCGCTCCAGGCATGAACTCATCTTTGTCTACAGGGTCGGCAAGACGCAGCACTTTAACGCAGTTGAACTTGGCCGGCATGGGCGCAACCGGACCAACGTCTGGGACTATGCCTCGGTCAACTCGCTCAAGGGCAGCCGGCGTGAGGATTTGGCGCTGCATCCGACGGTCAAGCCGACGGCGCTAGTTGCCGATGCAATCCAGGATGTGACGCGGCGCGGAGATATGGTGCTCGATATCTTCCTAGGCTCGGGAACCACCCTGATTGCAGCCGAGCGTGTCGGACGGCGGTGCCGCGGAATCGATATCGACCCTGGCTATGTCGATGTCGCGATCGATCGTTGGGTGGCGATGACCGGCAAGGAGCCGCAGCTTGTGGGGGATAGAGACCAATGAGCGGGGCCGGCGCGAAAGGCCCGCCGGTTGCACACCGTTTCCGGAAAGGTACGAGTGGCAATCCGAAGGGCCGTCCCAGAGAAAGTACCCCTGAAACTGCCCGGTCAGCCTTTGATATCGTTGTCGAGAGGACGCTGACCATCACGCGTGGCGGAGTGGAACGTGACGTAACCCTGGAAGAGGCCCTGCAACACCGCACCTATCAGGATGCACTGGCAGGCAATCGTCCTGCACGTCGGGAAATCCTTAGAATGATTGCGAAGCGCGAGAAATGGCTTTCCAGAAAACATACTAAGGTGAACAAGCTGGTTGAGCGCAAAATTGTATCATCCGATCCGGACAACGCCCATCAAGCTCTGCTTCTTCTCGGTATAGCGAGGCTTGACCCCAAATGGGCTGGCGACAAGCACGATGAGTATGAGCGACTGCTGCTTGAGCCTTGGGCCGTACAAGCGGCCCTCCGCCGCCGCAGGGGTGGCCACCGCCTCACGGACAAGGAGAAGGCCGAGATCATCCGTTGCACGTCTGATGCGGGCACCTTGCGCTGGCCCCGAGGCACCACACCATGAAGTCGAGCAATCCGCCCAGCAGGCATAGCACCGGCTATCGCAAGCCCCCCGCTACCTGCCGCTTCCCCAAAGGCCGGAGCGGCAATCCAAAGGGCCGCCCCCGTGGCCGACACAGTGAGGCGCCTTACGAGGCCGTTCTTGGTCAGCTGGTGACACTGCGGGAGTGTGGCGTCGAACGCCGGGTTACGGCAGCGGAAGCTTTCCTGCTGCACATGGCTAAGCGCGGTCTCGAGGGCGATGGTGCTGCTGCGCGGGCAGCTATGACCGCAATCGAGGAGGCACGTGCGAGACGATCGGACCAGGATGATTCAGGAATAGAAATGATCGAGGTTGTTGCCGTTGCACCTGGCAGCGTCAACACGGCGCTCCAACCACTCCGCATGGCGCGAATGCTCGACCGCTATCGCGACACCGCGCACATGGCTCTGGAGCCCTGGATCGTCGAAGCAGCGCTCGTTCGTCTTGACAGGCATCTCTCCATCACGGAGCAAGTCATCGTGTTGCGCGCCACCCGCACACCCGCAAAGGTCAAATGGCCAGATTGGTGGAAGGCCAAGGCGTAAAGTTCAGGTCATGACCATCCGCCATCACGCGCTAAGCTCCAGTGTCGTTCCCGCGAAGGCGGAAATCCATTTTATCCTCCTCGTATGCCGCCGGAATACGGGCAGTACGGGACGTCCGGGCGATTTTATCATGATAATATACACTATAGATATTTGCTTTATGCCATCGGCAATCAGGCTGTATCTTTCTGGGCGGTTGCTGGCACGGTAGGAGGTATTGCTATGCCGCTCTGGCAGATTCGGCCCGTGGCGAGTCAGAACGATCCGCGCTGGCAGGGACGCCGGATTTGGAAAGAGGTTATTGTCCAGGCAAAAAGTGCGGCTTTCGCGCGACTGATCGCATCCGAGCTGGATAAGCCGGCAGTTCCGTATCGAAGCGGTAATGAATCATTGTGTTTTCGTAGTGGCTTCGAAGATGAAAGGCTTTATTGGGTTCGCCGATTGGATGCGGCGGATGCGGCGAGTTACGAAACCCCGAGCGGGCGTGATGGTGTACTCATAGCGGTGCAACGGACACACCAAGCTGAATCAGAGGTTAATGGCGAAATCGGCGAGCGCGTGGCGAAAGCGGCTGGCATTTATACTAGGACGCGCTATCCCGATGAGAAAACGCGCAGGCAGTGGGAAGGGGGAGTACGGGCATGAACGCGATGAGAGCTCTACTCTTCATCCGGTGGCGGTGGACTAGAGAAACGGCGGCACGATCAAGGCTATTAGCGTGGCTGTGAGCCAAACCAAACTCCGAAGTCATGCCGGAAGATCAAAGAATCGATGGCCGCGCACACTCGGAACGAACACCGCTATTGCAAACATCAGAGGGACCGCAATCACTCGGTTGATGACGACGGCTAAAACAGCATCGCAGTAGGATCGATGTTACTTGCAGCTAGGAGCGTGTCGTCCAATGTTACGGCACTAATTGTGCCACAAAATCCAGTAGCGCGGCTGGTAATTCTAAACTATCGCGCAAACCGAAAGCTTTTGCCACTGCATAGATCTGGCGAGCGCGAGAACGGCCAGCAATCCTGTGCTGGTAACGCTTTGCTCTTACCACTTCGCAACCGCCAGTTGGACCCCGCTGGGATGGTGCGTTAGGGCGTCATGCTCACGGCGGAATAGAGCCGCGCCCGATCGTCTAGGAACTTAGGGCGATGCGCAAAGTTGCGAGAATGCCCGTGACACCAAGCGCGAAACAGCCGAGCCGCACCACGACCAACGCGACGAATTTTGCGCCGGAATGGACATAGTCCTCGATAATCACCTGCAAACCGAGCGCGGCGTGATAGAATAATCCGATAAGCAACAACGTCATCAGGATGCTGGTGACGGGATTTCGCATCCACGCGGTGAAGGTTAGGTAATCCGCTCCAGTGTGCGCGATGATCGCGGCGACGAACCACAGCGTAAGCGGAACAAGCCCGATCGCCGAAAGACGCTGTGTCCACCAATGTTGGACACCATTGCGAGCAGAACCTAGTCCGATTGCGCGCGCGAGGGGTGTACGCATGACTTGGCGTTCCATCACACTACCCTCCTATATAGAGGCTCGCGATCCAAACAACCGCCGTTACGACGACGCTGGCGACCACGACTGTCCATCCCGACAGATAGATCGTCCGGAGTTCAAATCCGTGTACGGTGTCCCATACGAGGTGACGGATGCCGCCGAGAAAATGCAGAAAAAAGGCGAACGTACACCCGAGCAGTATGACCTGCCCTACCCAGGAGGCGAACGCACTGTGCACTACCACATAGGATTGTGGCCCGGCGGCCGCAGCGAGCAGCCAGAGTACGAGTCCAACGGCGGCGACGCTCAGGAGCCCACCGGTAAGCCGGTTAAGGATCGAAAGGACCGATGTCAACTGAGGCCGATACAACTGGATGTTGGGCGAGAGCGGACGCTGCCGCGATGAACTGGATACCATTGGGCTACCTCTCGCAGCGCTCAGCTTTGACGTTCGATCATCATTTTCTTGATTTGCGCTATCGCCTTGCCGGGATTCAAGCCCTTCGGGCAAGTGCGTGTGCAATTGAGAATTGTATGACAACGGTAGAGGCGGAAGGGGTCTTCAAGCTTATCGAGGCGCTCTGCTGTTGCTTCGTCTCTGCTGTCCGCCAACCAACGCCAGGCTTGGAGTAGAACGGCAGGTCCGAGAAAGCGATCACCGTTCCACCAATGACTCGGGCATCCAGAGGTGCAGCAGAAGCACAGGATGCACTCGGAATAACCATCGATTTGGCTGCGCTCCTCGGGTGATTGGAGGTGCTCACGCTCAGGCGGAGGGGTCTTGGTCTGAAGCCATGGTTCGATGGCAGCGTACTGCGCAAAGACGTGCGTTTGATCGGGGATCAGATCCTTGATGATTTTCATGTTGGCAAGCGGGTAAATCTTTGCAGGGCTTTCCATGTCGGAAATAAACCTTGTGCAGGCAAGCCAATTCGTACCGTCCAGGTTCATTGCACAGGACCCGCAGACCCCCTCGCGACAGGAGCGCCGAAAGGTTAGCGTCGTGTCGATCTTATTTTTGATCCAGATCAGCGCGTCGAGCACCATCGGCCCACAATCGTCGCGATCGACCTCATAGGTGTCCAGACGCGGTCCGCGTCCTGAATCCGGATCGTATCGATAGATTTCAAAGGTCTTCGTGTGCTTTGCGCCGATGGGTGCGCGCCAATTCTTACCCCGCTCAATTTTCGACCCTGCCGTAACACCAAAGTTCGCGGGCATCGGGAATCGCTTGAACAGATGGTTGCGCGAGACTTGGCTGGATGACTTGATGATCATCGTTTTCTCACCCCTGAGCACATGACGCAAATCACAAAAGTGACGTATATGGCTTAGTAATTCAAATTACGGAAACGAATGAGGTTTCGTCCGATCAGATTACGATGGATTTCGTTGGCTCCAGAATAAATACTCGCAGCCCGGCTTGCGAAGTATTTTTCTGTAGCAAACCGATCCAGCTCATATGTGTCGCCCCCATGCTCCGTACAATCCATCTTGGCAGTACGATACTGCCCCGAAAAGTCAAAAAGTAATTGCGCAATACGCTGATGGAGCTCTGTTGCAGTAACTTTCATTAAAGATGATGCAGCCTCATCATCACCAGAAAGGCGGTTAGCGTCTAAAAGGCTTAGTTCTAGGCTTTCGAACGCGGTAAGTTGAATCTCGACCTCCGCCTTCTGTATCGCTAACGCAGTTTTTCTCCAGCCCTCTTGAGATTCACATTGGCGTTCAACCGCTCGCCATGCGCGGCGCAGTAACCCGGAATTCGTGTTGTTTGAGCGTGCCATGCGCATTAGATGCTTCGCAACCGACCATCCCTTATGCTCTTCCCCGACCCGGTCCATCACTGACACCGCGACGTCATCGAGGATCACCTCATTGAATTCATGCTGTCCATCAATCGTCATGATGGGTTGAACTGAAATACCTGGTGTCTTCATATCGATAAGCAAGAACGTGATACCTTCCTGCGGCTGCGGAAACGTACCTGTGCGGACGAGTGCGAACATATGACTCGCGATATGCGCACCCGTTGTCCAAAGTTTTCTGCCATTCACAATGTAGAAAGTGTCATTGTGTCTTGCGCGCGTTGTCAACGCCGCAAGGTCAGAGCCTGCGGCAGATTCGGAAAATCCCTGGCACCATAGATGATCTCCGGAAAGAATAGGCGCAAGGTAACGCTCTTTCTGTTCGGCTGTACCCATAGTCATGAGGAGCGGCCCAATACTGCGCAAGCCAGCCGCGAATAAAATGGGCGCGTCTGCTTTTGCGCATTCCCGATCGAAAAAGAGACGTTGAGCGACACTCCATCCTGTGCCACCAAATTCGACAGGCCACGCAGGAGCTATCCACCCCTGCCTGAAGAGGCGTTTGTGCCAGAAGCGGCAAGCGGTGATTTCAGAATAGACGCCCGTTGTCCGCCGTCCGGCTTCGCGCAGCTCATCGGTGAGATTTAAGTCAAGAAAATTACGAACATCGCGTGCGAAATCAGCACTGACCTCCGTATGTCGGGTGCCTGCAAGAGGCACGTCTACCGACAGGAGCCTGTTATGCATCATAGCTCTCCTCTGAGGATCGTATATTCGAACAGCGCTAGTCACAACTGCAATAGGCTGAACTCGCAACGGGCTAATAGTTATTGCAATTCAAGTTATTGAAATTACATCATCCATGAAATTAAAGGGTCGTTGATAATTTGGGATGGTAGGAGACATCGCTATGCTGCTCTTGGGGGTTCTCCTTCGGTAGACCGGAATAATTCCCCGCTTGGTGAACTCTGCGGCTTTAAGAGGTACGTATCCGCGTGCTGCCGGAATCCCGATCGCGAGATTTTTCCTATCTCTCTTCATCTGAAATTTATCGTGGGTAACGCGCACATATGTCGTGGCCTTTAGGGCTTTGGCCTCGAAGATTGCGTGTATCCAAGATGACCGGCGAACGCTTTTCGTGCGCCCTTGCTGCCACGAACTGACCGAGGCCAAACACTACTGAAATGCATTGCCCGGCTTGAATCCCAGTTTGCGGAACACGATGGCGGCTGGGCAGAATCCTGTGAACGCCGCCTGCAACATGTTGAGACCCGCAAAGGCGCTGAGCAGAAGCCACCAAGGCGAATACGTTTGCGCCAGCGCCAGCCCAGCCAGGACGACCACGCCGGCAAATGCAAGTACTGCTTTATCGATATTCATTGCGGTTCGCCTTTTTCCTGCACCATTGTCAGGCGGTGTATTCCCAACCCTTTCATGAGCCAGCGCTCGTAGAATGGCTCGCTTTCACCGTGCCGAAGCTTGTGCAGGAAATATTTCTCGAAAGCGATTTTGGCATAGTGAACCCATCTGCCTTCCGCGGCCCAATTCACGTTGCGCGGCGGAATCTGCGGCTCGGCTATGAAGGCGACGCCGCCGTCCCCGAAATCGGCAAGGCAGACCGCGTTCCACGTCGCTTCGGCTTTAGCTGGCTTGCCGTGCAACAGCGCGCCGATATTCTGTGCCGTCGCTGTCACCATGGATTCAATCATGAACCCGGTTTTGGGCACGCCGACCGGCACTAATGTCGACCCGACAGGCGCGATGGCAACACAGACACCGATAGCAAAGACATTGGAATACTTTGGATTGCGCTGGTTTTTATCGATGACAATGAATCCGCGTGGATTGGTAAGGCCCTCGATGCCACGCACCGCTTCCACGCCACGGAAGGCTGGCAGCATCATGGAATAGGAAAAGGGCAGTTCGTGCGTTTTTTTCAACGCGCCATCTTCGCCGATTTCATCGACGGTCATCTTGCCGGCTTCGATGTGCCGCACCTTTGCGTTGGTGATCCACTTGATGTGCCGCTGCCGCAACTCGCTTTCCATCAGGCCTTTCGTGTCGCCGACGCCATCGAGGCCGAGATGTCCTATATAGGGTTCCGGCGTAACGAAAATCATCGGCACCTTATCGCGAATTTTGCGCTTGCGAAGTTCGGTATCCAGGATAAAGGCGAATTCGTAAGCCGGTCCGAAGCAGGATGCGCCCTGAACCGCGCCGACCACGATCGGGCCCGGAGTTTTCGCAAACACTTCAAGCGCCGCGTTGGCTTTCTCCGCATGATCCACATGACAGACGGATTGGGTGAATCCTTCCGGGCCGAGGCCATCGACCTCGTCGAAGGCAAGTTCCGGTCCGGTTGCGATCACGAGATAGTCATAGGTCAGCGAACTGCCGTCACTCAGTTCGATCCGGCTTTCCGCCGGGTGCACACGCTTGCAGCCCTGTGTCATGTATGTGATGCGCTTCTTCGCCATCGCTTCGGTCAGATCGATTTCGATTTCGTCGCGTTCGCGCCAACCGGCTGCAACCCATGGGTTGGAGGGCACGAAGTGATAGCGCGGCTCCCGGCCAATCAAGATTAGTTGATCGCCGGGCCTCATGACAGGCGCCAATTCATAGGCCACAAGGCTGCCGCCCAGGCCCGCCCCCAGAACAATGATGCTTGCCATAGAAGTCCCTCCTCTTTTGCATTTTGGCATGGCCAGCGGGCTTTACCTTGATCGACCTCAATGAATGCGCAGACCTGGCGATGTTTTATGGTTGAGTCCATTGATTATACATATGAAATTATGTATATACGAACATATGAATATAAAATTTAATCAGATGCGCGAACGAGCCGCAGATGCGGAAGAGATGCTGAAGGCGCTCGCCAATCGCCACCGCCTGATGATCCTCTGCCAGCTCATTGTGGAGGAGCGGTCGGTGCGTGATCTCGCGAACTTCCTCAATCTGCGGGATTCCACCGTTTCCCAGCATCTCGCGCTATTGCGCAAGGACGGGTTCGTTTTCACACGCCGCGAGGGGCAGACAATCTGGTACGCGCTTGCGAGCGAGCCCGCCCGCCGGCTGATTGAAACGCTTTACGACATCTATTGCGGCCCTCAATCCGTTCACGCGCAGAAGTCCGCATCCAGGCGCGGGAGGAGATCTGTTTGATCGTGCTTCGGAATACCGGCTCGAAAGACATCGCCCGCCAGCCGGCCGGGAAGGTTCGCGAAAGGCGCTGACGTGATATCATGTGGAATTGGGTGACAGGCTTTCTCGTCCAACTCGGTCTGATGTCGCAGCCTGCGGCCCATCCTGCGTTACAGCCGCCACACGCCTATATCGTACATCAAATGCAGATCGCCGATGAGAAATCGGTTTTTGCAACGGTGGAGTCTGCTTATGTCGTTCCCGCGCGGGTGCGTACCGGCGGCACGATCCTCGAACTGAAGGTCCGCCAGGGTGATCATGTCGAACAGGGGCGCGTGATTGCTCTGATCGGCGACCGGAAGCTGGCGCTGGAAGTCAATTCCTATCAGGCGCAGCTCCAGGCCGCGCAGGCGCAGCTGGCACAGGCCAAAACCGAACTCGAACGCGCGCAGCGGCTCATCGCCACTGGCGCTATCGCACGCAATCAATATGATCAGGCCCGCACCGCCTATAATGTGGCCCAGAGCAATGTGAAATCCATGGTCGCACAGCGTGCCGTGGTGCAACAACAGCAGATGGAAGGGGAGGTGCTGGCGCCCACATCCGGCCGCGTCATCACCGTGCCGGTGACGGCAGGCACCGTTGTCATGCCGGGCGACACGGTAGCCACGGTCGCCGAACAGAATTTCGTGCTCCGCCTGCAAATCCCCGAACGCCACGCACGCTATCTCCATGTCGGCGATCCCGTGCGGCTGGATGGCGCCGATCTCGGTTTGGACGGCCCACATTTCGGAACCATCAAGCTCGTCTATCCGCAGGTCGATAGCGGTCATGTCGTGGCGGATGCCGCGGTCCCGGGCCTGTCGGATTATTTCGTCGGCCAGCGCGTGCGCGTCTGGATATCTGCTGGCAGGCGCGAGGCGATCGTTGTTCCTGCAAAGCTCATCACCACCCGCTTTGGCATCGATTATGCGAAAGTCTGGGCGAAATCCACGGGCGCGATGGATGTTCCGGTCCAACGCGGTCAGCCGTCGCTCACGCCCCAAATGCCGGACGGCCTTGAAATCCTTTCCGGCCTGAAACCCGGAGACCGGCTGCTGGCGCCATGAATCTCGGGCTTTCCGGCCGCCTGACGCGCGCCACCATCAAATCGCCGCTGACGCCACTGTTCCTGCTTGCCGCTATTGTATTCGGCATTGTCGCGCTGATGGCGATCCCGCGCGAAGAAGAACCGCAGATCAGCGTGCCGATGGTGGACATCATCGTGCAGGCGAATGGGCTAAAAGCACCCGACGCGGCCGAACTCGTCACCAAGCCGCTCGAGGAAATCGTCAAGGGCATCAACGGCGTCGAACACGTCTACAGCCAAACGCAGGACGACCGCGTCATGGTGACCGCGCGTTTCTTCACCGGCACCAGCGAAGACGACGCGATCCTGCGCATCCATGCGAAGCTGCGCGCCAACTATAACCGCATCCCGATCGGCATTCCCGAGCCGCTGATAGTTGGTCGCGGCATCAACGATGTGGCGATCGTCACGATGACGTTGTCCCCAAAGCCAAAAGCCGCCAATCGCTGGAACGAGAAGGACCTCTACGAACTCGCGGGCAAGCTGCAGGCCGAACTGGTGAAGGTCGACGATGTCGGCCTCACTTATATATCCGGCGGCACGCCCAACGAGATTAGTGTCGAGCCCGATCCCGATAAACTCGCTTTGTTCGGCGTCACGCTTCAGCAGCTCGAAGCCAAGATCCAGGGCGCCAACCGCTCTTTCCTGGTCGGACAACTGCGCGAGCACGGCAGGATGTACGAGGCGATAGCGGGCCACACGCTTTCCGGCGTTCCAGATATCGGTCTGCTGCTCGTCACCACGCGCGATGGCAGGCCCGTCTATGTACGCGATCTCGCCAGGATCGTCATCGGCCCCAGCCCGGCCGAACACCATGCCTGGTCGATGGCACGCAGCGATCATTGGGCCGCCGTTCCCGCCGTCACCGTCGCATTTGCCAAGCGCGCAGGCGCGAACGCGGTGGTGGTGTCCGATGCGCTGGTCAAGCGCGCCGATGCGTTGAAAGGCACGCTCGTACCGTCCGATGTCAACGTTGAAGTTACGCGCGACTACGGCAAAACGGCGAACGACAAGGCCAACGAGCTTCTGTTCCACCTGGGGCTCGCCACCGTCTCCATCGTTCTTCTGATCTGGTTTGCCATCGGCTGGCGCGAGGCGGGCGTCACCCTTATCGTCATCCCCACAACGATTCTGCTCACGCTTTTTGCCGCCGATGTGATGGGCTACACCATCAACCGTGTCAGCTTGTTCGCGCTCATCTTCTCCATCGGCATATTGGTGGATGATGCGATTGTCGTAGTGGAAAACATCGCGCGGCATTGGGCGATGAACGATGGCCGCGACCACATGACCGCAGCCATTGAGGCTGTGGCCGAAGTTGGCAATCCCACCATTGTCGCAACGCTCACCGTTGTCACCGCGCTACTGCCCATGTTGTTCGTTTCCGGCATGATGGGGCCGTATATGGCGCCAATTCCGGCCAACGCTTCGGTAGCGATGCTGTTCTCCTTCCTCGTCGCCATGGTCGTTGCACCGTGGGCGTTGCTCAAATTCTCCGGAAAGCTGCGTAAGCGCCATGCACAGGAACATCATGGCGAGGGCAGGCTGGGCGCATTCTATCGCTGGCTCGCCAACCCCGTCGTGCGTTCGCGCCGGGATGCCAAGCGCTTCCTTGCTTATGTCGCGGGCGCCACCGTTCTCGTCTGCATGCTGTTCATAACCCAGAACGTCACCGTCAAACTGCTTCCCTTCGACAACAAATCCGAACTTCAGGTCCTTGTCGATCTGCGCGAAGGCGCGACGCCGGAAGACACAGCCCGTGTCCTGTTCCAGACCGCGCGCGTGACAGAAACCCTGCCGGAAGTGAATTCGATCCAGGCCTATGCCGGCACCGCCGCCCCGTTCAACTTCAATGGTCTCGTTCGTCATTATTATCTGCGCTCCCAGCCGGAGATGGGCGATCTGCAGGTCAATCTCATCGACAAATCGAACCGCAGCCGCGAAAGTCATGCGATCGCGCTCGACCTGCGCAAGAAACTCGATGCGCAAACCTTCCCCAAAGGTACGGTCGTGAAGGTGGTCGAAGTTCCGCCCGGCCCACCGGTGCTTTCCACCCTGCTTGCCGAAATCTACGGCCCCGACACCAAAACCCGCCGCGCCGTTGCCGAAGAAACCGAAAAGCTGTTCAAATTGGTGCCCTACATCGTCGATATCGACAATTCCTGGGGTGAGCCTCGCCCGCGCCTGCGCATCTCCATCGACCAGGACAAGCTTGAATATTTCGGTGTCGAACAGAGCGATGTATACGACACGCTGAATGCGCTTCTTGGCGGCCAGCGCGTCGGTTATTCACACCGTGGTGCCGACCGCGATCCGATTGAGATTGTGGTGCGCGAACCCAAAACCGATCTTTCCTGGTCGCAGAAGCTCGCCTCCACGCCTGTTCCTGCCAACGCCCAGCCCGGCAATAAGGCCGTAGTCGAATTGGGCGATGTGGTGAGCGTGACGGAAGAAAAGGGCTCACCTGTGATCTTCAGGCGGGATGGCCACTATGCCGACATGGTCACAGCCGAACTCGCAGGCGAGTTTGAATCGCCCATCTACGGCATGTTTGCTGTCGACAAGCTGGTGAAGAGCCATGATTGGGGTGAGCTTCGGCGGCCCGCTATTCTGTTCCACGGCCAGCCAACCGACGAAGCCAAACCCTCGCTTCTGTGGGACGGCGAATGGGAAGTCACCTACGTCACCTTTCGCGATATGGGCGCGGCGTTCCTGGTCGCAATCCTCGGTATTTATGTACTGGTGGTGGCGCAGTTCGGTAGCTTCAAGCTGCCGCTGGTCATTCTCACCCCCATACCGCTCACCCTAATCGGCATCATCTTGGGTCATTGGTTGTTCAGCGCGCCATTCACCGCGACATCGATGATTGGATTCATTGCGCTCGCAGGCATCATCGTGCGCAATTCGATCCTGCTGGTCGATTTCATCCGCCATGGCGCAAAGGAAAGTGGCAAGACCTTGCGCGAAGTATTGCTCGATGCGGGCGCCACGCGGTTCCGCCCGATCCTACTCACGGCCCTCGCCGCCATGATTGGCGCGGCCACGATCCTTGGTGATCCTATCTTTCAGGGCCTAGCGATCTCACTCCTGTTCGGCCTCGCGTCGTCGACAGTCTTGACGGTGCTCGTCATCCCGGCGATCTATGTCTGGCTGCGCGATGCGGACCGTTCGATAACGGCGAGGCGATGGGATGAATGAAATGACAGTTTGGAGATCAATCGTGTGAGGTTTTTGAGATAACGCCTTCCGCTGCTTCGGAAGACAGATAAACGCCAGCGTCCTACCAAATTTCAGCTCGCTACGTTCAGCCGTTTCTTGGTACGATATTACAAGACCACATGCACTCTACACTTGCCGATTTCCAATGCCACGGTGAAAGTGACGCCAATTGCAAGGCAGATAGCGAGATCGCTGAAAAGAAGCGGGGCAAAACGGAATAGGGTCTGTGCTGGCGGCCAATAGAGCGCTGTCACTAGAACTATGAGCACCGCCAAGACCAAAATCCACAAAGCGCGATTGGGTCTCAGAAGTGCATCCATGAGCGATGAACTGAAGGAGCGGTTCACCAAAATCAGTCCGATATTGGTTAGCACCAGAGTCACGAAGACGAAAGCGCGTAAATCCGCCTCCGGCATCGCGGTACATGCGCCCAAAAGCAGCGCCGATGCTACGGCCACCAGTGCCATCACACCTTGTGCGGCGGCCCATAGCACTGCCGCGCGCGACAGAACTGATGCATCGGGGCGGCGCGGCGGACGCCGCATCACATTCGCCTCTGCATTTTCAGATTCGAAGACCACCGAGCAGGCGGGGTCGATCACCATCTCGAGAAGTGCAATTTGTAGAGGCATAAGAATGAGCGGCAGGCCGAGCAGGAGCGGTAAAATCGCCAACCCCGCTATCGGAATGTGCACGGCCACTATGTACTCGATCGCTTTGCGCAAATTGTCGTAAATTCGCCGCCCGAGCCTGATCGTGGTGACGATGGATGCGAAGTCGTCATCCATGAGAACGATACTCGCAGCCTCGCGTGCCACATCGGTGCCACGGCCGCCCATCGCGATGCCGATATGTGCGGCTTTCATTGCCGGCGCGTCGTTCACGCCGTCGCCCGTCATAGCGACCACCTCGCCATTGCGTTTCAGAATTTCCACAATGCGCAGTTTCTGTTGCGGGCGAATGCGCGCCAGGACGGAGGTCGTACGAATGCGGCCGGCGAGTTGGGCATCGGAAAGCGTGTCCATTTCCGCGCCAGTGATGACAGAGAGGGCATCTATTCCGGCGGCTTTCGCGATCGCGCATGCGGTTGCCGGATAATCTCCGGTAATCATGATGACGCGAATACCCGCCCTGCGGCATTCTGCAACCGCAACGGGCACCGTTGCGCGAAGCGGGTCGACAAAACCGATAAGCCCCACATAATGAAACGGGATGTCGCGCTGCGATTGCGGAAGGGGTCTGTCGGCTGCCGTGAACGGATATTCTGCCACGGCCAATACGCGCAGGCCTTCAGCGGCCAGTTCATCGACCTGCTTCAGTAGCTGCGCGTGGGCTTCTTTCGGCAAATGGCATAGCTCTGCAATCGCCTCCGGCGCGCCTTTGGCGTACGCAATCACGGATGCGCCAGTATCCCAGGCGTTGGTGGTGGCGAAGAGTTCGGGTCCGATACCGTAAGTTCGTAGCAGATTGCAGTGTTTCGCTATCCCGTAAGCGAGTGCCATCTCGTGAATGGCACGATCCATGGGATCGATGGGTATTGGTGCACTGGCACCCGATGCTGCGTGCACAATGGCCTGCAGTTCCTCCGGCGGTGCTACGTTCAATCTTTTGTACCAGCCTATGCCTTTTGCAGCGAGAAATTCCACGCGCATGTTGTTCTCGGTCAGCGTGCCGGTTTTGTCCGTGCAGAGAACGGTTGCCGCACCCAAACTCTCGATGGCAGGCGCGCGGCGCGTGAGCACACGGGCGCGCGAGATTCGCCAGGCCCCCATTGCCATGAACACAGCAAGCACCAGTGGGATCTCTTCTGGCATTACAGACATGCCAATGGCGATTCCACCTAGAGCCGCGTTCAGCCAGGATCGGCGTAACAACCCAAACAGGAGAACGACGAGACTGGCGACTATGAGCCCGGTTAGGGCGAAGCCGCGCACGAAACGGGAGAGCTGGGCTTGCAATCTCGGCTGCTCAAAATCGATTGATTGCAGCGAGCGGCCAATTTTTCCCATTTCGGACGAGAGGCCTGTTGCTGTAACGCGCGCCAAAGCGCTACCGTGAACGACAAGCGTGCCTGCGAAGATGAATGGCAGATCGTCGCCGCCCGGCGCCGGCGCCTGCTGCTCGTCCGCGGCGGCACTCTTGCGCACCGGCACGGATTCTCCAGTGAGCAAGGACTCGTCCGCAAGAATCTCGCTGCATTCCAGAATCGTGGCATCGGCTGGAATGCGGTCACCTTCGGAGAGGATGAGGATATCGCCCGGCACGAGTTCGCGGCCGGAGATGCGTTGTTGTGTCCCCTCGCGAAGGACGAGTGCGCGCGGACTCGCCAGATTGCGCAAGGATTCCAGAATGCGTTCGCTACGCATTTCCTGAACGATGCCGATAGAGACCGACAGCGTGGCAAAGGCGGCGAGGACGATCGCGTCAAGCGGTTCGCCGATTGCAAAATAGATTACACCGCCGGAAAGCAAGAGCGCGAACATCGGCTGGCGCACCATGCCCAACGCGATGCGCATGAAGTTGCGCCTGTCTGGCGATGGGAGTTCGTTTGGGCCAAAACGGCGCAGACGCGCCGCTGCTTCAGCATTTGTCAGCCCCATATGGGGTATTTTCGCCATCATATTTGAGCATATCGTTCAGTTGGATAATCCATAAGTGTCGTAAGATAAGCCGCAATTCGGGTAGCGCGTGCCGGAAAGCCGTTGAAACCAAAAACAATCTCAAACCGCAGCTTGCGCTTGCGCGTCAGATTGGCCGAGGTTCCGCGATGGCCGGACGCCCCTTCATTCTTGAAACCTGATCATGCAATTGCCTGTGAGCGCGCCAAAATGCGTCGTTCACGGCAAATATGAGGTCGCATTGCCGCCTATCGAGCGTTTTAGCGGGCACCGTCGATAACCTCAGGCATATCTTCCCCGTGGACGCGGACGTAATCGTGATGCGCGTTGAGCCTGTCACGCAGAAACTGGCGGAGATAGGCGGCGCGAGAGCCCAGATGCGGAACGTAATCGAGCACCGCCTTGGCCAGATGATAGCGGTCGAGACGGTTGCGCACCGCCATGTCGAATGGGGTCGTCGTGGTTCCTTCCTCTTCAAATCCATGGACATGGAAGTTTTCGTGTCCTGCACGTCGATAAGTCAGGCGATGGATCAAGGCTGGATAGCCATGGAAAGCGAAGATCACCGGCTTACCGGTCGCGAATAGTATGCCGAACTCTGCATCAGCCATTCCATGCGGATGTTGGCTCGGCGATTGCAGCGCCATCAGGTCGATCACATTGACCATGCGAATCTTCAGGCTGGGTATGTATCTACGCAGAAGGTTGACGGCGGCGATCGTTTCTATCGTCGGCACATCGCCGGCTGATGCCATCACCACATCCGGCTCAGCATCGTGATCGTTGCTCGCCCATTCCCAAATGCCCATACCGGCGCGGCAATGGGCAATGGCCTGATCCATTGTCAGCCATTGCGGGGCTGGTTGTTTCCCCGCGACAATCACATTGATCCGGTCCCAGGTACGCAAGCAATGGTCTGTGACCCAAAGCAATGTGTTGGCGTCCGGTGGCAGATAAACCCGGACCGTGTCAGCCTTTTTGTTGGTCACATAATCGAGGAAGCCCGGGTCCTGATGGCTGAAGCCGTTATGGTCCTGGCGCCAGACATGGGAGGTGAGAAGATAGTTGAGCGAGGAGATCGGCCGCCGCCAGGCCAGTTCGCGCGAGACCTTCAGCCATTTTGCATGCTGATTCACCATTGAATCGACAATGTGGATGAAGGCTTCGTAACAGGCGAACAATCCGTGCCGTCCGGTCAGCAGATAGCCTTCGAGCCATCCCTGGCAAAGATGCTCGCTTAATACCTCCACTACCCGACCCTCAGGGGCGAGATGGACGTCCTCGGGGATAATCTTCTCTTGCCATACCCGGTTGGTGGCCTCGAAGACGGCATCGAGCCGGTTGGAGGATGTCTCATCGGGCCCCATCAGGCGGAAGTTTTTGGTTTCGGCATTTGCGCGGATCACGTCGCGAAGATACATCCCGAGAACGCGTGTTGCCTCGGCGGTCGTTTCGCCGGGCTTTGCCGCAGCGACCGCATATTTGCGAAAATCCGGCAGCTGCAGCGCGCGCCGCAGCCGTCCGCCATTGGCATGCGGATTGGCTCCCATGCGGCGTTCGCCTTGCGGCGCCAGTGCCGCTAAGTGAGGCTGAAACCGGCCCTTCGCGTCGAACAATTCTTCCGGACGGTAGCTGCGCATCCAGGCTTCGAGTTGGGCGAGGTGCGCTGGGTTTTCTCGAACCTTTGGCAGGGGGACCTGATGGGCGCGCCAGAAACCCTCAACTTTCAATCCATCGACTTCTTTGGGGCCGGTCCAGCCTTTGGGCGTGCGCAGCACGATCATCGGCCAGCGTGGACGCTGGACAGCGGTGCCGCCTGTTCGAGCGGCATGTTGGATAGCTGCGATCTTGTCGAGTACGGTGCCGAGCACTGCCGCCATCTGCCGGTGAACCGCAGCGGGCTCAGAACCTTCGACGAAATGCGCCTCATAACCGTAGCCGGTAAAGAGCGCTTCGATCGCGGCATCAGGAAGCCGCCCAAGGACAGTTGGATTGGCGATCTTGTAGCCATTGAGGTGGAGGATCGGCAGCACCGCGCCATCGTTTTTCGGATCGAGGAATGTGTTGGAATGCCAGGATGCAGCAAGCGGTCCGGTCTCTGCCTCGCCGTCACCGATCACGCAGGCGGCAATTAGATCGGGGTTGTCGAACACGGCGCCATAGGCATGGGCAAGCGCATAGCCGAGTTCGCCGCCTTCGTGGATCGAGCCCGGGGTTTCCGGTGCGGCATGGCTCGGGATGCCACCAGGGAAGGAAAACTGCCGGAACAGTTTCTGTAATCCCTCTTCGTCCTTGGTGATGTCCGGGTAAATCTCGCTGTAGGTCCCCTCAAGATAAGTGTTGGCGACCATTGCGGGCCCGCCGTGACCAGGGCCGCAAATATAGATCATGTTCAAGCCGCGCTGCTTGATCGCTCTGTTCAAGTGAACATAGATGAAGTTCAGCCCGGGAGTTGTTCCCCAGTGGCCAAGCAGCCGCGGCTTGATGTGTTCGGGACGGATGGGTTCGCGCAATAGCGGGTTTGCAAGAAGATAAATCTGCCCAACAGCGAGATAATTTGCGGCGCGCCAATAGGCATCCATCGCGGCAAGTTCGTTGTCGTTGACCGAGACTGCATCGTTCATGGTCAGTCCTCCAGATGAATATGCTACGCGGCATGCTCCCGCAGGCAGGCAAGCGTGCCGCGTGCGATCACCTGTTCCTCGTCTGTCGGGATCACCCAAACCGAAACGCGGCTCGCTGGTGTACTGATGCAGGGGCCACCCGAAAGATTTGCTGCTTCGTCGGTCTCGATACCGAGCCAGCCCAACCGCGCACATACCGCCGCGCGTATTGCGGACGCGTTCTCGCCAACACCCGCTGTGAAGATAAAATTGTCGAGTCCTGACAGCGTGCTTGTCAGCGCGCCAGCTTCGCGTGCAATGCGCCAAATATAGAGATCGAGGGCTTCACGCGCGCGTGGATCTTCGCTTTCAAGAAGTATCTGCATATCACCGCCGATGCCGGAGAGCCCAGCGAGGCCAGAGCGATGATAAAGTACATCCTCAATTTCGCTGATCGCCATGCCGCGTTCGCGTGCGAGATAAAGAATGACCCCAGGATCGAGCGCGCCGCAGCGCGTAGCCATGACAAGGCCATCCAGCACAGAGAAGCCCATTGTCGTCTCGATACTGCGGCCGTTATGCACCGCACAGAGGCTGGCGCCAGCCCCAAGATGGGCAATAATCGTCCGCCCCGCAGCCTTAGCCGGGTTGAGTTCCCGCAATCGTCCAGTGATATATTCATAAGAGAGACCGTGAAAGCCAAAGCGGCGCAAACCTGTCTGCTCGGTAAGAGAACGTGGCAGGGCGATTCGCGTGAGCATTGCGTCCTGACCGGCATGAAATGCCGTGTCGAAACAGCCGATTTGTGGCAGTCCGGGCCGCATTTGCGCTAAGGCTCGCACAGCACTCAAATTATGCGGCTGGTGCAGCGGTGCAAAGGGGCATAGCGCCTCCAGCTTTTCCATAACGCCGGAATCGAGCCTTGTGGGAGCGATAAGTTCCATGCCGCCATGAACGATACGGTGGCCGATGGCGGCCAAGGACACCGTTCCGGAATGGCCGGTTACAAATTCAAGCAATTTGTCGAGCAACTGGATATCGCTGGGGCATTCAGGTCCCGTCCAGCGGTGTTCCCAGATCAAATTTCCGGACGTATCGTGAGCGGCGCCTTCCGGTGCATTTCCATCCAGATTGACGACCTTGCCACCAAGGAGCCGCTTCAGACCATCCGGGAGCAGCTGGAACAAAGCGAACTTCAGGCTCGAGGAACCCCGATTCAATGTCAGCAATGTATCCGGCATCAAGCTATCCTGTATCCGGCCATAAGCGTTTCATAGAGCCAAAGGTTTCACTGCGGGCATTAGCCCTGCACCCTGTGCCCGGCACTACGTGGGAATTAAACCACTCTGATTTCGCTGTGTTCTTGAGCCTGATCAAAGCGTGCGCCAAACATTCCGCAGCCCAACCAAGGGCATTGGCAAAAAGCCGGGCCACTTCATAGCTCCGCGCGAGTGCCCGACTCGCGCGGGAGGGCGCCACTGCGCCCGCCATCTGCTGCGGGGTGAGGTCACGAAGAATTTTTCCACCGGGTCGAACGGTTCGGTGCGCTCGCCGTCAGGGCGACGCTTGCGGGGTCAATTATTTTGCTACGGCGATGTGCGATCTGCTCCGAGATTCACGCCCGCGTGCGAAGCATCTGCAGAAGCACGTCATCGCGCCGGATGAAGTGGTGGTAGAGTGCGGCAAGTGCATGGCCCACAGCCAATGCGATCAGTGCATAAGCCGCAAGTTCGTGCACCTCTGTCAATGGGCCATAAATTTCGCGTGTCCGCGCGAAGGGAGACCCAATCTGGAAAATGCCGAAATCGAGTCCCCGCCCACGAAACAGAAGCGTGGGAATACCGATCAGTGGAATCAGAATCATCAGCAGATAAAGCACAGCGTGCGTAACCGCCGCCGCTCGCCGCATCAGCGGCCCAACTTCCGGCGGCATGGGCGGGACAGTGTGGCCAAGGCGCCATCCAAGGCGAGCAAAGCTCAATAGCAGGACCGCAATGCCGGTCAGTGCGTGAATGTTAACGACGGCGTGCTCCCACGCTTTCGGAAACGCGTCCAGCGTCAGCCCAAGACTGAACGCGATTACAATCAGGGCCGCAATCGTCCAATGTAAGAAAATCGCGACAGTGTCGAAATGGACTGCCTGTACCACAAGAAATCTCCTAGCCGTCCGGCGCATTCTGACAGAACGAGATTGTGTTTGTTTGATGCTGATCAAAATCGGTGGCAGCCTGCTTGCGAGGCAAGATGCCGCACTATCCGATGCACATCATTCGCAAGATCATTCAGGTTCGAGGCGATTTCAGATACTGAATCGCTTTACGATCAATCACCCAAATCGAACCACATATAGTGAGTTAGAAGTGCTCGGCCCTTCATCCCATGGCAATGGACCAGCCGAACAGCAGCACAGTCACTGCCATTAGCATGGCTGCGATCCAGCCCAGCACCAGAAGCCATGCCGGAAGTCCGTAAGATCGCCGGCCATGTTCACTCGACACGATCACCACCGTTGCGAACATAATCGGGACCGCAACCACGCCGTTTATGACGGCGGCCCAAAAGAGCATCGCTATGGGGTCAATATTGCTTGCGGCCAGAAGTGCGCCACCCAATGTTGCCGCGCTGATGATGCCGTAAAATCCAATGGCGCGATTGGCTGGCAGTTCCAGGCTACCACGCAAACCGAAAGCTTCCGACACCGCATAGGCCGCCGATCCGGCAAGCACAGGAACGGCCAGTAATCCGGTGCCGATGATGCCCGCTGCAAACAATGCGAAGGTGAATTCGCCTGCTATGGGGCGGAGAGATTCCGCTGCCTGGGAAGCGGTGTTGATCTTTGTTATCCCGTGTGAATGCAGGGTTGCAGCCGTCGTCACAACGATGAACCAGGCAACGATATTCGAAAGAAGCATGCCGGACCATGTGTCTATCGAGATATGGCGGAATGCACCTTTCGAAAGGGTCTGTGTGCCATGCTTCCGCTTATGACTAAGCCATGATTCCTCCGCCTCTTGGGAAGCTTGCCAGAAAAACAGATATGGACTGATGGTGGTCCCAAAGATGGCCACAACAGTGAGCAGAAGGTCCTTGTCGAGCGATACTGTCGGAACGACGGTATCGCGAAGAACTTGAGGCCATGGGATCGAGACTGTGAATGCTGCCGCAACATAGGCAAATAGAACCATTGTCAGCAGCTTCAAATAGCCCGCATAGCGATGATATGGAACGAACACTTCAATCACGAGACAGGTTAGTCCGAACGCCACCGCATATCCAACCGCGGGACCACCAAGGACGAGACGTAAAGAATCGCCCATCGCTGCAAGATCGGCCGCAATATTGATGGTATTGGCGGTAACCAAAAATCCCACAAGTCCGTACATGACGGACTTCGGAAGCTGTGCTGCAATATTGCGAGACAGTCCGCTCTGTGCGCTCCACCCGATGCAGGCGCTGATGATCTGAATGGCCGCCATAAACGGCAGCGTCAGCAGCAAGGTCCAGGTGAGCGCGTATCCGAACTGTGCTCCGGCCTGTGAGTATGTGGCAATCCCGCTCGGATCGTCGTCAGCGGCACCGGTGGTCAGACCAGGGCCAAATATCCGCCACGTTCGCTTAAGTGCCGAGCCCAGCATTGATAGGTCTTCCCACTCGCTTGCCGGGGGACGTTTCGCAGCGCGACCCGCTCAAGAAGTTTCGCGAATAGTCATAATCAATGGAAATATGATGATCCAGCCAAGCCGAATCGCAACAGAGCTTATCCCATCATCGGTATCGCGGTTCATAGATCCCCCCGTCTAGCGCGCCTCCACTACACCTCAATCAGGACCTTTAAGGCCCGAGTTTCCGAGGCTCGGACGAAGGTGTCATAGGCTATTTGGATATCATCCAGCTTGAAGCGATGGCTGATCAGTTTGAGGGGATCGAGTTTTCCGGTTTCGACGGTCTTAAGCAACATGGGTGTCGTTATCGTATCGACGAGCCGGGTGGTGATGGCGATGTTCCTGGACCATAACCGTTCGAGATGAAGATCGACCTTTGTGCCATGGACACCCACGTTGGCGATCGTGCCGCCCACTGCAACGATTTCCTGGCAGAGTTCGAATGTAGCGGGAATGCCGACAGCCTCAATCGCCGTGTCTACGCCTTGGCCGTTCGTAGCCATCATTATGGATTTGACTGTGTCGGCCCCGTTGACTGCTATCGTGCCTGTGGCGCCAAGGCGGCGCGCAACCGCGAGCCGGGTTTCATCGGTGTCAATCATAATGATTTGCGCCGGTGAATAGAATTGCGCGGTTAGAAGGGCAGCCAGACCGATTGGGCCCGACCCTACGATTGCCACAGTGCTCCCTGGTTTGACCCTGCCGTTGAGTACACCGCACTCGAATCCGGTCGGAAGAATATCGCTCAACATCACGAGCGCATCTTCATTGGCGTCGTCCGGAATTTTGTAGAGGCTCGTATTGGCATGAGGGATGCGCACATATTCAGCCTGGGTACCATCGATGGTATTGCCCAGTATCCAGCCGCCGCTCTGGCAATGCGAATACATGCCTTTGCGGCAGGCTTCGCAGATTGCGCATGCCGATATGCAGGAAATCAGAACGTGGTCGCCCTTCTTGAAGGCGGTAATACCAGTGCCGGTTTCATGCACGATGCCGACCCCTTCATGACCGAGAATTCGGCCCGGCACGCAGGTCGGAACATCGCCTTTGAGAATGTGCAGGTCGGTGCCACAGATCGTCGTCTGGGTCATTTTCACGATGGCATCACCGGGGGCGGAGATGACTGGCATCGGGCGATCCTGGAGGGTTTTCTTACCGGGACCATGGTATACAAGCGCTTTCATGGCGGCCTCCACAATAACGGATGAAATGTGGTCCAGGCAGTCCGCTTTGTCCTTGATCTTGCGCAAGAGCCGGGCCGGTTCATTTCGACGACCGCGGTTCGCTGAGACGCCAAATTCGACGCGCGTTGATTGAAATCAAGGTCGCCAGTGTGTGCGGATTATAACATTCTGTTTTCCGGCTGAACCAGGACAACCATCATGACTTTCCACCATATTCTCGTTCCGTTGAATGGAAGTGATCGCGATGCGGTCGCGCTCGAAACCGCCTTTGTGCTTGCGCCACAATTCGGCGCACATGTTTCGGCCCTTCTGGTGCGGCCGGATACACGGGCCGTAATGCCGATCATTGGCATTTCGCTTTTTCCGGACGTGATCGCTGACATCGCGAATTCGGCAAAGCAGGCGGCGGACCGGGCAGCAGGAATTGCCCGGGATACCTTTTCCGCGATCGCGGCCAGGGCCGGGATGACGGTGGTGGAACGGCCCGAAAGGAGAGACACGGCGACTACCTCGTTTGAGGAGGTTGAAGGCTTCTTCTTCGATTGTGTTTCCCGAGCCGCGCGCTTTGCCGATCTGGTGGCGTTCGGGTCGCTGGGCGAGCCGACGGATTATCAACTGTCAGCGGGTTTCTCGGATGTTTTGATGGCTGTGGGGCGGCCCGTTCTGGTCAGTCCGAAACCTCTGGTGCGGTTACCGGAAAAAGTGGTCATCGGATGGGACGGCCGTTACGCGGCAGCGCGGGCTGTCTGCATGGCGCTTCCGTTGCTGGCACAGGCCAAGGAGGTCGTGGCCATCACAGCCCGCCATCCGCGCCGTGACCTGCCCAGCCTGGAGGGGCTGCAGGGGTATCTGGCATTGTCCGGCATCCGCGTGACGGAAAGCATTGTGGAAAGAGGAGAGAGATCTACCGGTGAGGCGCTGTTCGATGCCGCGGGCAATGCCGGGGCTGAACTGGTAGTAATGGGTGGGTATAGCCGCAGCCCGTTGCGCGAAGCGCTTCTGGGCGGCACCACGGCCTATGCTGTTGAGGAGGCGTCACTCCCCGTTTTTCTTATGCATTGACCTGACATTTGCGAGATAGAACCCGCAGGGCTTGCGCTGCCATCTCCTCGGCATCGGTATCTGCCGCGATGATGGCCCATGTCTGTGGGGCCACAATGGTTTCAAGCTGGCGGTGCAGCACGGCCACAGTCGCGTCCGATGCATCGCCCTTACGGTTCTCGATGCGCTTTTCGAGTGTTTCCACCGGGGCTTCGAGCCACAGGCCGGTGAAGGCGGTTTGCGTGCGTGCAGCAACCGATTGAAGTACTTCGCGTTCTCCAAGCTGACCATACACCGCATCGGCAATCACACTGTGACCCGTGCGCAGGATCGCTTCCGCCCGTGTGGCGATGGTCCGGAAAACACTGTCGGAAAAGGATGGCGTATAGGCCGCCGCAGGCAATGCCGTGGTTTCAGCGACGCCCCACAATTCCTTGCGTATGACATCGCTGCGAAGAATTACAGCACCTGGTGTCGCCCCAATGATGGGGGCAAGGTTTCTTGCCAGTGTGGATTTACCCGTACCGGAGACGCCGCCGGTGGCGATCAGCCACGGTTTGGGGGGTTCAAGGTATTGCAGCGCGTGTTTCAGAAAGCCGATGGCTCTTTTCTCAGAGCTGGCTGGATCGCTCGCGCCTGTCATCGCCATCGTCACGTGGGCGCGAATAGCGGCCCGGCATGAAAGGAAAAGCGGCAAACCGACAAGCCCGTCATAATCCCGGCAGGTTTCAAGATAGGAATTCAGAACCGTGTTGGCGCCCCGGCAAAGCCCATGGCAGTCAAGATCCATCAACAGAAACGCCAGATCGTAAAAGGTATCGATCTCAGCGAAATCCTCGCGGAATTCGATGGCATCGAAGGGAACCGGTTTTCCATCGAGCACGCAGATATTGTTCAGATGCAGGTCGCCATGCACGCGACGCACATGGCCCTGTGCGCGCCGCTGCTCCAGAACGTCACGCAAGCTCTGCAGATGTGCAGCCGACGCTTCGTGAAGTCTCGCAACGTCGATACCGGAAAAGGGTTTGCCGATCATCCGGCTCAGGATGGCGTGGTTTCCCTGCTCGACGGCGGCGATTCCGGCATGACCGCCGGATTGTGGTGTGGGGTCCGCTTCCTTATGGAAATGAGCAACACGGCGGCCCGTCTTGCGCAATATACCGGTGGTCAGCGTTCCGGATTTGCGCATGTTTTCAAGCAGCGCGCTCTGCGCGAAGCGGTTCATAACCACAAGCCAATCGATGGCATGTGCACCGGACGCCTCCCCCAATAGCAGTTCACCCGAAGCAAGTCGGGAGACCGGCGTGACACCCAGATAGATTTCGGGCGCCATCCGGCGGTTTACCGCAAGTTCGTGCAGGCACATCTGGTGCCGGCGTTCGCTGGTCGAATAATCAAGGTAGGGCAGGCGAACGGCCCGTTTCAGCTTGTAGGCTTTATCACCCGCGAGAAAGACGATCGCGCCATGGGTTTTGTGGCATTCAACGTCGCCGGAAATTCCATAGGTTTCCGCATGCGACAGAAAGGCGACCGTGGCGCGCTGGCCATCTTCGGCATCGGAAGGATCAGAGGGATGTTCGACCATAAGATACCTGAGAACGTTCCTTAGCATAGCCGTTGGCCATGGCGGATGTTTCAGAGTTCACCACTTTGTCTGGCACCGCCTTGATTCAGGACAAACCCGGCTGGCGATGCTTACCAACGCCGCACCCGGCCGACATCGACATGCACGAAGTCGGAGCTGGGATAATAGCCGACACCGCCCGCTTTGAGGGCCAGTGCGGCACCACGCAGGTTGGAAAGGGCTGTACCTGCCAGGCGGATGTCGATCGCCATCCCTTGCATATGGAGGCTACGGCTTGCGACGCCACTGCTGTGTTCGTGAAGCATCGCGTTAGTTCGAGGCGAGCGATAGCCGGAAATCACCTGGAAGGGTTCGTGGCTGCCGAGCTTTTCGTGCAATCGCGATAGCAGATCGAGGAGACCGGGCGCGATCGGATGAATGTCGCCAGTGCGGAAATCCCGCAGAGCGCGATTGACGGCGGTCATCGCATCGGGAAGATATCGCCCACTATCCCAATACTCGACTGCGAGTTTTTCCCCGGTATGAAGACAGTCGAATGCAATTTTTCGGACGCTCTCCAGCGGCGTCGCCAATGCCCGGCCGGCTGAACCGGCAATAAAGAATGCGCCGCTGCCCGCGAGGACCCTGCGGCGCGATAATATGGGGCTCATCAATCTCTCTTGTCGCTGTGCAGCAGGACTGTACCGAATTTGTCCTTGCCTGAAAAGCTAGGCACTACATTCGGTTTGTGATGGCTTGGAAAGGGTGATGCGCTTGTTCGAAAGCGCGGCGATCAGTTGCGCATCGCGTCCGTAAACGTCGTTCCGGAAAGCCACCGCTCCATCCTCACCACGAAATGCGGTCCAATAAAGGACATAGACCTTCAATGGTTTTTCCAATGGCAGGCGTCTTGTATCGCTGCCTGGCTGGATAAGGCGAGCGACGTCCGACGCCGGATCGCCAGTCAGTGCATATTGCGCAAGTGCCGTTACCTTTTGCACGCGGATACAGCCATGGCTGAAGAACCGCTCGGGTTGTGAGAATAGCGCCTTCGCCGGTGTGTCGTGCAGATAGACCTGAAGCCGGTTGGGCATCTCCAATTTCAGCCGGCCGAGGGCATTCTTCTCACCCGGCACCTGCTGAATGCGGAACGGAAAGCTGGATGCTGAAATGTGCTGCCAATCAACGGTCAGCCCGTGCGGATCGTTGGGTGGTCCGTTCTGCAAAATCATGTTTTGGCGCGTCAGATAGGTGGGATCGCGCCGTAGTTTTGGCAGGATTTCTCCCGCGGCAATGGAATAGGGGACGTTCCACGGCGGATTCACCGTTACCGCTGTGACCGTCGCGGAAAGAAGCGGCGTTGGGGTTTTGGGCTTCCCCGTCACCACCCGCGAGGCAAGTACAACTTTGCCGCCCTCAACCACGGTCAGTGTCGTGTCGGCTGTATTGACGGCGATATAGCGATCCTCTGGCTGGTGCGGAAGCCAACGCCAGCGCTCCATATTGGCTTCTATCTGCTGGACACGGTATGCTGCGGAAATGTTCAGCGCTTGCATGGTTTTCGGCCCCAACTTCCCGTCGGGCACAAGGCCATTGCTTGTCTGAAAAGCCTTGAGTGCTATGGCGAGGCTGCCTGTCGTGCTCTCTGCCGAGTTGCCGGCAAAACCCTCCCATTCAAGGCGTTGCCGCAAGGCATGCTGTTCGGCTGGCGTCAGATCGGCCACACTCCCCTTCATCGCGGCCAAAGGAACGACTGCCCCTTGGGCGGCCAGTGACCGGTATCGGGATAGCGCCTGCCGCAGGAAAGCGTAGTCGGCATATTGTGGAGGGAGGGCGGCCACAAAAGCCGCAAGCGTTCCCGTTTGTAATGCCGTTACAAGAGCGGGTACCGGGTTGAAGGGAGGGGCCGGAAGATCGGCGTCCCCATACACCGCGCCCGGCAAAAGCCGACCGTTGTGCAAATCCCTAGCATAGCGCAAAAGGGTTGCGGTCAGGGCGATATCCTGCCGGGCGGCCGCATCCACTGTCGATGGACGCGGATTGTAGGCGATATGGTAATCGCTCGGGTTGAGCCCCTCTTTGTCTGCCTGCGCCAAGGCCGTGATTGCAATGCCGCGCTCCCGGTCAGCCCATGCGGGCGCGAAATCGCGGGCCACATAGAATTCTCGCAATTCTGCCGAATCGTTGTGTTCAACCTGATCGCGGATAGCTGGGGCAATCTCAGTCGCTGATGCCGCCGATACGCAAGCGATCAGCGAAAGAAGAAAAACTGCGCTCGGAAGTTTCATGCCGGTTACTGTTTTGGTGTGATGATCTGGGGTGTCATCCGGTCGATACCGGAGAAATATTTCCGGGCAAGTTCGACGAGCTGGGCATCGCTGGGGTGGTCGGCATCGACCACCGCCATCACGTGCCGGGCGATTTCCGGATCCTGCAGTTTGAGATGGGCATGCAGCTGCCATTTGGCATGTCCCGGTCCCACGATGAGGATTTCGTATGGACCGTGAAGTGCTTCCACAACAGCACGCAGGTAGGCTTCATCCTCCACGATATGGCCGGAACCAACGCTGCCCGCCTTATGGTGTATTTGTTTCTCTGCATGCCAATGGTGGATGATCTGCCCTTCGGCATCTTCGCGATTGAAATCGAATATCTTCGCCACCCTGTGATCGATCCACACCACAGCATGCGCGTGCTGTGTCATAGCATTTTCTCATAGTTATCAACGGGTTCTATGGAAACGATCCTGAATGGCCGCTGGATGCCGTCCTGCTCGGTAACGGACACGTAGTTTCCGGGCTCGAGGGCATGCCGGTCGAGCTTGAAAAAAGGTTCGTCATCCTCGTCCGTATTTGCATCGTAATCGAAGCGCCAGCCGCGCCCCACGCGGCGAAGCATGCCATGCTGGATAGGCTCATCGCCCCAGAAACGATTGACGAAACACTTCTCTTTTACCGCGTTCCATCGTTCGGAATCGATATAGCCGTCCTCGCTCAGTGGTACCACGAAGACATAACCGTGATCGCGGCTTCCTTCCGGGAAGCCATCGGTCCTCGCAAGTTCCATACGGATTCGGAAAAGGCCACTCATGGGTGTCCCCTAATGCGCCATTAATGTGGGTACGGCCGGGTTCCAGCGCGTTTCGGCGGTAACACCACCGAACAGGCTTTCACGCAAATGGCCACGGCCGTAACCACCCATGACCAGAAGATCCGTATTCCGTTGCCGTACGTGCTCCGTTATCACTTGTGCGATGGGCTTTCCTTCTGCGGGAACCCGGTGCTCCGTACAGGAAAAGCCGTGGAGAGAGATGAAATCGGAGACCGCCGCGATATCGTGATCGCGACCTGTCACGGTGAGAACAGTAAAGACTTCAACTTTCTCTGCATGTGACAGAAACGGAATCGCCGCAATTAAGGCTTGTGCGGCAGCGGTGCCGCCGTCCCAGGCGATAGAAATCGTGCGGATCATGCGGTTTGGTGCCTCTTCGGCGATGATCACAGGGCGGTCAATCCGCAGGAGCGTATCGACAAACGCTTGGTTGATATCAACGCCGCCAGGCGAGGAAAGGGGGCCGAAGACGACCAGATCGGCCAAGAGGGATGCTTGCGTGACCACATGCGCAAAATACCCCTGCGTTTCATGAAAGGAGCAGGAGCAACCCGGCATTCGCTGCGGTTTGGGGAGCACCTGCGCACCTGCTTTTCCAGCTTCGTTCTCGAGCGTCTTGCGGGCGTGGTTGGCGGATTCCTTGGCGAACGCCACAGCATCGTCGATCAGTTGTTGGGTAACAGAGCTTGGATATGGCGTGGCCGTGTAAACCAGCGCTTCCCAGGGATTGGGTCGGACGAATAGCGCTACAATGTGGGCGCTGAAGGGTTTCGCAATGGAGAAGGCCGTTGCTAGCGCGATGGAATCGCGCGGTGCACCAGTGACTGGAACAAGTATCTTTGCCATTGTCATGCTCGTTACTCCTCTCCCGTTGTCATGGTTTCGAGACTGTTCACGTCTTTGATGACGATTCTGTGCCGGCTGGGAATGTCTATGACATGCGCCCGGCGTAATTCGCTTAATGAGCGGCACACTGTTTCGATGGTCAGACAGAGATGGTCCGCGATGTCTTGCCGGCTCATGGGCAAATCAATGGTGTGCGGATGGCCTGCAGAAAGCCGCCGGATCATGGACATCAAGAAAGCTGCTACCCGCGCCCGCGCTTCTGGATGGCCCAATATGACGACATGCGCTTGTGCGGCTGAAAGGTCGCGCCGAAGTGCGTCTACGATATTGTCGTGGAACTCCGTTTGTTCCTGTTGCATGGGAGGGCAGCGGCGCGTGCGCAGAAGAACGGTCGGTCCAATGGTTTCTGCCGTCACTTTATGGTGTGCGTCCAATTCCAAGCCGAATTGGTCGTCCTTGAATGCGAAGTCGGTGATCAGGCGACGCCCGCCCGGTAAAATCTTGCAGAGGCGAACCGCCCCAGCCATGACCCGATAGAGGCTTTGGGCGTCGTCACCCTCCATGAACACAGTCTCGTGCGTTGCGAGGCGAACGATGCTGCCAATGGTTTGGGAGGTGGGCGAACGATCTATCGGCTGCCTTATGGGCGGGATGAAGTTTTCCGTCATTACAGCACGGGGCGTCGAGATCATCGGGAAGCCTCATCGCCTCAGTTTCAACAAGAGGGTATGTGGTTGGCGCCGCGGGGAAAATCCGTGCGAATACCTAAGTAGATTTGCTTAGATATTTGGGTTGTTGCACCACCTATCGTGCGTGGAAACTATTATTCGCGATACCAGACAGGGGGCTATGCGCTGCAACAATGTTGCCTACTCTTATTTTGCGTGAGCGCGTCCGATGTGGTTGATCCAGGATAGTAGTTCGTCGTGTTGGATAGGCTTGATTAGGAATGCCACAACACCCGCGCGCCGGATGCGATCCGCAAGTGTGGAGGCTGGTCGTTCAGCTATCAGGATAACGGGGGTTGCGATGCCCTGTGCGTGTAGGCGCTCCACAAGCTCTAACCCCGTGACATCCGGTATCTGCTGATCAACCACCAGGCACGATAGGTGCGGGCAGAGTGGCGATTCGAGCAATGCCGTCGCGGATTCAAACTCATCCGCCAAGAATCCGTGGACTTCCAGAAGCATGCGTGTTGAATGCCGCACAGCGCTGTCACTATCAACGATGCCAATCCGGTCTGGCACTGATTTCTCATACTCCCAGTCAATTCCTGGATCGCGCTGAGCCGACATCTTCGCGCTGATGCGGAGATCCGCACATTGATCTGACGCAAATTGGCAATCTCTTATAGCCGATTACGTGGGCGCAGATCGTGCCGACAGCACCATCCGTACCAGATCGGCAAGATTGTCGGCGCGCATCTTTTCCATAACGTGGGCGCGATGGATATCCACAGTCCGGGGCGAAATCTCGAGAATTCTTGCGATTTCTTTCGTGGTTTTGCCTTCGACCACGAGATCAAGAACTTCCTTTTCCCGTATGGTGAGAGCCGTGAGCCGTGCTGTGATGTTCCGGTCAACGCCCGTGCGATGCATGTTCCGCAGCCGCATCCCCTTGCGAATGCAATCCAGCAGAGTTTCTTCCCGGAAGGGTTTTTCCAGGAAATCAATGGCGCCTGCCCGCATGGCGCGCACAGCCAGCGGTACGTCGCCATGGCCGGTGATGATGATGACGGGTAACCCAAGGTTACGACGGTGAAGTTCGTCTTGAAGCTGTAACCCATCCATATCCGGCATGCGGATATCGACCACAAGGCACCCGTCCATCCCATGGATATCCGCTGACAGGAATTTCAGGGCCGACTCGAATGTCTCAACCTTGAAACCTGAAATTTCCAGAAGGATCTGAAGCGAATTGCGGACGTCGGCATCATCGTCCACCACATAGACCGTGCCCGCGTTTGTCATGGGGCCGGTTCTGGTGCCGGTACCGGCAGGCGCAGAATGAAGGTCGCGCCTTCTTCGCTGTTTGCTGCCAGCCATAGCCGCCCGCCATGTGCTTCCGCGATTTTGCGGCAGATGCTCAGCCCCATGCCCATGCCATGAGCCTTGGTGGTGACGAAGGGGTGAAACAGGCGGCTTTCGACCTCTGCGGGAATTCCCGTGCCGGTGTCGGCGACGGCGATTTCGACAGCATCGCCATTCTTGTGCGTCGTGATGGTCACTGCGCCGCGGGGAAGGCCGCTTGTGGCTTCGACGGCATTGCGAATCAAATTGACCAGAATTTGCTGGATCTGAACCTTGTCGATCAACAGGGCCGGCAAACCGGGCTCCAACCCCAATCGCCGCTTGATGTCACCACCCCGCATGCCGGCGAGACCCAGTTCGACCGCCTCTTCCACGGCCTTGTTGATGTCCTCCGGCGCACGAATGGACTCCCGTTTTTCAATAAAGTTGCGCAGGCGCCGGATAATAAGACCCGCGCGCTCAGCTTGTTCAGCGATGCGATCGAGTACTTCGGCCAATTTGGCTGCCGGCTCACCAAGGTGTCCCGTCATATGCCGGGCTGCGCCCGTATAGTTCAGAAGAGCCGTCAACGGCTGGTTCAACTCATGCGCCAATGCTGATGCCATCTCACCCATCAGGGTCATTCGCGTCACGTGGAGAAGTTCGCCTTGCAGTTCCCGGATGCGGTTGTCGCGGGCGCGTGTTTCCGACATATCGTTGATGATGCCAACGAAAATGCGGCTGCCTTTCAGCATCCCTTCGCCGACCGACAGATACATCGGGAACGTCGTACCATCCCTGCGCTGGCCGACGACCTCGCGACCGATACCGATAATATGCGGGATTTGTGTTTCCAGATACCGCGCCAGATAGGCATCATGCTGACTGCGGTAGGGTTCCGGCATCAGCATGTTTATGTTGCAGTCCAATACCTCTTCGGGGGCATATCCAAAGAGCCGTTCACAGGCCGGGCTGAAGACTTGGACAATGCCTTGCTCATTGATGACGACAATACCGTCGATTGCCGTATTGATCAGGGCGTGGAAAAGCGCGTCCTCATCGGCTGCTTGGGCGATTGTTCTTCCCGCTTCCTGCATCGTCAGATATCGCGTGGAGGGCGAAATTGTCTAACATTTTTCGACAATGGTTTCTAGAAGTGGGGCAGGCGGACTCGAGCAGACTGGGACACGCGATATACGGCCTCTGCAGAGGTCTACATGCGCAGAGGGTGATTACCCAGACTTTTTACCTGGAGAACGATCGAGGCGCGGCGGGCTGTCGTGACTCGGTGGGTTTTGCGGCACACTTTTAGGCATTCAATCTGTCGAGAGGCTCGGAAGTCATTTTGACAATAAGTTTGCCCTCATTGCTGCCGTCAAACAATTTGGCAAAGGCCGCCGGTGCAATCTCGATGCCAGTTTCCATATGCTCCCGAACTTTCAGGTGACCTTCGGAGAGAGCCGGCCGCGCAGGCGAGGATGCCTTATCGCGCAGCGGTGGGTTTTCTCCAGAGCGAGAGATAGCCCCAGCCCATGGCCAGTGCGAGAGGCAAGGCACCCGCAAACATGAACACGAGGTCGCCCGGCATGCGCAGCCATTCAAGCGTGCGGGCCAAGGGAGTGGCGGTATAGGTCAACCCGCGCGCATGCCAATAGCCGTGTTCGACCACATCGAGGACCTGCAGAACCCCACCTGGAAACAGACTCAGAAAGACCATCATGGCAAGGCCGATATTCAGGCCCCAGAAGGCTACCCGCACCAGTCCGGCAAGCTTTTGCCAAACCTCTTCGCGCACAACTTCGCGTAGGACGAACACCATCAAACCAGCACCTAGCATACCGAACACGCCCATCATGGCGGCATGGCCATGATTTGGCGTGAGGATGGTGCCGACTTCGTAATAGCTGACGATCGGTGTGTTGATCAGGAAGCCGAACACACCGGCGCCCAGGAAATTCCAAAAGCCTACCGCCATCAGGAAATAGAATGTCCAGCGATGTCGGTTGACGACGTTGTCGCTACCGCGCGTGACCCTTACGAAATCCCACGCATCAAGCGTGATTAAGGTCAACGGCACGACTTCCAAGGCGGAAAACGTGGCGGAAAGTGCCATGTTCATTTCAGTCTGCCCGGTCCAGTACCAATGATGGCCAGTGCCGATCAGCCCGCCGCCAAAATAAAGAATAGCATCGAGATAGATGGTCCGCAGCGCCGTAATCCGCCGCACCAGACCCATACGATAGAAAATAACGGCGACGATGACAGTGACAAAGAACTCGAAGAAGCCTTCGACCCAGAGATGAATGATCCAGAAGCGCCAAGCATCGACGATCGTGTAATTGGTCTGTGAGCCGTAGAAGAGTGCCGGCAGATAAAACAATGGAATGGCGAAAGCCGCGATGAGGAAGAAGTTCGCGAAGCCGCGACGTTCCGGATCGCGCCGTGCGGGGGCGATCGCGCGCCACACCAAGAAGAACCAGAACAACAGTCCGATAGCGAGCAGGATTTGCCAGAAGCGCCCAAGCTCCAGATATTCCCATCCCTGATCGCCGAACCAGAACCAGGTCTTCGGCAACCATTGCAGAATGCCAGCCCATTCGCCGAACATGCTGCCGATAATGACAATGGCGACGGCGCTGAACAGCAAATGAATACCTAGTCGCTGACGCGGCGGGCTTGCACGGCCTAGTAATTCGGCCACAAACAATGCGCCCGCGACGTAAGATGTAGCGATCCAGAAAATCGCAGATTGCAAATGCCAGGTTCGCAACAGATTGCTGGGGAACCAGGCCGCCAAATCTAACCCATAGAACGTGCCCGGATCGGCCCGGTAATGCGCGATGCCCGCACCAAAGAAGGTCTGCCCCAGAAGCAGAATTGATGCGACCGCCATGTATTTGAGCGTCGCCTTTTGGGAGGGGCTCAGAACCCATGGTTCGGCCGGCGTTGGCGCGCCATGCCAGCCAAGATAATCGAACTTGCCGAAGGCCAGCAAAACGATGGCGATGCCACCCAGCAGGAAAACGAAACTGATGGCCGTCCACAAAAGTGCGGCGCCCGTGGGATGATTGCCAGCGAGCGGGTCATAGGGAAAATTGTTCGTATAGGAATGCGCCGTTCCCGGCCTTTGGGCAACAGAGCCCCAGGCCGCCCAGGTGAAGAAGGCGGTAAGATCGTGCAGCTCTTTCGGATCGGTAATGAGGTTAGCCGCTAAGCCGCCATTGAGCGCCGGATTCTGGAAGTAGGTTTTCCAGCGGTCCACCTCGTTTGCGAATGTCTGCGCGCCCGCCGGCAGAAGCGTCAACGTACCCGTACCGGAATCGTAACGATTGGTTTTCAACAGGCTTGCAACTTCGCCATCAACAGCGGCACGTTGTTCGCCCGAAAGCGTCCCATAGTCTTTTGCAAAACGGGCCCGCGCGCGGGCCTGCGCCAGGTCGAGTGCCCAATGATGCAGCACGGCCGCGCCGAAATCAGGCCCCAGGTAGCCGCCGTGGCCCCAGATGGTGCCATTGTCCATCAAGCCATATTTGAGAAACACCTCCTGCCCGGCACGAATGTCGTCGCCGGTGAAAACGACGTGACCCGCTGTATCAACTGCGCGTTCAGGTATGGGAGGCGCATTTTGGTAGGCCTTGAAGGTCAGAAGAAGCAAAACGCCCAGGCCGAAAACAAACACGACAAGGACGGCACGAGCCCACCACGGGGAGAGTTGCTCAATCGGCTCGGGTGATTCTACGGTTGTCATACGCCCCCGCTGCTTAAAAAGTCATCGCGGCACGATTTTCTGCACCGGCCAAAGAAAACGACTCGCTATGCAGCTAGGATACCATCCTGAGTGCATACCTGCTATTGTGAAATCAAGCGATATTATGGCGCAAACGCTACTGGACGCGGTGACGGCCTAGCCCCAAATCGAGAGCATGAATGGGACCCGGCAACAAGCATGTGCCGCTCTTCGTCGTGGCCGATATTGAAGAGAATTTGCGACGCAAGGCAGCTGGCAGAAAGAAAATCTCTCTGTCGTCGATCGCGATCGGGATGGTGCGCCGGACCGATCCGCTATTCGAGATCGAGCGCTCCGCGTGTGTCCCTCCAACAATGCCGCTGAAAGAGGCTTGCGCGGTATCGCTCTTGGCGGGAAAGCATGGCTGCTCTGGGGCTCTGATCGCAGAGGACGGCGTGCCGCGGCCATGTACAGCCTGATCGTGACAGCCAAAATGAATGGCGTCGATGCGCAACCGCGGCTGGCCGGCGTCCTCGCACGCATCGCCGCTAATCCGGCCCATCGGCTGGACGAATTACTCCCGCGGAATTGCGCCGGCATCGGTGAACTCCTCTCTTGCGGCACGGCGTCATGAACTCCGTGCGCCAATCGCCAACGCCTTCAGCGGACAGCCGGGAAGCTTGCGATGCTCCCGCGGGCTCAAATCGGTACTCTTCCACGCCTCATGATGCGCGCGCCAGAACGGCCCCGTAAATCGTATCCGGCGTAGGGGATTTCCCTGCATGCGTGAGAAAATTCCCTGTTATGGGGGTAGAAATTCCCCGTTCCGGACATCCAGACTCCCAGTTATTTTTGCACATATGCGATCAATTGACTATCACAAAGTGCTTATTTTATCGCGTTCCCGTATATGCCCTGGTCTCGGTAATCAGATTCGAAAGTATAAAAAATCCCCTGTACTTTCCCTGTTCCCGCCCAAAATCAGCCTAGAGACCGGTTCGCTCAAGACTACAAACACCGCCATTTCACCGCGAATTGTTCTCCATGGCGCGTATTGCCGCCGATCACCGCATCGCCACCATATGACGTGGAGGACCGCCGATCCTGCGCTACAACCTCGCTGTAGACGCTCGCGCCGGCCGCAAGCGCGTCCGCTTTAATCACTCGCCCCCGGCTTCAGGAGCCAGTGCCATTGCCGAAAAGAGGGATCAGTTTCCCTCTGGCAGCATTTGGGGATTCCAGACAATTTCCCAGAGATGTCCGTCAGGATCACGAAAATACCCGGCGTAACCGCCGTAGAACGTATCCTGCGGGGCCTTGATGATCTCGGCGCCGGCACGTTGTGCCATATCCATTGTTTCGTCCACGTCCTGCCGGCGCAGAACGTTGTGTCCGATCGTTACCGCAGTCGAAGAGACTGGGTGTTTGGGCAGGCCGGTGTCGTATGAAATATCGTCTTGCGCCCAAATGGCGAGCTTCAGCCCACCCGAGAGATCGAAAAAGGCGACTGCGCCATGCTCGAACTCACGACCGACAATGCCCTTAGTGACGAGGCCAAGACCGTCCCGATAGAAGGAAAGCGACCGTTCAAGATCGGCCACGCCAAGTGTGATGACGGAAATTCTGGGTTTCATGTCCATGCCCTTTCTATCGGCGCCTGCATCATGCATGCGCCTTGACAGTCTTGGGCCGCTGATAACCTGGCGGAAGGACCCGGCGGGCGGGGGCCGGGCCAACCTTCCCGAGCCTAACCTGTTTCAGACACGTGGAGGAGTACCAGTCCGCAAATTGAGCGTCAATTTCTCCTTCTTTCGAAAATTGACACCGTGAGACATGGCCGGAAATAGCCGCAGGCAACCAGTTGTAGCCATTCGCTTCCGCCTCAATTTTGGAGGGCTACCGCGTAGGCGTAGGTCTCCGTTTTGCCGGCTTCGGCCCGCCAATTCATCATCTACCAATTCATCGCTGCGGCCGCGGAGGAGGATACTCCCTTCGTAACGGCGGTAAGAACTGTGCGGTCCGTGCACTCGCAGTGATGGGCGCTCAGCCGCCTTTTGGTGGCGTGACCCTATCCATTTCCTCGATAGCCAGCGCAGAATGGGCATAGGCGCCGCCGGCGCGCATTTCGGCCGCCACCCAGATGGCCTCCATCAGCTCTTCGCGTGTGGCTCCGCTGCGTAACGCGGCTTTGGTGTGGCCTTTGATGCAGTAAGGGCATTGCGTGACGTGTGCTACGGCAACCGCAATTAGCTGTTTGGTTTTCCCCGGCAGGGCACCGTCATCCTTTCCCATCATTTGCATGGCACCCGGTCCGCTTTCGCTCCTGCGTAAGGGGTTGCTGACGCCGGCACCTGCAGCTTCTTACATAGTCATGCTGATTTGATATTGCCAATTTTGCCATCGGACACTCAAATCCGTTGTTCGACGCAACACGCGTTGCCGCTTTGAGGCATGGGAGTGGTCGCTATGGCAGATGCGCAATCGGTGGAAGATATTGTTCCGTTGGGGCGTCTTGCCGATTGGATGGATGCTCAGGGCCTCGGCACTGGCCCCGTCCGCAATCCGCAGCTTCTGGCCGGGGGGACGCAAAACATCCTGCTGCGTTTCCAGCGCGCAGAGAAAAGCGGTGCCCGTGAATACGTCTTGCGCCGCCCGCCGCGTTTTCTACGCAAGAACAGCAATGACACCATGCGGCGTGAGGCGCGCGTGCTGAAGGCGCTTGCCGGAAGTGATGTTCCCCACCCCGGCCTGATCGCGGCCTGTGAATCGGAAGATGTTCTGGGTGTTGCCTTTTATCTGATGGAGCCGATCAACGGTTTCAATGCCACGGTCGGCTTGCCGCCGCTTCATGCCGGGGCGCCTGAAATACGCCGCCAGATGGGCTTTGCGCTGATGGACGGGATTGCCGCGCTCAGCCGGATCGATCCTTTTGCGGCCGGGTTGGAGGGGTTTGGCAAGCTGGACAATTATCTGGAGCGTCAGGCGTCACGATGGTTGTCGCAGCTTGAGAGCTATAAGGAGCTTCCGGGCTGGCCGGGTTTCAAAGGGCTTCCGGCCGTGGCGCCGATTGTGCAGTGGCTGGAGGCGAACCGGCCCTCTTCCTTCCAGCCCGGCATCATTCATGGCGACTATCACCTCGCCAATGTCCTCTACAGCCCGGATTCGGCGGTGCTTGCCGCGATTGTGGATTGGGAATTGTGCACGCTGGGTGATCCGTTGCTGGATCTGGCCTGGGTTTTGGCCGGCTGGCCGGATGAAACCGAAATTGCCGCGGGCGAGACCAGCGTGAAACCGTGGGCGGGGTTTCCCACCGCTGATGAGCTTGTGCATCATTATTCGGTGCGGACGGGCCGGGATATGTTGGCGCTGGACTGGTACAAGGTTCTGGCCTGTTTCAAGCTGGGCGCCATTCTGGAAGGCAGCCACGCGCGCGCATTTTCCGGCAAAACACCCAAGGATATCGGTGACCGCCTGCACGCCACCACTGTGCGCCTGTTCACCCGCGCCCATCGGCTGATCGGGCTTTAGCATCCGCGCCCGCACTTGGCTCTTGACCGGGCGGGGTGGAGTCCCTGAAAATTAGAACGCGTTCCGTTTCTGCCGGGCGCCCGTTCGGGCTGTCACGGCAAAAGCCACAACAATATGCGGGCGCGAGGGAGAGAGCCGATGATCACCCTGCCACACCATTGTGAATTTCTGTCGGACGCTTGGCTTCAGGAGACCAAAAATTTTCTCGAAAGAGAGGTGGCAGTACGGAAGGACCGGCTGACCGGATCGTTTTCGGTGAGTGAACGGTTTGGCGATGCACCGCCGCATATGAAATTCGCGGACAATGTTGCGGCATGGCGCATGCGCTTCGATGGCGAGACGGTTTCCGTCTCGCGCGATTTCGATGACAGGGTGGATCAGATTGTCGAAGGCGACTATCAGGCTGCGCTAACGGCTGCGCAATGCGTTGGCATTCTTGCACCCGGCGCGACAGAGGCGATGTTGCGCGACGTTGCGGCCATGTTCGGCAAGGACGCGATCCGCGTGAAGGGGAAACTCGAAGACGGGCAGGCGCGTGAGATCATGGCGCTGCTGCACGATCATATGGGCCGCCGCACCGTCGAAAATCCCGATCTTGCGCACCGGGCTGCGCGTCAGGGTCTCTCGGGGAAAATCCGCGAGATGGAAGAGCAGGGCTTCACCATTCTTGAGCACGCCATCGCGCCTGAATTTGCGGACGAGGTGCGTGCCGCCACCTTGCGTGCGCTGCTGCCGCATCAAAGTGTGTCCATGAACTGGATGCTTTATCACGGCCGCGAGTTCGAGCGGCTGGTACAGAATCCGCTGCTGATGACCTTGATCGACGCCTCGCTCGGCCGTGGCGCCGTCATCGCGTCGCTCAGCTCGATCAAGCGCGGCCCCGGCCCCGGTTTTATTCCGATGCACACCGATTATGCGCATGTGCCGGAGCCTTATCCCGAATTCGCTTTGACCGGTGTCGGCGTCTGGGCGCTGGAGGACTGGCGTGTGGAATCCGGCCCAACATGGCTTGTACCCGGCAGCCATAAAATGCGCCGTCCGCCGCGCCCGGGCGAAGGGCACAATGGCGCGGTGCCGATCGAAATGCCCAAGGGGTCGGTGGTGTTCTTCACCCATGGCGTCTGGCATTGGCAGGGTGACCGGACAGAGCCGGGCGATCGCATCACGCTTCACATGCATTTCAATCGCGGCATCCTGCGCAGTCTTGAGCCGAAGAAGGTCGATGTGCAGATGCTGCACCGGAATGCGCCGCGCTTGGGCGAAATGCTGGGGGAAGACGACTGGTTCGACAAGATGTCGGCGTCCGGCCGCGATCACGTCCGCTTCGCCTATATGCAGCAATTGCTGGCCTTCAACGAGCAGCAGAAGAAGCAGATTCTGGCAGGGGCGGCCTGAACCGGGCATACCCCGGATTCGAAAATTTGGCTGGCGCTTGAAACACGCCGTGTGCATACTGACAATAAGTCAGAACCGAAAATTCACGCAACAGGGGCTTTCTCGATGGCACGCGAAACCGATACCGCAACGGCACCGCAATCCGTGGATAACGATCTGGGGTTCGATCCCGATGCGCTGCACGCCAAATATCAGGCAGAGCGGGATAAGCGGCTGCGCACGGATGGTAACGAGCAGTATGTGGAGATCGCAGGCCGCTTTGCGCATTACCTCGATGATCCCTACGTCGCGCCGCTGAACCGCGCACCGCTCCATGACGATGTGGAGGTGCTGATCGTTGGCGGTGGTTTCGGCGGATTGCTGGCGGGTGCGCGGCTGCGGCAGGCCGGTGTGGAAGATATCCGCATCATTGAAAAGGGCGGCGACTTCGGTGGCACCTGGTATTGGAACCGGTATCCGGGGGCTGCCTGCGATATCGAATCCTACATCTATCTGCCGCTGCTGGAAGAAATCGGCTACATGCCGGTCGAGAAATATTCGCGCGCGCCCGAAATTCTGAAGCATAGCCGTGCGATCGGAAAGAAATTCGATCTCTATCGCAATGCCTGTTTCCAGACGGAAGTCACGGAAATGCGGTGGGATGAGAACGCCGCACGATGGATCGTTCGGACCAATCGCGATGATGCCATGCGGGCCCGGTTCATCGTGATGGCCAATGGTCCGCTGCATCGCCCGAAGCTACCCGGTATTCCCGGTATTGAAAGTTTCAAGGGCCATTCCTTCCACACCAGCCGGTGGGATTATGCCTATACCGGCGGCGACTCGACGGGAAATCTCGCAAAGCTGTCGGACAAGCGTGTTGGGATTATCGGCACCGGTGCGACGGCGGTGCAATGCGTGCCGCATTTGGGGCAGGCGGCGAAACATCTTTATGTGTTTCAGCGCACCCCGTCTTCGATTGACGTCCGCGCCAACCGGCCGACCGATGCGCAATGGGCAGAAGGTTTGGAGCCGGGCTGGCAAAAGCGGCGCATGGACAATTTCAATGTCCTCGTCTCAGGCGGTTTTCAGGACGAAGACCTCGTTAATGACGGATGGACCGACATTATTGGCAACATCCTGTTTCTGGCCCGCAAGCGCCAGCAGGATGGCGCCCCGGCAGAAGATGCCGCAACCCTGATGCAGTTGGCCGACTTCAAAAAGATGGAACAGGTCCGCGCCCGTGTCGATTCCATTGTGGCGGATCAGAAAACGGCTGAAGCCCTGAAACCGTATTACAATCAGTTCTGCAAGCGTCCATGCTTTCACGATGAGTATCTTCAGACCTTCAATCGTCCCAATGTGACGCTGGTCGACACGGCCGGTCAGGGTGTGGAGCGGATCACCGAACACGGCATCGTCGCCAATGGGCGGGAATATGAAATCGACTGTCTGATCTATGCCACGGGGTTTGAAGTCGGCACCAGTTACACGCGCCGGTCCGGGTATGAACTCTATGGCCGGGGCGGCCTCGCGCTTTCTGAAAAATGGAAGGATGGCGTTGCCACCTTGCATGGCATGCACACGCGCGGTTTTCCGAACGTATTCATTATGAGCAATGCACAATCCGGTTTTACGGCCAATTTTCCCCACATGCTGGATGAGCAGAGCCGGCACCTGGCCTACATCGTCAGGCACGCCGCCTCTCACCAGATAAGAGTGGTGGAAGCCGCGCAGGAGGCGGAGAGCGCCTGGGTCGAAACCATCGCGTCGCTTGCGATCATGCGGCAGAAATTCTTCGAGGAGTGTACGCCGGGTTACTATAACAATGAGGGAAAGCTGTCGCCGTTGGCGGCACGAAGCGGTCCCTACGGTGCCGGCCCGATCGCCTTCGTCCAGGTTCTGGAGGATTGGCGCTCCGATGGAACGCTCAAGGGCCTTGAACTGACGGCTTCCTAGGGCGTTTCAGCGTAACCGGTTCAATGCGTTTGCGATGGCCTGCTGATGGGTTCGCGACATCTGCTGGGCGAGCGCTTTTGGCATTGTCCTGTTTAAGTGGCTTGCCGTTGCGGAGAGTTGCAAGGCAAAGACACAGGACGCCATCAGCGCATCATCGTCGGCGCTGGGAAAGTGCTTTCTTGCTTCCACAAGAAGATGCGCGGCATTTGTCAGCGTTGCCTGCGCTTCCAGGGTCTGAAGGTTGGAATCCCCCTGAACAATGGACCAAAGGCTTCCGAACATGGGCTCACGGGATCGCAATTCATCGTACATTTGGTAGATCGACAGCATCGCATGAATGAAGGCATCCGCGTCGGCAATGTTCGCCAGATGGCGTTGGATGCGTTCCTCCATATAGGAATTGTGCTGCTGAAGGATCGCCCTGTTAATGGCGGATTTGTCCTCGAAATAGCGGTAAACAGCTCCGATGACGATATCGGCCCGTTGGGCGATTTCCGTCATTGTTACGGTTTCTGCCCCTTTTTCGATCGTCAGGGCAATGGTGGAATCGATAATGCGTTGAACCGTTGCCCTTGAACGGGTTTGGGTTGCCGTGCTCCTGCCGGGTCGTGCCGTTGCGCTCATGGGCCTCTGCCGCGCGTCTGGAAGCATCGCCTGTCGTGCGGGGCAGTCTTCGCCCCGGGGGCGAATCTCACCGGCGTTGCGGATTGCAAGAACGCGCTGTGATATCGTGCCGGCAATCGTGCTGTTGGATCTGCCGCCGGCAAAGGCTGAATGTATCGGTCTGGAACATCGATCATTTGTCTTGCCACGATATTGTGTGCCATTGCTGCGCGCAACGGCGGATGGCATCCAGCGATGTCGCACAGTGAAATTTCTCGATGAACGTTGCACTTCCGTAACGGGTGAAGCGGCCGAAAAACCGTTATCCGTTACATGCGTCACATGCTGACGCCGTTCCGGGCCGGCTGATTCCGGCGGCCATGGGTATCACTGTTCCCGCCAACCGGTTGGACACCAAGCACAATTTGCAGGTTTGAGCCCCGTTAGTCTGCGGGGTAGCCTTGCGCACGTTTCCGCAATTTCTCGTAAGCCGGAATGTCGCCCTGTCGCAACGTGGCCAGCATCGTGCGTGCCTGGCCTTGGACATAAATCTCATATGCCGTTTGAGGAACACCGGTTGCGGCAAAGCTGAGTGCACTCTCGATGTCCTTGAAATATTTCTTGCGATCATAGCCGGATAACGCCAGCGCATATTGATAGCGTAGAACGATATTACCCGGTGCGGCCTGGAATGCTTTCTGAAAATCCGCTACCCCGGCATCCAGCGTCGCCCCATAGAGCATGTCGGCGAGTGTGCCGCCCGCAACGCGGGCGATTTCGATATTCCAGCCCCCGATCGCGGCAAGGGCCCAGGAATTGTTGGGCTCCAGCCGCAACGCCGTATCGATTTCATTCTTGGCGGCATCGGCATATCCGCGCAGCCGTGCCGCAACAATCCCGACAATGCGCGTTTGATAGCCGATTGCAGCAGCCAGAAAGATGTGCGGATTGGCAAGATCGGGATTTTTCCCGATGGCCTGGCGCAACAGCTTTTCCGTCTTTTGCAGGCAATCCAGACATGGCGTTTCGCGCATCATTTCCTGCGCCATCATCGCGCGCGCGGCAACCGTCAGGCTCTTTGCGGTGTTTTCTGCGATACCGGTTTGAATGGCGCGATCATACGCGCCCGTTCGATAGAACTCAGCCGGTGAATCGTCAGCGAGAGCCGGCCAGGCCCCTGTTGAGAATACAAGAACCAGGAACAAGCATGCTAGTGCGGTTCGGATTGTGCGAAGGTCGAGAAGAGTTTTTGATTGCGCGTTTTCCATGCCTGGACCTGAGGGATAATGGAATCGATCAAAGATGCGGCGTTCGGATTGCGGGTGAGTTCATTGCCAAGTGCCGCTCCGCCGGGTCTGCTTCCATCCAGCATGGCATGCAGAAGCATGATGCCGGTTTGTGGCCGTATGTGAACGGGGTCGCCATAATAGAGGCTCTTTTGTCCTTTTGCCGCTGCCATGTCGGCCGTGATGGCGTTCAGGGTCATGAAATCGAACAGCCGGACCTTGTTCGAACATTGGGAATTGTGGCGTTTGACTTCCGTCAGAATGGTTTTCTTGTAAGCGATGAAATGCGTCGCGTCGTTGGCGGCATAGTCTGCGATCAGCGCAAAATTGTCCGGTGGGAAGTACCAATAGACTGCGGCCGGTGAATGGCAGAGCGCATCCAGTGATGCGCGGACCTGTGTCAGCCGCCATGGGTTCAGCCGCATGGTGCGCTCTTTCCGGCGTGTAAGCTCCTTTTGGAAAACGCTTTGTGTCATCGGGGCGTAAGCCGTGAATACGTCGGGACGATCGGCAGGTGTTTCGCCAGCATGAAGATGCCCCAGCAGCCAGACGCTCAGGGCGTGCATGCCAAGGGCGCCGCCTGAAAGATACCGCGACGTGAAAAGCCACAACCCACGGCGTGGGGTTGGGGCGCCCTCCGGCGTCACCGCCAGACGGGTTTCGTCAAAGCCGGCGCCGAAAGGCTGTGCGGCCGTGCCGGACGCGAAAGCATCCAGCGCAACGATAATCGCTTTTACAGAAGGCTGGGCAACGGCGTCCTGGATATAGCGCCGGGCTTCATAGGCTGTCTCGCTGGATACGCCGTAATTGAAACTGCGGACGTGAAATGTGGGATCGACCAGTGTCGGATCGAATGCCAGCCGTGCGCGGCTCGACCCGATGAAGACCATATCCGGTTTGATGCTGGCGAACCATGCGGGTTTCACGACGCGCTCAAACCCCGAAACCAGTTGGACGCCGCCGCGTGCAGGGTGAGACAGGATATAGTGCTCCGCCAGGGCGTTGAAGCTGATGGCGAGCAACACCATCACGCCTGCGATCCCGAAAAACCAGATAAGGAAACGGCGGCTCTGCATCAGAATTGGAAATAGATGAAGGGGCTGAGATTGGACAGCGCCATGACGGAGACCACGAACAGAAGCCCGAACGCGATCGCGCTGCGTGTGCCCGGTATCCATGCCCAGCGGCCGATGTCGCGCACGCCCGCATCGCGATAATAAGACTCCAGCGCCGGGCGCAGCCGCCAGGTGATCTCCATGCTGTTGGGCGCCCCCCAGACGATCGCGAACATTGCGACAAAACCGGCCCAGGCGAGCGGGCCAAAGGACAGGATGTGGCTGTCGCCGCCGGCCCCGGCAAGGCCCGCCATCATGGCGAGCGCCGAATCGAAGCTTTGCGAGCGGAATACCGTCCAGGCGAACAATGTCGCCAGAAAGGTGACCGCCACGGAAAGTGCCCGGGTCAGTGGCCGGAACCGTTTGGGCACGTTCAAGCCCGCGCGGCGCGTCACGTGCCGCCACGCATGGTTGACGATGAGATAGACGCCGTGTAGGCCGCCCCACAGAACGAAGGTCCAGTTGGCGCCATGCCACAGGCCGCCGAGCAACATGGTGATGAGCAGATTTGCATAGCGCCGCACCGATCCATGCCGGTTGCCGCCCAGGGGGATGTAGAGATAGTCGCGCAGGAAGGTGGACAGCGAAATATGCCAGAGCCGCCAGAACTCGATAATGCTGGTGGCCTTATAAGGGGAGTTGAAATTGATCGGCAGGCGCAGGCCGAACATGCATGCCGAGCCCAGCGCCATGTCGGAATAGGCGGAAAAGTCGAAGTAAATCTGAAAGGCGAAGAACAGCGTCCCCATCCACGCATCGGCGGTCCCAATGGCCGCGCCATGGTTGGCGGCCGCGAACACCGCATCGGAAAAGGGGGCGATGTTGTCGGCGATCAGTGTCTTCTTGGCCAGGCCGATGGTGAACAGTGTGGCGCCGACGGCAATATCGTCTGCGCGGGTGTTGCTGTCGCGCCGGGTTCCAAATTGCGGAATGAGATCGTTGTGCCGGATGATGGGGCCGGCAATCAGGTGCGGGAAAAAGGCAACGAAAAGTGAATAGTCGAGCAGGGAATAATGCGGCGCCTTTCCGGCCGCGGCATCCACCAGATAGCTGATCTGTTCGAAGGTGAAGAAGGAAATTGCAAGCGGCAGAAAAAGGCTCGGGATCGGCAGGTCCGCCGCGAACAGGGTGTTTGCGGTTTGTGCAAACAGACCCGCATATTTGAACCAGGCTATCAGTCCGAGGTTGAAAACAAGCCCCAATATCAGAAGCCAGTGAACCGTGCGGCCATCCCTGAACCGTCGCGTCAGCATTGTGCCGATTGCGTAATTGACGAAGGTCGAGGTGAGCAGAAGGGCGAGGAAGTCCACCCGCCACCAGGCATAGAACACCAGGGAAATCAGAAGAAGAAACGTCCGCCGCAGGCCGGGCAGGCGTGCTTCCAGGAAAATGAAAATGGAAACGGTCAATGCGAGGAAGATCAGATAGGGGTACGAACTGAAGATCATCGCAAGGGTCGCTTTGCGCGCTGGTTTTTGGCGCCGCGCGCCATTCGCTCACACTATGCCGATTTGATCAGGGCTTGGAAGCCTCCGGCCCCGCCGCATGAAGGGTCCAGTCCACGATCTGTTTCAACGCCTCGCTCAAGGCGCGGTTGAACGCCAGGACCACGCTGTCCACGCTGTTGGCATCGGCCTCAGTGGATTGCTCGATCCGCCGGCGCGCCACCAAAGTGCGGCCATGCCTTCGTACCAGCATGGCTTCAAGTGAAACAACAATTTCCGGTGCCATATCCGGAACGGCGTAGTGGGCGGAGAAATCAAGGATCGTTGTCATCAACTGGTAATCCGCCCGCAAAGCGGCCGTGTCCGGTGATACCGCGCCGATCTTGCCGCTGCCCTGAAAGGCCTGAACCAGCAGGCCCCTGAGCAGGACCGGCAGGCGATCGGGCCATGCCGCGTCGGCGTAATAGTCCATCCGTGTCGGCGGATTGATCAAAGCGATGCGGTCGGTGTCGAAGCTTTGCGATGCTTCGGGCAATGCAATCTGCAGGGCCCATTGAACCGCGGGTGCGTCGGGCGGGGGCTGAAGCTGTGGCGCCAGAATGTAGAGTTGCGGGGCCGCACCCGGACCGACAATTCTGCTGCAGCCGGCAAGGGCGAACAGGGCCGCTGCCGAGGCTATCCAGTATCTGCGTGTGGGCGCGAAGCGATTGTCGTTCATTTCGGGGTGTATCCCTTGCGGCGGTCGCCAAAGAAAAGCTGTGTCGGCTGGTTTTCCAGCCGGTCGGACAGCCGGGAAAGGTTCGTAACCATCACACGCGTTTCGCTGATCAGGTCGGAGAGTTGTGCCAGCCCTTCGCCCGTCACGAAGGCGTTTGTGTTGTTGGCAAGACGGTTGAGCGACGTGGCGGTTTCGTTCGCGTTGTGGACCATGGTGTCGACATTGCCCAGCGTCGTATGCATTTCCTCCAGAGCTTCGTTAAGGGATTTGGTCGCCGTCGCAAAATTCGACAGCGTGGCGCCGATGTCGGCGGAATGCTGCTGAAGGACACCGGTCGTCTCTTGAAGGTTGGCAAGCGATGCCGAAATGGCGGCGCGGTTTTTGTCGCTGAGCACGTCCAGAAGCCGGTCACTGATCTTGTTCAGTTTGTTCACCAGTTCCGGTGCGCTTTCGACCAGTTGCTGAATGGTGGAGGGGCGGGAACGGATGACCGGGTATTGGCGGCCGGGCGTTTCGGTAATCAGGGGCGAGTCCTTGGTGCCGCCGTCAATTTCGACATAGGCGCTCCCCGTCAGGCCCTGGCTCGCGATGCTTGCGACAGAGTCTTCGTGAATTTTCACGTCCGGCTTGATCTGGAGTGTGGCAATGACTTTTTTGGGATCGTCGGGATCGAACGCCACATCCGTCACCCGGCCCACGTCAATGCCGTTGTAACGGACGGTGGTGCCGCTGCCGAGGCCGGTCACGGACCCTGTGAAATAAGTCTGATAATAAGCGAATTCCTTGCTGTACTGCGCACCCGCCAGCCACAGCAATGCAATGACCAGCCCGACGACACACGCCAGAACGAACGCACCGACAGCAACATAGTTCGCCTTCGTTTCCATGGCAGCTCCTTTTACGAGGCCAGTGCCGCGCGGCCGCGCGCCCCGCCGAAATATTCCTGTATCCAGGGGTTCGGGTCCCGCCGTATTTCGTCGATCGTGCCGATCTTTATTTTCTTGTCGACCAGAACGGCAATTCTGTCCGTGGTTGCGTACAACGTATCCAGATCGTGGGTCACCATGAACACGGTCAACCCAAGGCTCTGCTGCAGGTCGCGTACAAGAATATCGAAATTGGATGCCGAAATCGGGTCCAGCCCCGCAGTCGGCTCATCCAGAAACAACAATTCGGGATCGAGCGACAATGCGCGCGCCAAAGCGGCGCGTTTGATCATGCCACCGGAAAGTTCCGATGGATATTTCCATGCGGTGTCGGCCGGCAGTCCAACCATGGCGAGTTTCATGGCCGTGATCTCGGTCATCAGGCCGGTGCCGATGGTTGTGTATTCACGCAACGGAACCTGAATGTTCTCTGCGATTGTCTGTGAACTGAATAATGCGCCAGCCTGAAATAACACACCCCAACGCATCTGCAAGGCCCGCATGTCCGGGTTTCCCGCTTCACCCGTCTCCTCGCCGAAGACGCGGATGGAGCCGGCGCGCGGTTGAACCAGACCGATGATCGCCCTGAGCAGCAAAGACTTGCCGGAGCCGGAGCCGCCGACGATTCCCAGCACTTCGCCGCGCCGCACATCCAGATCGATATGATCGTGGATGATCTTGGTGCCAAAGCCGGTCACCAGCCCGCGCACGGCGATGACGGGATCGTTACGGCCTTCTGTGCCAGCTTGCACGATCATATCCCGAGAATTGAAAACATGATGGAAAAGCCTGCATCCAGTACAATGACCAGAAAGACGGATTCGACAACGGACCGTGTCGTCAACCGGCCGACACTACCGGCATTGCGTTCGACGTTCAGGCCTTCGAAGCAGCCGACCAGGCCGATCACGAACGCGAATACCGGTGCTTTGACCAGGCCGACGATAAATGTGTTGATCGTGACCGCGCCCTGCAATTGCCGCATGAAGGCGGGGATCGAAATGCCAAGGTCGACATAGCACATCATCGCCCCGCCGATCATGGCCATGACATCGGCATAGAATGTCAGGAACGGCAATGTGATGACGAGCGCGAGAACACGCGGCAGCACCAGAACGTCGACCGTGTTCAGGCCCATGGTCTGCATCGCGTCGATTTCTTCGTTCACCCGCATGGTGCCGATCTGTGCCGTGAAGGCGGAGCCGGAGCGGCCTGCAACGATGATGGAGGTGATCAGAACCCCGATCTCGCGCAGGATTCCGACGCCCAGAAGATTGATGGTGAATATTTCCGCACCGAACTGGCGCAGCTGGTCGGCACCCTGATACGCAAGCACGATGCCGATCAGGAAACCCAGCAGGCCGACAATCGGCAGGGCATTGATGCCGGTTTGCTCGATCTGATTGGCAAAGGCGACCCAGCGCAGCTTTTTCTGCGGGCCGATGACATTCGTTGTCTCGGCCGTCACCTGACCGAGATAGCCGAGCATATTGTAGCCCTGCTCCAGCGCCTGCATGAAGCCGCGACCGACCCGGAAAAGAAAGGGATGCGCCATCGGCTGTTGCATGGCGTAGGATTTTTCATCGCCACGGGCGATGATCTCGATCAGTGGCTTGAAGCGTTCCGGCATGGCCACGGTCTCTACGGCGGCGCCTTCCGCCTCCATCTGGCGGCGCGTCCGCAGCAACAGCCATGCACCGGCACTGTCCAGCCGTTCCAGGGCGCTGCCGTCGATCTCAACGGGGTTGTTGGAGGCGGGCAGCGAACGCAATTCCCGATCGAGCTGTGAAAGTCGAGAGATCGTCCAGTCGCCGCCTGCGGCCAGACGCAGGACATCGTTGTGCTGCTCGGTGGTCAGCCAGGCTGCTTCCTGTTGTGCGCGATCGGGGGACAAACTGGCCATGCTCCTGAAGCTTACCGTCAGGGCCCGCGGTCCCCTAGCGGGATGTTTTTGCCGGATTTTATGGAAATTTTCCAGATTGCCGGCTTACCGCTTGCACGGTGCCGGGCACAGGTCACTATGACGGCCTTGGATGGGACGGCCTTGGATGGGGCGGCTTTGGAAGGGAAGGAATTGGCGATGGGTCGGTTGGCGGGAAAGGTTGCTCTGGTCACAGGCGCGGCAAGCGGGATCGGGCGCGCCAGTGCCATCCTGTTTGCGCGGGAAGGGGCCCGCGTCGTCGCCGTGGATCGCGCGAAGGCGGTGGAGGAGACGGGTGCCGCCATCAAGGCCGCCGGCGGGGATGCGATCGCGCTCTGTGCCGATGCGGGCTCGGAAGCCGATGTTGCGGGCGCGGTGGATCGCGCCGTATCGGCGTTCGGCACCTTGGATGTCTGTTACGCCAATGCGGGAATCGTCGGTGCCATGAAGCCGTTCTTCGAACTCGATGCGCAGGATTGGCAGCAGGTGCTGAACGTCAACCTGATCGGTGTTTTCCTGGCCGTCAAACATGCGGTACGGATCATGGGGCCAAAGGGCAAAGGCGCGATCGTCTGCACGGCCTCTGTCGCCGGTTTGCGCTCGGGCGCAGGCCCTGCTCCCTACAGCGCCAGCAAGGCGGGCGTGATCAGTCTGGTTCAGACAAGCGCCAATATCCTGACCGGCACCGGTATCCGCATCAACGCGATCTGTCCGGGTCTGATCGAAACCGGCATGACAAAGCCCGTCTTCGATCAGGCGCGCGAACGCGGGACGGAAGGCAAGATCGGTCAGCTCAATCCCCTGAAGCGGGCGGGCCATCCGGAAGAAATCGCCAACATGGCGCTGTTCCTGGCCAGCGATGAGGCGTCTTACCTGAACGGGCAGGCGATTGCCGTGGATGGCGGCCTTTCCAGCTCCCATCCGGTAACGGGCCGGCGGGGATTCTAGAGCAATTCCAGGGAAAGTGTGCAGCGGTTTCCCGTCCGGAATTGCGACTACCCAAAAACTTGGAGCGTTTCACTGTTTCCGTGAAACGGTGAAATGCTCTAGGCGGCCGCCTATTCGCTGAGTGCGACCAGATCGGCCCAGAAATTGGCCGGTCCACGGGCCGCCACACCGCTGCCGATTTTGCCGCCCCAGAAGCGCTCGTTCCCGAACTCGGTCTGCCAGGCCCACAGCCGCCGCGTGAAGTGATGCAGATCGTATTCGGCGGTAAAGCCCATCGCACCGTGAACCTGATGGGCGATGCCCGTTGCCGTGCGCGCGGCGCGATTGGTGCGCAGCTTCGCCGCCGCACATTCGAACAGGCCCTCGCCGGTGCCGGCGGCACGGAATGCTGCCGCCGCCGCCATATCGGAAGCCGCGGTCTCTTCGGCCAGAACCGCCAATTGCTGCTGGATGGCCTGGAAATTCGCCAGCGGACGCCCGAATTGCTGCCGCTCCCGTGTGTATGTCACCGACAGTTCGAGGGCGCCTGCAATGGCACCGGCGATCTGGGCGCTGCGCAGCATGGCGCCAAAGGCATACAGCCGGTGTGAGTCCCATCCGGGAATCTCCGCCGTCACAATCGGCGCATTGTCGAATGCGAGTGTGTCGCGCGGCTCGCCGGCCGGGTTCTCGTGCGGTGTGATTTTCGCATCCGCCACCTTGGCGATGACAAGCTGATGGCCGCCACCACGCGCCACAATCGTGGCGACGTGCGATGCGTTCCGGCCCCAGGGCACGCCCGCGATGCTTCCGGTAAACCCGGTCCCGTTCAATGCGCCGTCCGGCCGCGGGCCGATGGTGATCATACCATCGGGCAAGGTCACACCGGCCGCATTGGCGAGTGCGGTGGCCAGGATATTTTCCGGCAGGGGCGCGGCACAGGCGTGTTGTCCCGCGGCCTTCATCACGATCATGGCATCGGACCATGTGCCGCCGAAGCCGCCATCGTCTTCACGGATCAGAACACTTGCCAGCCCGGCTTGCGCGATCTGGGTCCAGGCCCGTTCCAGCGGTGCATTGCGGCTATCGGCCAGAACGCGGGCGGTGGTTTCGGAAAGCAGTGTACGCAATTCGCTCATCTTGAGTCCTCACCGCAGCCCGAGATCGCGGGCAATGATGCCGCGCAGGATTTCGCGCGTGCCACCGCGCAAGGAAAAGGATGGGGAGGTCTGCAACAGATAGGAGAGCGTGTCGTCGAAGGCATCGCCCGTTTCCAGTGTGACGTCCTCGCGCGCATTGGCCTGCACCAGACGCGGCAATTCCTGTTCGAAGGAGGTGCCGATATCCTTCACGATCGCCGCATCCACCGCCGGGTCTTCGCCCGCCGCCAGCTTGCCCAGAATGGACATCGACATCTGGCGCAACGTCCACATCTCGGCTGTCATGCGGCCGATCAGCTGTTTCTCAAGCTCCGTCGGGTTTGGCCCGGCCACGCGCAGGAATTCGAGGAACAGCCGGATGCTGGACAGATAGCGTTCCGGCCCGCTGCGCTCAAAGGCCAGTTCCGCGCCGACCTGCCGCCAGCCATCGCCTTCGCGGCCGACCAGGCGATTGTCCGGCACGAACACATCGTCGAAGAACACTTCGTTGAAATGACTTTCGCCGGTCAGGTTGGCGATGGGTTTCACGGTCAACCCCTCGCTTTTCATATCGACGATGAATTGGGTCAATCCGGCGTGGCGGGTTTCGGCTTCGCCGGTACGGACCAGTGCGATCATGTAGTGTGCGCTGTGCGCGTTGGAGGTCCAGATCTTCTGGCCGTTGATGCGCCAGCCACCCTCAACCTTGTGCGCGCGCGTGCGTACCGACGCGAGGTCGGACCCCGAATTGGGTTCGCTCATGCCGATGCAGAAATAGGCTTCGCCGCGTGCGATGCGCGGCAGAAAAAACTCCCGCTGTTCTTCCGTCCCGAAGCGCAGCATCAGGGGCCCGCTCTGCCGATCCGCGACCCAGTGCAAACCGACCGGGGCACCGGCCACCAGCAGTTCCTCGATCACGACATAGCGTTCGGCATAGCTGCGCTCATGCCCGCCATATTTTTTGGGCCAGGTCATGCCAAGCCAGCCCTGCTGGCCCAGAAGTTTGCTGAACGCGGCCGCGCCACCCGACCACGATCGCGCCTTTTCGGCGGAGCTGACGGATTTCGGCATCTGTTCGTTCAGAAAGGCGCGCACCTCTTTGCGCAGCGCCTTGGCGGCTGGCGGCATTTCGTATGGTGTGAACTGTAAAATTCGCAATGTCGTACCCCGGTTGCTGCGCTATTGTGGCGGTGCGCGCGGCGCACTTCAACTGCGGCCGTACCGTTTGTCACCGGAAAAAAAGAAATGGAGCAGGCTATGGATCAGGTTCGTCTCGGAAAAACCGGCCTCAAGGTTTCCCGGATCTGTCTTGGCACCATGACCTATGGCTCGCCCAAATGGCGCGACTGGGTGCTGGACGAGGAGGCGAGCCGCCCGTTCATCCGCCGGGCGCTGGAGGCGGGGATCACCTTCTTCGATACCGCCGATATGTATTCCATGGGCGCGAGTGAGGCGGTGCTGGGCCGTGCGCTGAAGGATTTCGCGGATTCGCGCGACCGGATCGTGGTGGCGACCAAGGTCTTCAATCCCATGGGTCCCGGGGCCAACGAACGCGGCCTGTCGCGCAAGCACATCATGTCGGCGATTGATGCTTCGCTGCAGCGGCTCGGAATGGATTATGTCGATCTCTACCAGATCCATCGCTTTGATCATGGCACGCCGATCGAGGAAGCGATCGAAGCCCTGCATGACGTGGTGAAGGCGGGCAAGGCCCGTTATATCGGTGCATCCTCCATGTATGCGTGGCAATTCGCAAAATATCTTCATACGGCGCGCGCGATGGGAAAGACCCGGTTCGTCTCGATGCAGAACCACTACAATCTTGTCTATCGTGAAGAAGAGCGTGAGATGCTGCCGCTCTGCCGCGACGAAGGCATTGGCGTCATTCCGTGGAGCCCGCTTGCCCGCGGTTTTCTGGCCGGCAACCGGCGCCGTCAGGACCGTGGCGAAACCACGCGCGCCAAAAGCGACGCCTTCGCCCACAGCATGTATTACAACGACGCCGATTTCACGGTGGTGGAACGCGTCAGCGAAATCGCGAAAACGCGTGGTGTATCCAATGCACAGATCGCCTTGGCCTGGTTATTGGCCCAGCCGGGCATGACCGCGCCGATCATCGGCGCCTCCAAGCCCGCGCATCTGGAAGATGCCATTGCTGCCGCGCAGATCACGCTCAGCGCCGAAGAACTGAAATCCCTGTCAGAGCCGTATCGCCCACACCCGATTCTGGGTCACAGCTAAGGTTGTTGTGGCGCCGGTGTTGGCGCTGCTGCGGGGGCAGGCGCAGAGGCCTGTGTCACCGGTTTGGGTGTCGGAATGATTTGCGTATTGGCTTCGGCTTCCTGCACCCAGCCGCCGCCCAGTGCCGCGTAGAGACCGACAGAGGCCTGAAGCTGCGCAAGGCGGATTTGCGCCAGCGTATCTTCCGATGTGAACAGCGTCTGTTGCGCCTGCAACACGGCCAGAAGATCGGCGACGCCTTCGCGATACTGAATCTGCGAAATGCGGAAGGCTTCCGTCGCATTGCGCACCTGCTCGTCAACCAGCCGTTCCTGTTCGGCAAGGCTCGACACGCGGCCAAGCGCGGTTTCCGTATCGGAGAAGGCGTTCAGCACCGCGCTGCGATAATTGGCGATCAGCTCCATCTGCTGCGCCTTGGCAAGATCGCTTTCGGAAGCAAGCAGGCCGCCGTCAAAAATTGTCTGCAAAAGCTGGGCGCCCGCGCTGTAGAGCATGCTGGAGCCCTGAAACAGCGAGCCCAGCGCGGCGCTGGCGAATCCGCCGGATGCCGACAGGCTGATGTTCGGAAAGAACGCCGCGCGTGCTGCATCGACATTGGCATGGGCAGAGGCCAATGCGGCCTCAGCCTCAGCCACATCGGGCCGGCGCGCCAGAAGCTCCGACGGCATGCCGGGGACCACAACGGGGGCCGAAACCGCCGTCATGTTTTTGGCCTTTACATCGAGACCTTCGGGAACACGGCCCAGCAGCAGCGCCAGCGCATAGCGCGCCTCACGCTCCTGCTGCTCCAGCACGGGGATCTGCGCCTTCTGGCCCGCGACCTGTGCCTGTTCCTGTGCAAGGTCGAGGTTGGAAGCCACGCCATTGTCGACTTTGGCCTGGATGATTTTCAGCACGCTGTTTGCCGCGTCCACATTGCGATGGGCAAGCTGCAGCCTTTCGCGCAGCGCCAGCACATTCAGATACGCATTTGCCGTATTGGCTTCCACCGTCAACGCCACCACCTGCTGGGCGTAGCGGCTGGAACGCAGGCTTTCCTGTGCGGCGCGAAAGTTGGCCCGGTTCTGCCCGAACAGATCCAGTTGATAGCTTGCGTCCAGTCCGGCCGTCAGCCGGTCCTGCTGCACATAGGCGCTGGGGCCGGTACCGGTGAGGCTCAGCTTCTGGTTGGCACCGGAATGGGTCGCCCCGGCGCTGAGCCCGATCTGCGGAAAGAAGGCGGAGCGCGCGACACCCGAACGGGCCTCGGCCTGCAGCACGCGGGCATAGGCCGCCGCCAGGTCGAGGTTGTTGGCCTGCGCGGTCTCCACAAATCCGGCCAGTTCGGGGCTGTCGAAGCTCTTCCACCAGTCGGCCTGCGGCCAGACCTGTTTGCTGGTCTTGATCGGGGCGGTGAATTCGGCGGGTACGTCTGCCGGGGTCAGCGCCTGCGGCACCGGCGTGGCACATCCCGAGGCGGCCAGCGCCAACATCGCAACAGAGGCGGACGACAAAAATCTGTTCATGAAGATCACTCGCTTGCGAGGGCGACGACGGGATCGAGCCGCGCCGCTTTCATAGCTGGTGCGAAGCCAAAAACAAGACCGGTGGCGACCGCACAGGTGAATGCCAATAGCATGGGAAGGCCGGTGATGGCGATTGGTGTTCCGAAGGCACCGATCACAAGCGCGGTCCCCACACCGCCCAGCACACCGGCCACCCCGCCAAGGCCGGAGACCACCGTCGCCTCCGCCAGGAATTGCTGCAGGATATCGCGCATGCGCGCGCCCGTGGCCATGCGGATGCCGATTTCGCGGGTCCGCTCCGTCACGCTGACCAGCATGATGTTCATCACCCCGATGCCGCCGACCAGAAGCGAGATCGCCGCAACCGAAGCCAGAAGCAGCGTCAGCGTGTTTTGCGCGCCGGTAATCGCATCCAGCAGTTCGGTCATGTTGCGCACCCGAAAATCCTGCTGTCCGTTGTGGCGCGCCGTCAGAAGCGTGGTGATCTGATCTTCCACCGCGGACATCGCGCTCAGATCGGTAACCGACACCGTGATGGAGCGGACGAAATTCTGCCCGAAGATGCGCAGCATGCCGGTGTTCAAGGGAATGAAGATGACATCGTCCGCGTCCATGCCACCGGCATTGGCGCCCTTGGCCGTCATCACGCCGATGACCTGAAACGGTACATTGTTGATCAGAACATAGCGCCCGATCGGGTCGCCGCCATGGGGCAGGAGGTTCTGCACCACGGTCTGGCCAAGAACGGCAACGGCGGCGTAGCTGGCTTCGTCGGCATCGTCCAGAAAGACACCGCGCTCCACGTCCCAATTGCGCACCGCGGAATAGGCCGGAATCGTCGCGTCGATCTGTGTCTGATAGTCGATATCGCCAAGGCGCACGGTTGCCCCGCCGGTGATTTCCGGCACGGCTGAGGAGACATTGGGTAATTTCGCAATTGCTTCCGCGTCGGCAGGCACCAGTGTGGCGATGGCGCCGTTATAGCCGCGCATATTGGTGCCGCCGGGGCGGATCAGCAGAAGGTTCGTTCCCATCGAACCGATTTGCTGGATGACCTGCTGCTTGGCGCCTTCGCCGATCGCCATCATTGCAACCACAGACCCGACGCCGATCACAATACCGAGAAGCGTCAGAATGGTGCGGAAGATGTTGGCGCGCAGGGCGCGAAACGCCATGTGCATGGCTTCGCTCAAGCCGGTTGCGGACCAGCGGGACGCGGTTGCGTGGTCGGGGGGCAGGGGCTCTTGTGCCGCCTTGGCATCGTCTTCGGACACCGTGCCCGTGTCGGCGATGATCTTGCCGTCCTTCAGCGAAATCACGCGCTGCGCATGGGCCGCAACGGATTTGTCGTGCGTGATCAGAATGACGGTGTGCCCGTCCGAGGCGAGCTTTTTCAGCAGCGCCATGACTTCTTCGCCGCTGCGGGAATCGAGCGCGCCGGTCGGCTCGTCCGCCAGAATTGTGCGGCCGCCGTTCATCAGCGCGCGTGCAATCGAAACGCGCTGCTGCTGTCCGCCGGAAAGCTGGTTCGGACGGTGGTTCAGCCGCTCGCCGAGGCCGAGTGACGTTAGAAGCGTTTGCGCCCGCGCTTTGCGTTCGCTGGCGCTGAGACCGGCATAGATCGCCGGCAGTTCCACATTCTCTGCCGCCGTCGCGCTGCCGATCAGATTGTAGCTTTGGAAAACGAAGCCGAAGCCCTCGCGCCTCAACCACGCCAGTTCGTCGGCGTCGAGTGTCGAGACATCCTCCCCGGCATAGACATAGGTCCCCGCACTCGGCCGGTCGAGACAGCCGAGGATATTCATCAGCGTGGTTTTGCCAGAGCCCGACTGGCCCATGATCGCGACGAACTCGCCCGGAAAGATATCGAGCGTAATGCCGTCCAGCGCACGCACAGTGACTTCGCCGCCGCCGGTCTCGAAGACGCGTGAGACATCGCGCAGCGCGATCAGCGGCTCGACGGTCCGGGCTTGGGGAAATTCCTCGCGAACGGTCATTACAGGCGCCCGAAACGCGGGCCGCCCATCCGGCCACCACGATTCCCGCTGTTATTGCTGCTGCTGCCTTGCGTGGTCTCGCGTCCGGTCACCACCTGTTCGCCCGCGTCCAGGCCCGACAGGATCTGCGCCGAAACGCGATTGCTGACGCCGACCGAAACGGCGCGGCATTCGATCTTCCCATCCGCGCCCTTGACCAGAACGATGGCGTTCTTCTCTCCCGCTTCCCATGGCGCAAGGCCGCCACGGCGTTTCGTCTGCGCCTGTCCGGCCGTTTCGGTGCCGCCGCGACGGGCGCGGCGCTGATGCAGGGCCGAAATGGGAACCAGCACGGCGTTCTTTGCTTCCGCGGTGATGAAGAAAACCTGCGCGGTCATCTGCGTCATCAGCACATTGTCGGGGTTGGCAACATCAAACGTGGCCGTATAGAGCACCACATTGTTGGTGATCGTCGGCGTGGGCTGAATCTGCTGCAACACGCCGGTCCAGCGTTTGCCGGGCTGACCCAGCGTGGTGAAGTATGCCGGCATGCCGACTTTCAGCTTCGGCACATCGGCTTCCGAAACCTGGGTCCAGACCGTCATCTTGGTCAGGTCTGCAATCTGCAGAATGGTCGGGGCCTGCTGTACCGAATTGATCGTCTGGCCCTGTTTGATGGAGACCGAAACAACGGTGCCCGACATCGGTGCGTAAATCTTGGTGTAACCCAAGGTTACCTTGTCACCGTCCAACTGTGATTGCGATGCTGCAATCTGCGCCTTGATGGCGTTCAATTGCGCGGCTGCGGATTGCGCGGCCTGTTCGGCGGCGTCGTAATTGCTGGCGGCTGTGGCGCCCGCTGCCAGAAGCCGCTTCTGCCGCTCGAAATTCGCATTGGCGAGGGCTAGCTGGGCCTGCCGGTCATTCTGTTGTGCCCGCAGATTGGCCAGATTGCCTTCATCCACCGCGACCTTTGCGCTTGCCACCTGCGGGTCGATTTCAGCCAGCAACTGGCCCTGTTTCACGGTGTCGCCAATATTGACGTACAGCTTTTTCAGTTGCCCGGTGGCCTGCGCACCGACATCGACATAGTTGCGCGGCTGCAGATTGCCGAGCGCCGTGACGGTGTTTTCGATATTGCCGCGCGTTGCAGGCGCCGTGACAAAGGCTTCGCCCGTGCTGTTGAGCGCGCCTGTGATGAAATAGGCCGCAAGCCCCAGAACAAGGATGGCAAGGACGGCCGCGGCCATGCGGTGGCGGCGGATCAACCCGCCGGCCTGCCGGGCCCGTTCTGCCGCGTCGCGTGTGAATGTGCGCGCGCCTTTTGGGCGGTTTTCGATTTGCACATCCATCGTCATTTCCATTTCACCCTTGTTGCCGAAAAGCTATGCCTGAAAAGCTATGCCCGAACGCTATGCCCGAACGCTATGACCGAACGCTATGCCGGATAGCTGGACAATGTGCGTGGGATGGCGGTTATAAAAGGGCAGGGTTGGCGGAATTTGTAACGAATTGTCGTACCCGGCCGTGCTTCGCCAGACACCGCGAAACAAAAAGACCTCCCTGTTCCGGGAAACAGGGGCGGGGGCGTTTTATCCCTATCGGCCGGGTACGGGATGGTGCCTATGCGCCACCCTGTTCGCCGCTGCGCACGACGTGAAAGCGTTGCAGCTGAAGGCTCGCCCGCTCGAAGTCCGGCTGGATTTCAAGCGCCTTTTTGAAATCCTCATAAGCACCGCGAATATCGCCCAGCGCCTCGCGCGCGATGGCGCGATCGTAATAGGCGATTTCCGGCTTCTTCGAGCCGAGCGCGATGCCGCGCGATATGTCGCTCAATGCCTCTTGATAGCGGCGCAGCGAAATCAGCGTGGCGCCGCGATTCACATAGGCCTCGCCCATTTTGGCGTTCAGCTTCATGCCCGCTTCATAGTCGGTCATCGCACCTTGCAGATCGTCGCGGCGCGATTTGAGGATGCCGCGATTGACATAGGTTGCCGCCCGGTCGGTCGTGGACATGGCCGCGCTTTCCAGCGCCGTGGTGCAGGTCTGGATTCCCTCTTCCGCATCGCCGCCGAATTCCGCAATCTGGAAACAGCTGGCAGGCAGGCCGTTGCCGAGAACGGTCACGGCTGCGTCTGCATCGTGGGCGCTGACGGCAAACGCCATGAGAGCCACAATGGCTCCCGAAAGCATATGAAATTTCATATCGTCCTCCTGGCCCGGAGCGTTCGAATTGTCGCATCAACCGGGTCTTGCGTCCATTGCAAGTTTCGTATGCCTACACACGATTTTTCCTGGAATTCCGCCTGAACTTGTCGCGCCCATGGGCGCCGCCCGAGTGAACTTTGGAAAATCACGTTCCCGTGAAGGAGAGAATATGAGCTGGCCCGCCATCGCGCCCATCATCCTGCTGAGCATCTCCAATGTTTTCATGACCTTTGCCTGGTACGGGCAACTGAAATTCCCCCACGTTTCGCTATGGGTGCTGGTGCCCGTCTGCTGGGGCATCGCGTTCTTTGAATATTGCTTCGCGGTACCGGCCAATCATATCGGTCACACGGTCTATTCCGCGGCGCAATTGAAGACGATCCAGGAAGTGATCACGCTGAGCGTGTTCGCGGTTTTCTCGGTCACTTATCTGGGCGAGGAGATTCGCTGGAACTATGTCGTGGCCTTCGCCTTTCTGGTCGGCGCCGCGTTCTTCGCCTTCAACAAATGGAATTAAAAAAACTGTGAGTGCGCCGGTTCAAACGGGTCGTCGCTGAACTCCTCGACCTGGTGAACCGGCACCCGGAACGATGGCTGCGTGCCGATATAGAGTACGATGGAAAGAACCCGCTCATGCGCGTTCCATTCCATCTGGGGCGCGATCCCGCCCGGCTTGCGGAAAATGCGGCCGTCGAACTCGAACCGGCGCGGTTTGACGTAAGCCCAACCGGCGCTGAGCCCGCCTGCCAGGCTGGCCCGGATCTGTTCGCGGCGTTCGGGGCTCGCATTTGCGGCATTGCTGACATAGGGCGCACTCAGGCGGACCATGCCGCCGTCGAGGATTTCCACCCGGGCGGCAACGATGGTGCCTTTCGTTTCGTAAACGCCCTCCCAGCGGCCATCCGGCGGCGCGGGGCTGCGGGAACACCCCGCCAAGATGGCCACGAACAGCGCGATGGCAGCGATTTTCGCCGTCATTCCTACCGCCCCTCCGACTCAAAGGACCAGCCCCGGCGGAGAATAGACTGTATGGGGCCGGAATGGGAGCGGACGGCCTCAACTGCCGGATGCGCATGACAGATGTGACGATCCCGCCCTTGCGATTGCCGCCTGCGGGCTTATAGGAGGGGCTTCATAAAGTGAGGCATTTTGCCATGACCGCAACCGCCAAACCCGCCCCGTTGCCGCAAGGCTTTCTGGCCGAATCACTGGGCCGCATCCAGCCTTCGCCGACCATCGCGGTCACCCAGAAGGCGCGCGACCTGAAGGCGGCCGGCCGTGACGTGATCGGCCTCGGCGCAGGCGAGCCGGATTTCGACACCCCGGACAACATCAAGGAAGCGGCCATCGCCGCGATCCGGCGCGGCGAAACCAAATACACGGCGGTTGAAGGGATTCCCGAATTGCGCGCGGCCATCGCCGCGAAGTTCAAGCGCGAAAACGATCTGCAATACACGCCCTCGCAATGCTTCGTCGGGCCGGGCGGCAAGGCCATCGTCTACAACGCGATGATGGCAACGCTGAATCCGGGGGACGAGGTGATTGTCCCCGCACCCTATTGGGTCAGCTATCCGGACATCGTGCTGCTGGGCGGCGGCCGGCCGGTCATTGTCGAGACCAAACTGGAAGATGGTTTCCGCCTGACGCCGGATGCGCTGGAAGCGGCGATCACGCCCCGCACCAAATGGATCATCTTCAACCAGCCCTCCAACCCAACCGGCGCCTGCTACAGCCGGGAGCAGTTGAAGGCGCTGACGGATGTGCTGCTGAAATATCCGCAAGTCTGGGTGCTGACCGACGATATGTACGAGCATCTCGTCTATGGCGGCTTTCAGTTCTACACCGTCGCCCAGGTGGAGCCGGCCCTTTACGACCGCACTCTGACCATGAACGGGGTTTCCAAGGCCTATGCCATGACCGGCTGGCGCATCGGCTATTGCGCCGGGCCCGAACCGCTGATCCGCGCGATGACCAAGCTGCAATCGCAATCGACCTCGAACCCGGCGTCGATTTCGCAATGGGCCAGCGTGGAAGCGCTCAACGGCACACAGGATTTTATCCCCCGCTTCCAGAAGGCGTTTGAAGAACGGCGTGACCTGGTGGTGTCGATGCTCAACCAGGCGAACGGGATCGAATGCCCGAAGCCGGAAGGCGCGTTCTACGTCTATCCCACCTTGCGCAAGCTGATCGGCAAGAAAACACCGGACGGGAAGGTGATCGCGACCGACGGGGATTTCGCCTCCGCCTTGCTGGAAGCCGAAGGGGTTGCGGTGGTGCATGGCGCCGCCTTCGGGTTGTCGCCGTTTTTCCGCATTTCCTATGCGACGTCGAACACGGTGCTGGAAGAAGCCTGCCGCCGGATTCAGCGCTTCTGCTCCAGTCTGCGCTGAGGCCCGCGGGCTGCGGCGTTCGTGCCGCATCTTGCCAGTGCAAGGTTCCCGGTCAAATATACGTGACGGCTTCGTCAGCAAGCCAACGAAGGGACACGCCGGGACCGATGAAAATTCCACACGACATTGCGGAAACGATTGTAGACCCCAAGGCCTATGCGGCTGAAACGCCGGTTCAGGAGGCATTTACCCGCCTCCGCCGCGAGATGCCGCTCGCGGTGGCGGAGCCTGAAGGGGTGGACCCGTTCTGGGTCGTGACCAAGCACAGCGATATTCTCGCGGTGGAAAAGCAGAACGAACTTTTTCACAACGGCGATCGCGCGACGGTTCTGACCAACCGGGCGACGGACCAAAAAGTCCGTCAGATGATGGGCGGATCACCGCATATCGTCCGTTCGCTGGTGCAGATGGACAATCCGGATCACGGCAATTATCGCCGCCTGACCCAGCCCTATTTTCTGCCGCAGAACGTCCGCAAACTGGAACCGCGTATCCGCGAGATTGCCAAAAGCTTTGTCGATCGCATGGCGGACAAGGGCGGGCAGTGCGATTTCGCCCGCGACGTGACGTTGTTCTACCCGCTGCACGTAATCATGGAGATTCTGGGCGTGCCGGAGGTGGATGAACCTTTCATGCTCCGCCTGACGCAGGAATTGTTCGGCCCGGCCGATCCGGATGTGAACCGCATGCGCCGTGACACGGTGAGCGAAGATGAAGGTTTGAAGGCGATCATGGCCACGGTTGCCGACTTCACCGCCTACTTCAACAAGATGACGCATGACAGGCGCGCGAACCCGCAGGACGATGTTGCATCGGCCATCGCCAACGGCACCATCAACGGTCAGCCGCTGGGGGAGTGGGAGGCGATGTCGTATTACATCATCGTCGCCACCGCCGGTCACGACACCACATCGAACACAACCGCGGGCGCACTTTGGGCGCTGGCGGAGGCGCCGGAGGAATATGCCAAGCTGCAGGCGGACATTCCCAATCTGATGCCCGGCTTCATTGAGGAAAGCATCCGCTGGGTTACGCCGGTGAAGCATTTCATGCGCACCGCCATGGCCGATACGACCGTGCGCGATCAGGCGATCAAGAAGGATGACTGGCTGTTCCTGGCCTATCCATCCGGCAATCGCGACGAAGATGTGTTCGACGATCCGTTCCGCTTCCGGGTGGACCGCACGCCGAACAAGCAATTGGCCTTCGGATATGGCGCGCATGTCTGCATCGGACAGCATCTGGCCCGGATGGAGATGCGAATTTTCTGGGAAGAATTGCTGCCGCGGCTGAAGGAATTTGAACTGGCCGGCGAACCGAAACGCACCGAAGCCACCTTTGTCTGCGGCCCGAAGAGTGTCCCTATTCGTTATAAGATGAACTGATGAGCGAAAAATTCAGAACCTGGCAGTGTTCGAACTGCGGCTTTATTTACGACGAAGCAAAGGGCCTCCCGGATGAGGGCATCGCGGCTGGCACGCGGTGGGAGGATATTCCCGACGATTTCGCCTGCCCGGATTGTGGCTTCGCCAAATCCGCATTTGAAATGGTCGAACTCTGACCGGCATTGGCCGTCATTTGCCCTGATCTGCCTTCATTTGGTTGTGCCCCCTTGCCTCCGGCACCTGTCGGCGCGAGCATTCCTCCACAAAGCGGGGCGCGTGACGCCGCCCGGCCTTCGGGAATAGCGCCCGCCGCGCCTCGTTCCTTCGCAGGAAGCCGAAGGAAGGGAGGCAATTGTGCCAAACCGGAATGGAGGAAGCGGGCCACGTGCAGTGGCCCTGGTAGGACCCTATGGCAGCGGGAAAACCACGCTGCTGGAAAGCATTCTGCTCGCAACCGGCACCACGCATCGCAAGGGCGACATCGCACAGGGTAATACGGTCGGCGATTCCAGCCCCGAGGCCCGTGCCCGGCGCATGAGTGTGGAAGTCAACTGCGCCACCACCGAATATCTGGGCGACCGTTTCACCTTTCTGGATTGTCCCGGCTCCATCGAATTTCTGCAGGACAGCCTGAATGTCTTGCCCGGTGTCGATGCGGCGGTCGTGGTTTGCGAACCCGAACCGGCCAAGGTTCAGATGCTGAAGCCCTATTTGAAGCGGCTGGACGCGTTGAACATTCCGCATTTCCTGTTCGTCAACAAGATCGACAAGGCAAGCGGTTCGCTGCGTGCGCTGCTGACGATGCTGCAGGATGCGAGCGACAAACCGCTTCTGCTGCGCCAGATTCCCATCTGGGATGGCAATGTCGTCACCGGCTATGTCGATCTCGCGCTGGAGCGCGCCTTCGTCTATCGCGCGCACGCGCCAAGCGAGGTGCTGGAGCTGGCCGGCGATGTGCGCGACCGTGAAAAGGATGCACGCTTTCAGATGCTGGAGAAACTCGCGGATTTCGATGAGCATCTGATGGAAGATCTGTTGAGCGATGTGGAGCCGGAACGCGATGCCGTCTTCGCGGAACTGGCCAGGGAATTGCGCGATGGCCATCTCGTTCCGGCGCTGATGGGATCGGCGGAAGGCGACAATGGCATCCGCCGCCTGTTGAAGGCATTGCGCCATGAAGTGCCCGATGTTGGTGCCGTATCGCACCGCCATGGGCTCGAACCCGATGGCGAAACCATCGCCCAGGTTCTGAAGACCTATCATTCCGGCCATGGCGGGCGCATCAGCCTGTGCCGTGTTCTGTCCGGTACGCTGGAAGATGGCGCCGTCCTTTATACGCGCGACGGGCAGGATACGCGGGTTGGCGGCATTGCTGCGCTGAAAGGGGAGGCGCAGCAGAAATTGCCGGAGGCGATGGCGGGTGACACCGTTGCGCTGTTGCGGATGGACGCGGCGAAAACCGGCGATCTTTTGTCCACCAGCAAGAATGCGGCGCTGCCGGATATAACGCCCCCTGTGCTGTCGCCCGTTTACAAGCTGGCGATCGAAGCGGCGGATCGCAAGGACGAGGTGAAGCTGACCGCCGCGATCCACAGATTGCAGGAGGAAGATCCTTCGCTGCTGCTCGAACAGGACGCGGCATTGCGCGAAATCTCGCTTCTGGGACAGGGCGAAATCCATCTGAAGGTCGCCGCGGAAAAGCTGACGAGCAAATATGGCCTCAAGCTCAATATGCACCCGCCGCGCGTGCCCTATAAGGAAACCATCCGAAAGGGAACGAGCCAGCGCGGCCGCCACAAGCGGCAATCGGGCGGCCATGGGCAGTTCGGCGACGTGGTGATCGAGATCAAGCCTGTGCCCCGCGGATCGGGCTTCGCTTTCGTCGATCAGATCAAGGGCGGTGTGGTGCCGAAGCAATGGATTCCATCGGTCGAGAAAGGGGTGATGGAATATCTGAAACAGGGCCCGCTCGGTTTCCCGGTGGTCGATGTGGCTGTTGCGCTGGTGGATGGCTCCTATCATTCGGTGGATTCCTCGGATGCCGCGTTCCAGACCGCGGGCCGTATCGCGATGCAGGAGGGAATGCCCAATTGTGCGCCGGTGCTGCTGGAGCCGGTCATGCGCGTGCAGATTCATGTGCCGAACGAAGCAACCGCGAAGGTCAATGCCGTGGTCAGCGCCCGGCGCGGCCAGTTGATGGGGTTCGATGCGCGCGATGGCTGGACCGGGTGGGATACGGTTGAGGCGCAGATGCCACTCTCCGAACTGCACGGGCTGATCGTCGAATTGCGCTCGCTGACGCAAGGGGTCGGAACCTTCGAGATGGAATTCGATCATCTGGCCGAACTGACCGGAAAGCTGGCCGATCAGGTGGTCGCGACGCACAAGGCCGCCGCCTGAACAGCACCTCCCCCGTAACAACGGGGGAGTATATCTCGCGCGATCACTTCTCCTCCCCCGCTTGCGGGGGAGAGCCTGCCCCGCACCTGTTGCGGGGTGTCCACCGAAGCTTTTGCGCCGGTGGACGGAGGGGGGATTGATCGCAATGCACTTCCTACCCGTCTCGGGTGCTCATACATCCTTGCTCCCGCACCGGGCTGGAACGCTAAAGCCCCCTAAAGTGTCGTTGCACTGAAGGTATCGCACTGGTTCATATCGCCGGTCTGCATCCCGCGCGTGAACCAGCGCACGCGTTGTGCGCTGCTGCCATGGGTGAAGGAATCCGGGGCGACACGGCCCTGGGTTTGGCGTTGCAGCGTGTCATCGCCCACGGCATTGGCGGCGGCCAGCCCTTGTTCGACATCGCCCTGTTCCAGAATGCTGAAGTCACGGTTGGCGTTATAGGCCCAGACACCGGCATAGCAGTCCGCCTGTAGTTCCAGCCGGACCGAGCCGCCATCGGCCCCTTCCATCGCGCCGCGATATCGGGCCTGCACATTCGCCATCGTGCCCAAAAGGTCCTGAACGTGGTGGCCCACCTCGTGCGCCAGCACATAGGCCTGCGCGAATTCGCCCGGCGCGCCGAAGCGTGTGCGCAGTTCGTCAAAGAACGAAAGGTCGATGTAAACCCGCTTGTCGGCCGAACAGTAGAACGGCCCCATCATGGATTGGCCCGCGCCGCAGCCGGTCTGGGTCGATCCATCATAGGGGGTGAAGATCGCGGGCTCGTAGCGAAGGCCGCGGGCGGCAAAAATCTTGGTCCAGACATCTTCGGTGGAGCCGATGATCTTGCGCGAGAATTGAAAGGATGCGTCGTCTGCGCGTGGGCCGGAAGGTGCGGTGCTGTCCGTTGGCGCCGTCGAAATATCGCCCATCTGGCTCAGGATCTGGGTTGGATCGCCGCCCAGCAGCATCACGATCACGGCCACCGCAACAATGCCGAGGCCCCCGCCGCCCAGGGCCACGCCCCGCCCCCGCAGGCCGCGACGGTCGTCAACATTTTCGGTCGGGCGCAGATCGTCCAGGCGCATATTTTCCTCTTTAGAATTTTTCTAAACTACTTGAATAAAGCCCCTCAAAGGTTACATTAAGCGGGTGATCAAGAGGGACATTTTTATGGATATCGACATTGGCCTGGAAAAGGCCGATCGCAAGGCAATTGCAGACGGTTTGGCCCATGTCTTGGCCGACACCTACATGCTCTACCAGAAGACCCACACCTATCATTGGAACGTGACAGGGCCGATGTTCTCATCGCTCCACGCCCTTTTCATGACCCAGTATACAGAGCTTCATGACGCCGCTGATCTGATCGCGGAGCGTATCCGCGCTGTGGGCCATTTCGCGCCCGGCAGCTATGCCAAATACGCCCAGCTTTCGGCGATCAAGGACAGTGAAGACGATGCCCCGCCCGCGCTGGATATGGTGCGCGCGCTTGTCGAAGGCCATGAGGCGCTGGCGCGCACGGCCCGTGCCGCTTTCAAACCTGCGGAAAAGGCCAGCGACCAGCCGACGATGGATTTGCTGACCCAGCGGATGGAAGCGAGTGAGAAGGCCGCCTGGATGCTGCGCAGCCATCTGGGTTAAAGCCCGTCAAACGCGGACCAGCAATTTTCCGCGATTTTTTCCGGCGAACATGCCCGTCAATGCGGCGGGCATGTTGTCGAATCCGTCCACGATATCGATTGCCGGATTAAGACGGCCTTCCTCCACCCAGCGGGCGAGTGTTTCCTCGGCCTGTCTGCGGCGGCCATAGAAATCCATCACGATGAAGCCTTCCATGCGGATGCGCTTGGTCACCAACAGACCCGGTACACCGGCCGGTCCGCCTGCCGGCGTCGCTGTATCGTATTGCGAAACATTCCCGCAACAGGCGATGCGTCCGCCGATATTCATGCGGGACAGCGCGGCCGACAGAACATCGCCGCCGGTATTGTCGAAATAGACGTCGATGCCCTCCGGCGCTGCCGCCTTCAATTGGCGATAGATGCCACCGGCCTTGTAATCGAGCGCGGCATCGAAGCCGAGGTCGCGTTTCAGCCACTCGCATTTTTCTGCGCCACCGGCGGTGCCGATCACGCGGCAACCGGCGATTCTGGCGATCTGGCCTGCGATATTGCCCACGGCACCCGCTGCCGCGGAAACCAGAACGGTTTCCCCCGGCCGCGGCCTGCCCACATCCAGCAGGCCGAAATAAGCCGTCAGCCCGGTAATGCCATAGACACTCAGAATATGTTCCGGCCGGTGGCGCGGGTCGTGCTTTGTCAGGTGCCGCGCGGGCACGGCGGCGAATTGCTGCCAGCCGAATTCGCCCGAGACCAGATCGCCCGGTTTCAGTGCCGGCGTGCGCGATTCCACCACCTCGCCCAAACCCCAGCCGGCCATCACGTCGCCGGGCTCCAGCTTGGAGCGGTAGGTGGCGCCCGCCATCCAGGCCCGGCTTGCCGGATCGATCGAAAGCATGGTGGTGCGGACCAGCGCCTCACCCTCTGCGGGCTGCGGTACCGGTGCGTCATTCAAGGCGAAGTTGCCTGTTTCGATCGCGCCGGCAGGTGCCTGCGCATAAATCCAGCGGCGGTTCGTTTGTGTCATCGCGTCCTCCCGTGCAGGGAAGAAACGCTATCAGCCTGCCTTAAAACTTCCAATCCTTGGCGCAGCGCACAAGAAAATCGCGGAAGGCGCCAACCCGTTTGGAATGGCGCAGCGCGTCACAGTAAACCAGATGCACATCGAAGGTCGGGCCATCCACATCGGGCAGAACACGGATGAGGCCGGGCCGGTGTCCCGCAACATAATCGGGAATGGCGCCAAGGCCCATGCCGTCTTCCACGGCGTGCAGAATGCCGGTGAAATTGTTGATGCGCAGCGTGCGGCCGCCGTTGCCATTCCGTCCCAGCCGCCTTGTGCTGGCAACCAGCCAGTTGACCTCGCGGATTTCCGGCGCCGCCGTATCGCCATAGACGATCAGCCGATGGTTGATGAGATCGTCGAATGTTGCGGGTACGCCTTCGCGGTCGAGATAGGCCTGTGACGCGTAGATGTGATAGCGCACGCTGAACAGCTTGCGCTGGATGAGGTCGGCCTGAATCGGTGCCCGCATGCGCAGCGCCACATCGGCCTCGCGTTGCGCCAGATCAAGCTCGCGGTCTTCGAACACCAGTTGCAGCTCGACTTCCTGAAAATCCTTGAGGAAGCTCTCGATCTGCGGCAGCAGCCAATAGGTGCCAAGCCCGTGGCTGGTGGTGACCTTCAAGGTGCCGCGCGGGGCTTCCTGCACATTTTTCAGCGCTTCTTCGGCCTGGGAGAGGCGGGTCAGCACATCGCTGACCGCGCCGTAAAGCAGTTCGCCTTCGTCGGTCAGGGTCAGGCCGCGGGCGTGGCGCTGAAACAGCGGCGTGACAAGCTCATCTTCCAGCGCGCTGATCTGCCGGCTGACCGCCGACTGGCTGAGGGACAGCATCTGCCCCGCATGGGTGAAACTTCCTGCCGAGGCGACCGCATGAAAGATGCGCAGCTTGTCCCAATCCATCCGCTCAATGCCCCTCCGCGAGGAAGCGCTCTGCCTCCAGCGCGGCCATGCAGCCCATCCCGGCGGCCGTCACGGCCTGGCGGAACACCTTATCCTTTACATCGCCGGCCGCGAACACGCCGGGCACATTGGTGCGGGTGGAATCGGGCGCGGTGCGGATGTAGCCCGCTTCGTCCATATCGACCTGCCCCTTGAAAATCTCGGTGGCGGGCGAATGGCCGATCGCGATGAAAAGGCCGTCCACCGTCAATTCGCGTGTCGTCCCCGTCTTGCTGTCCCGCAGCACGATGGCGGTCACGCCCTTTGGATTGTCCGTACCAAGAACATCTTCGACCACCGTGTTGTAAACCACCTCGATCTTCTTGTTGGCGGCAAGGCGAAGCTGGTTCGTCTTGTCGGCCCGCAACTCGCCACGGCGATGGATCAGGGTGACGTGATCGGCAAAGTTGGTCAGGAACAATGCTTCCTCGACCGCGGTATTGCCGCCGCCGACGACGGCGACCCGTTTGCCACGGAAGAAAAAACCGTCACAGGTGGCACAGGCCGAAACGCCAAAGCCTTTATAGGCTTCTTCCGATTTCAGCCCCAGCCAGTTGGCCTGTGCGCCGGTCGCGATGATCAGCGTCTGCGCCTGATAGCGGGTGCCGGAATCGCCCACCAGTGTGAAAGGGCGCCGTGCCAGGTCGGCGGCCACGATGGTATCCGATATGATTTTGGTGCCGACGCGTTCGGCCTGGGCCTGCATCTGCTCCATCAGCCATGGGCCCTGAACCGCATCGGCAAAGCCGGGATAGTTCTCGACCTCGGTGGTGATGGTCAGTTGCCCGCCCGGCTGAATGCCGCCGAACATGACCGGCTCCAGCATGGCGCGGGCGGCATAGATCGCAGCCGTTGCGCCTGCGGGTCCGCTTCCAAGAATGGCGACTTTCAGGATTTCCGGCCCGGCGTTCGACATCGAATTACCTCATGCGGGCACGCAAGGATGGGCGCGGATTTTGACCGCGCGTCGTGCCCCTCAGCAAAAATCACGGTTGGCTGGTTCTGATATCGGAACCCCGCAACAAAACGTCAAGGGCGGGCAGGGTAACCAATTTGTGGGCGGAATTCGGTCTGTCCGGCGGCCGCGCCCGGCAGCGGCTGGGCTGCCCGGCGGGTCTTCTATCTAGGCGGGTGACGAAACGAACTTTCGCCTGTGTGACATTTTATTGCGCATTTTCCGGGCATGACGTATAATTCATCGGGGACACAATCTCAGGTTTCGCCATGGAACACCACAAACTTGATTCCATTGATATGCGAATTCTTGCCGAACTGCAGGCCGATGGCCGGATTACCAATGTCGAACTCTCGCGGCGGGCAAAGATCACGGCGCCGCCCTGCCTGCGCCGGATGCGCTCGCTTGAGAAGGCCGGTTATATCCGCGGCTATCATGCCAATCTCGATGCGAGATTGCTGGGATTTGAAGTCTCCGGCTACGTCTTCGTCGGTCTGTCGAGCCAGGCCGAATCCGATCTGAAGGCGTTCGAGGATCAGGTCCGTCTCTGGCCCGCCGTCCGGGAATGCTACATGCTGTCGGGCGAGGTCGATTTCCTGCTGAAGGTGGTGGCGAAAGACCTGTCCGCATTCCAGACCTTCATTACCGATGTGCTGACGGCGGCGAAGAATGTGGCGAGTGTCAAAAGCTCGCTCGTCATCCACGCCACCAAGCGCGAACCGGGTGTGCCGCTCGAAATCCGCTGAGTTACAAGCCGCCGAAACACAGTCTGCGTTTACGGTTTGCGTTTAAAGCGAGATATCGCGCCCCTTCGTTTCCGGCAGCATGAACAATGTCACCAGAAAGCCGATGCCCGCGATGATGACCGGGTACCAAAGTCCGGCATAGAGGTTTCCTGTTGCCGCGACGATGGCGAACGCCGTCGCCGGTAGAAAGCCGCCGAACCAGCCCACCCCGACATGATAGGGCACCGACAGCGCCGAATAGCGGATGCGGGTGGGAAACAGCTCCACCAGGGCGGCGGCCTGCGGGCCGTAAAGCGCGGCGGCGGCGATAATGAAGACGAGCAGGATGGCGAGCGCGCCGGGCACGTCGATCGCATTCGGTGCCGCGCTGCGCGGATAGCCGGATGCGTCCAGCGCCGCCCGCAGCGTGGCGGCAAAATGGGCCTTCTGCACGGCAAGTTCGGCGGGCGCCATATGCCGCCCATCCACACTTTGCACGGGAAGATTTCCGATCTGGGCAATGGCAAGCGTGCCGGCCGGTGCCGCCTCGTTGCGATAGGGGATGCCGGCACTGGTCAGCGCGCTGCGTGCAATGTCGCAGGATGATTTGAATTCGCTCCGCCCGATCAGGTCGAACTGGAAGGAACAGTCGGCCGGATCGGCGATCACCACGGCCGGCGCCGTCGCCGCGGCCGAGGCAAGGCCCGGATTGACCGCCTGCGTCAGCATGTGGAAACCGGGAAAAAAGCTGACTGCGGCAAGCCCCAGTCCGAACAGCATGACCGGCTTGCGCCCGACGCGATCGGAAATCACCGCGAATGCCATGTGCAGCGGCGCCGATATCAGCGTGATGATCAGGATCAGAAGATTGACGGTGGATGGCTCCACCTTCACCACGCGCTCAAGAAAAAACTGCGTGTAGAATTGTGCCGTGTACCAGACCACGCCTTGCCCCATCAGCAGGGCGAACAGGACGATCAGCACCACACGCAAATTGGACCAGCGGAAAAAGGCTTCCGACAAAGGCGCTTTCGCCAGGCGGCCTTCCTCGCGGATTTTGCGGAACAGCGGCGATTCCCCGAGCTTCAGGCGAATCCACAACGAAACGGCCAGCAGCAGGGCGGAAAAGAGGAACGGTATCCGCCATCCCCAGGCCGCGAAGGCGTCTTCGCCCATGATCTCGCGTGTGGTCAGGATGACGGCCAGTGCGAGAAACAGGCCAAGCGATGCGGCGGCCTGAATCCACCCCGTCGCCTGGCCGCGTTTGCCGGGCGCCGCATGTTCGGCCACATAGATCGCGGCCCCGCCATATTCGCCGCCGATGGCGAAGCCCTGCAGCACGCGGATGGCGACAAGCAGCGATGGCGCCAATATGCCGATCTGCGCATAGTCCGGCAGAAAGCCGACAGCGACCGTGGCCAGGCCCATGATCGTGATGGTGAACAGAAAGGCGCGCTTGCGGCCCTGGCGGTCGCCGAAATGGCCGAACACGATAGCGCCGAACGGGCGGACGAAAAATCCGGCTGCAAATGTCAGAAGCGCGAAAATGTAACCTTGCACATCGCCCGCGCTGGAGAAGAAGTGCTTCGCGATGATGGCGGCGAGTGAGCCGAAAATGAAAAAGTCATACCATTCGAAGACGGTCCCGGCGGCAGAGGCAGCCAATACCAGCCCCATGCGCCGTTCCTGCGCGGGATTATCCGCGCCTTCTGCCACAGCCATGCACGTCCCCTCCGTTTCATCGGTTTTATCCGGCGAATCGCGAGCACGCTAGGGTGGGATCAGGCAGCGCCTTTGAGCCGTTTGGCCCGCGGCACCAGTTTGCCGCCATTGGCCTTGGCGATCTGGCGGGCAAGAAGAACGTCCGGCCGGTCGAAAACAAAGGCGTTCATGATGACGTTGACGGTTTCGCCGTCATCGGAAAGCGGGAAGAACAGCGATTCATAAGCCTCGAAGCCGCGCGCCAATGTGTTGGGCGCGCCGCTGGCATAGATCACCTTGCGATTGCGTGCGGTCGCACTGAAAAGTTGCAGGACGGTGCTCTGCACCGCGCTTCCCCAGCGTGCGAAGGCCTGTGAAACGGTTTGGCCGGTCGATTCCGCCAGAAAATATTCGGTGACGAGGGTCCCGATCAGCCGGTAGCGGAAATCCCGCCCGCCCGGCAGCACATCGACCAGGTTGACCCAGCCCAGATGCTCCTTCAATTCGTTCGGCCGGATATCCTTGCGCGCCGGCATCGGCCGCGCGCCGCGCTTTGCATTCCAGTAGTCGAGCAGAACCGCAAGCGTCGGGTTCGCAAGGTGTGCGGGATCAACCGTGATATCGACGCCGGGTGGAAGTTGGTTCATCTCTTGGCGGTCCCCCAGATCCGTCAGAATCGGCAGATCGTAGAGACCACGGAGTTAATGAGGTGTTAGGGCGGCAAGAAATTGGCACGCGTTCTGTCATCAAATACCCGGTTGCTGGCCGGCAAGATTGCTTTTTCGGGAACTGTACAAGAGGTAAATGCAAAATCCGAACACGTTCCAACTTAGGAACCAGATCTGGGTTATCGCCGGCAGATTCCAGAACAGGTAGAGACAGCCGCCGATGGCAAGCGGCCCAACCAGCCACCACAGCGGTGTGCGAAACGCGCGTGTTCGCGCAGGCTCGCGCAGGCGCAGAACCATCATGCAGGTCGCCACTGCGATAAAGGCGCAAAGTGTGCCCGCATTGGCCAGCTCCGCGATTTCCTTGAGCGGTGCGATGCCGGCGATGATCGCGGCCCAGATGCCGGTGATGGCCGTCATCAACAAGGGCGTACCGGTGCGCGGACTGACCCGCGCCAGGGCGCGCGGCAGAAGGCCGTCACGCGCCATCACGAAGAAGATGCGGCTCTGGCCATACATGAACACCATGATGACGCTGGGCAGCGCGACGATGGCCGCGGCACCGACAAGGGTTGCCGCCAGCGGATGGTTGAGGCCGCGCAGGATGAAGGCCAGCGGCTCGGCACTGTTGGCCAGCGCGCCGGCGGGAAGGGCGCCGATCGCCGCCGCCGCGACCAGCATATAGATCAGCGTGCACAGCACCATGGAGCCGACGATACCGATGGAAAGATCGCGGCCCGGATTTTTGGTTTCCTCGGCGGCGGTGGAGATCGTGTCGAAGCCGTAAAAGGCAAAGAAGATCAGCGATGCGGCGGGCACAATGCCGAGTTTTGCGCCATCCGCGCTCAGTTGAAAAAATCCGTAAGGCGCGAACGGGCTGAAATGGCCGGCATCGAAGGCCGGTAGCGCCAGCGCGACAAACGCGGCCAGCGCAATCAGCTTGATCGCGACCAGAAAAAGATTCACCACCGCACTTTCACGCGTGCCCACGGCAAGAAGCCCCGCAACCGCAAACGAAATCAGGACCGCGGGCAGGTTGACGATTCCGCCTGCCTGTGGCCCCGCCAGCAATGCGTGCGGCACACCGGCATGCCAGGCGTTCAGAACGCCGGTTACATAAGCGGCCCAGCCGACCGATACGGCAGCGCAGACCACGGTGTATTCCAGAATCAGGCTCCACCCCACGACCCAGGCGACCGCCTCTCCGATCACGGCATAGCTATAGGTATAGGCGCTGCCCGCCACCGGCATCATGGTCGCCATTTCGGCATAGGCCAGTGCTGCGCAGGCACACACCGCGCCCGCCAGCGCGAAGGACAGAATCACCGCAGGCCCCGCCAGACCGGCGCCGATGCCGGTCAGCGTATAGATGCCCGTGCCGACAATGGCGCCGACGCCAAGCGCGACCAGATGCGGCCAGCCCAATGTTTTGCGCAAGCGCTGTTCGCCCGGCAGACTTGCGAGGGTGTCGAGCGATTTGCGCCGGTTCCAGAATGCCATGCGATGCCCCCTTCGCCCGCTATGGCGCATTTGGCATGGCGGTGCGGGCCGGGGCAATATGGCGGGCGGTTGCTGTGGGGCGCGCCGCTTTGGTCTGCGGCACCGGATGAAGGGGACAACGCGAATATCATGCAAACGCACACCAGCGCGGACACCATCGCGGATGCCATTCTGCGCACCGTCGGCAAGAAGATCGTGCTGGGCTTGCCGCTCGGCCTTGGCAAGGCGCCGCATATCGCCAATGCGCTTTATGCCCGCGCGAAAGCCGACCCGTCGATCCGGCTGACGATCTTCACGGCGCTGACACTTGAGAAACCGCGCTACAAAACGCTTCTGGAGCAGCGGTTCCTGGGCCCGGTGATCGACCGGCTGTTCGGCGCCTATCCCGAATTCGCGTATGTCCGTCCGCTGCGGCAGGGCACATTGCCGCCCAATATCGAGATCAACGAGTTCTTTTTTCTCGCCGGTCAGTGGCTCAACGTCCCTCACGCCCAGCAGAGTTATATTTCGGCGAATTATACCCACGCCACCCGCTTTCTGCTGGAACGCGGGATGAATGTGATCGCCCAGTTGGTGGCAAAGCGTGAGGATGCGGGCGGCCCGCATTTCAGCCTCTCGGGCAATACGGATCTGACGCTGGATGCGCTGAAGGCGAGGGCGGAGGCCCGTGCGGATTTCATCATGGTGGGGCAGGTGAATTCCGAACTCCCTTTCATGCCGGGGGAGGCCGTGGTGGGGCCGGATGCCTTCGCCCATATGCTGGATGATCCATCTACGGATTTTCCCCTGTTCGCACCGCCGAGCGAACCGGTCAGCCTGACCGAATACGCCACCGGCCTTCATGCCGCGGCGCTGATCGAGGATGGCGGAACGCTGCAACTGGGCATCGGCCGTCAGGGCGATGCCGCCGCACAGGCGCTGATCCTGCGCAAGCATGAGAATGCCGCTTTCAACGAAGCCCTGGCGCAATTGGTGCCCGGCCGCGCCCCGTCCGGCCCCATCGCGCAGGGGCTTCACGGCGTCAGTGAAATGTTCGCGATGCCGCTTCTTGGGCTGATCGAACGTGGTGTGCTGGCGCGTGCGGTGGATGGCATTCTGCTGCACGCCGCGTTCTTTCTGGGGCCCAAGGCGTTTTACAAGGCCTTGCGCGAGATGCCGCCGGATGCGCTCGCCCGCATCCACATGGCGCCGGTCTCGTTCACCAACCAGCTTTATGGTGACGAAGCGGCCAAACAGGCGGCGCGCGTCAAAGCCCGCTTCATCAACAGCACCATGATGGCGACGTTGCTGGGCGCCGCGGTGTCGGATGGGTTCGAGGACGGCCGCGTGGTCAGCGGTGTTGGCGGCCAGTATGATTTCGTCGCGCAAGCCTTTGCCTTGCCCGATGCGCGGTCGATCCTGACTTTGAAGGCGGCGCGCGGCGCGGGCAAGACGGCGCAATCCAACATCCGCTTCAGTTACGGCCATGAAACCGTGCCCCGTCATCTGCGGGATGTCTTCGTCACCGAATATGGCGTGGCCGATCTGCGCGGCAAGACAGATGCGGAATGCGTCGCGGCCATGCTGGCGATTGCGGATTCGCGCTTTCAGGACGATTTGCTGCGGCAGGCGAAGGAGTCGGGAAAGATCGCGCAGGCTTACGAAATTCCGGCGGACCGCCGTGAAAACACACCGGAACGGATTGCCCGTGCCCTGGCGCCGCTGCGGGAAAAGGGGCTTCTGCCCGCATTTCCATTCGGGTCGGATTTCGATGAAACGGAACAGGCTCTGCTGCCGGTACTCGGCCGGTTAAATGCCGCGTCGGCATCGAAGCGGAAAATTCTCACATTGGCGGCCCGCGGTGTTCTTTCCACGCCGGATGCGGCGGTCAAACGGGCGCTTGACCGGCTGTCGCTGGCGCACCCGTCCGGCCTTTCGGAACGGATATCACAGTTTCTTGTACGCGGCGCGATGGCAAAGCGGTGACGGCGCTGGCCTTGCGCGGTAGCATGGCCGCCTCGCCGACGATTTCGCGAAAGAAATGGGAGGATTCGATGAAGCCAATCTGGTTGATGGCGCTTGGCGGCGCTCTCATGTGGGCCAATGCGGCCTGTGCCGCGGATGCGGCCCCTGTTCCCGATTATATCCAGGCGGCAGTTGCCAACCCTGATCGCCCCGCTGCGGATAAGGAGCATGATGCCGCGCGCAAGCCGGCGGCCATGCTTGTCTTTGCCGGGATCAAACCGGGCGACAAGGTGGTCGATTTGATTCCGGGCAGCGGCTATTTCACCAAAATCTTCAGCAAGGCGGTGGGCCCGACGGGCCATGTTTATGCGTTCATACCGTCCGAGCTGGATGCGATGATGGCCAAACACGGGCACAGCCTGCCGAAAGCCGACCCGAAATATCCCAACGTCACATATCTTCATATGCCGGTCGGAAAACTCACCACGCCGGAGCCGGTGGATGTGGTCTGGACCTCACAGAACTATCACGACCTGCACGACAAATTCTTTGGCCCGGCCAATCTGGCGGACGTCAACAAGGCGATTTTCAACGCGCTGAAGCCGGGCGGCATCTATATCGTGCTGGATCATTCCGCACCGGCCGGTTCCGGGCTCAGCGATACCGAAACGCTGCATCGTATCGATGAAGCGGTGGTGAAGTCGGAAGTAACAGCCGCGGGTTTCGTTCTCGATGGCGAAAGCAACGCCTTGCGCAACAAGAACGATCCCCGCACCGCGAAAGTGTTCGATCCGTCCATTCGCGGGCACACCGATCAATTCATCCTGAAATTCCGCAAGCCCGCGAAGTAAGCGGCCCCGGAAAGGAAGCGAACCTCAGTACGTCACGCAGATTTTGCCGAAATGTGCCCCCGCCTTCATGTGTTCGAGGGCGGCGGGCACTTCGGCAAATGGAAAGGCGCGGTCCACCACCGGCTTCAGTTTCCATTGCGCGATGCTGGCCGCCATGCCGGCGAACTGCTCCCGGCTTCCGACCGTGATGCCCAGAAGGCGCAAATTCTTGCTGAACAGAAGCGGGATCGCGATCGTATCGGTAAACCCGCTCAGCACGCCGATGATCACGATGCTGCCGCCGACCCGCGCCGCCGTCAGCGATTGCGTCAGGGTTTTTTCGCCACCCACTTCCACCACCACGTCGACACCGCGGCCACCCGTCAGTTTCAGGGCTTCTTTCCCCCACTCGGGCGTGGTGCGGTAATTGATGGTGAAATCGGCGCCCAGCGCTTTCGCCCGCGCCAGCTTTTCGTCGCTGCTGGAGGTGGCGATCACCTTTGCCCCGCGTGCCTTGGCGAATTGCAGGGCGAAGATCGAAACCCCGCCGGTGCCTTGCACCAGAATAATATCGCCGGGGCCGACCGGCGCCTCGATCGCCACGGCGCGCCACGCCGTCAACCCGGCACAGGGAAGGGTGGCCGCTTCCTCGAACGAGAGATGATCGGGAAACGGGATCACGCCATCGGCGGCCAGCAGCATATGCTCCTGCAACACGCCGGGGACCGATCCGCCCAGTGCCGCGTTGCGCGATTCGGCCGTGATCGGCCCCTTCAGCCAGCTTTGAAAGAACAGGGGGCAAACCTTGTCACCGGCCTTGATGCCGCTGACACCATCCCCCACCGCTTCCACGACACCCGCACCGTCCGAAAACGGGATCAGCGGCAGGCTGGCGCCGCCCATGCCCATCACGGTTAAAAGGTCGCGGTAGTTCAGGGACGCCGCTTTCATGCCGACGACGATCTGCCCTTTGCCCGGCTGCGGCGCGGGTTTGTCCGCAAGTTTGAGATTCTCGATCCCGAATGCCTTTTCCTGTTCCCAGACACGCATATTTTTACCTCCCGGTTTGTTCTGCGTTCAGTTTAGGAGGGCGCCTCGGGAATTGCACGGGCTTGCGCGATGCGGCCCGGCGCGCCATGAACGGGTTGCGCCACCTCTTGCGCGCACTTTTAACAGGTTTTCATGTTGATCTTCTCCCATCACGAGATCACGGGCCTTGTTGCCGCCTATGGCTATGGCACCGTCATGGGCCTGAACACGCTTGAGAGCATGGGGGTGCCCGTTCCGGGTGAAACGGCGTTGATTGTGGCGGCCGCCTATGCGGGCACCAGCCACGAACTGAATATCTGGGTTCTCGTCGCCGCCACGGCCGCGGCCGCCATTGTGGGCGATGTGATCAGTTATCTGATGGGCCGCTGGCTGGGGTTCTGGCTGCTGCACCGGCATGGCCGCTGGCTGGGCCTGTCACCGGCCCGGACGAAACTCGGTCAATATCTTTTCCTCCGCTATGGCACGCGGGTGGTGTTTTTCGGCCGCTTTCTGTCCATCCTGCGTGGGCCGATCGCCTTTCTGTCCGGCGCCAATCAAATGCCGTTTTCCCGATTTTTTCTGGCGGCCGGCAGCGGAAGCACGGTTTGGGCAATCCTGTTCGGTTTCGGGCCCTATCTGCTCGGCAAAGGGGCCAGTCATCTTGCCAAACCGGCCGGCATTACACTGACGGTGCTTGCCATCCTGCTGTTGATCGCGGCTGTCGTGTTTCTTCATCGCAATGAAGCGCGCCTGGTGGCGGAGGCAGAGCGGGCGTTGCCGGGTCCCCTTGGGCCATTGCCGCTTTCATAGCCGGACAGTGGCTCCCCCACGCGATATTGAAATCCGGTTTGGGATGCTCTGCCGTTATACCGTGTCCTGATTATCGGGCCCGAGCGGATTGTCTGAGCGGATTGTCATGGCCGATTTGCTTGCCTGTGGCCCGCATGGGCACGCATACTGCTGAAATCAAATCATTTCTTCAATTGCTGGACCGGGATCGGATCAGGTGCTGCTCGTCCTTATTATTGCACTTCCGTTTGCCGGTAGCGCCCTTGCCGCGCTGGTCCGTTCCAACAACCGCAATACCGAAGCGTGGCTCGCGGGCAGCATCGCGGTTGCCGAAATCGTATTGCTGAGCGTGTTGCGGCCGGCGGTGATGGGGGGCGGTGTCCTCCGCGCGGAGCTGGCGTGGCTTCCCTCTGCCGGTCTCGATTTTGTTGTCCGTCTGGATGGGTTCGCCTGGCTGTTTGCGATGCTGGTCGCGGGCATCGGGCTGCTGGTCGTCGTGTATGCCCGCTACTACATGTCGCCTGCGGACCCGATACCGCGGTTCTTTTCTTTTTTCCTCGCCTTCATGGGCGCGATGCTGGGCATCGTTGTTTCCGGCAATCTGATCCAGCTCGTCTTCTTCTGGGAACTGACAAGCCTGCTGTCGTTCCTGCTGATCGGCTTCTGGCATCAGCGCGCCGATGCGCGTGAGGGTGCGCGTGTGGCGCTGACGGTCACGGCCGCCGGCGGGCTTTGTCTCTTTGCCGGTATCCTGCTGATCGGCCATATCGCCGGAAGCTATGACCTCGATCAGGTGCTGGCGTCGGGCAGCGTGATCCGTTCAAGCCCGCTCTATCTCCCGGCCCTGGTCCTTGTCCTGCTCGGTGCGCTGACCAAAAGCGCCCAGTTTCCGTTTCATTTCTGGCTGCCGCGGGCGATGGCGGCACCAACGCCGGTATCGGCCTATCTGCATTCCGCCACCATGGTGAAGGCCGGGGTTTTCCTGCTGGTCCGGTTGTGGCCGGTGCTGGCGGGCACGGATTACTGGCTCTGGTTCGTCGGCACCACGGGGCTGATCACGTTTGTGTTCGGCGCCTATTACGCCATGTTCCAACAGGACCTGAAGGGCCTTCTCGCCTATTCGACGGTCAGCCATCTCGGGCTGATCACGCTGCTGCTCGGGCTCGATTCTCCGTTGGCCCTGCTGGCCGCGATCTTTCACATCGTCAATCACGCCACCTTCAAGGCATCGCTGTTCATGGCCGCCGGCATCATCGACCATGAAACCGGCACCCGTGATCTGCGCCGCTTGAGCGGGCTTTACCGCTTCATGCCGATCACTGCCACGCTTGCCATGGTGGCGGCCGCCGCCATGGCCGGTGTGCCGCTGCTCAATGGCTTCCTGTCGAAGGAGATGTTCTTCGCGGAGACCATCGCCACCCATGACGGCTCTTTCGTCGATGCGGCATTGCCCTATGTCGCGACGTTGGCCGGCATATTCGGCGTGGTCTATTCGCTGCGTTTCATTCTCGGTGTTTTCTTCGGCCCGGCCCCGCGCGACCTGCCGCGCCCGCCGCACGAACCGCCGCGCTGGATGCGTTTCCCGATCGAGGCGCTGGTCCTCATCTGCGTCGTGGTCGGCGTGATCCCGGCGATGACGATCAAGCCGTTTCTGACAACGGCGGCGCGTTCGATTCTGGGCGAAGCAACGCCAAGCTACAGCCTCGGCATATGGCATGGTTTTACATTGCCGCTGCTGATGAGTGTTGTCGCCATCGCGGGCGGGGTTGCATTCTATTTCCTCGGGCGCAGGCGCCTTGCCGTTGCGCCGGACGGGCCGCCGGTGATCCGCCTGCTCGCCAAACAGCGGATTTTCGAACGCGCCATCGTCATGCTGTCCTGGCGCTGGGCGAAAACGCTGGAGGAGGCCTTCGGCACCAACCGGCTTCAGCCGCAGATGCGGCTTCTGATTTGCACCGCATTTCTCGCCGCGTTTTTTCCGGTTTATGTCCAGGGCGCCTGGCCCGGATCGCTCGGGCCATCCTCTATCGATCCGGCGTTTGCGCTGGTCTGGGCGGGCGGTGTGGTCTGCGCGATCGGTGCGGCCTATCAGGCGAAATATCACCGGCTGGCCGCACTTATCCTGATGGGCGGGGCGGGGCTCGCCACCTGCATCACCTTTGTTTTGCTGGCGGCGCCGGACCTTGCCCTGACCCAGTTGGTGGTGGAGGCGGTGACCACCGTTCTGATCGTGCTGGGGTTGCGCTGGCTGCCCAAAAGGCTGGAAGCGATACCGGGCGATTTCTCCAATGCGGCGCGGCTCAGGCGCATGCGCGATCTTGTGATCGCGGTGGCTGCTGGCGGCGGGCTGGCGCTTCTCGCCTATGCGATGATGACACGGCCTTATCCGGCCGGCGGCATCGCCGGATATTTTCTGCAGCACGCCTATGCCGAAGGCGGCGGCACCAATGTCGTCAACGTCATCCTGGTGGATTTCCGCGGCTTCGACACGCTGGGCGAAATCACCGTGCTGGGCATCGTGGCGCTGTCCGTGTTCGCATTGTTGCGTCGCTTCCGCCCGGCATCCGACAATCTGGAAGGGCCGGAGCAGCAGCATTTTCAGGACATCTATGACCGCGCCCATCCCGACCGGCATGAAGGCAGCACGCTGACCGATTACCTCGCGGTTCCGGCCGTGTTGATGAAGCTTCTGTTCCCCATCATCGGGATTGCCGGCATCTATCTGTTCCTGCGTGGGCACGATCAGCCGGGTGGCGGCTTCGTTGCCGGGCTGACCATGGCGGTCGCCATTCTGGTGCAATACATGGCGGGCGGCGCGCGCTGGGTGGAGGCGCGTTTGCGTGTTCATCCGCTGCGCTGGATGGGCTTTGGTCTTCTGTTCGCGGTCTCGGCCGGGGTGATTGCGCTGTTCAGCGGACAATCCTTTCTGACGGCGCTGCCGGCCAACGTGACCTTGCCCTGGCTCGGCACATTGCCGCTCGGCACGGTTCTGCTGTTCGATTTCGGTGTGCTCGCGCTCGTACTGGGCGCCACCGTTCTGATGTTGATCGCACTGGCGCACCAATCGTTGCGCCGGATCAAGAACCCGGCCAAAGCCCCCGCTCACGAGACGGAGGTGGCGTGATGGAAATCATTCTCGCCATCGCCATTGGCGTACTGGCCGGTTCCGGCATCTGGCTGGTGATGCGGCCGCGCACCTATCAGGTGATTATCGGGCTGTCTCTGCTCTCTTACGCCGTCAATCTTTTCATCTTCAGCACTGGGCGCCTCGGGCCGCGCGCGGCACCGGTGGTGCGCGCGGGGGAGGCGGGCGATCTCCTGCGCTATGTCGATCCGGTGCCGCAGGCATTGGTGCTGACGGCGATTGTGATCGGCTTTGCGGTGACGGCGCTGTTCCTCGTCGTCCTGCTTGCCTCGCGCGGACTGACTGGAACCGATCACGTCGATGGGCAGGAGCCGGAGGCATGAGCGGCCTTGCACATCATCTGATCATCCTGCCCATCGTGCTGCCGCTCGCCACGGGCGCGTTTCTGCTGCTGCTGGATGAGCGGCGGCACACGCTGAAGGCGCTGATCTCGCTCTTTTCCGTATTGCTGGTGGTCTGGGCGGTGGTGGCGCTGTTGCTGCAGGCCAACACGCCCTTGCCGCAAACCGCTGTACCACAGGTCACGGTCTATCGTCTGGGAAGCTGGCCGGCCCCCTTTGCCATCGTTCTGGTGCTGGACCGGCTGTCGGCGATGATGCTGGCGCTGACCGCCATTCTGGCGCTTTCCACCCTGATCTTTTCGCTGGCGCGCTGGCACCGGGTGGGGCCGCATTTTCATTCCCTGTTCCAGTTTCTGCTGGTGGGATTGAACGGCGCCTTTCTGACCGGCGATCTGTTCAACCTGTTCGTCTTCTTCGAAATCCTGCTGGCGGCGTCTTACGGTCTGGTTCTGCACGGCTCCGGCCATGCCCGCGTGCGCGGGGGATTGCACTACATCGCCATCAACCTGGCGGCGTCATCGCTCTTTCTCATCGGCATCAGCCTGGTCTACGGCGTCACCGGCACGCTCAACATGGCCGACATCGCGATGCAGGCGCCCGCCATCGCGCCCGGAGACCGCGTCCTGTTCGAGGCGGGCATGGCGATCCTGGGCGTCGCCTTTCTGGTCAAGGCGGGCATGTGGCCGCTCGGCTTCTGGCTGCCCGGTGCCTATGCCCCCGCCGCGGCGCCGATGGCGGCGTTTTTTGCCATCATGACCAAGGTTGGCGTTTACATCATTCTTCGCCTGTCGCTTCTGCTGTTGGGCGCGGGCGCCGGTGCATCCGCCTATTTCGGCGACCCGTGGCTTGTCACCGGCGGCATCATCACCGTTCTCTTCGGAACCATCGGCATTCTCGCGGCACAGGATCTGCCGCGGCTGGCCAGTTATATGGTGGTGATTTCTTCCGGCACGCTGCTGGCGTTGATCGGTGTCGGTGATACGGCGGTCACCGCGGGCGCGTTGTTTTATCTGCTCAGTTCGACACTCGCGATCGCCGCGTTCTTCATGCTGATCGAACTGGTGGCGCGTGGACAGGCGGCCGGTGCTGACGTGCTGGCGGTCACGATGGAGGCCTATGGCGAAACCAACGTCGATGAGGACGACGATGACGGGGAGGCGGTTACCGGCGTTTCCATCCCGGCCACCATGGCCATCCTCGGCCTCTGCTTCATGGCCTGTGCCTTGCTTCTGGCCGGGTTGCCGCCGCTCTCCGGCTTCATCGCCAAATTCGTGCTGATCAAGGCCCTGTTCCAACAGCCGGAGGTTATTCCCGGCACGGTCGGATCGACGGCGTGGATTCTGACGGCGCTGCTGCTCGCCAGCGGTTTCGCCGCCGTGATCGCAATGGTCCGGGCCGGCATCAAAAGTTTCTGGCTGCCGCTGGATGGTACGGTGCCGCGTGTGCGCGTGGTGGAGATCGTGCCGGTTGCGGGCCTGATCCTTCTTTGTGTGGGGCTTACCGCCGGCGCTGGTCCCGCCATGCGGTTTGCCGACGCCACGGCGCAGAATCTGCACTTTCCCGGTGATTATATCCGTGCCGTTCTGCCGGCCGATTTTCAGGCACCGGCGCTTTCCGGGGGGCCGCAATGATACGGCTGCTGAAATGGTCGCTGATGCCGGCTTTTCTTATGGCCATCTGGTTGCTGCTCAATCAGTCGCTGGCACCGGGGCAGATTGTGCTTGGGGCTGTTCTCGGCGGATTTGGCACCTGGGTGTTGACCGCGCTCGATCCTCCGGCGGGAAAACTGCCGCGGCCATTGGCGGCGATGCGGCTGTTTCTTCTCGTTGTGGCCGATATCGTGCGCTCGAACATTCTGGTGGCGCGCATCATCTGGCGCGATTCACCGGGGCGGCGGCCGGGCTTCGTGCGCATCCCGCTTGAGTTGCGCAGCCCTTACGGGCTTGCCGCGCTCGCCTGCATCATCACGGCAACACCGGGCACCATCTGGGTGGATTTCGATTCCGAAAGCCGCGTGCTCACCATTCATGTGCTCAGTCTGGTGGAGGAGCGTATCTGGATCGACACCATCAAGGGCCGCTATGAACGCCACTTGCGGGAAATTCTCGAATGACCGCGCTGCTGTTTTCCTGGGCGCTGACACTGGCCGGGATCATGCTCGCGGCGGCCATGGGCTGCGCCGTTTACCGCATGGTGCGCGGCCCGCGCGCGCAGGACCGCATATTGGCGCTGGACAGTTTCTACGCCAGCGGCATGCTGCTGATGCTGACCTTTGGAATCAAATCCGGGACCACGCTTTATTTTGAAGCCGCGCTGGTGATCGCGTTGCTGGGCTTCGCCGGTACGGTGGCGCTGGCAAAATTCCTCATGCGGGGGGAGGTGATCGAATGATCCCAATCGCCGAATTGCCGGGCTGGGCCGCGTTTCTTGTGGCACTTCTCGTTCTCGCGGGCGCCGCGCTGACGCTAACGGGTGCCACCGGCCTGTTGCGGCTCAGGACGTTTTATGAACGGGTGCATGCGCCCACGCTCGGCACCACGCTTGGCGCGACGCTCATTCTCGCCGGTTCGATGCTGTGTTTCACCGTGCTGCAATCCCGCCCGGTGGTGCATGAGGTTCTGATATTGCTGTTCGTATCGCTGACCACGCCGGTCACGCTGATGCTGCTGGTCCGCGCGGCCCTGTCGCGAGACATACAGGAGGGGCGGGTATCCCCACCGCAGCCGGACAAAGACCGCAGCTCATAGACGCCCGGCCGTCGATCTGGCTTGCAAACGCGACGAGATGCGCGCCCCGTTGGGGGCAAAGTTGCTCGCACTGCACCCTTCACTTTTCGGGTGCGTCATCCGTAAAAGAGAGATGCTACAAAAGTCAGGAACGATGGAATGCTGAAAAAACGGGCCGCAAAAGCTCTCCCGGCACGGAAAAAGAAGCACGTTGCGCTCAATACGAAGGTTCAGCCGCGCCAGCGCCGTGCGCAGGCGACGTATGATATGATTCTGGAGGTGACCGGCAATCTGCTGGAAGAGGTTGGTGTCGAGCGGCTTTCGACCAATCTTGTCTGCGAACGTGCTGGCCTGACGCCACCGGCGCTCTACCGTTACTTTCCCAACAAATATGCTCTGCTGAAAGAACTGGGCGCCAAGCTTATGAAAATACAGGATGACGCCGTTTTTGCGCATCAGAAAACCATGGACGGCGTTGGCGATGTGGCGGAAGAAACGGCGCGCAACTATCGTATCCTGAAAGAGGTGAACGCGATTACGCGCGCATTTCCGGGCGGGGGCTGGGTGATGCGCGCGTTGAGGGCTGTCCCCACCCTGAGCGAGGTCCGGATCGCCTCCCGCGAGGATGTGGCCGACCGGGTTTACAAACGCGCGCGCAAGACGTTTCCCAAGGCGGACCGCAAAGACCTGCGCATCGGCGCAACCCTTATGGTTGAGGTGATGTACACCGCAACCGAGTTGATCATGGATCAACCGGAGATGGATGCCGACCGGGTGACGGCGGAAATCTCCCATATGGCAGCCCGTTATCTGACCTCTTTCGGTGACGGGGAACGGAAAAAATCGCTTGCCTGATTGATAGCGATCGCTATCCTTACCGCAGATATGAGATCGGGGGGAACCATGTCCGTCTCACGCATGCTGGTCTCTGGCTGTTGTGTTGCAGCGTTATGTTGGGGGACGGGTGCCGCCGCCCAGAACGCCGGATCGCAAGGCGGAATCGAAACCGTTGTGGTCACAGCGCAGAAGCGGACGGAAGATATTCAGACCGTGCCGCTGACGGTTCAGGCCTTCGATACCAAGGCTATTCAGGACCTTGGCATCAAATCCTCCACCGACCTCAGCCAGTTCACACCGAATGTCAGCATTGCGCTGCCCGCAGGTGCCGGCAATCAGCCGATCATTGCGATCCGCGGTGTCGGTCTCAACGATTACGATACCAACAATGCCGGCCCCAACGGTGTCTATTTCGATGAAGTGTATCTCAGCGCGCCAGCCTCGCAGACATTCCAGGCCTTCGATCTGGAACGTATCGAGGTTCTGAAGGGCCCGCAGGGAACGTTGTACGGCCGCAACACCAGCGGTGGCGCGATCAATTTCATCTCGATCAAGCCGACGGATTATTACACCGGCGATTTTCATGTCGAATACAGTTCGTTCGACACCTACCAGATCGAAGGCGGCGTCGGCGGCCCGATTGCCGATGGCCTGAGCGGGCGCCTCGCCTTCGTCAAGAACGGTTCCGGCGGCTATACCTACAACGCCTTCACGAACGGCCGCGAAAACGGTGCCAACAACATTGCCGGCCGCGCATTCCTGCAGTGGGAGCCGATTGAGGACCTGACATTTCTGTTGAATGTCCATGGCGGGTCGGTGGCAAACCGGCCGGCGGAATATCGCCATATGGGCTCCATCAATTCCGGCACGGGTGATCCCTGCTCCGTCTCCGAAGTGCTGAGCGGGACGGCCGCGAACGGCGCGGCCTGCACCGATATTTTCGGCTATGGCACGCCGCAGAATTTCTATGCCGGGTCCTATAACCGGCGGGAGCATCTGAAGGTCCACAATTGGGGCGGTTATCTTCGGGCCGATTACAGCTATGGCAGCCTGAATTTCGTGTCGTTGTCCGCGTTCGACCACAATGACAAGCTGCACCCTGAGGATACCGACGCCTCGCCCAATCGCCTGCTGGAAATCGACTTCGGCGTGAATTCCAAAACCTTCACCCAGGAATTCCGCGTCTCGCAATCGACGGACGAATATAACTGGCTGCTGGGTCTTTATTATCTGAGCGAAACGCTCAGGCAGAACCAGCCGCTCTATGTGCTTCTGGATGCCGATCTCTTCTTTGGGCCGGGCGCCGGTTCTGACCCGACTGTGGGCAGCCAGATCGACTATGACAACAGCCGCCAGGTCACCAATTCCTATGCCGTGTTCGGCCAGGGCGATTACAAGCTGACCGACAAGTTGAAATTGACGCTGGGTGCGCGGTTCACCGGCGAAAGCAAAAGCTTTCAATATGCGGCCGCATCGCAATTTCAGGTTGGCGGGATCAACGATCTGGGACCGATCATCCCGATCCTGCCGCCGCCGGGGGAGAGCTTCGACCGCACGCTCAGCAACACATCCTTCAACTGGAAGGCCGCGCTGGATTACCAGTGGACCGACAAGATCCTGACCTATGTCAGCGCCTCCACCGGTTTCAAGAGCGGTGGTTTTAACGGCAGCTTTCTGGCCACGGTGCCTACGCCAAGCCTCCTGCCGATCGCGGCCGCGCAGATTTCGGCGCAATTGCAGCCCATCAAGCCGGAGAGAATTACCGCGTATGAAGTGGGTCTGAAATCGACCTTTTTCGATGACCGCCTGCTCGTCAATGCGGCGCTCTTCTACAACGATTACCGCGATCTGCAGGTGTTCATCCTGGTTCCGATCCCAAGCCCCATTCCGGGTGGCGTACCGCTGGGTACCAACATCCTGACCAATGCCAGAAAGGCCCATATGGAGGGGCTGGATCTGCAGTTCGTCGGCAAGCCGACCGATCAACTGACGTTGTCGGCCCAGATCGGCGTGCTGCAGGCGAAAGTGGATTCCGACGATTCGACACCGGCCCAGCCGGACAGCTATCACGGCCATCAGCTTCCCCTCGCGCCACATCTCAGCGTCGCGCTGGCGGCGAATTATCGTGTTCCGCTGGAAAGCGGCAACCTCGATTTCCAGGTCAACGCCAGTTACAAGAGCCACCAGTATTTCGATGTGGCGAACAATCCCCACCTCACCGAAGAACCCTACTGGCTGGAGAATGCCCGTATCGCCTATTCCTTTGACGATGATAAATGGGAAGTGGCGGGCTACATCCACAACATCTCGGACCAGCACTACTTCCTCGACATCTTCGATCTGAGCTTCGTGGGCTATTACCAGGGCATCATGGGCCAGCCGCGCACGATTGGCGCCGAGGTGAACTATCACTTCTGATTTCGGGCACTTCTGATTTCGGGCACTTCTGATTTCTGAGAAGCGGGGACGCGCGGCGCCTGTATGGGGCGCCGCGTGTTTCGTTTCAGTGCCGCGCTTCCAGCATGGCGAGCAGGCCGCTATGCGGTTCCAGCCGTGCGCGGCCTTTGTGCAGGGCCGCGAAGGCCTGATCCGCAACACCAAGAGCCTGGTCGATGTCGGCGTCCGTCATCGCACTGCAGAAAAACATGCTGTGCCAGGGATGCACATAGATGCCGCGCTGAACCATTTCGGCCGCCCAGCCATAACCGATGCGATAATCCGGATCGTCTTCGAACAGGATCAGCGGCATCTGGGCCGGGCCGGTTTGCCGCAAGCCAAAGCTGTGGCGCCGCGAAGCTTCCGCCAGTCCGTTGCGGAAACGGGTTGCCAGCCGCTCGGTATGCTCAAGATAGGTGCTTGACGTGATTTCATTCAACGTCGCCACCCCTGCCGCCATCGGCACGGCGCCAAACCAGAACGATCCGGTGACGTAGAGGGTGCCTGCCGCGGCGCGCGCCTTCTCGCTACCGGCAAGCGCGGAAAGCGGATAACCATTGGCAATTGCCTTGCCCCAGCACGACAGATCGGGCGCCACGCCGACAAGCGACCAGCTGCAATCGCGCGCCAACCGAAAACCGGCGCGCACATCGTCAACAATCAGAAGCGCCCCGCGCGCATCGCAGATTTCGCGGGCGCGGCGGGCATAGGCGGCATCGGGCATCTGTTGGTCCACAAAGGCGTCGTGCTTGAAGGGCGAGGCGACAATCCCCGCCAGATCGTCACCCGCCGCAATCACGGCCGCCTCGAGGCTTTCGATGTCGTTGTAAATGTATGTGATGAGATGGGCCCGATCCTCCGGCACGACACCGGCGGGAACGGGCGTGCACCATGGTGCGGCACCGTGATAGGCCCCTTTCGCAACCAGAATCTTGCGCTTGTCCGTGTGCGCACGCGCGGTTGAGATGGCCATGGTGGTGGCGTCCGTGCCGTTCTTGCAGAACATCACCCACGACGCATGGCCGATCGTCTGCACGAACTTTTCCGCCAGCTCGACCATCACCGCCCCCGGCCCAGTCATCGCATCGCCCAGTTCGGCCTGCGCCTTTGCGGCCATGTCGATCTTGTGGTTGCGATAGCCGAAGAGGTTGGGCCCGTAGCCACACATGAAATCGAGATATTCCCGCCCGTCCACATCCCACAGGCGTGCACCCTCTGCGCGGCCGAAGAATTGCGGATAGACATCCGGCAACAGGCGAACCGATTCATGGCCGTACATGCCGTTGGGAATGACGGCAGCGGCCCGTTCGCGAAGTGTTTTGTCCAGGGAATTCGCGTGCGGCATGGGATCCTCCGTTTGGAGAAAGATAGCTTTTGCTATTATAATTCGGGCACAGGGCCAATGCAAAATCTAAGGCACGCGCGGGAACACGAATGATGCCACGGCTTCTCTGTGTCGGCCTGACGACACTGGATATTGCGGGCCGCACCATTGACCGCATTCCCGCTGGCGGTGGAACCAGCCTGATCGATGGCATCGCTCTTTCGCCGGCCGGCACCGCTGGCGGCATGGCGTTGGTGGCGGCGCGCCTTGGTGTGCCGGTGGCGATCGCTTCCGCCGTGGGGGATGATGCCGCCGGGCGTTTCCTCCGCAGCGAATTTGCCCGTGAACAGGTCGACACCACATTGCTTGCGGTTCGGGTGGACAAGCGCACATCCACCACCATGCTGACCATTCGTGGCGATGGGGAACGGCCCAATTTTCATGCTCTGGGTGCGGCCACGTTCATGGACCTGCCGCCATCGGTAACAACCGCCGCACGGAACGCCCGCTTTGTGCATTGGGGCGGGGTTGGCGGGGTCAACCTTGATGGCGGGCCGGGCGCGGCGCTGCTGGCCGCCGCCAGAGGGGCGGGCGCCGTTGTGACCTGCGATCTGATCAGCCCCGGCCCCCGCACCATGACGGAGCTGGAAAGACTGTTGCCCAATGTCGATTACTTCATGCCGAACGGGGGCGAGGCTCTGTCTCTCACCGGCGAACACGGTCTTGCGAAAGCCGCAGGCCATTTTCTGCGCATGGGTGCGGGTGCGTGTGTCTTCAAGCGCGGGGCCGATGGCGCCAGCTATTTCGCCGGAGATGGTGCGCAGCGTGATTTCCCCGCACACGCTGTCACGCCGGTGGATACCACCAGTTGCGGCGATTCATTCTGTGCCGGATTCGTGGCGGCACTGGATCGTGGCCACACGGTGGATGAGGCCTGCCGCTTCGCAATGGCGACGGCGGCACTGGTCGCCAGTGATCTTGGAACAGTTGGAAAAGTTGCGAGCTTCGCGGCAACATGGGACGCAATGATCAACATGCCGCTGGCCCGCCATGCCACGAATTGAAAACGAAGAGACAAGGCGCGCGCAGATCGTCAGCGCCATGCGCCGTATGGAGGCGCGTGGGCTTAACCGCGGCACAACGGGAAATGTTTCCGTCCGGCATGAGAAGGGCATGCTGATTACGCCCAGTGGTATTACCGCGGAACATCTGACCGCAGACCAGATCGTTTTTCTTGACGAACGGCAGGCGCGCGCGGCTGATGCGCTGGCCCCTTCCAGTGAATGGCAAATGCACGCGGCACTTTTGGCCGCGCGGCCGGATGTGAATGCGGTGGTGCATTGCCACTCCCGCTTCGCGACCATTCTCGCCTGTGCGGGCAAGCCCATTCCCCCGTTGCATTATATGGTTGGCGTTGCCGGACGCCCCGATATTCCGCTTGCCCCCTACGCAACCTTCGGCAGCGCCGCACTGGCGGCCAATATCGCTGCCACACTGCAAACCGGCTTTGCCTGTCTGATGGCCAATCACGGGCAGATTGTCGCCGCGCCAGGCCTTTCGCGCGCGCTGATGATCGCGGAAGAGGTGGAAGAACAGGCTGCCGTCTACTGGGGAACGCTCGCCATCGGCGGCCCGAACATTCTGAGCGATGCGGACATGGCCGACAATTTCCGGCAGTTCAGCCAATACGGTCAGAAGCGATAAGCGAAAACATATCCCACACCGAAAGAGGCAACATGCAATCCCCGCACGAACAAAACGCCTCCGTCGGTGTTTCCGCTGTTGCTGCCGTCGCGCTCACGCAAGGCACACAAACCGAAATCCTTCCGGGCGGCATCCGCGATTCCTGGACCGTGATCGGCAGCAGCATGCTGGTCGGCACGGCCGCATTGATGATCCTGGGCATTCAGCCGGTCCTGCTCGGTGCACTGACCGAAGAAGGCCGGATCAGCGAAACCATGCTGGGCCAGCTTGCAACGGTGGAGGTGCTGGCGCTGGCCATCGGCTCTGCCGTGGGTGCCTATCTGCTGCAGAAAGGAAAAATCGCCGCGAAGGTGGCGCTGGGCTCGCTTCTGCTCGCCGCGATGAACGCTGCGATCTATGCCGCGCATACCCCCGTTCTGTTGTTTCTCACGCGTGGCGCGGCCGGTCTTCTGGAAGGCTATATTCTCGGTGCCGCCATCGTCGTCATTACTCACTCCACCAGCCCGGACCGGCTGAATGGTCTCTTCCTTGCCCTGCAGACCATTCCGCAAGCCATGCTGGCCTATGCTCTGCCGGTTTCGATCCTGCCGCGTGTGGGGGCGGATGGCGGCTTTGCCATTCTGGCCGGCATCGCGCTGGTCGCAGCCGTCGCCGCATTCGCACTGACCGAGCGCCATCCGCCCGCGGCGGTAAAGCATGCCACCGCCGGCGCGGTCTGGACGCCGGCGGTGTTGGGAATTCTTCTTGGCGTCGCTTTGCAGAATGCCGCCATCGGCGGGGCGTGGAATTACGCCGAACGGATTGCGGTCGAACTTCACATCGCACCCGATCTGGTGGGGACGGCACTTGCCGTCAGCCTGATGCTGCAGGTGGTGGGGGCGTTTGCGGTGGCATGGTTTGCCTGGCGGCTGCCGTTCCGGCTGGTGACGATATTGGGTCCGCTCTGTCAGGGCACGGTCATCATGCTGATCGCCACCGCAAACTCTTCATCGGTTTATTTCGGGGCGACGGCGGCGTTTGGCCTGTTCTGGCTGGCGCTCAATCCGTTTCAGGTCCGGCTTCTGATCGATATGGAGCCATCGCGGCAGGCGGTGATGACCGGCACCGCCGTGACCCTGTTCGGGCTGAGTATTGGGCCGTTTCTATCGTCGTTCGGTGTCGGCCCCGGCAATGTCCGCGGTGCATTCCTCATCGCGGCGGGATTGATGTTGCTGAGTTCGATTACCTTCGCCGTTTCCATGGCAGCACATCGCCGCTCCATGCGCCTGCCCTGAAGCTATTGCAGAGAAAGTGTGGCGCGGCCTCCCGGAAAATTGCGCGGCAATTCGAATAACTTGCAGGTGAGGGGATCGCCAAAGCACACACCCTGAAGCCCTCATTGTCATGGCCCGGTCGATAGCGGCGTCGTATTCGACGCGGGCCATCCAGATGGCGCCGCCCACACACCACCCCCCTCCCCGTCATGGCCGGGCCTGACCCGGCCATCCAACTTCCATTCCCACGCACCCCATAAAATGCTATTTTTCCTATTTTGTACTTGTAATCCTAGTTTATGTGCCCTATTTGTTCTCTCTGAAGAACGTGGAGAAACGTGGGGTGCTGTAGATTTGCCGCAAGATCATACAGGTAAGGGTGCAAGCTTGCGTGCACCCGCGCGGAAGACAGGAGATGAACCGGGCAGGGGATACTCCGCCGGTTCGGCAGGTCCGGGGTCCGGTCCCGAAGACCTCTCCTGTTTCTTGCAAGAACCGTGGCGGCATCTTTCGGGTGCCGGTCATTGGTCCCTCGCCGGGGACCTTCGGCCGGCTTGTCCATCGGTGTCAGAAACGGCTCTGTCCCTTCGGCCGAACGGACAGAGCCTTTCTTATACCTATATCGCTCGCATGCAGCCGCCACGCCAACCCTGCATGCTCGCGATGAGGGAGGGGCCACCGCCATTTCCGCTGTTGTTCGGGATTGGCGGACAGGGTGGGATTCGAACCCACGAGACGGTCTCCCGTCCACACGCTTTCCAAGCGTGCGCCTTCAGCCACTCGGCCACCTGTCCATCCATGCGTGCCGGCGCACGCATTTTACTCTTGCCGCCAAGCGGCCGGGGCGCCTTCAGCCACTCGGCCACCTGTCCATCCATGCGTGCCGGCGCACGCATTTTACTCTCGCCGCCAAGCGGCCGGGGCGCCTTCCGCCACGCGGCCACCTGTCCACTAGACCAGCCAGGCCAAGGGCCCGGAAAAGGTTCGCGAATATAGCGGCTCGAATCTGCCCTGCAAGCGCCGGATTTGTTGCGGGCGCAAAGCCGAGCCGTTATGAAGGCGGATTGTTGGAGCGGCACGCATAATCATGAGCGGAAACAAGAGCTTTCGCCCCAGGGCGCGGCTTCCGCGCGGCTTTCGCGATCGCGGGGCGGCGGAAATCGCGGCGGAGCGTGCCGTCCTCGATACCATTCGCCGCATCTATGAATCCTATGGTTTCGAGCCGCTGGAAACCCCGTCCTTCGAATACACCGATGCGCTGGGGAAATTCCTGCCGGATCTGGACCGGCCGAACGAGGGTGTGTTCTCCCTTCAGGATGAGGACGGCCAATGGCTGTCGCTGCGCTATGATCTGACGGCCCCGCTCGCCCGCTATGTGGCGGAGCATGCGCAAAGCCTGCCGCGGCCCTTCCGCCGTTATCAGACCGGAACGGTGTGGCGGAATGAGAAGCCCGGCCCCGGCCGTTTCCGGGAATTCACCCAGTTCGATGCCGATACGGTGGGAAGTGCCTCTCCCGCTGCCGATGCCGAATTGCTGATGATGCTGGCCGATACGCTGGAGGCGCTCGACCTCGGCGGGGATTACGTCATCAAGGTCAACAGCCGCAAATTGCTGGATGGCGTGCTGGAGGCCGCGGGCGTGGGTCTCGATGATCTCGCGCGCCGCGGCATCGTGCTGCGCGCGATCGACAAGCTGGATCGGCTGGGCCTCGATGGGTTGGCGAAACTTCTGGGTCAGGGCCGCAAGGATGAAAGTGGCGATTTCACCAAGGGTGCAAACCTGCCTGCCACCGCCATCGATGCGGTGTTGAAATTCTTTGCGGCCAACGATCCCGAATCGGGCAGGGGCGGTCCGCGTTCCAACACACAAATTCTGGCAGAGCTTCAGTCTTTCGTCGGCACCAGCACCATTGGTGCGGCAGGGATCGCGGATCTCGTGGCGCTGAACGAATTGATTGCGGCGAATGGCTATGCCGATGGTCGCATCGCGATCGATCCTTCCATCGTTCGTGGTCTTGATTATTACACCGGCGCGGTGTTCGAAGCACAGCTGACGTTTCCCGTTGCCAATGAGGCGGGCGAAACCGTGGTGTTCGGTTCTGTCGCGGGTGGCGGGCGTTATGACGACCTGGTGGCCCGCTTCACCGGTCAGGCCATGCCGGCCACCGGCGTTTCCATCGGGGTCAGCCGTCTTCTTACCGCACTGAGGAATCGCACATCCGCGCAGATCGCACCGCTGGTGGTAGTGCTGGCGATGGACAAAGCCGGGTTGGCCGAAAGCTTTGCACTGGTGCGCGAATTGCGTGCTGCCGGAATCCGGGCAGAGGCTTATGTCGGCGATGCCGGTCTGAAGGCGCAATTCAAATATGCCGATAAGCGCGGCGCCGCGATTGCGGTGATGGAAGGTTCTGACGAGCGCGCGCGGGGGGAGATCACGCTGAAGGATTTGGCCCTTGGTGCCGAACTTGCCAAATCGGTGGAGAGCCGTGCGGCCTGGGTGGAAGGCAGGCCCGCGCAAATCGCGGTGCCGCGGGGCGAATTGGTGGCGCGTGTGAATGCCATGCTGGCGCGTGAAGGGTAGAGGCCATGGCTGGTTTTCCCACCTATGATGCGGCGCTGATTGCGGAACTGAATGCGCAGGCAAATGCCATATTGGGCGTATTCGCCGATCGCGGCTACGGCAGGGTCGAACCCGCCATCCTGCAGCCCGCCGATATATTCCTGGATCGCTCGGGTGAAGAAATCCGCCGCCGCACCTTCACACTGACCGATCCTTCGGGGCTGGAGTTGTGTCTGCGGCCGGACCTCACCGTACCGGTATGCCGGATGCACGTGCAGTCCGGCGGCAAATATCCGGCGCGCCTTTGCTACAACGGCGTGGCTTTCCGCCATCAGCCGGGAGAGCCGGAACGGCCGACGCAATTCTATCAGGCCGGTGCGGAGTTGCTGGGCACGGTGGATCGTACGGCGGCCGATGTCGAAATCGCCGGCGCGGCTATCGCGGCCATCCGCGCGGCCGGGCTTTCACAGTTCGATATGAAAATTGGCGATCTTGGCCTTTTCTCCGGGTTGATCGATGCTCTGGATGTGCCGGTGCAATGGCGCGGGCGGTTGAAGCGCCATTTCTGGCGCGCGAACTATTTCGAGGCGTTGCTCAAGAAGCTGTCGCAAGGTGGCGCCAGCGATGCACAAAGATTGCTGGCGCATCTCGGCAATCTCGATGCGTCCGATTCCCGCCTGGCTTTTGAAGGTCTGATGGATCTGATCGGCGAGCCGCCGCAAGGCGCGAGAACCCGCGAAGACATTATCGAGCGCCTGATGGAACAGGCCGCAGATGCCGCCGCCATTCGCCTGGATGAAGGCGTAGCGAAACTGATTGGCGATGTGCTTGCGGTATCCGGCCCCGCACCGAAGGCACTTGCACAGGTTCGCAAACTGACCAAAGCCGCGCGTGTCGATCTTGAAAAGTCGCTGCAGAGCATGGAAGAACGGCTGGACGCACTGAAGGAATTCCGTATCGATCCGTCGCGTGTGACCTTTGCCGCCCGCTTCGGCCGTAACATGGAATATTACACCGGCTTTGTGTTTGAGCTGTGGTCGCGCGATGCCGAGGGTGCGGTGCAGATCGCCGGGGGCGGGCGCTATGACACATTGCTGGAAACGCTGGGCGCGCCCACGGGTACTTCCGCCATCGGCTGTGCCATTCGCACGGAGCGCCTGCTGGCGGCGCGCCGCCGCGCAGAGGGCAGGGGGTGAGCATGGCCGACGCGCTGACACTCGCCATCCCATCCAAGGGCCGCCTGCAGGAGCAGGTGCGGGATTATTTCGCTGATGCCGGCATTGCGCTGAAACAGGCCGCCGGGGCACGCGGTTATCGGGCGCGCCTTTCCGGTCTGCCGTCCATCGACGTGATTTTGCTGTCGGCCTCGGAAATCGCCACGGCTCTTGCCGAAGGCGATGTGCACATGGGCGTGACGGGTGAGGACCTGATCCGCGAAACCGCGGCGGAAGCGCAGATTGTGCCGGTGATGCCGCTGGGTTTCGGGTTCGCCAATGTGGTCGTTGCGGTGCCGCAGGCCTGGATCGATGTTTCGACGATGGCAGATCTCGATGATGTCTGCGCCGCATTCTATCATCGCCACCGCCGCCGCCTGCGCGTGGCTACGAAATATGTCCGGCTGACACGCGGCTTCTTCGCGCGCGCCGGCATTTCCGATTACCGCATCGTTGAAAGCCTGGGCGCCACCGAAGGTGCGCCTGCAGCGGGAACTGCCGATGCCATCGTGGACATCACCACCACGGGTGCGACCCTTGCCGCCAACGGCCTGAAAATGCTGGAAGACGGCACGATACTGGAAAGTCAGGCACAGCTTGCCGCCAGTCGCGCGATAATTTGGAAGAAAGATGCGCGTGCGGCGGTAGAGAATCTGCTCTCCCGCCTTGCCGCGCGGGAGCGCGCCAAGGCTTGCCATGTCCTGCGTGTCCACCTCGAAGCCAAAGCGGCCGCTGCCATACCGGCGCTGGAGAAATCGCTCGGCATCAGTGTGCTGTCGCGTAGTGCGGCCAAAGGCGGTGGTGAATTTTCGCTGCTTTGCCCGCGCGGCAATCTGATGAGTGCGGTGGCACGTTTGCGTGAAGCTGGTTGCGATGGCGCGGTCACCGCGGAAGATGTGGAATATGTTTTTGTGAACGGCAATCCGATCTATGCCGCGCTGTCAGCGCAATTGAAGCGTTGAAAAGATCAGACCTTCAGCGCGTCAGTTAGCCGCCCAACCTCGTGTTCCCCATGATAGATGCCGAATCCAATGCGCAGAATATCTCCGCGGTGATCGGCGATGATGTTCTGTTCGGCAAGACGGGTCACGATTTTTGCGGCTTCCGGGGTGGCGAAAGCAAGGAAGCGCCCCCGCAGTTTCGCGTTCGGTACACACAGCATGGTGGGTGAAATGCTATGCCGGCCCCCGGCGATAGCCGCAAGGAAGTGTTGTTCAAGCACCCTCACATGGCCCAGCATTTCCGGAACGCTGAAATTTTCGCGGAGAAGCCAGTTTTGTACCGCGTTGAAACGGTAAAGTGCTGAGAGATCGAATGTAGCGCCCAGAAAGCGGCTGCCGTCCGCCGGATAGAAAACACTGCCGCCCCTGGCCTCCAATCCGGAAAATCCGGCGAACCATCCGGTATCGCGCGGGCGGGCACCATAGCCGGGCGGGCAATGCAGAAAGCAGCATCCTTCGCCCGCCATGGCGTATTTGTAGCTGCCTGCCAGATAGAACGCCCGCGCCGCGATGGAAGAAATGTCGACCGGCCGCGCCATGAAGGCGTGATAACCATCGATTGCTACCAGCGCCTCGTCCCTTCGCACCGCACGAACGATTGCGGCCGGGTCAGCGATTGCGTAGCCGGAATCGAAAAAGGCATGGCTGAAGAATACCAGATCATATGTTCCGTCTGCGGCGGCTTGCGAAAATCGCGCTTCGAAATCGCCGAACGGTCGCACTGGAATACGGGTAACGGTTACCAGCCCGTCTTCCTCCAGCCGTGCAACCTGACGTGCGAAACTCATGAACTCGCTGTCCGTGGTCAGAATGCGGGCAGGCGTGGGCAGGCAGGACAGCAGGCGCAGCACAAAGCCATGCGTATTGGGACCGAGCGCGATGGTTGTCGGGTCGGGCAGATTTAGCTTGCGCGCGATATGACCTTGTGCTTCAGGGATGACATGATCGTAGATGCGGTTCCATTTGCGGTCGAGCAACTGTGCGGCTTCGTTCCAGGCCGCGACCTGCGCATCATGGCTCACATCCGGCCAGGGATGGTGGCTGTGCGCGGCCACATGCAGCGGCGCGTCCTTCCTGCCCAGGCTGCGTGAAAAGCCGCCTATTGCGGGGAAACGGGGCCCTTGCGAATGTCGGGGTCTCTCAGGTGTTGTGCTTTCCATTGCATGGCCATGGCGATACGGCTGCGCCCCGAAGGATGATCGTAGAACACGAATTCTTCCAGGGGCGATGGCTCGAGTTTGCGATATTCGCTGAGTTTCAACGCGATGGTGGCGAAGCCATCCGGCTGCCGGGCCGCGTTCAGGCCGAAAATGTCGGCCTGCGCTTCGATGTTCCGGCTGATCGTGTTGAGCGCCGGTGTTGCCAGCAACAGATAGACCATGCCCACGGCATAGAGCACCGGCAGGCCGGCCGGATCATCGATCTGCCGTACATCCCAATTGCCGCCGAAGATCGCGGTCAGAAAGCGGAATGAAAAATTCAGAAACCAGAACCCCACCACGATCACCAATGCTATCCACAACAGGCCGGTATAGGTGTGGCCCAAAACGTAATGGCCGATTTCATGGCCCAGGACAGCCTCGACCTCCGCTGGCGTTGCCCGTTTCATCAGATTGTCGGTCAGGGAGATACGCGTGGTGCCGAACAGGCCGGAAACATTGGCCGATATCCTGTCCGACTGGCGCGATGCATCGAAGGTATAAACATTGTCAACCGGCACACCATTCGCCTTGGCCATTGCAAGAATGCTCTGTTTCACTGGCGAGTCGGGTAGTGGGGTATAAGTGTTGAACAGCGGGGCGACATATACCGGACTGATCAGGCCGACGAAGGCGGCAAACGCGATGGTGATGGCGCTCGCCCAGATGGGCCAGCGGTTCGGCGCGGCCCGGACTACGGCATATATCACCGTCACCAGGATGGTTGTTGCCACAAACCCGATCGCGCATAGCACGGCAAAGTCGGTGAACCATTGCCCGATGGTCTGGTTCGAAAGGCCGAATTCATGCTCCCGGTAAAAGGATTGGTAGAGCGTTAGCGGCAATGTCGCCACCACGATCACGACAAAGAACAGCGCGGCATAGATCGCTGCCTGCCAGAAGCGGATGCGTGTGATGGCTTGTGCGAAATCGCGCATCCTGGCGGAAATGCGCAGCCAGAGCAGAAGCCCCGCCACGATCAGCGCATAGGCTGTACCGACCAGAAGAAGCACGTAACCGCCTTCGTAATAGGCGTCGGAACGGGCACGCTGTGGGCCGCTGATCTGCGCGAGATAGGCATTGGTTGCCTTTACCGGATCGAAGGCGGGCACGGGCTCCTCCGCCACCGGCAGGCTCTGCACCTCGATCGTTGCGGTGGGCGCTGCACGCGGGCCCTCCTGTGCCACGGCTGTGCTTGCCGCAATCGGCCCGCACAACATGGCAAGGACGGAAAGGAGAAGACATATCCGCGTGAACATTCCGCTCATGGTTCTACTCGCTTACATTGGGCATACTAGGGTCGGGCACGGGCCGGTTATGATGGGCGTTCCGGCAGGGACTGGACAGGCCGCGACGTGAGAGGATCACGGTCTGATGATGACAAAGATAAGGCAACTGGCGTTACCGGATGGCCAGACCATCGCGTATCAGGCGCGTGCGGGCAAGGGGCCGGGCATTCTGTGGCTTGGCGGTTTCAAATCCGCGATGGATGGCACCAAGGCCGAGGCGCTGGATATTTGGGCCGCTGAATCCGGGCAAGCCTTCCTGCGTTTCGATTATTTCGGGCATGGTCTTTCATCCGGCAATTTTCGGAATGGCACAATCACACGCTGGCGTGATGATGCGGTCGCAGTGCTCGACCGGTTGACTGAGGGGCCGCAAATTCTGGTTGGGTCCAGCATGGGGGCGTGGATTGCGCTGCTGCTGGCGCGCCTTAGGCCAGCGCGGATCGCAGGCATGCTTCTGATTGCGCCCGCGGTGGATTTTACCGAAGCCTTGCTTTGGGCCCACCTGCCGGATGATGCGAAACGGCAAATCCTGGAAGCAGGCGAATGGATGCGCCCCTCGGCTTATGATGACGGGCCATATCCCATCACGCGGGCGCTGATCGAAGATGGCCGTTCTCATCTTCTGTTCGGCACGTCAATGGATTTGCAGGCGCCGGTTCACATCCTTCAGGGCATGAAGGACCCGGATGTGCCATGGCAGCATGCGTTGCGTGTCGCGGATATGCTTGCGGGTAATGTCACGTTGACGCTGGTGAAACAGGGCGATCACCGTCTCTCCACGCCGGATGATATCGCATTGCTATTGCAGACACTGACGGGGCTGGCGGAACGTGCCGGCCGCTTGCTTTCACCACTGCCGCCGGTTTAATGGCAGCGATGCGCAAGATATTCCTCGTTCTGTTGTTGCTGGGAAGTTCACCTGTTATTGCCGCGGGAAACCCGGCCACAACGGCGGAAGACGCCGCGCATTATCAAACCTGTCTGTCACGCAGTCAGAACGATCCGCAATCCGCGCTTGAAGATGCCATGCACTGGCGGGCCAATGGCGGCGGTATTCCTGCCGCCCATTGCGAGGCGTTGTCGCTCGTCTCTCTCGGCCGGTTTACCGAAGCGGCGCGAAAGCTTTCCGATCTTGCGGAGAACCCAAGGGCGGAATCCATGCGCCCGCAATTGCTGGATCAGGCGGGAAATGCCTGGCTTCTGGCACAGCAACCGGGCTTTGCGCTGCCGCTTTTTTCCGCGGCCATCGCGGCAGAGCCGCGCAATGTCGATTATTACGCCGATCGCGCACGGGCGCGCGCCATGCATTCCGATTGGAGTGGCGCGGATGCTGACCTGACACAGGCGCTTGGACTCGATCGTCAGCGCGCGGATTTGTTCGTGCTGCGGGCCAGCGCACGTCATGCCATGGGCAGGCGCGCCGAGGCCCGTGCCGATCTTGAGCGTGCATTGGCCATCGTGCCCGCCTATCCGGAGGCGCTGGTCGAACGTGGTCAATTGAAACAGGAGGCAGGCGACGCCGCCGGTGCACGGGCCGACTGGCAGACCGTGGTGCAACATGCCCCGCAGAGCGATGCCGGGGTGGCGGCGCGCGCCCGGCTCGAAACATTGGACTCTATGCCGAAGGCACCGGCGAAAAAGCGCTGACCGCACGCCATTCCTCTTGCACCGCCTGATCCGGTTCTGCTGTCCCGTACCGGGCGGCCAAGTCTGCTGCGTGTTGCGGTGTCAGGCGCCCAAGCGCCCACACCGCCATGGCGCGCACCAGCGGAGATTCATCCTGCAGCAAATGCTCCGCATCCTCGGCCAGCTCCGGATTGCCGGAATTGCCAATCGCGATCAGCACATTGCGGATGAAGCGGTCCCGCTTGACCCGTTTGACGGGTGAACGCCGGAACAGAGCGCGGAATTCTGCATCGTCCAGTTTTGCGAGCGTCCGCAGGTCGGGATTCACCAGCTCGGCACGGGCATGAAATTTGGCTTCGTTCGCCGTCTTTGCGAATTTGTTCCATGGGCAAACCGCAAGGCAGTCGTCGCAGCCGTAAATGCGGTTGCCGATCGGCACGCGGAATTCCCGTGG
>JAFKEW010000051.1 GCA_017308375.1 Alphaproteobacteria bacterium
ACGCCGCGCAATCGCTTGTCACCCCGTCGGCGGGATACGAAGCATGCGCCGTTCTGCCATCGCGGCCAGGCTTTCCCAGATCTGTTTTGCGGCGGCTTGTGCTTCCGGGCTTGCCTGCGTTTCCAGTGCGCATTGCAGCCGGATCAGCAGGGATTTCAGCGTGTTGTTCGCGGCGTTCAGCGCGCTGATGGTCAGCGTTTGGTCTCTTTCCGCCGCTGCATCGCTGAGGGCCTGCGTAAGGGTGGCATCGCCCGCGCTTGGGGCATGGCGCGCCAGCAATGTGCGAAGCTCTTTGTTCTCCCGTGCGCGGATTTCCGCACCGTGCTCGTATTCCTGCGCGGCGAAAATGGTCAGCATCGCGTTCAGGGATGCGGTGCTGCGGGCGTAATCCGCCGCAAGCTGTGGCGCCAGTTCGCCAAGCCACTGGCCTGCGCAGAAGTTCAGAATCTGATCGGCTTCCGGTCTCATGCCGCCAGCGCCTTCATCCGGTCAGCCAGAACCTTGTTGTGAAAGGCAAGGCAATACCAGCCCGAAAAAGCGTTCACCGGGTCGGTATTGCGGCCTTCGGCGTATTCGCGCGCGGCGGAAAGCCAGATCGCGGCGCCTTTGACGCTGGCAAATATCTCCCACCACAGAAGCGCACCGGGTTCGGCTTTCAATCCGCTTGTCTTTTCCCACAGTGCAATCGCCTCTGCACGCGCAATGGTGCCAGCGGGATGTGTGGGGTCGCCATGGCTCCATAACGGATCGATTAGCCAGCCGAGGTCCTCCAGCGGGTCGCCCAGATGCGCCATTTCCCAATCAAGGATCGCGCGGATATTGCCGTCCGCGTCGTAAAGGAAATTCCCGGTGCGGTAGTCGCCATGCACCACCGCCAGCTTTTGCGCCGGCGGCGGCGGATTGCGCTTCAGCCAGCGCAGCGCGCCCTGCACGATCGGCTGCGGCTCCAGTGCGTCTTCGGCAATGACCTTTTCCCAACGCTCCGTTTCGTGACGCCAGCATTGGCTCACGTCCTTGGCGCCGTCGAAATCGGCAAGCCCGATGGCATCCACATCGGCGCCCGCAATCCGTCCTAGAATGGTGAAAAGCTGGCCCCCGATCTTTTCGCGGTTTGCGCCATAGGGGTCTGGCGTCAGGATCGAGCCGACCTGGCAATTCTCGATTTCCTCCATCACGAAAAACGGCCGCTCCAGATGGCGGCCATCGCTTTCCAGTGCAATCGGTTCCGGCACCGGCAGGCCCAGCGCATGAAAAGCCCGATAGGCGCGGAATTCGGTCTCGCGCTCGGTTTCAATCAGGCTGGCCGGCGGGTCTCGGCGCAGGATCATCGCGCGTTCGACGGCTTTGCCGTCGCGGGCATAACGGGCGCGAAAGCGATAGGTCTCCCGGCTGGCGCCGCCTGGAATGCGCGAAAGATTGCTGACACGGAGATCGCCCGCGCCCAGAAGGCCGGCCAGATAGGCTTCCAGCCGTGGCGCAAGCGTCTCGCTCATGGTGCCGTGTCCAGCAGATCCTTGAAACCGGATGGGCGATGCGGCCCCAGAATCAGTTGCTCCAGCACGCCGGCACCGACGCGCTCCACCCCCGGTCCGTTCAGGCGCGCGGTGACGAAAGCCTGTATATGCAGGAAGCGCGGGTCGTTTTCATTGACCGTGGCAAGATCGTAGGTGTCGTAGCCCACCGCCAGTTCACCCTTGTACTGGCCATGGCCCCATTCGGGGTGGCCATAGCCGATGCCCGACATATAGAACTGATACAAGGGCTTCAATTCGACGCGCCATTGCCCCCCTGCCGGATCGCGGGTTTCGATCACCGCACTTTTGGCGTGCCGCGTGCCCGGCTTGAATGCCAGTTCGCTGCCGCACGATGCCATGTGAACCGGCTCGGCTTCCTCCAGCCCGCCAAGGACCGATGCGGTGTTCCACGGCGTGCCGTCGGCATTGGCATTGATGTGATAGAGCATGAAACGGTCTGGGAAATTGAGCGGCGACCACAGCCAGTAGAATTGCGGCGGCAGCGGCGGGGCGGCCGGTTGCGGATCGGAAAGCCCGATCGGGCGCACGCCCCAGGAACGGTCGCGGGTGCCAAGCACCATCTCCCGGCTCAATTCGATCGTTTTGCCGTTGATCGTAATGCTGCCTTCATAGGCTCCGTTCTGGGTCAGCCGCGTATAGTCCATCATCGTGCGCGGGCCCTGACGGAAGGTGAAACGCGGCTCCTCCACCGGTTTGGCCCGGGCGTGGAAGACCACATCGGCGTGAATGTTGTGCTCGTGATCCTGCACTTTCACGCGCAGGCTGCGTAGGGGCTCCACCACTTCGATCGTAATGGGGCCGACGCGGGTATCCATCCGCTCCATATTCAACAGGCGTGATGCGTGCAGATTGTGCTGAACCCCGTCCACGATCACGCTGAAGGCGGCATCCATCACGTTCAGATGCGGGTAAACCCCCAGCGCCGCGGCAAAGAACACAGACCCGTCCAGTGTGTAGCCGTTGAAGAAATAGCGGTCATAGAAATTCCGGTCCGTGCCAGCCGTGGCAATCGGCTCTGGCAATTGGTGTACCGGATAATCGTCGGCCCTGGTCAGCATCGTCCATACCTCCCGCCACGCGTCCGGACTCCGTGCCCGGCCACATCGGCGATCACATTACGGGAAAGGCGAAAGGGCGTCCGCTCTAGCCGCGGCTGCCGCTCCACGGGAAGGAGCCAAAATTCCCAGCCTTCACGTTGCCGGAAATGGCGTCACCGTCCACGGCACCGCTGAACTCCAGGGTCATGGGGAAAGGTTGCGTGATCGCAACCGCCCACGACACATTATTACCGTCAACCTTGCCGGAAATGTCCTGGCTGCCCTGCTGGCCCGATTGCGTGCCGCTGAGTGCCCCACCATCGGTTTTCAGGTCCAGCGATGCCTTCTGGGCCCCCATGGGGGATTTGATCTCGATATTCCACTTGCCGCTGACGGTCATGGCGTTCTCCCATTTATTTCGCAGGTGTATTTTGTCGGCCAGTCTAAGGGCTGACGCACACGTCATTCAAGCGAACGGCGGCTGAATTCCGCTCGTTACGGATGGCGGTTGCAGCTTTGCCCACTCTTGCGTATTTTCCCGGCCCTTCAAGGGGGCCGCCTTAGCTCAGCCGGTAGAGCAACGCATTCGTAATGCGTGGGTCGGGTGTTCGAGTCACCCAGGCGGCACCAGTTCAGCCTTGTACTCCTGTCCCCGGCGCACCTGCCTTTCTGCAGGTGGCTGTACGACGCAGGCGTATCCGTTTCGATGCGGATGATTACTGCCCCGTCAACACGGTTCCAATCGCGAAGCCCAACAGAATCGCGGCAGCGAAAAAATCGCTCACCATGGCTATCCATTCATTGCGGCCGCGATGGCCCGAGCGGACATGTTCGAGGCCCGCGACGGCGTAGAATATGCCCGCGCCAATCGCGGCCGGAAGCACGAAACCCGGCATCGCGAGCGATGCCAGCCCGACAATTCCGGACGCGACATTCGCACCGCCCAGTTCTCGCACCAGGACATAAACTTCAGGGGTCTCGATGCCCATGATATCCCGGCTCGTGAAAGCGGGCTGGAAATACTGTCGAATGCCGGCCAGCAAGAGCCGCACGCCGACCGCCCAGAAGACGAACCACTTCCCGATCAGCCAAAGCAATGGCGCGTGTGTTGTCCCGGCGTCGATTGCGATCGAGGCAACAGGCAGCACCAGCATCGTCAGGCCGACGACAAGTATGTACATGGCGGCCCCCTCCGCGAGGGTAGGACCATATCGTGACCGGTGCCGCCGCAACAAGCTGGAACGGCCCCCGGGCGCCAGGGATTCCGATAGGAGCTTTGCCCGGTTGTGGCACCGGTTCTGCTTTTGCCGATATCGTCGTGCCTGCCGCTCACCAAACTGTGACGGGCGTGGCCAGCCGGATTCTTGCAGGCCACAATCCCATCCGCTTAGTGTGCGCCGGAATTTCCGTATCGCCGCGCGATAAGGACCCTTTTGTGCTGGTATTCGACCTGCCGACGGGGTTGCCAAATTGGGGGAAACATACCGTGAAGACTTTGGCCCTGGTGATTGCCGCACTTTGTATCGCCACAATGCCCGCCATTGCCGCAGCCGATAGTGCTGCGAAAAAAGAACCGTCGAAGACAGACTACTTCGCCCCGACCGAACAGGTCAGCGAAGGCTCCGTTACAGCGGGCGGCCACAGTGTTTCTTATGATGCGATTGCAGGCACCATCGTCGTCCATCCCAAAGGCTGGGACGATTTCAAGGAAATGGGCAACAAGGACGCAAAGGACGCGACGGATAAGGACAATCCGTCTGCCGAAGCCTCGATGTTTTTTACGGCCTATTTCAAGAAGGGCGCAAAGGCGGCCGACCGTCCGGTGACCTTCCTGTTCAACGGCGGTCCCGGCTCCGCAACCATGTGGCTGCATATGGGCGCGTTCGGCCCACGGCGTGTCGTCACCAATGACGATACCCATACCCCGCCTGCGCCTTATCACGTGGTGGACAACGAAGACAGCCTGCTCGACGTCAGCGATCTCGTGTTCATCGATGCGCCGGGTACCGGCTTCAGCCGGATTGCAGGCAAGGACAAGGAAAAGGCCTTTTATGGCGTGGACCCTGATGCGCATGCGTTCGCCGAATTCATCAAGGCGTTTCTCAGCCGCTATGACCGCTGGAATTCACCCAAATATCTGTTCGGCGAAAGCTATGGCACTACACGCTCGGCGGCACTGTCGGCGCTTCTGACCGGCCACTACAACATCGAACTCAACGGTGTGATCTTGCTGTCGCAGATTTTGAGTTTCGACATGAGCGCGGACGAACCGCAGCTCAATCCCGGTGTCGATCTGCCATATCAGCTTGTGTTGCCCACTTACGCCGCAACAGCCTGGTATCACCACAAGCTGCCGCAACAGCCGGCCGCACTGGACCCGTTTCTGGCCGAGGTGGAACAGTTCGCGATGGGCGATTACGCCCACGCGCTGGCGCAAGGGGCGGCCCTCAGCGACGGCGAGCGCGATACCGTTGCCGAAAAGCTGCATCAATATACCGGCCTGCCGGTGGCCTATATCAAAAAGGCCAATCTGCGTGTCAATGGCGGGGAGTTCGAGAAGACCCTGTTGGGCGATGACGACATGACGACCGGTCGCCTCGACACGCGCTTTTCCGGGCCGACGCTCGATCCCCTGAGCAAGGAAGCCGAGTACGATCCGCAGGATGCTGCCATCAGTGCGGCCTATGTTGCGGCGTTCAATCAATATGTGCGCGAAGATCTGCATTACGGCAAAGGTTTGACGTACAAGCCCGGCATCGACGGGCTGTGGCGCACCTGGGATCATCGCCATAAACCGCCGGGGTCCGACAGTGCGGCGCCTGTCGCCACCAATGTGCTTCCGGATCTTGCCACCGCGATGAAGCTCGATCCCGATCTCAAAGTCATGCTGAATATGGGGTATTTCGATCTCGCCACCCCGTTCTTCGAGGGGATTTACGAGATGCGGCATTTGCCCATCCCGCCAAAGCTGCAGGCCAATATCAGCTACAAATTCTATGAATCGGGCCACATGGTCTATGCCCATCCCCCGGCCCTGAAGGCGCTGCATGACAATGTTGCGCAATTCATCCGTGACACCGACAATCTCTCCCGGGATTGAGGTATCGCGAAGATTGCTGCCGGTGGGGGACGGGATGAGGTCACGCGCGATTGTGCCTGCTCTGGCGGTAGCGCTTCTGCTGCCGTTCGGTGCGTGCGCGCCCGCTTTGCATCCGGTCTGTGCCGCGGGCACGGATGAAGCGCTGACCAGTGTGCAATTGTTCTTCGGCCGTGCGATCGCGGGCCGGGCCGATGTCAGCGATGCGGAATGGTCTTCATTTGCAGCGGAGGTTTTGACCCCCGCTTTTCCCGATGGCTTCACGGTCACCCGCGGCATCGGGCAATGGCGCGATCCCGGAACCGGCGCAATCGTGCAAGAGGGGAGTATGATCGTGCTGATCGCGGCACGGCCTGATGGCGATCTTTTCCGCCGGGTGGAACAGGTGAAGGCCGCCTATCGCGCACGCTTTCACCAGCAATCGGTGGGGCAACTCGTCACCCCGGCGTGCGGCAGTTTTTAATCCGGCTCCTCGTCGCGCGCTTCCAGCCACATGGCGTTCAGGATGGCGAAGGTGCAGGCAAAGCCGAGGCCGAGAACCCAGGAAAAATACCACATGGCATCGCGCTCCTAATAGGCGTGCTTCGAACTGTCGGTCACATCGTTTTCCCGTACGGGCCCTCGCATCACGCGATAGACCCAGGCGGTATAGGCGATGATCATCGGCAAAATCACCATCACCGACGCCAGCATCACACCCAGGGTCAGCCGGCTGGAAGACGCGTCCCAGATTGTCAGGCTGGCATGCGGGTCAGCCGATGATGGCAGCAGGAAGGGAAAAAGGGCAGCGCCTGCCGTTGTGATCGTGCCGACCGGCACCAGCGCCGATGCGAGAAAGGCCGCCAATGGCCGGGCACGCAGCAAGGCGGCACCGCCTGCACCGGCATAAGCGATGACGACGGTCAGCCATAAAGCAGGTTGATGAAGGAAATTCGCAAGCCAGCCGCCCGGTACAGTGCCAACCTGTTTGCCAAGCGGATTGGATGGGGCGTCGGGAACGATCGCACTCTCGATGCGATAGCCGTTCATTCTGGCTATCCAGAATCCTGCGATAGCGAACAGCACTGCAAACACAAGTGCGGCCCACGGCATGATGGCACGTGCGCGGGTCTGCACCGTGCTTTCGGTCTTCAGGTTCAACCAGCTTGCACCATGCAACACGATCATGGTGAGGCTGATGAGCCCCGCAAGCAGCGCAAAGGGGTTCAGCAGCGACAGAAGCGTGATGGTGGAATGAAAGCGCAAATCGCTGTCGAACCCGAAGGGCACGCCCAGAAACAGATTGCCGAAGGCAACGCCGAATACCAGCGCCGGCACGACGCCGCCGGAAAACAGGGCCCAATCCCAGAAGCTGCGCCAAAGCGGATTGTCGATCTTGCCGCGGAATTTGAATCCCACCGGGCGCAGGATCAATGTCGCCAGCACAAGGAACATCGCGAGATAGAAGCCGGAGAAACTCGCCGCATAGAGCGCGGGCCACGCCGCGAAAATGGCGCCGCCGCCTAGAATGAACCAGACCTGATTGCCTTCCCAGACCGGGCCGACCGTGTTGATGGCGATGCGCCGTTCGATATCGTTGCGCCCGACAAAGGGCAGAAGTGCTGCGGTGCCGAGATCGAATCCGTCCATCACCGCAAAGCCGATCAGAAGAATGCCGAGAATGGCCCACCACAGCAGCCGCAGGATTTCATAGTCGAGCATCGTTCACCTCCGCTGCCAGTTTTCGGGCGCCTGAAAACGGTATGCCGTCTCCCTCTGGCCCCAGCCGGATATATTTGATGAGCAGATAGAGGTCGGCGACCAGAAGTGCCGTATAGAACACGACGAAGCCCACCAGGCTGAACAGCACATTGCCCGCCGGCGTGGACGAGACGCCAAGGAAGGTCGGCAGGACGCCTTCGATCACCCAGGGCTGGCGGCCATATTCCGCCACGATCCATCCCAGCTCAGCCGCGATCCACGGCATCGGCAGGCTGAGAAAACAAAGCTTCAGGAACCATCGCCAACGCTCAAGTCTGCGGTGCGCCGACAGCCAGAAGGCATAGGTGAAAAGGGCGATGAAGAAGAAGCCTAGGCCCACCATGATGCGGAACGACCAGAACAGCACCGGCACATCCGGGATTGTGCTATAGGCGGCACGTGTGATTTCCGCGCGCGTGGCATTTTCAATATCGGGACGGTAGCGTTTCAGCAGCAGCGCATAACCCAGATTGTTGATATGCGCGTCGAGCGTCCGGCGCAGGCTTTCATCTTTCGGTGCCTTCTTGATCGCTTCCAGCGCGCGGTAGGCGATAAGCCCGTCCTCGATGCGGTGATGGGCTTCTTCTACCAGTTCATTGATACCGGGAAGTGTTTTGTCGACAGAGCGTGTTGCGATCAGCCCCATCACCCAGGGGATTTTCACGGCATAGTGCGTCTGATGTGTGGAAAGGTCCGGCAGTCCGACCACGGTGAAAGACGCGGGTGCCGGTTCGGTGTCCCACATCGCCTCGATCGCGGCGAGTTTCATTTTCTGGTTTTCGCTGGCTGTGTAGCCCGACTCGTCGCCCAGGACCACGACAGACAGTGCCGATAAAAGCCCGAAACTGGCCGCCACGGTCATCGAACGCCGTGCGATCTCCACATGGCGGCCGCGCAACAGATAGTAGGCGCTGATCGACAGCACGAAGATCGCTCCGGTTACATAACCCGCGCTGACGGTGTGAACGAATTTTGCCTGCGCCACCGGGTTGAACAGCACCGCCATAAAGTCGGTCACTTCCATGCGCATGGTATCGGCGTTGAACGCCGCGCCGACAGGATACTGCATCCAGCCATTGGCGATCAGAATCCACAGCGCGGAAAGATTGGTGCCTATGGCCAGCGCCCAGGTTGCGATCAGGTGCTGCACCTTGCTCAGCCTGTCCCATGCGAAGAAGAACAGGCCGACAAAGGTTGCTTCCAGGAAGAATGCCATCAGCCCTTCAAGGGCGAGCGGGGTACCGAAAATGTCACCGACGTAGTGGGAATAGTAGGCCCAGTTGGTTCCGAACTGGAACTCCATGGTGATGCCGGTGGCAACGCCCATGGCGAAGTTGATGCCGAACAGAATGCCCCAGAATTTTGTGATGTCGCGCCAGATCGGCTTGCCCGTCATCACGTAAACCGACTCCATGATGGCCAGCAGGACCGCAAGGCCCAGCGTCAACGGTACGAATAGAAAATGGTAGAGTGCGGTGACCGCGAATTGCAGGCGCGAAAGCTCGACAATATCCATTGGGAAACCTCAAGGGATGCTGTTGTCCAACAAATGGGCGGTTATGGCGGCGCTGTCCGGCGCCGGCGGCCGCACGGGGGCGAAAAAGAGCTGGTAGAGAATGAAAAGCGCGATCAGCTTGATGCCGACCAGAAGGATGATCTCGCGGCGCAAGGCGCGGGGAAGAATGGGTGTCGATCCGGAAATGCCACGATCCCCTGAAATGGCTGGACAATGCCGTTTCCTGTGAAGTATGGCCCGCTCTCCCGGAGAAGCAAGTCTTTGAAAAGCCGGGCCGCTGCCAATTGCGGCCGTTTCTGGTAAGATCGTCCGTCAAAATGGAAACGCCTGCATCGCCATTGAAAGAGATACGCACACGCCTGCGGCAGGGCGCTGCGGCCGGCGATGTTGCGGCCATGGCGGAGCTTGGGCGCAGTCTTCTGGCCGAACCGCCCTTTGCGCCCTATGACGGCATCAAGTTTACGATGGAGGCCGCGCAGAAGGGCCATGCCGATGCCACGCATCTGCTGGCTGTGTTCGCGGCCTGCGGTGCCGGCCTGAAACAGGATTGGTCTGCCGCGGTTGACTATCTGCGGCATGCCGCAAGGTTCGGCTCATCGCTCGCGCGTGAACAATTGGCGCTTCTGGAACTTGCCGTGGATGCGGCGCCGGTTTCGGATGCTGCGCCCGCGATCGCGCGCTGGCTTGCAACGCCGTCACCGCGCATGGTGCATCAGGCACCGCGGATTGGTGTTGTCGAAAATTTTCTCACGCCCGCATTTTGCGACTGGCTGATCAGGCGCGCACGGCCGCAATTGAAACGGGCGGAGACGTATGGCCGCGGCACGGGCACGGCCAGCGTTGTTGCGGCACGCACCGGCAGTTCGATGGATTTCCCGATTGTGGAGACCGATCTGGTGGTGGCCTTGGTGCGGGAAAAAATTGCACAGATTTGCAATCTTCCCACCCAGCAGATGGAGCACACGGTCATCCTGCACTACGCGCCGGGCCAGCAATATTTCCAGCACTATGACTTTCTGGATGAAAAGGATTCCGGCGGTGCACAGGATATCGCCCAGCGTGGCCAGCGCGTCTTCACGTTCCTGATCTATCTGAACGATGACTTCACTGCCGGCGAAACCGGCTTTCCGCGACTTGACTGGCGCTACAAGGGGCGCAAGGGCGATGCGGTGTTCTTCTGGAACGTGACGCCGGACGGTACTTGCGACCGCGAAACCCTGCATGCGGGCCTCCCGCCGGCGCAAGGGGAGAAGTGGCTGCTGTCGCAGTGGATTCGTGGGCCCGTCCGGCCTGTATAAGACATAAAGCGCATAATCTTTCCCGCGCGCGCCGCGTCTGTGCTACCGCAGGGCCCATGACCCTATATCCGCTCTTGCGTTTAAAACCCAAGGAGGGACGGCGTGTGCGCGCCGGCGCCCCATGGGTGTTCTCGAACGAAATCGAAATGACGCCCGCGCTGAAGGCGCTTGCCCCCGGCAGCCTGGTGCGGGTCGAAGGCGGTGATGGCCGCCCCTTTGGCACGGGCTATTTCAATCCAGCCAGTCTGATTGCCGCCCGCCTGCTCTCGCCCGACCCTGAATCGCGGATCGATGAGGCCTTTTTTGTGGAGCGCATCAGCCACGCTTTGTCCCTGCGTCAGGCTTTTTTCGAAACACCGTTTTATCGCCTGATCCATGCCGAAGGCGATGGCCTGCCCGGCCTTGTGATCGATCGTTTTGACGATGTTCTGGTTTTGCAAATCACAACGGCGGGTATGGAGGCGCTGATCGCCCCACTGCAACGCGCGCTTGAAAGCGTGATTGCGCCGCGCGTCATGATCTTACGCAACGATACGCCTGCGCGTCTGCTCGAAAAGCTCGATCTCTATGCGCGCCCGCTCAAGGGCGGCATGCCGCCCCATGTTGTGGTTGAGGAAAATGGCGTCCGCTATTTCGCCGATCTGGAAGGTGGACAGAAAACCGGCTGGTATTTCGACCAGCGCTTCAATCGTGCCGATGTGGCGGCACTGGCTCGCGGCCACACCATGCTGGATGTCTATTGCCATGGTGGCGGTTTCTCGTTGCTTGCCGCCAAACGCGGTGCCCGCGAAGCAATCGGCATCGATTCGTCACAAAGCGCATTGTCGCAGGCAGAGGAAGCGGCAACGGCCAATGGCGTCTCTAGCAACTGTAAATTCATCAAGGCAGATGCGTTTGTGGAGTTGGAGCGTCTTGGCACGCAGGGCGACGTTTTCGATATTGTCGTGGCCGATCCGCCGCCCTTCGTGAAGGCACGCAAGGATCTGGAGGCGGGTGCCCGCGCCTATCGCCGCCTTGCGCGGCTTGCTGCCGTCGTCACGGCGCCGGGTGGTTTCCTGTTTCTGGCATCCTGCTCGCACAATATATCGGCGGAGCGTTTTGCGGCCGAATGCGCTGCCGGTATCGCGCGAACGGGGCGGCGGGCGGCATTGGTGCGGCAATCGGGTGCCGGGCCAGACCATCCGGTTCATCCATTGCTGCCGGAAACGGCCTATCTGAAAGCCTTGCTCTATCGGCTCGGCTGATCAGATTGTTGTCTGCGTGCCCAGTTCGACCACACGGTTGGGCGGCAGGCGATAGAACCGCGCCGGTGAAAGGGCGCCGCTGGCCAGCGTGATGTAAAGCCATGTGCGCCATTTGCCGAGGCCGGGATGCTCGGCCGGCATCAGCGTTTCGTGGCCGATGAAAAAGGTCGCGGTCTCGATATCCACCGCAAGACCATAGGCCCTCGCTTCTGCCAAGGCGCGCGGCACGTCCGGCGTTTCGAAGAAGCCGTGGTGAACATCCATGGCGAAAAAGCCCTTGCCCAGCTTTTCGACCTGGATGCGCTTGTCCGGCGGCACAAAGGGGCGGTCCTCCACCTCCACATGCAGCAGGATCACGCGCTCATGCAGGACCTTGTTGTGTTTCAAATTGTGCAACAGGGCGCCCGGCACCGAATCGATGCGTGAGGCAAGAAAGACCGCGGTGCCGGCCACGCGCGTGGGTGTTTTCTCTGCCCGCTCCAGAAACAGGTTCATCGGCATGGATTCGTTGCGAATCCGCTCCAGGTGCAATTGACGCCCTTTGCGCCAGGTTTCCATCGCGATGAAAATACCGGTGGCGATGGCAAGCGGCACCCAACCGCCTTCGACGATCTTCAGGCTGTTGGCGGACAGGAAGGCGAGGTCGATGAAGGCGAGCGAGCCGAATACGATTGCTGCCATCCGGAACCCCCATCGCCATTGCCGCCCGGCGACGATGGAGGCGTTGAAGGTGTCGATGACCATGACACCGGAAACCGCGATGCCATAGGCCGCGGCAAGCGCATTGGAGCTGCGGAAAATCAGCACGATCAACACCACGCCGATCAGCATCACGGTATTCATACCGGGTACGTAGATCTGGCCGTAATCGGTAGCCGAGGTATGGCGGATTTCCATGCGCGGAAGCTGGCCCAGTTGCACGGCCTGTTGTGTCATGGAGTAGACGCCGGAAATGACGGCCTGCGAGGCGATGATGGTGGCGGCCGTCGCCAGCAGCACCAGCGGATAGTGCAGCCAGGATGGCGCCAGCGCGTAGAAGGCGATGGAGGCTGATTGCGGGTTGCGCAGCAATTCCGCGCCCTGTCCGAAATAGACCAGCATTAGCGACGGCAACACGACAAACGCCCAGGCATAGCGAATCGGGTCTTTGCCGAAATGGCCCATGTCGGCGTAAAGCGCCTCGCACCCCGTCACCGCCAACACCACAGCGCCCAGCGCGACGAACGCCGTCCATGGTTCGTGCGCGAACAGTGCAAGCCCGTAAAGCGGGTTGACCGCCATCAGGATCGATGGGGTCTGCACCAGGGAAATAAGGCCCAGTGTCGAGATCGTCGCGAACCACAGGGCCATGATCGGCCCGAACATCCGCCCGATCCGCGCCGTGCCCCGGCTTTGCAGAAGAAATAACCCCACCAGGATGATCAGGGTCAGTGGCATGATCAGCGGTTCGAATGCGTGACTGCTCACGCCCAGCCCCTCGACCGCGCTCAGCACGGAAATCGCCGGCGTCAGCACGCCATCGCCGTAGAAAAGCGCCAACCCCAGAATCGCGGCTGTCCCGATCAGGCGCTTGGTCCCGGGCTTCAAGCCCTGGCTGCGATGGGCCAGTGTTGCCAGAACCAGCGTGCCGCCTTCGCCATTGCTGTCGGCCCGCATGATCAGGCCGACATATTTGATCGATACGACAACGATCAGCGACCAGAAGATCAGCGACAGCGCGCCGAAGATGGCCATCGGCCCGGGAAAGTGACCGCCCGTTGCCTCCACCGTCTGGCGCAGCGCGTAAATCGGGCTGGTGCCGATGTCGCCGAACACAACGCCCAGCGCCCCGATCGTCAGTGCCACCTGCCGCTTCAGCGGTTTGCCCGGCGGTGACGACGGGGCTTGCGGGACCGGTGTCTCCGGGACCGCTGCCAACGGGTCGTCAGGGGCGGGGCCTTGATTGGTCTCGTCGATGGTCACGATGAAGAACGGCCGTGAATGTTGCAGGAGATTCTGGAAAACACGGAAACAGGCCCGCTCTCTAAAAAGAATCGGAAGCATGGTCCGATTGGGAAAATCGGATCATGCCCAGAAGGTCTATTCCGCGGCCGGCCGGTTATCGCGATGCCCGATCCCGCTTGCGGGCGGCGAAAATAGGCTCGCCCGGCGCGGCTGAAAAGACCCGCAGGCGATTTCGCTCCGGTTTTGCATCTATGACACTGAAGTAAAAGGGAATTTTATTCTGAAACTTGCCCGGCAAGGCGCATCTGGGCCGGCTCCGGCCCAATGAATCCCTGTACCGGATAATCGCGGATGCCCCAGCTGTCAGCGCGCAGATTGTAGACCCGGACAACGCTCCAATCGTTGGCGGGGCTAACATCGGCAACCGCGTTCGACAGATAGATATCGCCGCTGTTCAGCCAGTTGGCGTGGTCTACCAGTATCAGCCGCGGTGAAACGATCTTCTGCACCACGGCGAGGTGGCCACGTTTGGGGCCCGCATAGCCGATCAGCACCATGACGGCACCCGGCTCGGGTTGCTGATGACGGGCGTATTTGTTCGTGGCCTGGTTCCACCAGGTGCCCGCGTCGCCATAGATCGAAATGCCGGAATGGGCGCGTGCATACGGGACGCATTGCAGCGGTGCCGGCGGCGTTTCGATGCGGCCGGGCCCGCCGCGGCTTGCGGCGAGTGGCGGCGGCGCGCTGCTGCCGGAATCGCCGGGCACGCCCGCGCACCCTGCCATCACAACGCATAGAAATGCCGCTGTCGCGATCCGCAACGCTTGAGCAGGGAACGCGTCGGCCATGGTCAGCCCCAAACCATCCGCCCACGCACATGCGGGCAGTTCAGGGCGAGAGATAGACTGCGCTGGTTAAGGGTTCATTAAGATATGGATTTGGAATTCCGCACTTATTCGCCGGGTGCCACGTCGCGTGCGGGCAATGCGATGGAGCCGGTTAGCCCCATACCACCGATCGAGATCAGGCCGGACACGGCGATGATGAAGAACGGCGCGCTCCACGCCTGCTCGGTCAGCGCGAAGGCTGGCAGCAGCAGCCCAACCACGATTTCCGGCCAGCCGCGCCATGCCCCGGCGTAAGCGGCGCCGGCCTTCGGCGTGCGCTGAAACACCATGCGGGTGCTGAAGAATGCTTCCAGCGTCGCGCGTGTGTTGGAGAGGACGAGGCCGCTCGGGAAGATCAGCGCCAGCAGAAGGCCACGGAACAGGCGCGGCGTTTGCTGACGGCCGAGCATCGCCTGCCCGAGATAGAGATAGCTCACGCTGACAGAGAGGCCGAATGCCGTCACCGCCAGGCCAAGCTCGGCCACGGTGCGGATATAGACCACGCCCAGCGCCATCAGCGTCAGACTGATCACGGCGCTCATCGCAGCCAGGGAATAAAACGCGAACTGGCAGATCTGGGCCGTCATCACCGCACGCATCCATAGCGGCAGGGAGGAGCGCCAGATCTGCGGGATCAATTTGCGGGCGACCTGTGCATGGCCCTTGGTCCAGCGCGCCTGTTGCGCCCGCCATGCGGCGGCTGTTTCGGGCAATTCGCCCGGCACTTCGACATCCGGCAGCAGCGTGGCGCGCCAACCCTTCAGGGCACAGCGCATGCTGAGGTCCAGATCTTCGGTCAGCGTGTCGCCGGTCCAGCCGCCGGCATCGTCGATCGCCTCGCGCCGCCAGACACCGGCCGTACCATTGAACGAGATCGGCAGGCCGGCGCGGACACGGGCGTCCTGCTCCACCGCGAAATGGCTGTCCAGCAGCAGCCCCTGTGCGAAGGTGAGCCAGTTGCGGTTGCGGTTGGCATGGCCCCAGCGCGCCTGCACGAAGGCCAGGCCCGAATCGGCCACCAATGCCGGTACGGTCCGCCGCAGGAAATCCGGCGCGGGCACGAAATCGGCATCGAAGATCGCAACGAAGGGGGCGTCGGAATGAACCAGCCCGAAGGCAAGATTGCCGGCCTTAAAACCGGTGCGTTGTCCGCGGCGCAGGATGGAGAAATTCACCCCTTCGGGCACCACATTGCGCACCGCGGCAACCAGGGCCTCGTGATTCTCGGCCCGGCCATCGTCCAGAAGCTGGATTTCCAGCCGGTCGCGTGGCCAGTCCAGCCTGGCGGCGGCGGCGGCAACCCGCACGGCCAGCGCCCCTTCGTCGCAGACCGGCAACTGGACCAGGACGCGTGGCAGCGCCTCGTCAGGCAGCCTGGGCACGCGCGGGCTCGACGGTCGCCTGAACAGGCGGAGCGCGCCGAGACCGGCAAGCTGCACGGATAGAAGCGCCAGCATGACCAATATACAGGCAAGCGCACATTGCAGGAGCAGGGAAAAACCGGCCATGGCGGAGAGTACGGACCCCCAATTGTTTCCGTCGGTGACGCCGCCGGGAAGCGGCGGATTCCAGAACATTCGGGCCGCGCAAGACCCCGCGTCCCCAGAGGAGTAAGTTCAGGGGGAATGTGAGGCGGCGCGGACTCTTTCGCAAGAGGCGGAAAGGGCTTGACTAACCGGCAAATTCCAGGGCCGGTTTAGCGCATTGGCGGCCGTTTCAGTCCAGTGTGCGGCGGAACCGGGCCAGCGCCAGCGCACCGGCCGCCGCGGTGAAGAGCGCCAGCGGCCAGAATTGCGGCCACACATCGGCAAAGCCGTTCGCCTTCAGCATGACGCCGCGCACAATCCGCAGGAAATGCGTGATGGGCATGATTTCGCCCAGCGCCTGTGCCCATCCGGGCATGCCCCGGAAGGGGAAAACGAAGCCTGACAGCAGTATCGACGGCAACAGGAAAAATACCATCATCTGCATCGCCTGAAGCTGGCTTTTGGCCACGGTGGAGAAGGTGTAGCCCACGGCCAGGTTGGCGGTGATGAAAAGTAGAAGGGCGCCGCTGAGCAGGGTGAGCGAGCCAAGCATCGGCACCGCGAAAACGATTTTCGCGGCCACTAGAATCAGGGCGCTCTGGATCAGGCCCACGATCACATAGGGCGCGATCTTGCCGGTCATGATCTCCAGCGGCCGCACCGGCATCGCCAGAAGGTTTTCGTAAGTGCCGCGTTCGCGCTCGCGTGTCACCGCCATCGATGTCATCAGGACCAGTGTCATGGTCAGGATCACGCCCAGAAGGCCGGGCACGACATTGTACTGCGTGTTGGATTCGGGATTGTAGCGTTCGTGAACGGCAACTTGGAAAGCGGGACTGGCGGCTGCGCGCGCGGCCAGTGGCCCTTTCAGATCGTCGCGCAACGCATTTTCGATCAGGCCCTGAAATGCGCCCACCGCACGCGAGCCCGATGCCGGGTCGGTGGCATCGGCTTCCAGAAGGATCGTGGGGGACGCGCCGCGCACCAGATCGCGGGAGAAATTGGCCGGAATGTTCACCACGAATGAAACCGTGCCGCGGTCAAGCAGGCGGCGCGCTTCGGCGGGGGAACGTGTCTGGCGCACGACGCGGAAATAGTCCGAATTCATCAGCCCCGCCGTGATGGAATCCGAAAATGCGCCGGGATCTTCGATGGTCAGCGCGGTGGGCAGATGTTTGGGATCGAGATTGATCGCAAAGCCGAACAGAAAGAGCTGCATCACCGGAACGCCCACGATCATCGCAAGCGTTAGCCGGTCGCGCCGCATCTGGATGTATTCCTTGATCAGGATCGCGCGCACGCGCAGCAACGAAAAGCGCATGATCATGCCTCACCCCGGCTTTCCTGCTGAAGCTGGATGAACACATCTTCAAGGCTTGGCCGCGCGCGCTGCACCGACAATCCATCCCGGCTGTGAAGCGGGGCCAGCGCGGTTTCGAGTTTGTGCGCATCGTGGCCGCTGACGTGCAGGGCTGCACCGAAGAAGGCGACGGACTCCACACCGTCAAGCCCGCGCAGATGCGGCGCCAGTTCGCGCGCGTTCGTACCTTCGATGACGAAGGTGGCAAGGCCGGATTGTGCGATCACGTCGGCCACCGTGCCGCGGGCCACGATGCGGCCCACATTGATGTAGACGATGCGGTCACAGCGTTCGGCCTCGTCCATGTAATGTGTGCTGACCAGCACGGTCAGGCCTTCATCGCTCAGGGCGTGAATCTGGTCCCAGAAATCCCGCCGGGCTTTGGGGTCCACGCCGGCGGTGGGCTCGTCGAGCAAAAGAAGATCGGGCCGGTGCAGCATGCAAGCGGCAAGCGCCATGCGCTGTTTCCATCCGCCCGAAAGGCCGCCCGCCAGTTGGTGCTGCCGCCCACCAAGCCCCAGCCGGTCAAGGGCTTCATCCACCATTTTGCGGCGATCGGGCAGGCGGTAGATCCGTGCTGTGAATTCGAGGTTCTCCCGTATCGAAAGGTCGGTCCAGAAACTGAAATGCTGGGTCATGTAACCCGTCTTGCGCTTGATCGCTTCGCTCTCGCGGCGGAAATCGTGACCAAGGCAGGTGCCTTCACCCGCATCCGGTTTCAGAAGGCCGCACAACATGCGGATGGTGGTGGTCTTGCCCGAACCGTTCGGCCCCAGAAAACCCCACACTTCGCCTTGCGGCACTGCGATGTCGATGCCGTCGACCACGCGCTTGTCACCGAACTGCTTGGCAAGCCCGCGCACGTCGATGGCCAGCGTCTGCGGCGCGGTCATTGCGGCCTGACCGTTACGGGCTGTCCGGGATTGAGTTTCAGGCCGCCATCCGCGCGGGCCTCCAGTTTGAACACCAGCCTTTCGCGGCTCTCCGCCGAAAAAATCACCGGCGGGGTAAACTCCTCCTGTTGGGCGATGAACGTGATGCGGGCGGGGAGGGGCTTTGCGCAGCCATCGCAGGTGATGGAAACCTTATCGCCCATATGAACCTTCGCGAACTGGGTTTCGGGCACGAAGAAACGCACATAGATATTCTGCGGCGGCAGCACGGCGACGACCGGTGTCATCGCAGGCACATACTCCCCGGCGCGGAAATAGATGTCTTCAACCCGGCCGGCTGTTTTGGCAGTGACCTGTCTTTGCGAAAGCTGGTAATCGGCATCGGCGAGGGCGGCGTTGTATTGCTGGTGCAGCGCTGTTGCCTGGGCGAGGCGGGCCGCGGCTTGTTTGGCATTGGACTGGGCAAGATCGTAATTCTGCTGTGTTCCCGCGTGGGCGCGCAGCAGGCCGCCCTGCCGGGTGAGTTCTTTTTGCGCCAATGTCAGATCGGCTTCCGCCTGCAGAATCTGCGCCTCAGCCTCCGCGATATTGGCAACGGTTTGTGCCCGCGCCGCCTGCTGCCGCGTATTGTCCAGCGCGAAAAGGATTTCGCCGCGCTTGACGATATCGCCGCGTTTGACGGAGACCTGTTCGAGCCAGCCTGCCTGTGGTGCGGCGATGAAAGCGTCCTCGCCCTCGACATAGCCTGTCCAGCCTGTGTCACCGGTCTCGCCGCAGCCGTAGAGCAGGCATGCGATCAACAGTAGCGCGCGTTTCATCCTCAGCCTCCGGCGGAGAGACCGGCCAGAAGCAGATCGATGTGGGTTTCGATCATGCCGGCGTGGTCATAAGGTTCGTCGTCAAATTGTGCGAAGCTCGTGCGCCAGAAAGCGGCGAGCAGCAGCGGCGCGATAGAAATCCGCGCAACATGCCCAGGATCGACAGCGCGGAATTCACCGCTTGTCACACCGCGCGCGATCAGGCCCGTGAGCAGGCCGAGCCCCTGCGCAATAATCTCGTTACGATAGAAGCGGGCAAGTTCGGGAAAATTACCGGCCTCCGCGACGATGATCTTGGGCAGCACCACCCGGTCGCTGGTCGCGATGAAATGGCCGATCCGGGTCAATACCAGTCGCAGCAGATCGCCCGCAGGCCCGCGAAAATTATTCACCTGTTCCTTCGCGCCCGCGATGGCCGGGCTGATGGATTGGCGGATCAGCGCCTTGAACAGCGCTTCCTTGCTGTCGAAATAAAGATAGATCGTGCCCTTGGTGACACCGGCCCGGCGCGAAATATCTTCCATGCGCGCGGCGGCGAAGCCTTTCTCCGCGAAGACGGTGAGTGCCGCCTCCAGAATTTCTGCGGGCCTTGCATCCTTGCGGCGATGCCAGCGGGATTGGGTGGCTTCCATGCGCCGATATTAGTAACTGAACAGTCAGTTATCAACAATGCTGCAGGGCGAATTTCATTCATCGCGGGTACAGCCTCGGCGCGCTACAGTGCCGGACAGATTTTGAGTCAGGATGGATAGAAATGCCCCGCCCCGCTTACAAGGTATTGGGATTGTTGAGTGTTCTGGCGCTGGTGGGCTGTGCGGAGCCGGCGGCCTACGCGCCCAGAGCGCCGGGCCAGAGCGTCGGCTACACCGATGTGCAATTGGCCCAGAACCGTTACCGGGTTACCTTCACCGGGAATTCCGTCACCCCGCGCGAAACGGTGGAAAATTATCTGCTGCTGCGTTCGGCCGAAGTGACGCTGCAATCCGGGTATCACGCCTTTGAATTCGATACCCGCGATACCAAGGCGGATGTGCGCTATCGCTCCGATTTCACCGGCTGGCCTGGCTGGCGCGGCGGCTATGGCTGGTATTGGCATAGCTGGGCCTTCGGCTCCCCCTTCGGGCCGCCTTATGAATCGGTCGATAGCTATCCGATCACCCGTTATCAGGCTTACGCGGAAATCGTGATGCTGACGCCGGAGGAAGCGCACGACAATCCGCGTGCCATCGATGCCCACGATGTGATCACGCATGTCCGTCCGATGACCGTGCCGCCGAAGCCCGCGCCGCGTTGATTTCTAGCGCGGTTTGCGCAGCACCATCCGCGCACGGTCTCCGTCGCGGATGATGCTGAGTGTTTCATAGCCTTCCTGGCGGCACATATGCGGCACATCGATGGGGGCCATCGGGTCATCGGTGGCAATCTCGATTTCCGCACCCGGCTTTGCGTGTGACAGCGCCCGGCGCGCCATCAGCGCGGGCAATGGGCATTTCAGACCCTGCAAATCATGAAATTCGCGGTCTGCGGCACGGGGCTCTGGCGTCATGGGCTTTCGCAATATCCGCGACGGGTTTCGCCTATCGTGTAAAGCTGATCTCCGCCGCCGGGACAATATCGGCGAAATTGGCAAGCGTCGCATTGTGGTGGGCGATGATGTCCTTCGCATGCAGGACGGCCGTGTCGCCCGTTGTGTGCGCGTCAGCCGCCAGGGTTACGGCAAAGCCCCGCTCAAAAGCCGCACGTACGGCCGTGTCGACACAATATTCCGTTTGCATGCCACAGGCGATCAGGGCATCGATTCCGGCGGCACGAAGTTTCTCTTCAAGCGCGGTATCCTGAAACGCGCTGCACTGGCGCTTGACGATCACCGTGTCGTCCTTCTGCGGCGCAATCTCTTCCCGGAAGGGAAAGCCGGCGCCATCCGCGGAAAGCGGGTGGCCCGGTCCGCCATCGTGCTGGATGAAAAATATCGCCATGCCCGATGCACGCGCCGCTGCGATCATCTGTGCAATGCGCCCAATAACGGCTTCGCCGTCGAAAGGCTGAAACGCGGGGACGGAAAACATCCCCTTCTGCACGTCGATGACGAGAAGTGCGCGTGCCATTTCACTCCGCTGCCTTGGTGGCCTTTTTGGCTTCTTCTTCCTCATGATGCTTCTGGATGGTTTGCATCGCGGCCATCGCGGCAGCGCCGATGAACTGTTCCTTGTTGTCTTTGGCCCAGGAAAACGCCGTTTCGCGCGCCTCGTTGGCCTTGTTGATCACGGGCGTCACATAGCGCTGCCACAGTTCGTAGGATTTTTTCGTGGCTTCGAAATCCGCCCAATTGTGGGCCAGCGGCGTTCCGACGACGATGACATCCTGTTTGATCAGGTCTTCGACGCTTTGGGCCTCCATCGCATCGCGGCCGGCAACCGCACTGATGCCGGAAAAATATTCCTGCCACTTGTCGAAACCGAATTTGATGTTCTCGAAGGCGCGTTCGCGGCTTTCGGCGATATGCACCGGCCCCACCAGGCGAAGTTTGGCGGGGTCCATTTTCTGACCATGCTCGGCCGCCACGTCATTGGCGATTTTCCAGTTGATGCTCAATGCGTCGTAACCGGCCATCTGGGTCGCCGCCACGCACAAAAGGCCGAAGCCGTGCCGCCCGGCCAGACGTCCGCCCGATGGCGTGACGCTGGAGGCGACGGCGATTTCGGGGTGCGGCCAGGTATAAGGGCGCAGCTGACATGTTGCGTCCTTCAGTGTAAACCAGTCGCTTTGGTGCGTAACGCGCTCACCGTTGAACAGGCGCAGGATGACCTCGATCGCCTCCACCATCCGTTCCCGCTGCACCGAAGGATTGATGCCCATTGCGAAGGCGTCGGATGGCAGCAGGCCGGGCCCGACGCCGAACAGCACGCGCCCGCGCGTCTGATGGTCGAGCTGGATGATGCGGTTCGCCGTCATCAGCGGGTTGTGGTAGGGCAGCGAGACGACGCCGGTGCCGAGCATGATCCGCCTTGTCCGTTCTGCCGCGGCGGCGATGAACAGTTCGGGGCTCGCGATAATCTCGTAACCGGCAGAGTGGTGCTCGCCAACCCAGGCTTCTTCGTAGCCCAGCCGGTCCAGATATTCGATCAGTTCAAGATCGCGCTGGATGCACAGCGTCGGGTCCTCATGGACCGGGTGAAAGGGCGCCAGAAAAATCCCATTCCGCAATTTGAGGCTCATCGTATTTCCTTCCCGAATATACTTTCTCCTGTTTATGACATATTGTCAGACACCTGTCCTGCGGCATTTAAAGGGCGGGTGACGGAAAGGGGCCAAGCCCGTCTTCCACCGCCGCGCCGAAATCGAACAACCGGTCTTCGCCCTGCCACGGCCCCACGATCTGGATGCCGATGGGCAGGCCTTCCGCCGTGCGCCCGGCCGGCACAGCCAACGCCGGAGCGTGCAGCGAGGTGGCGAGCGCGATCCAGTTCAGCATCTGCATGTAAGGGGCGGATTTGCCGTCGACCGTGATGCTGCGCGCATTCATCGGGTTCGAATGGTCATGCGGAAAAGCCGGGACCGGCGTGATCGGCATGATGATCGCATCGTAATCGCGGAAGAATTCCGCCAGCCTGTCCTTCTGCTGCTGGCGCAGACGTTGCGCGGCCAGAATTTCGGCGTCACTCGCCATGACCCTGAGGCGGTAGCGCGCCTGCCCCGTTGGATCGCGGCCGTCGCGCACGGCGGCCAGATCGGCTTCGCGCGTGGCTGCCATGCTCTGGCGCAGGTTTTCGGGAAAGCCGCCACCAATGATCGGCGTCAGAAGATCGAGATAGGTCTCCATCATCTCCGCCATCGCAAGGGCGGGTTTGGTGCGTTCCACATGTGCACCGGCCTTTTCCAGTGCGCGGCCTGCATCGCTCACGCTTTGCCTGACCGCCGCCGCCAGGGGCCAGCCATCTTCTTCGTCCCACAAGGCCACGTGCGCGCCCTTCACATCGCGGCGCGGCTTTTCCGGCGTGCCGTTCAATACAGACCACAACAACTTCAGATCGTCCGTATTGCGCGCCATCGGGCCGCCGACACCGAGGTCGAGTTCGGCGTCGATGCCGGGCGGCGGTGGCACATGCCCCTTCATCGGCAATGCGCCCCAGGTGGGTTTCAGTGAGCAGACGCCGCAGAAATTGGCCGGATGCCGCAAGGAACCGCCGATGTCGGAGCCGATTTCGAGCGGTGTGATCCCGGTGGCCAATGCCGCGGCTGCCCCGCCGGAGGAGCCGCCCGGTGTGCGCGAAAGATCGAAGGGGTTGTTGGTGGTGCCGTAGATCGCGTTGTAGCTTTGGAAATCGCCCAGCATCAGCGGCACATTGGTTTTGCCCCAGATGACGGCACCCGCTTTGCGCACCCGCGCCACCAGTTCGGCATCGGCACAATCCTTGGTGCGATTGGCGAATGCGGGCGCACCGGCCGTGGCCGACATGTTCTCCACATCGTAACCATCCTTGATGGTCATCGGAATACCGGCCAACGGGCCGAGTGTTGCACCCTTTGCGCGCGCTTCGTCGATCGCCGCGGCATCTTTCCTGGCGCGCTCACGATCGGTTGCGACGACCGCATTCAGTTGCGCGTGCAGGGCGTCATTGCGGGCCATGTGCGCGTCCAGAAGATCGCGCGCCGATATGCGCTTTTCCGCAAGCGCCTTTTCCATGTCGCGCGCCGAAAGTTCTGTCGGTGATGTCATTGTTATCCTCCCGATCGGGCAAGTTCAGAGTGCCGGTTTCGTGAACCCGCCCAGGGTTTCTTCCAGTGCGGCTGCGAAATCGAACAGACGGTCTTCGCCGTTCCATGTGCCAACCAGTTGCACACCGACCGGCAGACCATCACCCGTGCGCCCGGCCGGAACGGCGATTGCCGGCGCATGCAGGAAGGTCGCCAGCGAAATCCAGTTGACCATGGTCAGGAAGGGCCATGTCCTGCCTTCGATTTCGATGTGGCGGTCCATGAAGCTTTCGCTTTGGCTGTGCCTGAAGGCTGGCACGGGCGTGATCGGCATCAGAATGGCGTCGAACCCGCTGGCGTAGAACGCGGTCAATTGTTCCTTCATCCGGTGGCGCGCGACCAATGTGCGGGTGACGTCGCGGTAAAGCGCCGTCGCCGACAGGCGATAGCTGGCTGCCGATGTCCAATCGGGATGCTCCGCGAATGCGCGCTTGTCGGCCTCCGCCCCCGCCAGGAATTCCGCGAACGCGGCATCCGGCAGATTTGCGCTCATCTCCGCACCGATGCGCACCATGTAATTCCGCATCATCTCTTCGCCGTCGATGGCGGGCTTGGCCTCCACCACCTCCACCCCGCAATCGCCAAGCGCCTTTGCCACGCGCACGGTTGCGGCTTTCACTTCGGCGCTGAGCGGCCAGTTCGGCTCCGCATTCCACAGCGCCACACGCGCCCCTTTCACATCGCGACGGGGACGGGCCGCGCTGTCGTGCAGCACGCCGTAAAGAAGGCGCAAGTCTTCGGCATTGCGCGCCATCGGGCCCACCACATTCAGATCGGGCTCGAACCAGTTATCCGGCAAGGGCGGGATGTGGCCCGCTTGCGGCAGGGCGTTCCAGGTCGGCTTCAGCGAGTAGACGCCGCAGTAATTGGCAGGATGGCGCAGCGATCCGCCGATATCGGAGCCGATTTCCAGTGGCGTGATGCCCGCGGCCAAAGCCGTTGCACTGCCGCCGGAAGAACCGCCCGGCGTGCGTGTCACGTCATAAGGATTGTTGGTGGTGCCATAAATCTCGTTGAAGGATTGCAGATCGCCCAGCATCAGCGGCACATTGGTTTTGCCCCAGATCACCGCACCGGCTTTTCGCGCGCGGGCGACCACGGCTGCATCGGGGCAGGTTTTGGCCCGGCCCACCAAAGCCGGGTTGCCGCAAACGGCCGGCATGTTCTCCACATCGAAGCCATCCTTGATGGTCATCGGAATGCCGGCAAGCGGGCCGAGCGGCTTGCCCCGGGCGCGGGCATCGTCGATCGCCTGTGCATCCTTCTTCGCGCGCGCAATATCCGTTTCGATGACGGCATTCAGCTTTGTGTGCAGGCCATCGTTTCGTGCGAGATGCGCATCCAGAAGTTCGCGCGCGGAAATGTCTTTTGCTGCCAGTGCGCGCAGCATCTCGCGGGCAGTGGCGTAGGTATCGGCCATCATCGATCCTTTATCTGTTCCGGTTTTGCGAAGGGTGACATACTGCCAGTACGAAAATTGAATGAGAAGGTGAGGAAACCATGCGCGCCGCCGTTTTTCGGGAAATGTCAAAACCCCTGGTGGTCGAAACGCTCGCGGACCCGGTTCCCGGACCGCACGATCTGATTTTGAAGGTCAGGAATTGCGGTATCTGCGGCTCCGACCTGCATATGACCGAGCCGACATCGATCATGCCGCTGGCACTGGGATCGGTGATGGGACATGAATTCGCCGGCGAGGTGATGGAGGTTGGAAGTGCTGTGCGTCATCTGTGGAAAACGGGTGACCGGGTGGCGGGCTTTCCCTTTATCTGCTGTGGCGACCATAGTCCCTGTCTCAATTTCACCTTCGGTCAGACCACCTGTGCGAAGGGCGTTGGCGTCGGCCTTGGCGCCAGCCACGGCGCTTATGCCGAATATGTCCGCATCGGCTCATCGGGCGGTTACCGTTTGCCGGACTCCGTGTCGTTCCGTGAAGGCGCGATGGTGGAGCCGCTGGCGGTCGGGCTTCATGCCGTCGATATGGCGAAGATGCCGCGCGGCGCCACCGTGCTGGTGATCGGGGCCGGGCCGGTCGGGCTTGCCGTGATGCTGTGGGCGAAATTCCTCGGTGCACGCCATGTGATCGTCAGCGAGAAAGCGCAGATCCGGCGCGAAATGGCCGGCCGTTTCGGTGCCACCGATGCGATCGATCCGGCGCAACCTTTGACCCCGCAGGTGGAGAAAATCGCGGGCCGCGGACCAGATGTGATTTTCGAATGCGTCGGCGCGCCCGGGCTTCTCGGCGGGGCCATGGCCGATGCGCCGCGTGGTGCGCGCATCGTGATCGCCGGTGTCTGCCAGCAGCCCGATACGATCATGCCGTTGATGGGCATCGTGAAAGAGCTGGAGCTGCAATTCGTCCTCGGTTACCGCCCGGCCGATTTCGATTATGTGATCTCGATGATCGCGTCCGACCGGATCGATGTGGAAAAGATGGTCACCGATATCGTCGATCTCGACCAGTTGCCATCTGCGTTCGAGGCACTGCGCAAACCGTCTCACCAATGCAAGGTGATGCTGGAAAATTAGGCTGTCTGGAAAAACAGGATCCGGCGTTTCCACCGGATCCTGTTTCCATTCGATCTGCCGGTGTGGCTCAGGTTCTGACCACGTTGAAGCCCGCGCGGGGGAAATGCACCACCACTTCGCCGACCTGTTTGTCGGTGCGGCGGATGGCGATTTCGTGCCGGTCTGCGAACATCACATCGCCTGCAATTGGGTCGCGCCCATAATCGTCCGCTGAAACGGCGACCGCCGTGCCGGGCTTCAGGCCGGTTGGATCGTTCGGATCGGCCTTTGCCTTCGCTTCCGATGTCGCCGCGGCGGCAATGGCCAGGGCATCTCTGGCTGCCATCTCTGTGTGCTTGCCGTGGCGGAAGGCGCTGACGCGATCGTACCAGGCCGTCACCGCCGGAAATTCCGCCAGGATTTTGGCGAGGATGTGCGGCACCGCGCTTTTCAGGAACCAGAAATTCATGTGCGCCTGCAGATCGTCCATGCTGACCGCATTGCCGCGAACAAAGGCGCGGCCATCGGCAAGCTGATCGGCAACGAAAGCGGTGTGGGCGCGGAACTGGTCATAAGCGAACGGTGCATTGGCCTTCAGCGCTTCGGTCGAGAAAGTACCGCCCGACATGGCCGCGCGGTCTTTCCGGAAGCTCTCCGGCACGCTGTCGCCGATTTCGCCGAAGACGACGCCAACCGTCGCCATGAAGAAAATGCGGTCGCACCAGAAGCCGAGGCCGAAGGGCAGGCCCGCATCGCGGTCAAACAGGGGCGGCGTGGGAAAACGCCGTTCCAGTTCGCGAATGATGATCTGCGTATCGCAGTAGATATCCGCGCCGATCTGCATCACCGGGGTTTTGCGATAGCCGCCGGTCAGCGGCAACAGATCGGGTTTCGGCATCATGTTGGGAATCTCGACCGATTTCCATGCAATGTCCTTGATGCCGAATACCAGCCGCACTTTTTCGGAGAAAGGCGAAGTCCAGTAGTGATGAAAGATGATCTCGTGTGCCATGGGTTCAGCTCAATTCATTGGAGAAGCGGATATTGTCGTGCTTCAGACCTTCCAGCACCACGTCGACACCGCCGGAACGGATCATCCATTCGAGGCGGTGATCGCGGTATTCGCGCTTGAAGACACCGCTTTTCACCGCGTCGTTCACATTTTCCATACCGGAAATGGAATCGGCCGCGGCTTGTGCGGCCTTGGCGACGGACGGTCTTGCATTCACCCGGTCGATCCAGTGACCGAGTGCTGATTTCGGGTCGGGCCCAACGCCCAATCCGCGCGCGCCGTTCAGATAAGGGATCACCGAAAGGTCTGCCCAGCCGAAGCGGGGACCGTTGAACCATTCCGCATCGCCCAGTTGCCGTGTCAGCCAGGCATAGATGCCACGTGCCTGTGCGGCGGCGCGCGCCTCGATCGCGCGGGCGCGTTCACCTTCCGCACGTTTGAACCAGCGGATTTCGCCCAGGCCCCAATTGATCGGCTCGAACGTGCTGTCCATCACCTCCTCGATGGTGCGGGCACGGGCCCGTGCCGCGGCGCCATCGGGCAGCATCGGCGGGGCGGGCCATCTGTCCTCGATATATTCGAGGATGATGGTGGAATCGAAAAGCTGTGTGTCGCCATCGATCAGAGCGGGAACTTCGCCGCGCGGATTGGCCTTCAGAAACTCCGTATCCGCCTGGCCGGAGCCGATGGCGACGGGCATCTTGGTCGCGTAGGGAATGTTTTTTTCATCCAATGCGATTTTCACCTTCTGCGCATAAGGCGAGAGCGGGTGCTCATAAACGATCACTGTCATTTTCGGTCCTTCCATAGTTGCGCCATCCATCCGAACAGGGTTGCGGTGTCTGCCGGTGCGCTCTCGTCGCCGAACTCGCGAAAGAGCGTCGCCACATTCACCGCGATGCGTTCCGCATCGCCCCAGCCGGTGTAATCGTCGAGCGCGATGGAACGGGCAGATTCCAGCGCGCCAAGGCCTGCGTCGTGGCGCTTTTTCGCCTCGTCGCGGATGTAAACGAGATAGGCGCGCACCCGTGCGACGCCTTGCAGATCGGTGACCGGGCCGTGGCCCGGCACCACGATTTCCGGATTGAGTTGAACAATCGCATCGCAGGCCGCGATCCAGTTGCCGACGGGGCCGGCCCAGATGATCGGATGGCCGTCGATGAACAGGATGTCGCCGGTGAACACGGTGCGGTCGGCCGCGACATGGGCAATGGCATCGCCGCCGGTGTGGGCGGGGCCGACTTCGATCAGATCGACCTGTTTTCGTCCCACGGTCCGCGACAGCGTGCCGGTGAATACGGTGTCCGGCTTTTTGGGCGCGGCATTGGCGAAGTCATAGCGGCCGAAGCAATGCACCAGATATTCGCCCGTGACGCCCAATTGCGGTGCCGCCGCCATCATCTGTTGCAGGCGTTCCGGCCCTTCATGCGCCATGGCGGCAGCGGCCTGTTCGCTGGCAATGATCTCGGCCCCTTCGACCAGCGCATTGCCGAACCAGTGATCGCCGTTCTGATGGGTGTTGAAGACGGTACGGATCTTCGCATCGCTGGCACGCCCGAACTCCGCCAGCATGGCGGCCGTGTGTGGCGCATCGAACAGCGTGTCGACCAGAAGGGCTTCGCCGCTGTCGGTGACGAGGCCGGCATTGGAAAGGCCCCAACCGCCGTCGGGCTGCAGATAGGCGAAACAACCATTCCCGAATTCGGCAATGCCGGGCGCATAACCTGCCTTGGGAAATGTCAGCATTATTCTGCCTCCCTGATCTTCGGACTGCCTGTCCGATGGGCGCCTTCAGGCCGCTCCGATTTTTGGAACTTGTTGCAATTTCGCGCGGATCATGGCTCTGCGCAAGGCCGCTCTTTTCTGGCCGCTTCAAGCTGCTAGGCTCCCTCCACTCAGGGAGGGTTCCAACGATGACAAAACCGGCACTCAAGACAGAGGCGTTACCGTTCCAGCTTGAACCATTGACCCCGTCCATCGGCGCGGTGGTCGCCGGAATCGATCTTTCGCGGCAACCGGACGATGAAACGCTCAAAGGTCTCAGGGCTGCCCTTCTGGACCGGAAAGTCCTTTTCTTCCGCGATCAGGACATTACCACCGAACAGCATCTTGCCTTTGCGCGTGCGTTCGGTGCGCTGGAGGTGCACCCCTTTGCACCCCACAAGCCCGGTTACCCCGAAGTGCTGGCCATCACCCATGATGAGAACAGCCGCGGCCGGGAAAACGCCTGGCACAGCGACGTCACCTGGCGGCTGGAGCCCTCGCTCGGTTCGATCCTGCGTGCGCTTGAGGTGCCGCCGGTTGGCGGCGATACATTGTTTTCCGATATGTATGCCGCCTATGACGGGTTGCCGGACGAGGTCCGGGCGAAGATCGACGGGCGCACGGCTATTCATGACTTTGCCCATTTCCGCATCGGCTTGCGCAAGCAAGGCAAAAGCGAAGCCGAGATCGAGGAATTCAACAAAAAATATCCCCCGGCCGAACACCCCGTGGTCCGCACCCATCCCGAAACCGGGCGCAAGGGCCTCTACGTCAATGTCGCGTTCACACAGCATATCGTGGGGATGGACAAGACCGAATCCGATGCGCTGCTGAAATATCTCTATGCGCAGGCCGCGATCCCCGAATATCAGTGCCGCTTCCGCTGGCGGGCGAATTCCATCGCCTTCTGGGACAATCGCGCCTGCCAGCATTACGCGGCGTCGGATTACTGGCCCGCGGTGCGCCGCATGGAACGGGTGACGATTATCGGCGACAGGCCATATTAATTATCGCCCTGTCAGGCCGCCATCGATCGCGATGGTCTGCCCGGTGATGTAGGCGGATTCGTCAGAGAGCAGGAACAGCGTGGCGTAAGCGGTTTCCCAGCCCGTGCCCTGCCGGCCCAATGGCACCGGCGTCGTGGCGCGGCCGGGTCGCCCGCGGCTGGCCAGCCGCCCGATGGAGGTATCCATCAAGCCCGGCGCCACGATATTGGCGCGGATGCCGCGGCGCGAACCTTCGAATGCGACATGGCGGCAAAGCCCGGCCAGGCCCGCCTTGGTGGCGTCATAGGCGGGAAGGCGGCTGCCCGCCGTCATGCCTGCGATGGAGGAGATGAAGACGATCGCCGCATTGTCGGACAATTTCGGCAATGCGTATTTCACCCCCAGCATGTGGCTGGTCAGATTGACGGCCACCACTTTTTCCCAGCTTTCCAGCGTGGTGCCTTCGAGCCATGGCCCGCCCGCGCCAACGCCGAGGTTCAGCACCAGCCCATCCAGATCGCCGAGACCAGAGACCGCTTCTTCGATCATGCGCTGGACCTGATCGTCTTTGGTTGCGTCCGCTTCGATGGCGAAGGCATGGCCGTTTTCGCGTTCGATCAGCGAAACCGTTGCGGCCGCACTGGCCCCGTTGCGATCGGCCACGGCGACACCGGCGCCTTCGCGGGCGAACAGCACACTCATCGCCCGTCCATTGCCGATGGGCGTATCCGCCTCGCCAATGTCCATCTGGCCGCCACCCACCACAAGGATGCGGCGGCCCTTCAACCGCCCGCGCGGGGGCGCCTTTCCTTGCGATTCCGGCGGCAGATAGGGTGTTGTGGCAGGCATGGCCGTTTCCCCTCTTTTTTCTTGACGCATCGTGCGCGCCCCTGCTTGTTGTCTGCAAGGCTATTTCGGGAGTTTCTCTGTGATTGAAGCGGTTTTGTGGGATTTCGGCGGGGTCTTCACCTCCTCGCCGTTCGAGGCGTTTACGCGTTACGAACAGGAAAAAGGTTTGCCGGAAGGATTGATCCGCAAGATCAATTCGATCAATCACCAGAGCAACGCCTGGGCCCTGTTCGAACGGGCCGAGCTTGATCTCGACGGGTTCGACAAGGCGTTTGCCGCCGAAGCGAAGGGCCACGGTTACGAGGTGCCGGGGCGCGATATCATTCCGCTTCTGGCAGGCGCCTTCCGGCCCGAAATGATCGAGGCGCTGCGCCGCATCAAGACCAAGTTCAAGACCGGCTGCATCACCAACAATGTGCCGTCGATGCAGGCGAGCGGCGCAGGCCAGCCCGCCAATCTCTACAAATCCGAGATCATGGAGATGTTCGATCATGTCATCGAATCCTCAAAGACCGGCATCCGCAAACCCGATCCGCGCATCTATCAGATGATGTGCGAAGCGCTTGGCGTTTCACCGGCGGCGTGTGTTTATCTCGACGATCTCGGTATCAACCTGAAACCGGCCCGCGCACTCGGCATGACCACGGTCAAGGTCGAAACGGGGCCGCAGGCGATTGCCGAACTGGAGCAGGCGACGGGGATGCACCTGATCTAGGGCATCGGGCGCGCTGCTGAATCCGGAACGGAATTTTGCTGAGATAGGCGAGATAGTCGGAGGAGCGGCGCGCTGCAAGAGGGTGGATAGCGAAATCCGCAAGCAGCGATTCGCTGGTGGGGGTTAAGCCCCTGAAATTCCTGTGACGGTGTTTTAGAAAAATTGCGCGAGGTCCGCACCCCATCGCATTCATCCGTTCACCCACGTGTCACGGCCCGCAAATGCGGGTCGTCCAGGTGATGCAGTTCTTCTACGGTAGTTGGGTGCGATTCAGGCGAAATCGCTGCCGAGTTCGGTGCGCACGGCCGGTGGAATGACCGCGATATGGCCGTAATTGGCGTGGTTCACCGCCAGAAGCACGCGCCCTTCGCCGCTTTTGAATCTGGCGATCTGTTCTTGTGTGAAGCGGAAGCGCACCCAGTGCACGGATGAGGTTTTGCCGTCCGGCGTGGTGCGATCTTCATAATCCGTGGGCGTGGCGGCGATCACGCTGCCTTCGAGATCGAGCGTGACACTCTCCTCAATGCCGGCCAGCCGCCGCAGAATGCTCTCGCGGCGAACCGGATCGTCAATCTCCAGCATCAGGGTGGCGATCAGTTCGGCGCCTTGCGGGATCAGCGGATTGTAGACCTCCAACTCGCCCTGCAATTGTTCATCGCCGCCTTTTTCGATGCGCAACATTTCCTGCACCTGCAGCCACATCGATTCGTAGTTCTCGAAATAGAAGGTGGCGTAAGGGCCCACTTCCACCCGCCGGTTCTTCTTGCGGGCGATGGAGGCGGCGCGCAATTCCTTGCGGCGAGCCAGAAAAGCATCGTTGGGAAGGATGTCGGCCGGGGTGATCCGGCGTTCGGATGCACTCATCATCACGCCTCCAACAGGCCATAGGCGCGCGCAAAGATCTCGATCGGATGTTCGGGCGTGCGCGCAATCTGTTTGTCTTCATCGGCCGCGAGTTTTTCGGCCTGCGCCACAATGTGCTGGGCCGCCAGCGGGCAGTCCGATGCAATGTGGCCGCGGCCCTGTTTCACCGCTGTGCGGAAGACCGGTTTGCCGACTTTCACCGCCAGTTCGTGGGTGCCTTTCAGAACGCCGAAGGTACCGCCATGGCCGGAACAGCGTTCGATCACATCGACCGGGGTGTCCGGGATCAGGCGCAGCATCTCCGCCGCCTTGGGTCCCATGTTCTGGGCGCGGGCATGGCAGGCAAGATGCACCGTCACACCTTCCGGCAACGCGGATAGCCCCTCGGGCAGGCCGTTTTTCTTCGCCACATCGACCACATATTCGTCGATATCGAAGGTCGCGGCCGCGAGCTTTTTCACATCCTCATTTTCGGGCAGGACCAGCGGCCATTCGAATTTCAGCATCAGGCCGCAGGATGCGGTCAGCGCCACGATGTCGTAACCGGCGTCGATTTCGGCCACCAAGGCTTTCGCGACCTTCTTTGCCTGTTCGGCAACGCGGGCAAGATCGCCCTGCTCCAGAAACGGCATGCCGCAGCAGCCGGGGTAACTGACTTTGGTTTCCACCCCGATGTGGTTCAGCACCGCGCGCGCGGCAAGCCCGGTTGTGGGCTTGTTGTAATTGACGAAGCAGGTGGCAAACAGCGCCGCCTTGCGGGCACCGAAGGCAGGGGCCGCTTCGTTGGGCGTTTGCGGATCGGCGCGGTCGGCGGCAACGAAGGTGCGGGTGTGGAATTTGGGCAGCGGTGCATCGGCATCGACGCGGATGGTCGATTCCATCAACGGGCGCGTCAGCGCATTGTTGCGGGATGAGGCCCAGTTGATGACGGGGGAGGCGATGCGGGCCAGCCGCCCATTGCGATCCATTTCGGCCAGTTGCCGCGCAGTGAAATCCTTTTTGCCCTTTTTGGCTTCGGCCGCGCGATAGCGCAGCATCAGATGGGGGAAATCGAGATGGAACGGGTGCGGCGGCACATAGGGGCACTTCGTCATGAAGCACATGTCGCACAATGTGCAGGCATCGACGACGCTGGCGAAATCCTCGCTTTTGACGCCTTCGACTTCGTTGGGGGATGCGTCCACCAGATCGAACAGGCGGGGGAAGGATTCGCACAGATTGAAACAGCGCCGACAGCCGTGACAGATGTCGAACACACGCCGCATTTCGGCGTCGATCTTCTCGGCGTCGTAGAAATCGTCATCCCGCCAGGCGATGGGATCGCGCGTCGGGGCTTCCAGGCTGCCTTCTTTGGTCATGATGATCTGCTGACTATCGGGGCCGGATAAAAATGGGGGATGGACGCGGGCGGCCTGCGACAGGGCCGCCGCCCGCGTTCGGTTATGCAGATATCAGGCGTTGAGCGTGTCGAGGGCTTTCTGGAAACGGCCGGCGTGGCTCTTTTCTGCCTTGGCAAGGGTCTCAAACCAGTCCGCGATTTCGTCGAAGCCTTCTTCGCGGGCGGTGCGGGCCATGCCCGGATACATGTCGGTGTATTCGTGGGTTTCGCCCACAATGGCCGATTTCAGGTTCAGGTCGGTGCCGCCGATGGGCGCATCGGTTGCCGGATCGCCGACTTCTTCCATGTATTCCAGATGGCCATGGGCGTGACCGGTCTCGCCTTCCGCAGTGGAGCGGAACACGGCCGCCACGTCGTTAAAGCCTTCGACGTCGGCCTTCTGTGCGAAGTAGAGGTAACGGCGGTTGGCCTGGCTCTCGCCGGCAAACGCTGCTTTCAGATTGTCGTGGGTCTTGGTGCCTTTCAGGGTCGCCATGGTTTTCTCCTCGCTGTATCCCGGAAAATCCGCGCGCGGGCTGAACCGGGAAGCTCGGCCCGTCGTGACTGCACCATGGCGCGCAGACGCACGGCTGTCAATAGTTTGGAATTATTCTAATGAAAATTAATCGCAGTGCAGCCAATGGAATTAATCGCGGCGCAGCCGCACGACCACGTCCACGCGCTCGACCCGCGTGCCGGAAGGGGCATTCGGGACACCGGCCACCGCGATCTCCGCACCCGGAATGTCGATCAGGGTCCCCTCATCTTCCAGGTAGAAATGCTGGTGCTCGCCGATATTGGTGTCGAAATAGGACCGCGCCGCATCCACGGTCACCTGCCGCAGCAGGCCCGCATCGGTCAGTTGATGCAGCGTGTTGTAGATCGTTGCCAGCGATACGCGAATCCCGGCCTGTGCCGCTTCTTCATGCAGCATCTCGGCCGTCAGATGGCGGTCGCCGCCCTCAAACAGCAGGCCGGTCAGTTCGACGCGCTGCCGTGTCGGGCGCAGGCCCGCGCCGCGCAGCCGCGCGATCAGGTGGGCCTTGCCGGTGGCCTGCGAAGATTCGCCCATTCTTTCGTCCTTCCACCCAAAGCGGGCCTTACACGGCTGACACTCGGGCTTCACCTTTGCTAGGCTGATTCCGTAAGGTGCAGCCTAACATATGCGATATCCAAGATCCCGTATATAGTTAGAATGCGTCTAATAAACAAGAAATTGATGAAGGGGCGGATTTTGTCAAGTATCGCCGCCCCGAACGGAGTGGAAATGCAGTCAACCCGATCGAATTTCGACCTTCAGGGTCTGCTTGCCTGCGCGCGGGGGGAATTGTTCGGGCCCGGCAATGCGCGGCTGCCGCTGCCCCCCATGCTGATGTTCGATCGCATCACCAATATCTCGGACAAGGGCGGTTCCGCAGGCAAGGGCGAGATCATGGCCGAACTCGATGTGAAGCCCGATCTGTGGTTCTTCAAATGCCATTTCCAGGATGACCCGGTGATGCCGGGCTGTCTGGGGCTGGATGCGCTGTGGCAGATGGCGGGTTTTTTCCTGGGCTGGATGGGCGGCCTCGGCAAGGGCCGGGCGCTGGGCGTGGGCGAGGTGAAATTCAGCGGCATGGTGCTACCGTCGAACAAGCTCGTCTCCTACTATGTCGAATTCAAGCGCGTGATCATGCGCCGGCTCGTGGTGGGTGTGGCGGATGGGATCGTGAAGGTTGACGGCAAACCCATATTCGAGGCCAAGGATCTCAGGGTTGGCCTGTTTACCGATGAAGCGGCCGCCAATGGCCGCCAGGTTGCCGGTGCGCCGGCCTGATCATGTTCGTTCCTGCTGCAGGGAAAGCTGACCCATGAGACGCGTGGTGGTCACCGGTTTGGGCATCGTCTCGTCCATCGGCAACAATGCGCAGGAGGTGGTCGCCTCCTTGCGCGAAGCCCGTTCCGGCATCGTGCGGGCGGACGATTACGCGGCGCATGGTTTCCGCTCGCAAGTGCATGGCAGCCTGAAAATCGACATCGATCAGGCGGTGGACCGGCGTGCGCGCCGCTTCATGGGCGATGGTGCGGCCTATGCCTGGATTGCGATGGAGCAGGCGATCCGCGATGCCGGTCTTGAAACCGGCGATATTTCAAACGAACGCACCGGATTGATCGTGGGTTCGGGCGGGCCATCCACCCGCGCCATTGTGGCCGCTGCCGATGTTACGCGCGAGCCGGGCAAGGGCCCGAAGCGGGTGGGACCGTTCGCGGTGCCGAAGGCGATGTCCTCCACCTGCTCGGCCAATCTCTCCACCTGGTACAAGACCAAGGGCGTCAATTATTCGATCTCCAGTGCCTGCTCGACCTCGGCCAATTGCATCGGCAACGCGGCCGAGATGATCCAGTGGGGCAAGCAGGACATCATGTTCGCCGGCGGCGGCGAGGAGCTGGATTGGACGCTCTCGGTCCTGTTCGATGCGATGGGCGCAATGTCGTCGAAATTCAACGATCAGCCGGAAAAGGCCTCGCGCGCCTATGACAGGAACCGCGACGGCTTCGTGATCTCCGGCGGTGGCGGCATCCTGGTTCTCGAGGAACTGGAACACGCCAAGGCGCGCGGCGCGAAGATTTACGCCGAACTGGCGGGTTACGGCGCCACCGCCGATGGCGCCGATATGGTGGCCCCGTCCGGCGAAGGGGCGGTGCGCTGCATGCGCATGGCGATCGAAAAGGTGAAGGCACCGATCGATTACATCAACCCGCATGCCACCTCGACGCCGGTCGGCGATATTCCGGAGATCAACGCGATCCGTGAAGTGTTCGGCGAAAAGATGCCGCCGGTCAGCGCCACGAAATCGCTCACCGGTCACAGCCAGGGTGCGGCCGGTGTGCACGAGGCGATCTATACGCTTTTGATGATGCAGTCGGGCTTCATCTGCGAAAGCGCGAATATTGAGGAGATCGACCCCGCCGTGGCCGATGCCAATATCGTGCGCCGCCGCATCGACAATGCGAAGATCGAGGTCGCGCTCTCCAACAGTTTCGGGTTCGGCGGCACCAACGCATCGCTGGTGTTCCAGCGCTATGCCGCGTAAGCGCCACAAAGAGAAGTACGGCACAGCCCACTTTCCGGCCTGTGCTGCTTTGAAACATCGCCAGTGAGGCAAGAATGGCTGAAGCCACGAATTTGATGCGCGGAAAACGCGGTCTGGTGATGGGGGTCGCCAACGACCACTCGATCGCCTGGGGTATTGCGCGCAATCTGGCGGGCGCCGGTGCCGAAGTCGCCTTCACCTATCAGGGCGAAGCGCAGGCCCGCAGGCTGAAACCGCTTGCCGCTTCCATCGGGGCGCAGATCATGCTGCCGGGCGATGTCGAGAATGATGACGAACTCGATGCCGCGTTCGACACCTTGAAGCGCGAATGGGGCGGCCTCGATTTCCTGGTTCACGCCATTGCCCATTCCGACCGCAACGAATTGAAGGGCCGTTACGTCGATACCACGCGGGCCAATTTCAGTCGCTCGCTCAGCATTTCCTGTTACTCCTTCACCGCCGTTGCGCAACGCGCGGCGCGGCTGATGTCCACCGATCTTGGCTTCGGCGGCGGCGCGATGATCACGCTGACCTATCTTGGCGCCAGCCGCGTGATGCCGAACTACAATGTGATGGGGGTGGCCAAGGCGGCGCTGGAAGCCAGTGTGCGTTATCTCGCCGCCGATCTCGGGCATGACGGGATTCGCGTCAACGCGATTTCGGCCGGGCCGATGCGCACGCTTGCAGGCGCCGCGGTGGGCGATGCGCGCACCGTGTTCAAATGGAACCGCGCACACGCACCGCTCAAAAAGAATATCGAACTCGACCATGTCGGCGGCGCGGCGCTCTATTTGCTGAGCGATCTGTCGGGCGGTGTCACGGGCGAGATTCATTTCGTCGATGCCGGATTCAATGTGGTCGGCATGCCGCCGACAGCGGATCTGAAAGGCTGGATCGCGCCCGGAAATGGCCATGATGTCAGTGAAGACGATGGCAATCCGGCGCGCTGCGAGACGTAACAAAGCTATTCAGCAAGGCGATTCCCATGCGCCTCAATCAGGTTACAGTCCCTGCGCGCGACATCGAACAATCGGTTGCGTTCTACCAGGCTCTCGGCCTGCGCCTGATCGTGAAAAGCCCGTATTACGCCCGCTTTGAATTGCCCGACGGTGAAGCGACGTTCTCCGTTCATCTGAGCGATGATGTGGATGGCGCCGCGCGCGGTGCCCAAATTTATTTTGAATGTGCGGATCTGGATGCGCGTGTGGCGGCGCTGAAGGCGAAAGGCATCGTGTTCGACGCCGATCCGGTGGATCAAAGCTGGTTGTGGCGTGAGGCCTGGCTCAGCGATCCGGCCGGTGTGCGGTTATGCTTCTACCATGCGGGTGAAAACCGCCGTTATCCGCCCTGGCGAATCACGCCGTAGCGGTTTTCCTGTCCGTCTGCGCGGCATAGGCCTTCGCGGCCTTGGTAAAACGCTGGAACAGATAGTGGGAATCCATCGGGCCGGGCGAGGCTTCGGGGTGATACTGCACACCGAACACCGGCTTGCCTTCGATGCGGATGCCGCAATTGGTGCCGTCGAACAGCGAGACATGGGTTTCCACCACGCCCTTGGGCAGGGTTTCGCCGTCCACCGTGAAGCCGTGGTTCATCGACACGATTTCGACCTTGCCGGTTTCGAGGTCCTTTACCGGATGGTTGGCGCCGTGATGGCCCTGGGGCATTTTTCGCGTCTTGCCGCCCAATGCCAGCCCCAGCATCTGATGGCCAAGACAGATGCCGAACACCGGCACACCGGAGTCCATCAGCTTGCGGATGACGGGAATGGCATATTCGCCGGTCGCGGCGGGGTCGCCCGGTCCGTTGGACAGCAGAACACCGTCGGGGGCGTGGCGCATGATGTCTTCGAAACTGGCCGTGGCGGGCAGCACAGTCACCTCTGCCCCTTCCCCGGCCAGAAGCCGTAAGGTGTTGCGCTTCACACCATAGTCGATCACCACGCAGCGCCAGCTCGGCGCCGCCTGCTCGCCATAGCCCTTGTCCCAGGTCCACGGCGTCTGCCGCCAGGGATAGCTTTGCCGCGTTGTCACGTCTTTCGCGAGGTCGAGGCCGACAAGCCCGGGAAATTCGCGCGCCTGCTTTACCAGGCCCGCGATGTCGAAGCGGCCATCGGCGGCGTGGGCGACCACGCCGTGGGGCATGCCGTGTTCGCGGATGTGGTTGGTCAGCCGCCGCGTGTCGACGCCGGCGATGCCCGGAATATTCTGCTGGGCGAGCCAGCGGCCAAGTGGCGCGAGTGCGCGATAATTGGACGGATGGCGCGCTTCGGCCCGCACGATCATGGCGCGGACGAAGGGGGTGGTGGTTTCGATGTCTTCGCCGTTGGTGCCGACAATGCCGATATGGGGAAAGGTGAAGGCGACGATCTGCCCGGCATAGGATGGATCGGTCAGGATTTCCTGATAGCCGGTCATCGCGGTGTTGAAGCACACTTCGCCGCATTGGGCGGTCTCCGCGCCGAAGCCGTGGCCTTCGAATACGGTGCCGTCGGCAAGAACAAGAAGGGCGGTTGCGCGCGAAATACCGGCCGCCGGGCGTGCGGCGGTGGTTGCAGATGCATCGTTCATGGGGGCCTCGAATTTGGCCGAACCTATGGAGGAGGGGCCCCCCGGTCAAGCGCGGATGTTGCGGCGCTTTTACCGCCGCCGGTTTTTGCGCGTGCGCGCCGCACTAGTATCTTGTTTGGCGCAACTTTCCGCGGGCAACCGCCCTGGGTGCCGAAGCGCCTTGATTATTTTGAGCAGGCGGCTTTGCCGCTGGGCACTTGCCCGCACGTTGCTCTAGATTGCCGCGCAGTCTCTGGAGCGTCGAATCATGGGCTTGCGCGAACAATTCACCGAATCCCTCAAGCAGGCGATGAAGGCCAAGGATCAGAAGCGTGTCGGTACGCTGCGTCTGATGCTTGCGGCGCTGAAGGACCGTGACATCGCCAACCGCACCGAGGAAAGCCGTGAAGGCATCGCGGACGACGAGATTCTCACGCTGCTCGCGAAGATGGTGAAACAGCGCGAGGAATCGGCGGAAACCTATGACAGGGGCGGGCGCCCCGAACTGGCCGCAGGCGAGCGGGCGGAGATCGCGATCATCCGCGAATACATGCCCAAACAGATGGATGCGGGTGCCGCAAAGGCCGCTATTCAGGCGGTGGTGGCGGAACTTGGCGCCGCTTCGATGAAGGACATGGGCAAGGTGATGGCCGCGCTGAAAGAGCGCTATGCCGGGCAGATGGATTTCGCCCGTGCCAGCGGCCTCGTCAAAGACGTGCTGTCGGGCAAGGCCTGACGCGTCAGGCCGCCATGGCGCGGGGCATGGCGTGGGCCACGGCATCCGCCAGCCGCTCGATCATCGCAACTTCGCGCGGCGCGATGATGCGTTTTTCGCTCCAGTAAGCACCAATCGCGGCCACGGGGGCATCGCGCCCCACCGGCGTCACCACCAGGCTTTTGACGAAAGTGCGGCGATAAACGTCATGCGGAATGCGCGGGTCCGCGAAAACGTCTGTGATCACGGCCGTTTCCGCGTGACGCATACACCAGCCGGAAATGCAGCTTTGCGACGGAAAACGCTGCCCCTTCCACAAGGGCGCGATCGCATCCTTTTCGACATAGTGGCAATAGCCGCAATCATGGAGCACGAAGGTCACGCCGTCGGCGGAACAAACCGCGCGTGCCGTCGCCCGCACGATGGCGATGATGTCATCCAGCGTCTGCGCGTTGGCGAGCCGGTCTTCGGCGGCATCCATCAGTTTGCCGCGGCTTTCAAAGGCGCTGTCGTAATCGAACCGGATGTCCATGATGTCCCACGCTTTGCCGAATGTGGGCAGAGACTACAGTCCTAGGTTTAACAATATGAAAAGGCCGGTCCCGGTCTCTTCCCGCTGCCGGAATACCGGGAAAGATGTGGGTTTGTCGGTTTTGCCCGCGCATATGGCGGTGTAACGCCTTACATTGCCAGGATGCGCTACGGTCCCGGCCTGCTCGAAGAAATCCTCCGGCGGACAGATATTGTCCAGCTCGTGGGCCGGCGCGTGAAGCTGACCCGCAAGGGCCGGGTGCTCTGGGGCTGTTGTCCGTTTCACAAGGAAAAATCGCCCTCCTTCAAGGTGGAGAACGAACGGCGCAGCTATCACTGCTTCGGCTGCGGCGCGGGCGGCGATGCCTTCAAATGGCTGATGGAAATGGACGGCCTGAGCTTTCCCGAGGCCGTGGAGCGCCTGGCGGGCGAGGCCGGTGTCGAACTGCCGAAATGGAGCCCCGATGACGAGGCCCGCGAGCAGAAGAAAAAGACGCTTTACGACGTCATCGAACTCGCCTGCCAGTTTTTTGAGGACCGGCTGCGCAGCCGGGCAGGGACTGCGGCACAGGATTACCTGCGGATGCGGGGCCTGGACGGTGAAGCGGCAGGCCGTTTCCGGCTTGGCTATGCGCCGTCCGGCAACGCGCTGAAAGATCATCTGACCGGCAAAAATGTGCCGCTGGACGATATGATTGCGGCCGGTCTTGTGCGGCCCGGCGATGAAAACCGCGGCCCCCGCGATTTCTTTTTCGACCGGCTGATGTTTCCGATCAGCGATCCCCGCGGCCGGATCATTGCGTTCGGCGGGCGTGGGCTCAGCCCCGATGCGAAGCCCAAATACATCAACACAGGCGAAACCAGCCTCTTCTCCAAGGGGCATCTACTTTACAATTTCCACACCGCGCGGCCGGCGGCGCTGAAGGCCCAAAGCATCGTTGTCGCCGAAGGCTATATGGATGTGATTGCCCTCGTCCGGGCCGGGTTCGAGGCCGCCGTCGCCCCGCTTGGCACCGCGCTGACCGAAGATCAGCTCCATCTGCTGTGGCGGGTGGCACCGGAACCGGTTCTGGCATTCGATGGCGACGATGCGGGCCTCAGGGCCGCCACACGTGCCGCCCGGCTGGCGCTGCCGCACCTGAAGCCGGGCCATTCCCTGCGCTTTGTGTTTCTACCGCAGGGGGAAGACCCGGACAGCCTGTTGCGCAGGACCGGGCCCGCCGCCATGCACAGGCTGCTGGAAGATGCCGCGCCGCTGGCGACGGTTCTGTGGCGGGTCGAGACCGAGGGCCGCGATTTCACCACGCCGGAGCGGCGCGCCGGGCTGGAGCGCGCCCTTGGCGAAATTGTCGCAAGCATCAAGGACGGCACGATTGCCGATTATTACCGCCGCGATTTCGATAGCCGCGTGTTCGAGGCTTTCAAACGCCGCAAACCCCGGCGGCGGGACGCGTCACCCGGGCCAAAAGAGGGGTATAGACGTCGAAATACAACCAATAGTTCCTATAATGCCGGCGGGGAACCTGCAGTATCGGCGGCCGTCCGCAACAGCCTGATCGCCCGCAGCGGGCGGGGTGCGGCCCGGCCGCGCAAGGAGATGGAACTGGCGGCCCTTCTCTACGCCCACCCCACACTGGCCGCGGACCACGCAGAAACCCTTGCCAGACTGCCGTTTTCCGAGCCTTCGCTTGACAGGTTCCGCCATGAACTCCTAAACCTCGCCGCCTCCGGCGGCAGGCTTGAAATGGGCCGTGTGGAGGACCATCTCCTTCGCTCCGGGATGGCCGAGTTGGCTGCGCGGCTCGCGCGGCTGGCAAATGGTGAGATCGCTCTGGCGAATCCTGGGGGGGACGCGGATGGCGAAGATTTTGTGGCCCGGTGGCAAGCCGCTGCCGCCCAGCTTCGCGAGTTGGCCGAGCTTGACCTGGAGCGGGCGCAGGCCTTTGAGCGTTTCCGGAATGAGGCAAGTGAGGAAAGCTGGCGTGAAGCCCACACATTGCTGGAACGAAGGACCTCGCGCAGGGAATAGGCCCCTCGCGTATCCCTGAGAGAAGGGAATGAATGACCACGGGCGCGTTTTGCGTTAGTGGTTGGAAACTTTGGACGAACGGTGAAAGTGGCGACGAAGACTGGCTCCGTGAAGAAGAAGGCGAAGCCTCAGGCGAAACAGGCGCCTGCCAAGGCCGCCAAAAAGCGTGCCGCGCCGGCGCGTGCGGCAACGAAGGCCGTGGCGCCCGCCAAGAAGGCGCCGGTTCGCGCCAAAGCCGCCAAACCCGAGAAGACTGCGCCGCCGCGCCCGGCCCGCAAGGCGAAACCGCCGCCGCCGGCCAAAGCCGCGCCCCCGCACGCGAAGCCCGATGCAAAGTCGCGCGCCAAATCCGGCGCGAAGCCAGAGATCAAAAAAACAGAACAGTCCGCCACCCCAGCGGCAAGTGAGAGTAAGCAGCCCATGCCGCTGGAAACAGCCGCCGCGAAGAAATCTGTAAAACCGTTGCCCGCGAAGCTTGCGTTGAAGACCGGCTCGCCCGATCCGGCCATGCCGCAGCAGGATGCGGATTCGCCCCTGCTCGACATGAGCGATGTCGGCGTGCGCAAAATGATTCAGCGCGCCAAACAGCGCGGCTATGTCACTTATGACGAGCTGAACAAGGTTCTGCCCTCCGACAAGGTGTCGTCCGAACAGATCGAAGACACGATGTCGATGCTCAGCGAAATGGGCATCAACGTCATCGAGAGTGAAGAGCAGGAAGAACAGAGCGAAGGCGATGTACCTGCGCTGGCCGAAGGCAAGGAAGTCGCCACCAAGACCGGCACCGCCACCGAACAATATGACCGGACCGACGACCCCGTGCGCATGTATCTGCGCGAAATGGGGTCTGTCGAACTTCTGAGCCGCGAAGGCGAAATTGCCATCGCCAAGCGCATCGAGGCCGGTCGCGAATTGATGATCGGCGCGCTGTGCGAAAGCCCGCTGACGTTCGAGGCGCTGACCGTCTGGCGCGATGAACTGAACGAAGGCAAGGTTCTGCTGCGCGACATCATCGATCTGGAAGCGATGTATGGCGCGGGCCCCGATGGGCAGTCCGCGGCGCCGCAAACCGTGGCACAGCCCGCGATTTCGCAGATGAACGGCCATGCCGCCACCGCACCGGCGGAGGTGAAGCCGGCAGAGATGAGACCGGCGGAGGTGAAGCCGGCAGAGATGAAAAAGCCGGAGGCGCCAAAGCCGGCCGCCAGCGGCGAAGAAACCGATCCGGGCGAGGCCGCAGCGGCAGCCGATTCCGCCGCCGATGGCGATGATTTCGATGATGAGGGCAGCCTGCCCCTGTCGGCGATGGAAGCAGCCCTGAAGCCCCAGGTGCTCGAAACGCTGGACCAGCTTGCCTCGCTCTACAAGAAACTCGGCAAGCTGCAGGATGCCTCCGTCGAAGCACAGCTTGCCTCCGATGAGCTTTCCACCAGCCAGGAACGCCGCTTCAAGAAGCTGCATGCTGATACGGTCGACCTGGTCAAAGGGCTGAAGCTCAATAACAACCGCATCGAAGCCCTGGTCGATCAGATGTACGGCATCAATCGCCGCCTGGTCAGCCTGGAAGGGCGGCTACTGCGACTTGCGGAAGCCCATGGTGTCGACCGCGCCGATTTCCTGAAAGAGCATTTCGGCAACGAGCTCGATCCGAACTGGGCACGGCGCGTCGGCCGGCTGTCGCGGCCGGGCTGGAAAGAATTCGTGCTGGAAGAGCGTGACAAGGTTCACGCCCTGCGCGAGGAGATTCAGACCCTGGCGCAGGAAATGCGGCAGTCGATCTCCGAGTTCCGCCGCGTGGTGCACACGGTGCAGAAGGGCGAGCGCGAATCCGGCCAGGCGAAGAAGGAAATGATCGAGGCGAATCTGCGCCTCGTGATTTCAATCGCCAAGAAATACACCAATCGCGGTCTGCAGTTCCTCGACCTGATTCAGGAAGGCAATATCGGCCTGATGAAGGCGGTGGACAAATTCGAATACCGCCGCGGCTACAAATTCTCGACCTATGCGACGTGGTGGATCCGGCAGGCGATCACCCGTTCCATCGCCGATCAGGCCCGCACCATCCGCATTCCGGTGCATATGATCGAGACCATCAACAAGCTGGTGCGCACCTCGCGCCAGATGCTGCACGAAATCGGCCGCGAGCCGACGCCGGAAGAACTGGCCGAACGCCTCGCCATGCCGCTTGAGAAAGTACGCAAGGTTCTGAAAATCGCGAAGGAACCGATCAGCCTCGAAACCCCCATCGGCGACGAGGAAGATTCGCATCTGGGCGATTTCATCGAGGACAAGAACGCCGTCCTGCCGATCGATGCCGCCATTCAGGCAAACTTGCGCGAGACCACGACGCGCGTGCTGGCCACGCTGACCCCGCGCGAGGAACGCGTGCTGCGCATGCGCTTCGGCATCGGCATGAACACCGATCACACGCTGGAGGAAGTGGGCCAGCAGTTCTCGGTCACGCGCGAACGTATCCGCCAGATCGAGGCCAAGGCGCTGCGCAAGCTGAAGCACCCCAGCCGCAGCCGCAAACTGCGCAGCTTCCTCGACAGTTGATTTTGAACGTACAGGTCCGGGTTCCATGCTTCTCACCATGATGAAGGCGAAACTGCACCGCGCGACGGTGACGGAAGCCGATCTCCACTATGTGGGGTCGATCTCCATCGATGCGGCGTTGCTGGAACAGTCCGGAATCCTGCCGAACGAACAGGTCGATGTGCTGGACATCACCAATGGCACGCGGCTGACCACCTATGCGATCGAAGCGCCCGCGGGGTCCGGCACCATTGGCATCAACGGTGCCGCCGCGCGCCTGGTGCAGAGGGGCGATCTCGTCATCATCGTCGCCTATGCGCAGATGGATGCGGCCGAAGCGCGAGGGCACAAGCCCACCGTGCTGCAGATGGATGCAAAAAATCGCGTGATTCCGGTCTGACCACACCGGGGTCTGCCTGATCGCCATTCCTGACGGAGTTGGTAGCGCCAGCGTGCCAACCGCTTCACACTTTTCCTGGAATGGCTTTGGCCCGTCATATCCCGCAACAAATCTTGCCTTCCGTGTTCCCTGAAGATCGGGCAAGGACATGCGCATGACAAATGCGATGCCCGCTATTGACGCCGTGATCTTCGATTGCGACGGGGTCTTGGTCGATTCCGAAATCCTCGCCCATGAAATCGAGATGGCGGTGCTGTCGGATGCGGGTCTTCTCTACGATCCGCGGGATTTCAAGGCCCGCTTCATGGGGATGAGCGATACCGCCTTCCATGCAGCGCTGGATGCCGATGCCCTTCAGCGCCTTGGCCGCCCGGTGATGGCGGAGGTCGGGCCGGAGATGATGCGCCTCTACAAAAATGCGGTTGCCACCCGTTTGGCGGCGGTTGCAGGTGCGGCCGATGCCGTCGCCGCCGTGACCGTGGCACGCGCGGTGGCCAGTTCGTCCACCCGTGAAAATCTTGAGTACAAGCTGCGCCTGACCGGATTGTGGGATCTGTTTTCGCCGCACGTCTATTCGGCGGAGCATGTGGCGCAGTCCAAACCGGCGCCCGATCTGTTTCTCTACGCCGCAACCGAACTGGGTATTGCACCGTCCGGCTGTCTGGTTCTGGAAGACAGCGTCAATGGCGTTCTGGGCGCACGCGCGGCCGGGATGCAGGTTTGGGGTTTTGCAGGCGGCGCCCATATGGATGGCGAAGCGATTGCCCGTCTTACGGCAGCGGGCGCGGAACGCGTCATCGCGGACTGGCCGTCATTCGTCATGGCCTTTGCGCCGCGCCACGGCGGGGCCTGATTCAGATCACGATATTGACGGTGGTTTTCGCCATGCGGTTCGCGGCGTGGAACACCGCGATATTGGCGCGGAAACCGAACTTCGCCTCGATCATGCGCGCCATCTGCACCGCCACATCGTGATCGGGGGAGGAGCCGGCAAAGTCCTGCTGCTGCCCTGACTGCTGGCCGGCTGCCGCGGGCGTAACCGGCTGTGACGGCGGGCTGGTCAACGCACGCGCGCCGCCCGGCATGTTGGTAACGATTTTTTCAGCCGCGTTGGTGAACTTCACCTCGGCGGAGCGGATTCCGGCTGCCGCTATGGCCATTGCGTCGCTCATGGGGCAATGGTCGCAAAGCCACCTTGCACACGGATTAGCGTTTTCCCCTGCGTTTTATTCGAATTGTCTGTGGCCGCGGCGCCATGGCAGGATGAAACTGGGCGGGCGGTGTCCTTTTTCTGCGGGGGTATCCGGATGCCCGTTGCCGCCACGTCTGTTCGCGAACGGCGCTCCTACACACGGAAGGAGCATTATGCCGACGCAGCCATCCACATTCTGGGTGTGATGTTCGCGTTGGCTGCGGGGCCGTGGCTGCTCAGCCGGGTCAGTGGTCCGTCCGTTGTCGCGGGCGTCGCGGTCTATTGCGCCGGGCTGTTTGCGATGGTCGTGGCCTCCGCCGCTTACAATCTCGCGCCGGTGGGGCGTGCCAAGGATGTTCTGCGGCGTTTCGATCACGCCGCGATTTTCGTGATGATCGCAGCAACCTATACGCCGTTTGCGTTGAACCGCATGGGCTATCCGGTCGGCGGCATCATTCTGGTCACGATCTGGGCCGCCGCGCTGGCGGGCATCGGCCTTAAGCTGTTTTTCCCGCACCAGTTCGAGCGGGTCTCCATCATCTTCTATCTCGCCATGGGCTGGCTGATCCTGATTGCGATCCGCCCGCTTGCGGATGCGCTGGCGCCAACCGGGTTGTGGCTGCTGCTGGGCGGCGGTGCCGTCTATACGGCGGGGGTTGCGTTCTACGTGATCGAACGCATCCCCTATCACAAGGCCATCTGGCACGGTTTCGTGCTGGGCGCGGCGATGCTCCATTTCGCCGCCGTCGCCCATGCGTTTGCGCGATAGGTGTCAGAAATTGTCCTTGCGGCTGCGGATTTCGGCAAACACCGCGACATCGTCGGCATTCTGCATGCCCAATGTGGCTCTGATTTCCGGTGAACCGGGCCGCAGGAAAGGATTGGTTTTCTTTTCCAGCCCGATCGTGGTGGGCATGGTGGTCTCACCCTTCTCGCGCAACGCCGTTACCGTTTTTGTGCGTGCGGCAAGTTCGGTATTGCCGGGCTCCAGCGTCATTGCGAAGCGGGCGTTGGAGAGCGTGTATTCATGCCCGCAATAAACCCGCATGGAATCGGGCAGGGTTTTAAGTTTGGACAGGCTGGCCCACATGGTGGCGGCATCGCCTTCGAACAATCGGCCGCAGCCCATTGCGAACAGCGTATCGCCCGTAAACACGACGTTCTCATCGCGGAACACAAAGGCGATGTGGCCGCATGTATGGGCGGGGATTTCCAGAATCGAGACCTGATGCGATCCGAACTGCCAGGGGGCGCTTTCGTCCACGCCGGTATCGATGCCGGGAATACGGTCCCGGTCCTTGCCGGGCCCGACGATTTCGGCGCCGGTTTCTTTTTTCAGCGCCAGATTGCCGCCGGTATGATCCCAGTGATGATGGGTGTTCAGGATGTGGGTGAGCGAAAGCCCGTGTTCCTTCAGGGCCTTCAGCACGGGTTCGGGTTCGGAAGGGTCCACCACGGCGCACAGCCCTGTTCCGGGTGCGGCCAGCAGGTAGGCGTAGTTGTCCTTCAGGCAGGGTACAATTGTAATCGACAGGCTCATCGGGCCCTCCTTTCAGGGGAAGCCTATCAGGTACGGCACAGATTGTATCGGGAACCCTGACAGGCTACGCAGAGCGCGCCATGGCATTCGACGCACCGAAGCTTGCGGATTTTTATGAAGGCCCGATGGGCCGGGTCGTGCGCCGGACCATTTTGCGGCGTTTGCAGCCGTTGCGGCCTGCGCGTCCGGTGACCAATGCGCTTGGGTTCGGCTTCGCCGTGCCTTATCTCGGAACCCTGCAGGGCGAGGCCCAGCGCGTCGCCGCCTTCATGCCGATGCAGCAGGGCATCGTGGCCTGGCCCGCGGGCCGCCCGCTGACCGTGGTGGGGGAGGAATTCGCACTTCCGTTCCCGGACGAGATGTTCGATTTCGTCCTGATGATTCACGGACTGGAAGCCGCAGAGGCCGTGCGCCCGATGATGCGGCAAGTCTGGCGCGTGATGGCGCCCGAAGGGCGGCTGGTGATCGTCGCCCCCAACCGCAACAGTCTGTGGTCGCAGTTCGAACGATCGCCGTTCGGCTGGGGCCACCCCTATTCCCGCACCCAGCTCGATGCGCTGCTGCATGAATCCATGTTCACGCCCGATCGCTGGGACAGTGCGCTCTATTTTCCGCCGCTGCGCGCGCGCCGCTATGTCGGCACAGGACAGGGATGGGAAAAAGCCGGCCGCACGCTGTGGCCCCGCTTTGCCGGTGTGCATCTCGTGGCCGCGACCAAATCACTGTTTGCAGCAACGCCACTCTATGTCACTGAGCCGCAACAGGCTTACGTCCGCGCCTGAGCGCATGACGATGGCGCGCCGCTAGAAAATGTGCCGATACATCCGTGCATGGCGGCCAGTTGCGGAATGCAGAACTCAGCGCAAGCCCATGCCATGGGCGTTCTCTCTTTCGTGACGGCCGCTCACGCGGTTGTGACGGTTTTGATAATGTTTCTGCCCTTTGCTGGGCACAAATCCCACCTATCTCCAACACACCGGCAGCGTTGCCGGTCGTAGAAGACGGAGGGAGTTATGTCGCCTACCAGAATCATGATTGCGTCGTTCGTTGCCGCGTCGACGTTTGCGTTTACGGCAACCGCGAATGCAAGCGAAACCCCATCGCTTTCCAATTGCCTGAAAATGGAAAGACAGGTGAAGGATGCCATCGATGCCAATCAGCAATCGGCATCCATCACACAGGCAAAGGCCGAAGCCCGTGCGGGGCGTGAGTTCTGCACCACCGGGCTCTACAAATCCGGCATCACACACTATGCGTCCGCGCTGAAGCTGATCGGTGCCGACAAAGGTGCTGCCGCGTCAGGCCCGCACAGCACGATCGACTGAGTGCGGTTCCGGCTGACCGGCCGGCGCAGCCATATTCGTGCTGAGAAAGAAGATCGCACCTTCGGCGAGAAGATTGGGTCCCCACTGGCTTGGATACATGATCCTGGTCCGCCCGTTCTCGCCGAGGGCGATCGCACGCTCCACCCGCGCGCCCATCTCGTTCGCCAGCGCCACGAAATCGGCAATGGTACAAAGGTGGATGTTGGGTGTTTCATGCCAGGTGTAATCGAGCGCCTGGGTCTTCGGCATCCGGCCATTGAGAAGAAGGCTCGCCCGGATGCGCCAATGTCCGAAATTCGGGAATGACACTGCTGTCATGCGCGCGATACGCAGAAGGTGAGAGAGCACCGTGCGCGGCGAGCGCGTGGCCTGAATGGTCTGGCTCAGGATCGCGACATCGAAAACCTGTTCCGGGTAGAAACCGAGATCGGTGTCGGCGTCGCCCTGCATCACCGAAAGCCCGCGCGCGACACAGGCATTGACGTTCTGCTGCGACAGTTCGATGCCGCGTCCATCCACGCCCTTGGTGGTGGCGAGATGTTCCAGCAGCGCACCGTCGCCGCAGCCGATGTCCAGCACGCGCGCGCCCGGCGCAATCATGTCCGCGATGGCGGCGAGGTCGGGGCGAAGCGTGGACATCCTTTAATCCACCCCGCGTGAGGCGGCGACCACGTTCAGGAAACCGCGAACGGTGGCGAACATCGCAGGCTCCTCCAGCAGGAAGGCGTCATGGCCGCGGTCGGATTCGATTTCCACAAAGCTGACATTGGCGGCCGCTGCATTCAGCGCATGGGCGATGGTCTTGTTCTCCGGCGGCGGGAACAGCCAGTCGCTGGAAAACGAGATGATACAGAAGCGTGTCTTGCTGCCGCGAAAGGCGCGGGCCAGGACCCCGTCATAGTCCGCCGCGAGATCGAAATAATCCATCGCGCGCGTGATGTAGAGGTATGAGTTGGCATCGAACCGGTCGACGAAGGTCAGCCCCTGATGGCGCAGATAGCTTTCGATCTGAAAATCGGCGCCGAAGCCGAATGAAATCGCCTCGCGATTCTGCAGCGAGCGGCCGAACTTCCGTTGCAGGGCGGGTTGTGAGAGATAGGTGATGTGGGCGGCCATGCGCGCCACCGCAAGTCCCTTGGACGGTTGCGTGCCCGCGCCCTGATAGGCCCCGCCGCGCCAGTCGGGATCGGCCATGATCGCCTGCCGCCCCACTTCGTTAAAGGCGATGTTCTGGGCAGAATGGCGGGCGCCGGTGGCAATCGGGATGGCGGAGATCACGCGGTCGGGATAGCTCGCCGCCCATTGCAGCACCTGCATCCCGCCCATGGAGCCGCCGGTGACGCAAAGAAGTTCGTCGATGCCGAGCGCGTCGAGCAGCATGGCCTGGGCGCGCACCATGTCGCGGATGGTGACCAGCGGAAAGGAAAGCCCGTATGGTTTGCCGGTGGCCGGGTCGGTTTCGGCCGGCCCGGTTGTGCCCATGCAGCCGCCCAGCACATTGGTGCAGATGACGAAGAAGCGGTTGGTGTCGATCGCCTTGCCGGGGCCAACGGTAAAGTCCCACCAGCCGGGCTTGCCGGTCACCGGGTGGCGGCTGGCGGCAAACTGATCGCCGGTCAGCGCATGGCAAACCAGTATGGCGTTGGATTTGGCGGCGTTCAGTTCGCCATAGGTCTTGTAGGCGATGGTGAAGGGGCTGAGCTTCCGCCCCTCGTCCAGCATCAGCGGGTTCTCCGGGCCAAAGCTCAGCGCCTGCCCCAGATCCTCGTCTGGGGCCGATAGCGGGCGCAGGAATTTGGGATTGGCGGTCTCCGCCATGATCGTGTGGCTCCCAGTCCGTCCGGAGCGGGGTTAGCTAGGACTCCCGGCCCCCCAAGTCAATTACAAGTCGGTTGAGCGGGCCGCACGCTTTGCTTTTGCGCAGGGCGGACCTTATCAAGGCACCCGAATTCACATGGAGGCGGGCGCCCGTGCCCGCCACGATCCGATGTCCGCAGCGAAGTCCGGCCAGACAGGCCCCAGCCCGAAACCCGGCGTGCTGGAGATCGCGCCCTATGTCGGAGGGCGTTCCGCTGTGGCCGGTGCGGCCCGCACCTTCAAGCTGTCCTCGAACGAAGGCGCGCTGGGGGCAAGCCCCAAGGCCGTTGCGGCTTTCACGGCCGCCGCGCCCGCCCTTGAACGCTATCCGGACGGCAGTGTGCATGTGCTGCGCGATGCGATTGGGGCGGCTTATGGCCTCGACCCCGCGCGGATTGTTTGCGGCAATGGTTCGGACGAATTGCTGACCATGCTGGCCAATGCCTATCTGCGCCCCGGTGACGAGGTGCTGTTCTCCCGCCACGCCTTTCTCGTCTACCGCATCGCCACGCTGGCCAACAGCGCAACCCCCGTCGTGGTTCCGGAAAAGGATTTGCGCGTCGATGTCGATGCCATGCTGGCGGCGATGACGGCGAAGACGCGGCTTGTCTATCTCGCCAATCCCAATAACCCGACCGGAAGCTATCTGACGGTGGAGGAGGTGCGCCGCCTCCACGCCGGTCTGCCGGCGGGCGCGTTGCTGGTGATCGACGCGGCCTATGCCGAATATGTCCGCCGCAACGATTACGCCCCGGGCATCGAAATGGTGGCCGAATTCGACAATGTGGTGATGACGCGGACCTTCTCGAAGATCTACGGCCTTGCGGGTCTGCGCGTGGGCTGGGCGTTCTGCCCGGCCGCGGTTGCCGATGTGCTGAACCGCGTGCGCGGCCCGTTCAATGTCTCGACCCCGGCACAACAGGCCGCCGCCGCTGCGCTGCAGGATCGTGCGCATGTCGAAGCGGCGATTGCGCACAATGAGAAATGGCGCGGCTGGGTCACGCAGGAAATCCGCGGGCTTGGCCTTCGGGTCGATGACTCCGTCGCCAATTTCGTGCTGATCCATTTCCCGGAAACCAAGGGCCGCACGGCGCGCGATGCCGATGCCTTTCTGACTGCGCGCGGCGTGATTCTGCGCGGGGTGGAAAGTTATGGCCTCGGCCAATGTTTGCGCATGACGATTGGCCCGGAAGAGGATTGCCGGGCTGCCGTGGCAGGCTTGCGGGCTTTTGTGGAGGCGCGCTGAGCCATGGCCGATGCAAAGCCGTTGTTTGGCAAGGTCGCGCTGATCGGTATCGGACTGATCGGCTCCTCCATGGCGCATGCGATCCGGCGCGCCGATCTTGCCGGGCATATTTCCGGCTATGCCCGCAGGCCTGAAACCCTGGCGCGTGCGCGGGAAATCGGCTTTGCCGACACGCTGACCGGTTCCATACCGGAGGCGGTGAAGGATGCCGATCTTGTCGTGCTCGCAACGCCGGTTGGAAGTTTCGGCGAGATTGCTGCCGAAATGGCACCGCATCTGAAGACGGGCGCCATTGTCAGCGATGTGGGCTCGGTCAAATCCGCGGTGTTGCGCGATGTCGGACCGCATATTCCCGATGGTGTGCATTTCATTCCCGCGCACCCGATTGCCGGTACCGAACAATCCGGCCCCGATGCCGGTTTTGCCGAACTGTTCGACAATCGCTGGTGCGTTCTGACGCCGCCGCCGGGCACGGATAAGGATGCGCTTGCGCGGCTCAGGACATTCTGGGAACGCTGCGGCAGCAATGTCGATGTGATGGAGGCCAAACATCACGATCTGGCGCTCGCGATCACCAGCCATGTGCCGCATCTGATCGCCTACAACATTGTCGGCACGGCGGACGATCTGGAAACCGTGACGGAAGGCGAAGTGATCAAATATTCCGCCGGCGGCTTTCGCGATTTCACCCGTATCGCCGCGTCCGATCCCACCATGTGGCGCGATGTGTTCCTGAACAATCGCGAAGCGGTGCTGGAGGTGCTGGGCCGCTTCAGCGAAGACCTCAGCGTGTTGCAGCGTGCTATCCGCTGGGGCGATGGCGATGCGCTGTTCAATCTGTTCACGCGCACGCGCGCGATCCGGCGCGGCATTCTGGATGCGGGGCAGGATAGTGCGGAGCCCAATTTCGGCCGCAACCGCACGAAAAAAGATCAGTAAAGCGGCGCACGTTTTGCGCCAGTATCGGCGAAGGGCGGTGGCAAGACCCCCGTCAGCCGGTGCGAAGGATCAAGCTTTATTGTTCCCGATACATCGATGCCTTCTGCATTGGGGCTGATGAGGCGGATTTCGCCACCGGCTTTGCGCCAATGTTCGGCTGCGGCCCGCCAATCCTGCTGCCCGGAAAGAAGGCCGTTCAGGGCCCTGGCTGCGGTGACACTGATGGTGATGTGCGGATCGGTTGGCTTTGCCCCTGTCTTTGTCGTGAGCGCCTGCGCGAAGGTCACGGCCTGCAGGGCATCGGCCAGCGGATCGTGGCGCAGATGGGTTTCGATGCGCGCGGCTGTGGCGGAGGCGGAATCGAATGCGACCAGCACCATGTCGAAACGGGCGAGGCGCCCCTCCGCGATGATGGCATCGGCGCGGATGCTGCCGGGCAGGAAAGAGAACTGTCTGCTTGCGCCGTCACCGTCCTTCCAGGACAGCGTCTGTTTGCCGCCGGCCTCGAAGACATATTTGCTGCTGCCGTAACTCAGCCGGTGCATGGCGAATTCCGCCGCCGACCACGAGAGTGCGCGCGGACCCGCAAGCGAGAGCCGAAAGCCGGTGAAGGTGGTGTCGTAGCGGAAGGGAAAGCCGCCCACCTTGCTGGTTTTGTAATGCAGCGTGATGCCCGGCGCGATTTCGCGATTGTTCAACGCCGCGATCCGCGCGCCCCATGCGCCGGCTTCGATCCACCAATGGATGGCAACGGCAAGGCCGAGCGCCACGACAAGGCCAAAGGGGCCATAGAGGAACAGGCGGTTCGAAAACTTCATGGGCGGAGGATGGCGGCGTCCCGGTTCAATTGCACCTGGAATAACCGCACGTCACGCAAGTGTCGCAGCCTTCGATTTTCACGAAACCGGGCGCACTGCAGCGCGGGCAGAACCGTGCCGGAAGCCCTTCTGCCGCCATGGCCATGGCACGGCGGTCCTTGGCCGGTGCGGCCGCCTCTTCCGGCGGGGTCATGAAACCGATGGCGATCAGATGCCGCTCGATCACCTCGCCGATCGCGGCCAGAAGCGAGGGCACATAGCGCCCGCCCATCCACTGGCCGCCGCGCGGATCGAACACCGCCTTCAGTTCCTCCACCACGAAGGAGACATCGCCACCGCGCCGGAATACCGCGCTGACCATGCGGGTCAGCGCCAGGGTCCAGGCATAGGCTTCCATGTTCTTCGAGTTGATGAAGATCTCGAACGGGCGTCTGCGCCCGTCCTGCTCGATGTCGTTGATGGTGATGTAGAAGGCGTGATCGGAATCCTGCCATTTGATCTTGTAAGTGGTGCCGGGCAGGGTTTCCGGCCGGTCGAGCGGGCGGGTCATGTAAACCACGCCGTCGCCGTGCGCGGCCGGCGATATGCCTGCGGCAGGCGATGTGCCGGCGGCTGGCGGCGGCAACGCGGTTGAGCCGTCCTGCAAGCCGGGTTGCGGTGTGGATTGTGATGCGGATTGTACTGTGGGGGCGCCCGCGATTTGCGCCGGTGGATTTTTCTCCAGCACCGCGCCGGTGATCGCGTTCGGCCGGTAGGTGGTGCAGCCCTTGCAGCCCATTTCATAGGCCTGCAGATACACATCCTTGAAATCGTCGAAAGCGATCTGTTCCGGCACGTTGATGGTTTTGGAGATCGCGCTGTCGATGTGGCGCTGGGCGGCGGCCTGTACCGCCAGATGATCGCCCGGTGTCAGTGTGCCGGTATCGACGAAATAATCTGGCAGGGCGGCCTCTGCACCGAAGCGTTCGCGGAACAGGCGATAGGCGTAATCGCTCACCTGCTCCTCGCTGCGCGTGCCATCGGCGCGCAGCACATGGCGGGTGTAGCGATAGGCGAAGACGGGCTCCACCCCGCTCGACACATTGCCGGCGAACAGCGAAATGGTGCCGGTCGGCGCGATGGAGGTGACAAGTCCGTTGCGAATGCCGTGGGCCGCGATCTTCCGGCGGATTTCCGCAGGCAGGGTGGCGATGAAGGGCCGCGCCAGAAAAGCCTCGCGCTCGAACAGCGGGAAGGCGCCTTTCTCCGTCGCCAGATCGGCGGAGGCGTCATAGGCGGCATGTGACAGCGTGCCGAGCCAGCGGTCGATCAGGCGCAGGCTTTCCGGTGAACCGTAGCGCACACCGCAGAAGATCAGCGCATCGGCAAGGCCGGTGACGCCAAGCCCGATGCGGCGCTTGGCAAGCGCCTCGCGGCGCTGTTCCCGCAATGGGAAGCGCGACACGTCGATCGCATTGTCCAGCATGCGCACCGCGATGCGGGTCAGCCGGATGAGTTCGTCTTCGTCCAGGGCGGCATCGGCTTCGAACGGATTCTGGATCAGCCGCGCCAGATTGATCGAGCCGAGAAGACAGGCGCCATAAGGCGGCAAGGGCTGTTCGCCACAGGGATTGGTCGCTGCGATGGTTTCGCAATAGCCGAGATTGTTGCGGGCATTGATGCGGTCGATGAAGATCACGCCCGGTTCGGCGTAATCATAGGTCGCGCGCATGATGCGGTCCCACAGATCGCGGGCGCGCAAGGTGCGATACACCTTGCCGCCGAACTGCAATTCCCACGGCTCATCGGCTTTCACCGCTTCCATGAAGGCGTCGCTTGCCAGCACCGAGAGGTTGAACATCGACAACCGGCCGCGCGTCTGTTTCGCGGTGATGAAGGTTTCGATATCGGGATGGTCGCAGGCGAGCGTCGCCATCATCGCGCCGCGGCGGGTGCCCGCGCTCATGATGGTGCGGCACATCGCATCCCACACATCCATGAAGGAGACAGGGCCCGACGCATCGGCGCCGACGCTGAGCACCGGCGCCCCTTCCGGCCGCAGGCTGGAAAAGTCGTAACCGATGCCGCCGCCCTGCTGCATGGTCAGCGCCGCTTCGCGCAGATGGGAGAAGATGCCGTCGAGCGAATCCGGGATCGTGCCCATCACAAAACAGTTGAACAGGGTGACATCGCGGCTGGTGCCGGCGCCCGCCAGAATCCGCCCTGCCGGCAAAAAGCGGTAACGGGCCAGCGCACCGGCGAAGATGCGCGCCCATTCGGCGCGTTTCTCCGGTACTTCGGCTTCGGCCAGCGCAATGGCGACGCGGGCCCAGCTTTCCGCCACGTCATGCTCACGCGGGGCGCCGCCGGCCTCCTTCAGCCGGTATTTCAGGTCCCAGATCTGGTGGGAAATATCACCCATTGCGCCTTCGCCGGTTTGTGCCCCGTTCTAGCATTCGTTCCTCAAGAAATTCGTACCCCCTCCCCCCTGTTTCCAAGGTCCCGTTTTCCGGGGGGGGGAGCCCTGAAGATGGCGTGCGGGGCCGTCAGAGTCAATAAATGTTCCCTTTTTGTTCACAAGATAGGAGGGGGGTTAGGTCAGCCCCAGAGCAGTCAGGTTGGCGCGGCCTTCCACCACCAGCCGGGCGGTGGCGTTTTCAATGCCGCTTTCGAGCGCGGTCATGAATTCGGCCCGCTTCAGGCCGGGCGGGATCGGGGGCAGGAATTCCACCACCACCGTCCCCGGCTTTTTCAGGAAGCCGCCCGGCCCCGTCCAGTACAGGCCGGAATTGAGCGCCACGGGATGGCAGGCGAGGCCAAGCTGGCTATAGAGCCCGGCCACCCCCGGTTTGTAATCCGGGGCCGCGCCGGGTTTTTTGCGGGTGCCTTCGGGGAAGATCAGAATGGCGCGCCCCGCCGCCGCCATTGCACGCGCGTCGGCCACCATCTTGCGCATCGCGCTGGCATGGCCGGCGCGGTCGATCGCGATCACCCCGGCCTTCTTCAGATACCAGCCGTAAAACGGGATCGAGAGAAGCTCGCGCTTCAGGACCGCGGTCGGTTTGTCCAGCAGCACGTAAAGCGCCAGCGTGTCCCACATGCTCATATGCTTGGAGGCGACGAAGGCGCCGTTGCGCGGGATGGGTCCGCGCACTTCGTACCCAAGGCCCGCAAATATTTTCAGGCCGAACAGCAACGCCCGTGCCCACAATCGTGCCGTGGCTTGAATTGCGCACGCGGGCATCAGCAGCGTGGGCAGCGCCAGAATGTGCAGCACCACCGAAACGCTGACGAACCACGCGAAGAACAGCGCCGAACGCAAGGCCGTGAGCGTCTTCACACCAGGGCCTCGCGATTATCCTCCAGCGGGTCGATGAAGCGCGTCATGACAAGGCTCGCGACATATTTGGCGTATTCGCTGTGCAGCAGGCGCAGGGTGCGGGGATTGCGCCACCAATGGGTGAAGTCCACATCCTCCGGCACCACAGGATAAGGCTCCAGCCTGACCTGCGGCATGGCGGCGGAAAGCTCGGCCAGGCTGCGCGGCATGTGATAGTTGGAGGTGACGAGGATCAGGCTGCGATAGCCATGCGTCTTCGCCCATTGCGCGGTTTCCTGTGCATTGCCATGGGTGTCGGCGGCGATGAAGCCGAGATCGGTGCAGCAATCGAAATGCGCGCCGCCATGGCTGACCTGTTTCAGATCGGCCTTGGTGGTGGCGGGATCGACACCGCTGATCAGAAGCCGTTTGCCGAAGCCTTCCTCCAGCAAGGTGGTGGCCGCGTCCAGCCGCATTTCGCCGCCGGTCAGAACCACGATCGCATCGGCTCTGGTCGGGGCCGGCGGCTTTCCCGTCACGTCCGACAGAAAGACGAAGAAGCCCGCGACATAGGCGATCGCGCCAAGGATCAGCAGCGATGAGAAGAACCGCATTCAATAAATCTTCCGCAAGGCTGCCAGAACCGAAATGCGCGCCGTGGCCCAGGCGATTAGCGCAGAGGCCATCGGCACGGCAATGAACCATAGCGCTTCGGCGGGTTTGAGCGCGATGGGCGGCAGAAAGGGCACCGCCTCCACCCCCGCCAGTTCCAGCCCGCCCACGACCAGAAACAGAATGGCGGCGGCACCGGCACCGGCGGCGGCCGCAATCAGGGCCGTGAAAAAATAATGGCGCTCGAAGGCGCGTGCGATGAAGCCCGGATGCGCGCCCATCTGATGCAACAGGCCGACGATTTCGCGATGCGCCTCAAGCCCCGCCCGCGTTGCGAAGGTGACGGCGGCCGCGGTCGCCACCGCGATCAGCAGCAGGATGCCGTAACCGGACCAGATCACCACGTCGGCCAGTGCCTTCAGCCGTGCGATCCAGTGGGTGTGATCGTCCAGCACGGCGGATGGCGCGGATTCTTTCAGCCTGGCGCGCAGCCCGGCCAGATCGACCCGCGCGCCGGGGCGGATGCTGGCATCCACCAGATTGGGCAGCGGCAGATCGGCCACCAGCGCGTCGGCGCCGAGCCATGGCTCGACCAGCTTCAGCGCGTCTTCATGCGAGACGCGGGCGACATGGACGATACCGGGTGTGGCGGAGAGGATTTCGATGGCGGCGCGGGTCTGGCGCTCCAGCTCCGGCCCCGGCGGGCCGCTATCCGGCGGCAGCACCTGAACCGTGACGCGGCCGGCCAGCCCCTCGCGCCAGCCGAGGGCCGCGCGGTCCGCGATCAGTGAGGCGCCAAGCGCCAGCGCGGCGAGGAAGGCCATCACGGCGATCACGATATCGAGGGGGGCGGCGCCGTCATCGCGCGGCAGGATGGTGCCCATGCCGCGGCCGCGTTTTACGCGCGGCGCCCGCAGGCCGTTGCCCCGTTGAGCGGTCCCCTGATCGTTCATGTGCGGGCCAATCGCATTTCCACCAGCCGCCCATCGACCAGCCGCATTTCACGGGCCTGGGTGCGTTCGATCAGGGCGCGGTCATGGGTGGCGATCAGGACCGTAGTGCCCAGCCGGTTCAACTCGCCGAACAGGCGGATCAGGCGGGCGGCGATTTCGGCATCGACATTGCCGGTCGGCTCGTCGGCGATCAGAAGATCGGGCCGGGCAACCACGGCACGTGCGATGGCAACGCGCTGCTGCTCCCCGCCGGACAGGGTGGCGGGCTTCGCATCCAGCCGCCCGCCAAGCCCGACCCAGGTCAGAAGCTCTTCCACATCCTGGGCATATTGCTGTTCGCGCCGGCCGGCCAGCTTCAGCGGCATGGCCACGTTGTCGAACGCCGACAGGTGGCGGAACAGGCGGAAATCCTGAAACACCACCCCGATGCGCCGCCTGAGCGCGGGAAAATCCTGCCGCATGGCGGTGGCAAGGTCCTGCCCGAACAGGTTGACCAGCCCGCGCGACGGCGGCTCCCCCAGATAGATCAGTTTCAGCAGCGTGGTCTTGCCCGCGCCGGAAAGGCCGGTCAGGAAGGTGAAGGAGCCCGGCTCCAGCGTGAAGCTGACATCGCGCAGGACCTCCGGCCCAGCGCCGTAACGCATACCGACATTTTCGAAGCGAACCATGAGGCCGGACCATTACCACAGCTTTGTCTGGTTACCATGATCGTAACCAGCTTTGTGCTTTGCTTGCCCGCTGCACAGTGTTGCGCCTATTTTCGACCCGCTCCAGCCGATGGTTAAGATGATTTTAACCTGCCCCCAATGCTCCACCCGCTACGAGGCGGATGCCGCGAAATTCCTGCCGGCAGGCCGGACTGTGCGCTGCGCCAAATGCGGCCACACCTGGCATCAAGAGGCGGAGGGCGAGGCGGCCGCCGCACCGGCCGAAGGCGAGGTCACCGGCCCAGCCGGCGATGGCGGCGAGGTGCTGGATACGGGCGTACCGGCGGATGGTGCGGACGGGGATGCGGCAGGCGCGGGTGCGTCAGGCCCGGCAGCGGAGGCGGCAGCCGAAGAAATGGCGGCCGGAAGCCTGGCCGACGGGACGCTGGCGGATGGCCGCCTTGCCACCCCGGTGGTGGAGGCGGCGCGCAAGCCCTTCCTCGGCCTCGCCTGGCAGTGGGGCAGCCTGCGCGGCTGGATCGTGTTCGTGGTGCTGGTCGCCGCGATCGTGCTGGGCGGAATTTTCCTGCGCAAACAGGTGGTGGCGGCGTGGCCTGAGACGGCTTCGCTCTACAAGGCGCTGGGCATGCCGGTGAACACGCTGGGCCTTGCGTTCCAGAATGTGCGCTACCGCGTGGCGGTGGTGGACGACCTGCCGATCCTGCAGGTGCAGGGCGCCGTCGCCAACATCACGGACAAGGCGCTTCCCGTGCCGTTGTTGCGTGTGGTGCTGACCGACAGCGGCCGGCACGAGGTTTATCACTGGGATGTCGCGCTCGCGAAGAAATCGCTTGGCGCGGGTGAAAGCGTTTCGTTTCGCACCCGGCTGCCCAGCCCGCCGTCGGGCGCGCGCCATCTCGAACTGCATTTCGTCGAAGACGGACGCTGAGCATGGTGCCGCCTACGGCATCAAATTATTATCACGTGCTGGTTGGCGAAGAAGAAATCCGTACACGGATCGAATCGTTGGCCGATGAAATTCTGGCGATGCCGCACCGGCCCGATATGGCAGCGGTCGTGCTGGCGGGCGCCTTTGTGTTTGCCGCCGATCTGTTGCGGGCGCTGGCGCGCAAGGGGCTTTCTTTGCCATGCGAATTTCTCTGGCTCAGCAGCTATGGCGCGGGCCGCAGCGGCGCGGAGGCGGTGACGGTGCGGGCTGGCGCGGGCGCCGCCGTCAAAGGCCGCCATGTGCTGGTGATGGACGATATTTGCGATAGCGGGCGCACGCTTGCCAAGGCGTGTGCGCTTCTGCGCGCGGCCGGTGCGCAAGCGGTCGCCACGGCGGTTGCGGTGGAACGCGGGCGCAGCGATGCGGTGATGACAGCCGATTTCGCCGCCTTTCGCGGGCTTGAAGGTTTTCTGGTCGGTTACGGGCTGGACGATGCGGGCGGCGCACGCAGCCTGCCCTTTATTGCGCGCGTTGATTAAGAGGTTTTGCGGAAGCCGGCATAGAAGCTTGCCGCGCCAAGCGCGAGCAGCAGGACCTGCACGATATTCGCGACCTGATCTGGCAGCAGCCAGGTGCCGAGCCCGAACATCAGCATGGCAGCAATGGAAACGCTGCGCCATGGCTCGCGGAAAGAGCGTTTGCGGGCTTTGCGCGTCGCCTTCCACTGCGCCAGTTCTTCGTCGAGCGAGACCTCGTCGTGCCCCGGCGGCGGGGCGGCGCGCGCGGCGGCCGCGCCTGCAAGTGCCGGTTCACGCCATCCCACCTTCGCGGGTTCGCGTGGCGGGGTAACGGGTTTCGGGCGCGGCGGGGCTGTCGATGCCCTGCGGCCGAACTGTGCCTGCTGTGCCATATGCGCGTGCCCCGTGTGGATGGCGGGCCATGGTCAACCCACCATGGTTGCAGGGCATTTAACGGAACGCGCGCGATTGTGCGGACCGGATGAATTCGGCGCAATGTTTGCGCTTCGCTCCGGTTTCAAAATTCCTTCAGCAGGCGGTCGATGTAATCGAGTTCTTCCTGGGGCCGCCCGCGTTCGGCCGCACGTTTGCGCAGCTCTTTCAGGATTTCGCGGGCGCGTTCGATGGTCATCTGGTCGGGCACTTTGACATTGTCGCCGAACACCCCGCCGCGTGCGCCCTGATTGCGGCCAAGCGGGTCTTCCGCCCCGCTCATGCCCTTGCCGTTCTGGCCCAGCAGGGATTTGGCCAGTTCATCGGCGCTGCTGCGCATCGCTTCCAGCGCATTCTTCTCGCTGCCGCCGGCACGGCCGAGATCGTTCGAACCCAGTTGCTGTTCGGCATTGCCCATGGCGGCGCCGGCGCGGCCCATGCCGTCCGGCGATTTCTGGCCCTGTCCTTCCAGACCTTTGCCGATCTTGTTCAGATCCTGCTGCAACTGGTTCTGCTGCCGGGCAAGGCCCCTGGGGCCGCCATCCCTGGGATCGCCCTTGCCCAGTTGCTCGCGCAGCGTCTTGTCCAGAAGCCCGCGCTGGCGCCCCATCAGATCGCCCAGTTTCTTGATCGCGTCGTTCTTCGCCTTGTCGCCGGGCGACTGGCCCTGGCCTTCGCCATTGCCCGCCATCATCTGCATGTTTTCGAGCATGCTTTGCAGCATGGCGAGCATCTGGGCCGCCTGCTCGCGCGAGCCGGTTTGCGCCAGTTGCTGGATCGCCTTCAACAGGGTTTCGAGATCGTCCTGGCTCAGCACCTTGGCGTTGGGCGGCAAAGGCTGGCCACCGGGCTGCGCGTTCTGCGCCATCATCTGCATGTAGCGCTGCATCGCCTGGCGATAGCGTTCGAGCAGGGCGTCGATTTCTTCTTGCGGGGCGCCGCGGGCAAAGGCATCGGCCAGCATCTGCTGCAGCCGGCGCAATTCGGCGGCGGCAAGATTGACGCCACCCTGTTCGATCGCGAGTGCGGTCTGCCACAACAGATCTTCGGTGCGGGCAAGGTCTTCGCTCTTGCGCACATTCTTCAGCGACCAGTAGGCGCTGCGGATGGCGAGATAGACGCCAGTCTTGTCGCGATAGAAACGGTCTGGTGCCAAGGTCAGCGCATTGAGGGCCTGGGCCACCGGCTCCCGCCCCTTCATTTCATCGCGCGCCAGAATCCCGCGCTGTTCGACCAGCGCGCGCGCCAGCGGATCGGTGAAGATGCGTTGCGGCAGGCGGAAGCGCACCGTCTTGCTGTGGCCGCGCTGACCGGCGGCATCTTCGGCTTCCAGCCGCATATCGACATCCATGCCCGCGTAAGGATGTTCGCTCAGATCACGATAGGCCGTTTGCGACAGGGTTTTCGCGCCGGTTTCGGACAATGGCAGATCGACGATCAGAGGTTTCGCCTGCGGCTTGCCATGGGGGGTGATGATCGCGCGTGCCGCCACCACGCCGTAATCATCGCCCGCCGTGTAAGCGAGCTTCAGCACGTTCTGTTTGGTTTGCGATGGCGCGGCTGCAAAGGCGATCACCGGCGGGTGATCGGGAATGATGGTGAGATCGAAATCGCCCACGCGCAGACCGCCCGCGCGCACACGCACCTCTGCCGCCTGGGTCAGCTTTACATTGGCGCTCCATTCGCCGTTCTTGCCGCGGAATTCCGTAGCGTTCTGGGCTTCTGGTGTGAGCACAAGCCGTGGCTGCCGCGCCGCATTGTGCAGGCGCAGATTGAGGATGGAGCCGGTTGGAACGGAGAGCTTCGGCTTCGCCTTGCCGAGATAGACCGGTGCCTCGCCGGTATAGGCGGGGGGATCGATCCAGGCATCGAGCGTCGGCGCGACAAAGCCCGCCCCGGTCGCGGGATCGAGTGCAGTGAGAAGCCGCCCTTTCCATTGCGGCCCGGCGAAGAACGCGGCCACGGCGAGAACCGCAAGCGCCGCAAAGCGCAAACCGCGCGGATCGCGCGCCCACAATCCCGGCCGGGGCAGAGAAAGCCGCAAAGGCCCCTGTGCCAGAATGCGGGCGCGATGGGCGGCCCATAATTCTTCCGTATACGGATCGCCATGACCGGCGGCGAGGCGGTCCTGCGCTTCGCTTAAGGGGCGGTTGGCAAGTGCGTTGTCCCGTTCCAGACGCCTTGCGCCATCGTGGGGGCGGGGAAGGTGGAACCCGGCGAAGCCTGCGTAAGCCGCAAGCGCCGCGGCAAACAGGGCCGCGGCCAGCACAAGGCCGTGCAGCCAGGGCGGGGTGAGGAGGAAAAGCCCGCCGAGGGCCGCCGCCGCGAACAGCGCGGCAACCCCGCTGAGCGGCCAGAGCGCGGACCACAAACGCTCCCACAACAGGATCGCGCGGGCCTGGGCAATGCGGCGGCCAAGCCGTTCAGTCTTCAAGCCAGGCTGGGACGCGGTCTTGCTCAAGGAACCCTTCATAGCTCATCCGGGGGCGCACCACGCTGAATCTGTCGCCTTTGACCAGCACTTCCGGTGCGGGCGGCCGCGCATTGTAGGCCGAAGCCATCACCGCGCCATAGGCGCCCGCGCTCATGATAGCAACAAGATCGCCGGAATTGAGGCGCGGCAGGCTGCGCGCTTCCGCGAAACGGTCCGCGGTTTCGCACACCGGGCCCACCACATCGTAAACCTCGTGCGGGGCATCCGGCGGCGGTTCCGTCACACACACGATTTCGTGATGGGCATCATACATCGCGGGGCGGATCAGATCGTTCATCCCGGCATCGAGAATGGCGAAATTCCGGTTCTGCCCGCGTTTCACATACAGCACCTCGCTGACCAGAATGCCGGCATTGGCCGCGATCAGCCGCCCCGGTTCGCAGATGATCTGTGCACCGGCGTCTTTCGCCACTTTCGCCACGATGGCGCCATAGGCCGCCGGGTCGGGCGGTGGCGCGTTATCGCAAATATAAGGCACGCCCAATCCGCCGCCGAGGTCGATGCGCGTGATCGCATGGCCCTCCGCGCGCAACGATTGCGCAAGCGTCACCACGCGCGCAAAGGCATCTTCAAACGGTTGCAGTTCGGTGATCTGGCTGCCGATATGCACGTCGATGCCGACAATGGCGATCCCCGGCAGGCGTGCGGCCAAGGCGTAGGCCGCGTGCGCGTGCTCCCACGGAATACCGAATTTTGTTTCGGCGGTGCCGGTGGTGATTTTCGCGTGGGTCTTCGCATCCACATCCGGGTTGACGCGGATGGTGATCGGCGCGCGCAAATTCATCGCGGTGGCGACCGCGCTCAGCGTTTCAAGCTCAGGCTCGCTTTCGACGTTGAACTGATAGATGCCGCTGCCAAGCGCGGCGCGCATTTCCGCCTTGGTCTTGCCGACACCGGAGAAAACAATTTTGTCAGCGGGAATGCCGGCGGCCAGCGCCTTGACCAGTTCACCGCCCGACACCACATCGGCGCCGGCGCCAAGTTTCGCCAGTGTTTTCAGCACCGCGATATTGCCGTTTGCCTTCACCGAAAAGGCGACCAGCGCATCCTTCGGCAGCGGTTCGGCAAAGACGCGGTAATGCCGTTCGAGCGTGGCGGTGGAATAGCAATAGAACGGCGTGCCGACATCGGCCGCGATATGGCGAAGGTCCACGTCTTCGGCGCAGAGAATGCCGCGTCTGTACTGGAAATGGTTCATTGGCCGAGCGGTTGTGGCGGGCGCGAAGGATCGTGCTGATCCTTTTGCGTCTGTTTGCCCGAAGGCGTGACGAGATCGGATTTGACGCCGCACCCGGCGATGCCAAGGGCGACCAGCGCGATGACGAGGAGGCGCAGTTTCATGCCAGCTCCTTCCGCCAGAAGGCGATCTGTTCGCGCACGCGGGCGGGCGCGGTGCCGCCTTCGCTCGTCCGCGCGTGCAGAGACGATTCAAGTTTCAGCACCGCAAAAACCTTGTCCGTCAGGCCGGGTTCGACCGTCTGCATTGCGGAGAGCGGCAGATCGGCCAGCGCCACGCCTTTTTCCTCCGCCAGCTTCACGATCGCGCCCGCGCTGTGATGGGCCTCCCGGAACGGTTTTTTCAAGGTGGTGACGATGAAATCTGCCAGATCGGTGGCGGTGGGATAGCCCGCTTCGGCCGCGCGCCGCATGTTCTGGGGTTGCGGCTTCAGATCGGCCGCCATGCCCGCCATCGCAGCGAGCGCGAGGTCGAGCGCGTCCGCGGCCTGAAACACCGCTTCCTTGTCTTCCTGCAGGTCCTTGGCATAGGCAAGGGCCAGGCCCTTCATCACGGTGGAAAGCGCGACGAAGCTGCCGAGGATGCGCCCTGTTTTCGCGCGCACCAGTTCGGCGGCATCGGGGTTGCGCTTCTGCGGCATGATGGAGGAGCCGGTGGTGAACGCATCCGACAATTTGATGAAGCCGTAGGCGGGCGCGGCCCACAGCACGATCTCTTCCGCCAGCCGCGACAGATGGGTGGCAGCGATGGAGGCGGCGGCGAGGTATTCGAGCGCAAAATCGCGCGCCGAAACCGCATCCATCGAATTGCGCATCGGCCGGTCGAAACCGAGCGCTTGCGCGGTCATCTGCCGGTCGATTGGGTAGGGCGTGCCGGCCAGCGCCGCCGAGCCCAGCGGGCTTTCGTTCATCCGTTTGCGCGCATCGGCAAAGCGGCCGCGGTCGCGCGCGAACATCTCGACATAGGCGAGGCAGTGATGGGCGAAGCTGACCGGCTGGGCCGGCTGCATATGGGTGAAACCGGGCATGATGGTTTCGGCATGGGCCTCGGCCTGGGCCAGCAGCGCGCGTTGCAGCAGGGTCAGCCGTTCACCGGCATGATCGCAGGCTTCCCGCACCCAGAGGCGGAAATCGGTTGCCACCTGATCGTTGCGGGAACGGCCGGTGTGCAGGCGCCCCGCGGCGGGGCCGATCAACTCCGCCAGGCGGGATTCGACGTTCAGGTGGATGTCTTCCAGTTCCCGCCGGAAGGTGAAGCGGCCCGCTTCGATCTCGGCGGCCACCTGGTCCAGCCCGCGGGCGATGGCCGTGCCGTCCTCTTGCGACAGAATGCCCTTCGCCACCAGCATTTGGGCATGGGCGCGCGAACCGGCCAGGTCTTGGGCGGCCAGCCGTTTATCGAAGTCGATGGAGACGTTGATCTCCTCCATAATGGCGGCGGGCCCGGCCGCGAACCGGCCACCCCACATCTTGTTCGCGCTCATATTGTCAGGATCGCTATGACCCGATCGCTCCTCATGCTTCTGGCGTCCATCGTCGTGGTGGTCGCTCTTGTGGTTCTATATTTGATCCCCGGCGGCAAGGGAACGGCAGAACGCCCGCCATCGCTCGCCGCGTTGAAGCCGGTGGAACAGGTGGCACCGGTGCCCGCGGTCAAATTCGTCGATGCGGCGGGGCGGGCCTATTCGCTCAAATCCTATGAGGGGCGCTATGTCCTGCTCAATCTGTGGGCAAGCTGGTGCGCGCCCTGCGTCAAGGAACTGCCTGCGCTCGCCACATTGCAGCGGGCAGTCCCGGCCAGGAATCTGGCGGTGGTGACGGTCGATGTCGAGAAGGGCGCAAAGGACAAGGCCGCGGCCTTCCTGATCGCGCACAATGCGGCGGAATTGCCGGCCTTTGCCGACCCCGACCTGAAGCTGATGCAAGCCATCAAGGCGTTCGGCCTGCCCACCACCATCCTGATCGACCGGCAGGGGCGCGAGATCGCGCGCGCCGTGGGGGCGGCGGAATGGGATACGCCGGAATCGATCGCCTGGTTCGAAAAGCTGACGGCGCCGAAACCGGCATCGTGACCTATTTCCCGGTTTCGCCCTGTCCGTTCCCGTCCGCCACCTTGCGCGCGGCGGCGACAAAGGCGTCGCGCAGCGCGTAGTGGTCATCCATATCGGCTTTCGGCCAGGCGCTGTTCAGCACGATCACCAGATTCTCTTTCGGTGAAACGAAGATCATCTGCCCATAGATGCCGATGGCCTGGAACGAGCCATCCGGATCGATCCACCATTGATAGCCATAGCCGTAATTGGCCCAATCGCTTTTTACGCGGGTGGTGGTGGCTTTCTCGAAATAACCGTCCGCCAGAACCGGCTTGCCATCGATCACACCCTTATCGAGGGCGAGAAGGCCGACACGGCCATAATCGCGCAAGGTCATCGAAATGCAGCAGCCGCCGATTTCGAGGCCGTGACTGTCGATCATCCAGACCGCATCCTGTTCCATGCCGGCAGGCTGCCAGATTTTTTCCGACAGATAATCGGCCAGCGATTTGTGCACCGCGCGCTGTACCAATGCGCCGATCAGGTTGGATTCGCCGGTCTTGTAGACGAATTTGGTGCCGGGCGCGGCTTCGCGCGGCAAGGTCGCCATGAAGCCGATCTGAGGATCGATGGTCGGGTCTTTCGGGACATAGGTGATGAAGCGGCTGACATCGGAATTGGGATCGGAATAATCCTCGTTCCACTTCACGCCCGATGTCATGGTCAGAATGTTCCCGACACTGACGCCGTCATAGGCGGAACCCTTCAACTCCGGCAGATAGGTCGTCACCATCGCATCGGTGCCGCTGATGTAACCGTCCTTGATCGCGGCGCCGACCAGCAATGAGGTGATGGATTTCGCGACCGAGAACGAGGTCCAGCGGTCATGGGCCGTGCGGCCCAGGCCATAACGCTCCAGCACGATTTTGCCGTCCTTCAGAATCAGAAGGCCGGAAACGCGATTGGCGTCCATGAAACTTTCGGTGGAGAAAGCCTTGCCATCATGGGTGAAGGTGATGGGACCAAGGGCTGCGCCTTGCGGAAGATCGCGCACATGATCGCCGCGTTTCACCGTGTTGACGGGGAAAAGCTTTTCGACCTGACGGAAATTGGTGCTGAGCTCATCCGGCGTCCATTCCAGCATCGAGGCCGCGTTTTCACCCGGCGTCTTGGCTGTGGCGGCCGGTGTTTGCGCATCAGCGGCGAATGTTTCCGTTGCGAGAATGGGCGCGGTCATCAGCACGGCAATGGCCGCGGCACAAAGAATTTTCTGCATGATCCCCTCTTGTTCTGGCCATCTGGCCATGACGGGGGCGTCACCGCAAGGCCGCTTAATCCTTCCGCGGGATTTCGCGTTCGAGGATCTTGCGGTGCATGGCCGGATCGGCTTCGGGGTTGGCGGCGCGCAAATGCCCGTTCGCGCCGGGTTCGTAAATCCGCGCCATGCTGACGGCGGATGCGGCCAATGCGAAACCGGTGGCGATCATCAGCGCGACGGTGGTGGCGTTTTCCGGCACGCGCGAGAACAACAACGCGACGAGAGCAGCGCCCGTCGTCTGCCCCAGAAGACGCGCGGTGCCCAGCATGCCGCTGGCCCCACCGCTGCGTTCGCGCGGGGCGGCGGCCAGCATGGCGCGATTGTTGGGCGACTGGAACAGGCCGAAGCCCGCGCCCGTCATCGCCATGCGCCAGACGATATCGAAATAGGTCGGGTGATGCGGCAGGAAGGCGAGCGACAGAAGGCCCGCTGCAAAGATCAAAAGCCCGATGCCGCCCAGAACGCCGGCCGAATAGCGGTCGGACAGCCGGCCGGCCAGTGGCGCGGCAAAGCCGATGGCAATCGGCCATGGCGTGATCAGCAGGCCGGTTTCCACCGCCGAAAAATGCAGATCGGTCTGCAACAGGAAGGGCAGCGAAACCAGCGCCAGCATCTGCGCTGCGAAAGAACTGATCGAGGTCGCGACCGAGAGTGTGAAAATCGGAATGCGCAGGAGGTCGACCGGCAGCAGCGGTGCCGGCATCGCAAGCTGCCTTTTGGTCAGGATGTAGCCCAATCCCGCCACCGCCAGCATTTCGAGCAGGAACAGCGGAAAGCCCTGGCCATGGCCCAGCAGGTCGATGGCCCCGATCAGAAGGCCGAAAGTGAGTGCGCTGAGGCTCGCGCTGGCGAAATCGAATTTGTGCGGCGCTTTCACCGATACCGGCAGGGCGCGGATGCCGACCGCGAAGGCAGCAATTCCGAACGGGATGTTGATCGCGAACAGCCAGGGCCAGTTCGCCACCGCCAGAATGCCGCCGGCGATTGTCGGGCCGACCGCGGCAGAGACAGCAACCACCAGCGCATTGATGCCGATGCCGCGGCCCAGCATCGCCTGCGGATAGATGTAGCGGACGAGGGCGGTGTTCACGCTCATCACACCGGCGGCGCCGAAGCCCTGGATCACGCGCGCCGCCGTCAGGGTGACGAGCGAATCCGACAGCGCACAGCCGAGCGAGGCAAGGGTGAAAAAGACCAGCCCGCCGAGATAAATCCGGCGGTAGCCGATGATGTCGCCGAGCGAGGAAAGCGGCAGAAGCGTGATGGTGATGGCCAGTTGATAGCCATTGACGATCCAGATCGAGAATGCCGGATCGGTGTGCATGTCGGCCGCGATGGTCGGCAGCGCGACATTGGCGATGGCCGAATCCATCACCGCCATGGTGATGCCGAGCGCGATGGTGACAATCGCCCAATAGCGTTGGGGAAGCGGCAAACCGTCCGGCGGAATCATCGGCTCACACAATGGCAGTCGGCGGTCTTGCTATGCCAAAGCCGCCGCTTGTGCAAAGGGGGCTGTGCGCATGATGCGGCTGCGTGAAACGCAACCGTCCTGCCGGTTGCCCCGGCCCGGTTGTGGTGGCCCGGTTGTGGTGGCAAGGCTGGCGGTGTTAGGTTTACTCCATGACAGGATGTTTCACAGAGCGGCTTCTGAAAGAGCGACTTCGCTGACCGGCCCCCTCATGGTCTGAGCCGGGCCGGGCGCGATGTTGTTCTCTTTTTTTCCAGCCGGAGTGTCTCATGTCTTCTCAAACACCGTCTTCCCAAACGTCTGCCGGTTCGCCGCAAATGGATCATGCCCATGCGGCGCAGATCGCCGATCAGTTCACCCGTCAGGCGGCGGATTTCGCCCGCTCGCCCGCCCTCCACAATGACGAGGCGCTGAAGCGTCTGGTCGATGCGGCGCGCCCGCGTGCCGGCGATGTCTCGCTCGATGTCGCCTGTGGGCCGGGCACGGTGGTGATGGCGTTTGCTGCGCGCATCGCCCATGCCACGGGGATCGACGCCACCGCGGCGATGCTGGATGAGGCGCGCCGGATCGCGGGCGAACGCAAGGTTTCCAACGTCACCTGGCATCAGGGCGATGTCTATGCGCTGCCTTTCGCCGATGGCAGTTTTGACATTGTGAGTTGCCGCTTTGCCTTTCATCATCTGCAACGCCCGGCCGATGCCTTCGCCGAGATGGTGCGGGTGTGCCGCAGCGGCGGGCGCGTGGTGCTGTGCGATGGCGTGGTGTCCGGCGATCCGGCCAAGGCCGATGCCTTCAACCGGATGGAGCTGTTTCGCGATCCTTCCACGGTGGAATTCCGCACGCTGGATTATCTGGCCGGTCTCTATGGCCGTCACGATCTGCCGTCACCGGCGATGGAGGCCCATCGCCTGACCGTCACGATGAATCAACTGGTGGCGCACGCCTTCCCCGAAAATGACGATCGCGAAGGGCTGCACCGGATGATTTGGGATTCGGTTGAGGGCGACAAGCTCGGCATGCTGGCCAAACGCGACGGCGATGACGTGCAATTGTCCTATTCAGGCGTGATCCTGAGCGCGGTGAAGCGGTAAGGAACCGCGGATTGTCATGGCCTGCAACTGCAGGCCATCCAGGTGATGCAAAGCATATGTTGGCAAATCCGTCTCCGTCCGGCTTTCGAAGATAGGCGCGAACTTCAACTGGATGGCCCGCACGCTGGCGGGCCATGACAACAGAGCCATGACAACAAACGTGTAAATTCGACTGGAAAATGCGTTACCGCGTCGGGACCGGTTTTTCGCCGCGATAATCGTAGAAGCCGCGGCCGGTTTTCTGGCCCAGCCATCCCGCCTCGACATACTTCACCAGAAGCGGGCAGGGGCGGTATTTGGAATCGGCGAGACCCTCGTAAAGCACCTGCATCACCGACAGACAGGTGTCGAGCCCGATGAAATCGGCCAGTTGCAGCGGCCCCATCGGGTGATTGGCGCCAAGCCGCATCGCGGTGTCGATCGCCTCCACATTGCCGACGCCTTCGTACAGCGTGTAGACCGCCTCGTTGATCATCGGCAGCAGGATGCGGTTGACGATGAAGGCCGGAAAGTCTTCGGCATAAGCCGCGGTCTTGCCGACGCGGCGCACGATGTCGAGCGCGGCCTGGAAGGTGGCGTCATCGGTGGCGATGCCGCGGATCACCTCCACCAGCTGCATCATCGGCACCGGGTTCATGAAATGCAGGCCGATGAAACGCTCCGGCCGGTCGGTGGCGGCGGCCAGCCGCGTCACCGAAATGGACGAGGTGTTGGTGGCGATCAATGCGGTCTCGTTCAGGCGCGGGCAGAGATCCTGGAAAATCTTGCGCTTGACCGATTCATCTTCGGTCGCCGCTTCGATCACCAGTTCGCGGTCCTTCAGGCTGTCGAGATCGGCGGCCTTGTGGATGTGCGCCAGCGCGGGTTCGATAGCGGCGTCCTTGATCAGACCGCGTGCCGCCTGCCGGTGCAAATTGTGCGCGATGCGCTCCAACCCCTTGTCCACCGCTTCCGGATTGATGTCGTAAAGGGTGACATCAAATCCGTTCAACGCCAGAACATGGGCGATGCCGTTGCCCATCTGGCCGGCGCCGATCACCCCTACGCGTTCGATGCTCATGAAGCTCCCGCTATACGGTCCGCTATCCCGCAATCAATAGCCCAATTTCGTCAGTTCTTCTTCCATTTCCGGCAGCGCCTTGAACAGATCGGCCACAAGGCCGTAATCGGCGACCTGGAAGATAGGTGCTTCCTCATCCTTGTTGATGGCGGCAATGACCTTGGAATCCTTCATCCCGGCCAGATGCTGGATCGCCCCGGAAATACCCACCGCGATGTAGAGCTCCGGCGCTACAACCTTGCCGGTCTGGCCCACCTGATAATCGTTGGGAACGAAGCCCGCATCGACGGCGGCGCGGCTGGCACCCACGGCGGCATGCAACTTGTCCGCGATCTTGTCCAGCAGGTGGAAATTGTCGCCCGACTGCATGCCGCGGCCGCCGGAGATCACGATCTTGGCCGAGGTCAGTTCGGGCCGCTCGGACTTCGAAAGCTCCTCACCGACGAATTTGGAAATGCCGGGATCGGCGGCGGCCGAAATCTTTTCGACGCTGGCCGAACCTGTGGCCTCCGCCGCCTTGAAGGCGGTGGTGCGCACGGTGATGACCTTCTTGCCTTCGGGGGCCTGCACGGTCTGAATCGCGTTGCCGGCATAGATCGGCCGCTCGAACGTATCGGGGCTGACCACCTTCAGGATTTCGGAAATCTGCGGCACATCCAGTTTCGCCGCCACGCGCGGCAGATAGTTTTTGCCGTTGGTGGTGGCAGGCGCCAGGATCGCGTCATACTTGTCCGCAAGGCTCAGGATCAGCGCTTCCACCGATTCCGCGACCAGCTTGGCGTATTGCGCATCGTCGGCCAGCAGCACCTTTTCCACCCCGGCAAGCTTGGCGGCGGCGTCGGCGACGGCACCGGCATCCTGTCCGGCAACCAGCACATGCACCGGCGCGCCCAACTGGGCGGCGGCGGTCACGGCCTTCGCGGTCTGCTCTTTCAGGGTCTTGTTGTCGTGTTCGGCAATGACAAGGCTGGTCATGGCAGCACTCCCGCCTCGTTTTTGAGTTTGTCGACAAGTTCGGCGACCGTTTTCACCTTCACGCCGGCCTGGCGCTTGGGCGGTTCGGTCACTTTCAGCACTTTCAGCCGCGGCGCGGTATCCACGCCGTAATCGGCCGGTGTCTTGTCGTCGATCGGCTTCTTCTTGGCCTTCATGATGTTCGGCAGCGAGGCATAGCGCGGCTCGTTCAGGCGCAAATCCACCGTCATGATCGCGGGCGTCTTCACTTCCACGGTCTGAAGCCCGCCGTCGATTTCGCGTTCGATCCGGGCGGTACCCTCACCCAGCTCCAGCTTGTGGGCGAAGGTGCCCTGCGGCCAGCCCAGAAGGGCGGCCAGCATCTGGCCGGTCTGGTTGGAATCGTCGTCGATCGCCTGCTTGCCCAGAATGACCAGGCCGGGCTGTTCCGCCTCGACAATCCCTTTCAGGATCTTGGCGACGGCCAAAGGCTCCACATCGCCGTCCACCTTCACCAGGATGCCGCGGTCGGCCCCCATGGCAAGGGCGGTGCGGATGGTTTCGCTGGCCTGGGCCGGGCCGATGGAGACGGCAACCACTTCGGTGGCCTTGCCCTTTTCTTTCAGGCGAACCGCTTCTTCGACGCAGATTTCGTCGAACGGGTTCATGCTCATTTTGACGTTTGCGAGATCGACCCCGGTCTGGTCCGCCTTCACGCGAACCTTCACATTGTAGTCGATCACCCGCTTCACGGGGACCAATACCTTCATCGTTTCAGAATGCCTTCCCGCCTAAGGGCCCTTCCCACAAAGGCGCCAAAGGGTTTGGTGCCAGGGCCGTCATTTGTGCGGCGCAAAAACTAGGCAAAGCGGACCGAGCCTGTCAACGAAGAGGCCGGTCCCGCCCGCAAGAAACCGCCCTGTTCGCAAAAACCCGTGCCGTCCGCAAAAAGAAGACCCGCCCTCTACCCTGCAATGCAGCAGGAAGGCGGGTCCCGCGTCATTCCGCCGCGTCTGGTCTATTTCAGGGTTTCCAGGAACGCGATCAGATCGGCGCGCTGGTTTTTGCTGGAGAGACCGGCGAAGGGCATCTTGTTGCCGGGAACCACCTGTGCGGGGTGGGTGATATAGGCGTCCAGCTTTTCCGGGGTCCAGGTGATGTTCGATTTCTTCATCGCGGGCGAGAAGTTGAAGCCCGGTACGGTCGCGGCCTTGCTGCCCACGATGCCCCACAGATTGGGGCCGATCTTGTTGGGCGCGCCCTTCGTCGCGCTGTGACAGATGGCGCAACGCTTGAAGACGTTGGCGCCCTTCTTCGCGTCGCCAGCGGCCTGTGCGCTGCTGACGGCGAGGCCGAACGCCAATGCTGCTGCTGCGGCCACAAGAGCCTGTGCTGATATACGCATGCTGACCACCCTCGGTTTGCGATACGATACCGTCTTACCGCCGCCGTGTGGCACGCCGCTACGGAAGGATCGCCGCAAGGACAAAACGCGCAGGGGGTGGCCGCTCACCCGCGCCATAACCATTTTTCATGTGTGGGAAAGGGCGTTCAGGGCGTGCTTTCCGCGTTGCCGGTGGCAGCGGTTTGGATGCTGAGATGGGCCCGCAGCAGCGTCACAAATGCGATGACGGCCAGAATGGCCGACAAGGCGTGCCCTGCTTCCCAGCGGATGCGATAGACGGTCCAGTCCTGCGGCAGGGTGGCGGCCGTCCATCCGTTCAGCGCGTCGTTCACCGGTGCGTTGAAAACGAAGAAACAGGCGAGCATCAAACCATAGCACGCGGTCGCGATCAGATAGGTGCGGAAGAGGGGGGTGTGGTTGCGCGACCATGCCAGAAGCCACAGTGACGTGAGCAGGGCCAGAATCTCCACCGGGCCGAACACATCGCCCCAGCCGCGATAGAGACTGTGCTGGATGGCAAGCCACAGGGGGCCGTCCAGGCTCAGCTTCGAGGCCATCTCCAGCACATGCGCGAGCGGCGCCGTGGTGGCGATGAAGGCGATCACCAGATTGATGAGGACAAGCGGACGCATCGGGCACCAATGTTAGAGCGAGTTGGGCCGCAATTGAAACGCCGCGCCTGCCGCGACAGGGGCGCCGCGTCCGGCTAGACTGCGCGGGCGCTTGCGGAAGGACCTGCCGATGGCCACAGCCTGCCGGCCCGAGGGATGGCACAGCGTGACGCCCCGCCTGGTGGCACGCGATGCCGAGGCACTGGTCACCTTCCTGAAGGCAGCGTTTGCAGCCAGTGGGGAGTACAGGCCTGATGGTCCATCGGAAATCCGGATCGGCGATTCCATCGTGATGGTGGGCGGCGCGGGCGTGCGGGCGGCGATGGGCAGCTTTCTCTATCACTATGTCGAAGACGCCGATGCCGTTTATGCGCGCGCGGTGGCTGCGGGCGCAGAGGTGGTGGAGCCGCCCTGCGATACCCATTATGGCGACCGCCGGGCCACCGTGCGCGATCCGGCCGGCAATCTGTGGCAGATTGCGACCCATGTCGAAGATGTGCCGCTGGACGAAATCCGCCGCCGGATGATGACCGGCAAATCCGGCCAGTAAATTTTTGGGAGAACGCCCGATGCAAACCCGTGTCGATGAGATTGCCGGCGGCATCTATCGCCTCTCCGTTTTCGCGGATGCGGTGCCGCCCAATGGCTTCAGCTTCAATCACTATCTGGTCGATGCGGATGAACCGCTGCTGTTTCATTGCGGCGGCCGCGGCATCTTTCCTCTGGTGTCGCAGGCCGCGTCCAGCATTCTGCCGCTGGCGCGGTTGCGCTGGATTTCCTTCGGCCATGTCGAATCCGATGAATGCGGTTCGATGAACCAGTGGCTGGCCGCGGCCCCGCAAGCGCAGATCGCCCATGGCATGATTGCCTGCATGGTATCGCTGAACGATCTGGCCGACCGCCCGCCGCGCCCGCTTGCAAATGGCGAGGTGCTGGACCTTGGCGGCAAGCGCGTGCGCTACATCGATACGCCGCATGTTCCCCATGCCTGGGAATCCGGCCTGATCTTCGAGGAGACGACGAAGACGCTGTTCACCGGCGACCTCTTCACGCAACTGGGCGATGGTCCGGCGATTGGCTCTGAAAGCATTGCCGAAGCGGCCATTGCGGCAGAAGAAGGTTTTCACGCCACCGCGTTGACACCATCGACCGCGCCCACCATTCGCGGACTGAAGACGCTCGCGCCGCAGCGCCTGGCCGTGATGCATGGCCGTTGCTTCGAAGGCGGCCATGCAGGTGACTGTACAGGCCAACTGGAAGCGCTGGCCGCCTATTGCGAGGGCAAGCTGAAGGAATCCGTTCAGCCCTGAAGGCTGCCGAGCGGGATGGTGATGTCCCATTCGAGCCCGCCGGGCAGGAACGCGGCCTTCACATCGCCTTGCAGGGATACCGCGACCATGGTCTCGGTCACCTTGCGGCCAAAGCCGATATGGGCAGGCGGGATAACGGGCGGCCCGCCGCGTTCGATCCAGTGCAGCGTGACGCTGTTCTGCGGGGCGGGATTGATCTGCCAGCCGATATGAACGGTGCCGGTGATCGCCGATAGCGCGCCATATTTGCAGGAATTGGTTGCAAGTTCATGCAGGCCCATGCCCAGCACGCGCGCCGCATTGGGGCCGAGTGTCAGATGTGGGCCTTCGTAATGGACGCGGCCGTCCCGCCGGTCGACAAAAAGGGCAAGCTGGCTGCCGATCAGTCTGTCCAGGCTGGCATGGTTGTCCGCACTCTGGAACGTGAGGTTGTAGGATGCGCCCATGCCGGCAATGCGCAGGTCGAGCGCCTTCTGAAAATCCTGCACCGATGTGGTGTTGTGGGCGATCTGCCGCGCCATCGCCCGCACAATGGCCAGCATGTTCTTGGAGCGATGCGCCACTTCCCCCATCAGGAAGTTCAGGCGTTCCTCGTTCTGGCGCCGCTGGCTGATATCCTGAATGATCGAGATCAGGCCGCATTGGTGGCCGTCATTGTCCTTCTCGATGGAGACGGTCAGCTCCGCCCAGAGGATTTCGTTATTGGCCCGTCTATATCGTTTCTCGATACGATAGCCGTCTATCTCGCCCTGGCGTACCTTGGTCAGAAGACCCAGATTGGCGTCGAGGTCGTCCGGGTGCGTGAGTTGCTGAAATGTGCACTTGAGCAGTTCGTCACGGCTGTAGCCCAGCATCTCGCAGAAGCGCGCGTTTACGTCCATCAACTCGCCGGTAAAATTGACGTTGGCAACGCCGACACCGGCATATTCGAACATGGAGTAGTAGTGGCGGTCGCCGACAGCACGCGGCGTGCCGTCCTTGCGCAATGGAACGTCCGGTTCCTCGGTTCCCACCCTTTGCCCCTACTCCGAACTTACCCAACCGGAACGCATTTTATTCTGTCTCGTTCTGTCGTTTGACGACAAGGGCGGAATAATACCATTGCGCGAACATGGCCGCAAACACACGTCCGCGGAGAATTATCCGTATGGAGAAAGGGGCTGACCCTTGTCAGTTCTCGCCGTGATCGGGCGGCAGCACTTCGCGCTGGCCGTCAGTGCAGTGCCGCCTTCAGCAATGTATCGTCTCCGTCATTGGGCTGTGCGGTGATGTCAAGAAGCTTGGTCAGCATCGGATAGACATCGACATTGGGAAATTCGGGGATGGTTTCGCCGTCTTTGAACGCCGGCCCCTCGGCCACGAACAGCGCCGCCATTTTCGGGTCGGCAATGTCATGGCCGTGATTGCCCCAAAGCGGTTTGTTGCCGTAAGCCGCCGCGATCGCGCGCGTTATCACCAGCCAGCCGTCATCGGCCATGCACCAGATCTGCGGCACGCGCGGATTGCTGCCGTAATGGAGGCGGGCGGGGATTTCGGCCTTCTTCCAGCAGGTCATATGTGCGTGCGGTTTCAGCATCGCCTTCTCGATCTCGGCCTCGTGCCCCGGCAGGGGATCGACACCGGCATAGGCGCCGAAAGACGGCACCACCGCATCCTTCGCCGGAAACAGATCGTCCAGCCAGATCACACGCTCCGGCCCGGTCGCGGTCATGCCATGATCGGACAGGATGACGAGATTGGTGGAATCGTAGAGCCCGCGTTTCTTCAATCCCGCGATCAGATCGCCAAGTGCCGCATCGACTTGCCCGATTGCCGCGTTCACCTGCTTTGAATCCGGCCCGTGCTGGTGGCCCATCTCATCCACCGGATCGAAGTGCAGAAGGATCAGGCCGGGGCGCAGCGCTGCCGGAAGGTCCAGCCAGTTCAGCACCACCTGTACCTGTCCGCCTGGCACCAGATGGGCATTCCAGGGTTCGAGATAATCGGGACGCACGCCGTGGATTTGTCCATCCGCCCCCGGCCAGCCGGAGGAGGCGATCCTGATTCCGGTCTCGGCCGCGCTCACCCAGAGCGGCGTTGCTTCATTCCACCAGCGCGGATCACTGTCGAATGTGTAAGGCGGCTGGCCGAATACTTCGCCAGGCATTTTCGCGTCGACCATCACATTGTCGATGATGCCGTGATGATCGGGATAGAGGCCCGTCATCAGCGTGTAATGATTGGGTTCGGTGACGGACGGGTAGGACGGCCGCATCGCCTTCGCGTGCACGCCGGTTTCGGCCAGCGTTTTCAGGTTGGGCGAAAGCCCGCGGCCGAAATAATCGGCGCGGAAACCGTCGATCGAAATCACGATCAGGGTGTTTGTCTGCGGTGCTGCCGTCGCGGCCGTGGCAAACGCCAGCGAAAGCCCAAGCACGAATCCCATTGCGATGCGGATGCCCATGCCGTCCCCCCTTCGATGTGCCGGGGGAGCTTACAGGGATTTTGCCGGCCGTCCTATCGGATGGCCGGATGCGCGGCGGCTCTCAGCGCCCACCGTTAAACACGTTGGTTCTGGTGGTGATGTTGAGGTCGCCCGGCTTCGTACCGCCGGGGCAGGCGCCAAGCCGGGCTGCATCCATGCTGATCTTTGTCTCGCCCGCCTGCGGCGTGGGCGGGGGATTTATCCGGGTCGTCATATCAACGGTGTAATGGGAATCGAAATCGCCGCTGGCATGGCCTTCGGTCGAAATCTGTATCGCACCCAGCGTGCAGGCTCCGGTGAAATTCCAGTTCGGGCCGGTCTTCGTCGCGGTGACCGGCGGGCAGTGTTTTCCCGCGTGAATGCCGAACGGATTCTCCACCTTGTCCACCGCAGGATCGGTGCAGAGCTGCATGGTCTGATGCACCGGTTCGGGCGTGGGGCCGGAGATGGTCATTTTCATCTCCCACCAGCCGGGCTTGCGCACAGGCATGGATTGGGCGGCGGCGAGTGTGGGAATGGCCGCAGCAAGAAACCCTGCCAGGAGCAACCGGTATGAGATGCGCATTGTCATCGTGCTCCGATCATCGCCGGGATTTTGGCGGCGTTTGTTTCAGTTCTCGCCGTGATCGGGCAGCAGCACTTCGCGCTGGCCCTTGTGATTGGGTTTGGAGAGTACGCCCTCCTCCTCCATCCGCTCGATCAGGCGGGCAGCGCGGTTATAGCCGATCTGCAAACGGCGCTGGATGTAACTCGTGGTGCCTTTGCGCTCGCGCGCCACGATGGCCAGCGCCTTGTCGTAAAGATCGTCGCCCGAATTCGAATTGCCGCCCCCGAACAGGCCGTAAGGATCATCGCCATCCTCATCGGGTTCTTCGGTCACGGCGTCGAGATATTCGGGCACGCCCTGCGTTTTCAGGAAGCTGACGACATCTTCCACTTCGTGATCGCTGACAAAGGGGCCGTGCACGCGGCGGATGCGCCCGCCCGCCATCATGTGCAGCATGTCGCCCTGGCCGAGCAATTGTTCGGCGCCCTGTTCACCCAGAATGGTGCGGCTGTCGATCTTGCTCGTCACCTGGAACGAGATGCGGGTGGGGAAGTTCGCCTTGATGGTGCCGGTGATCACGTCCACCGACGGGCGCTGTGTCGCCGCGATCAGGTGAATGCCGGCGGCGCGCGCCATCTGTGCCAGCCGCTGCACCGCGCCTTCGATCTCCTTGCCGGAAATCATCATCAGATCGGCAACCTCGTCCACCACCACCACGATATAGGGCATGGGCTCCAGTTCGAGCACCTCGTCCTCATACATCGGTTTGCCGGTTTCGCGGTCGAATCCGGTCTGCACCGTGCGTTTCAGCGTTTCGCCCTTTTCCGCTGCCTTGTTGACGCGATCGTTGAACGCCTCGATCCCGCGCACACCGAGCTTGGACATCTTGCGATAGCGCTCTTCCATCTCGCGCACCGCCCATTTCAGCGCCACCACCGCCTTGCGCGGATCGGTGACCACGGGGGCGAGCAGATGCGGAATTCCATCGTAGACCGAGAGTTCCAGCATCTTGGGATCGATCAGGATCATCTTGGTGCGGTCCGGCGGCAGGCGGTAGAGCAGCGACAGGATCATCGTGTTCAGCGCCACCGATTTGCCGGAGCCCGTGGTGCCTGCGATCAGCAGATGGGGCATCTTGGCCAGATCGGCCATCACCGGCTCGCCGCCGATGGTCTTGCCGAGTGCAAGGATCAGCGGCGCGCGCGCCTTGGCATATTCGCCGCTGGCCAGAAGCTCGCGCAGGTAAACGGTTTCGCGGGTGTGATTGGGAAGTTCGATGCCCATCACATTGCGTCCTGGTATCACGGCGATGCGGGCCGCCACCGCGCTCATCGAGCGGGCAACGTCATCGGCCAGCGAAATCACGCGGGAGGATTTGACGCCCGCTGCCGGCTCGAATTCGTAGAGGGTCACCACCGGGCCGGGGCGCACCGCCACGATGCGGCCGCGCACGCCGAAATCGACCAGCACGGATTCCAGCATGCGGGCGTTTTCTTCCAGCGCCTCGTCGGAAAGCGATGTGTTGTCGGACAGCGTTACCGGCTCGGCCAGAAGGCCCAGCGGCGGAAACTCATAATCCTCGCTACCGAGGTTCAGCGCCGGCTGGCGGTCGCGCTTGCCGGTTTGTGGGACGGGCTTGCGGTCCTCGCGTTTGACGCGGATGGGATTGCGGCTGCGCGCGGCGGGGGCGGGCGCTTCGTCTTCGTCGTCTTCGTCCTCCTCCGCCTCGTCATCTTCCTCCCACTCTTCTTCCTCGTCTTCATCATACTCGCGGTCATCGCTGTCGAAGCCGGGCTCGCGGCGCTCGTTCTCATCCGTCCGCCCGCGTCCGCGCAGCCAGTCGGGAATACGGAACTGGCTCGTGCCCCAGATCACGAAGGCAGGAATATTCATCGCGCCTTCGGCCAGCGGCCGCCAGCGTAAGCCCGTGGCGAGAAAGGCGAGCGGTAACCCCGCCGCCAGCAGCAGAAGCGGCAGGGCATAGCCAAGCCAAGGCTGGTCCCAGACACTGGCGGCATGGGCGGAAAGCCCGGTCACCAGAATGCCGACGAAGCCGCCATTGCCGGCGGGCAGGGCAGAGAGCGCGGGCAGAAGCCCGAGCCCCGCCGCCACGAACAAAGTGCCGAGCGGCCAGGCGATGGCGCGCCAGAAGGTGTTCTCGGTCTCGCGCCCGGCAAAGGTGCGCGCGCCCCAGATCGCAGGCGGGGCCAGAAAGGCCAGTGCGGCAAAGCCGAAACAGCGCAGCAGAATATCGGCCGTCAGCGCGCCGAAATTGCCCAGAAGATTGGTCGCCTCACGCGCAGTGGCGTTGTCGAAACTGGGATCGCCGGCGCTGTAGCTCGCCAGTGCCAGAAGCCCCGCCACGCCGGCTAGAAACAGAAGTCCGCCCAGGCTGCGGATGGCGGCGGCCTTCAGCGCGCGCAACACCACATGGCGGGCTTCCGCCATGGCATCGGCAAAGGCTTGCCGCCGGGCACGCGGCTGGTAGACGCCCATGGAACGGCTGCGGCTCATGCGGTCCCACTCAAGCGATCGGCCATGCGCACGAGTGCGGCTTCAATGGTTACCAAATCGCTAACAAGGGCCACCCGCACATAGCGGAAGCCCGGATTGCTCTCGGGATCGACCGGGTTTTCCGGCCGCCCCATATAGGCACCGGGCAGGACCCGGATGCCGTCTTCCCGCCACAGGGTTCTGGCGGCCTCCTCCCCATTGCCGACATCCAGCCACAGGAAGAAGCCGCCATCCGGCAGGCGGAAGCCGGTGCGGTTGCCCAGAATGCGCGCCGCCAGACGAAATCGCTCCTGATAGGTGGCGCGGTTGGCGGCGACATGGGCCTCATCCCGCCAGGCCTCGGCACTCGCCGCCATGATCGGCATCGCCACCTGCGGCCCGGCGTAATTGCGAAGGGCACGGAAACGGGCGAGCAGAGCGGGGTCCCCGGCCACCATGCCGGAGCGCAGGCCGGGCAGGGCGGAGCGTTTGGACAGCGAATGGAAACTCAACAGCCGGGTCAGCCCGCCGCTTTGGCTGTGGCGTGCGGTCATCGCACCAAGCGGCTGTTTATCCAGATAAATATCGGCATAACATTCATCGGCGAACAGCGTAAAATCATACCTGTCCATAAAATCGAACAGTGTTCGCCAGTAATTTTCGTCCGCCACGGCCCCTTCCGGGTTGGAGGGGGAGCAGACATAGGCCGCCACCGTGCGTTCCAGCACCGTTTTGGGCAGGGCCTGGAAATCCGGCAGGAAGCCGGTTTCGGCCCGGGCGGGCACGAACACCGGCTCGGCCCCGGCACCCAGAACCGCGGCGGCATAGACCTGATAGAACGGATTGGGGATCAGGATTACCGGCCGCCCGCCGCCCTTCTGCTCCGGCGTCAGGATGAAGGGGGCGAGGAACAGCCCCTCCCGCGTGCCGTTCAGCGGCAGCACATGACGTTCGGGATCGACCGCGCTTTCCGGCAGGGCGAAACGCCGCCTGAGCCAGCCCGCCGCCGCCAGCCGCCAGTCTTCGGTGCCGTTGATCGGCGGGTATTGCCCGAACAGATGCGCGTTGCGGGCAATCGCCTCCAGCACGAAGGGGGGCGGCGTTCCTTGCGGGTCGCCGACCGAAAGGCTCAACGGCGTGCGGCCGGGTGCAATGCCCTCCAGAAGGGTCGCGAGCTGCGCAAACGAGGATTGCGGAAGCCCGGCCAATCGTCCGGGGAACACTTGCTGTCCGGGCAACACGAATACGCCTTCCGGTGAAACCGAAGCGCGATTCTACCGGCGCGGCCCCCTTTCGTCCAACTGGCCGGTGCCCGCGCGCCAAATCTCCTGAAGAGAGATGCCTTCAATTGTGCAGGCTCTCTCCGTGGAGGTGAAGGTCGAGCCCCTCGATCTCGGCTTCGCGGCTGACGCGCAGGCCGATCGTGGCATCGATCGCCTTCAGGATCAGGAAGGTGACGATGGCGCAGTAGGCGAAGGTTGCAGCCACGCTGTAAAGCTGGATCAGCACCTGATGGAAATTGCCGTCTGCAAGCCAGCCCTTGCCGGCGGGGTTGATCGCGCTGTTCGCGAACACGCCGGTCAGGATCGCACCCAAGGCACCGCCCACACCGTGCACGCCCCAGGCATCCAGACTGTCGTCATAACCAAGGCGGCGTTTCATCTGCACCGCCGCGAGATAGCAAACCACGCCCGCCGACAGGCCGATCACCAGCGCGCCCGCGGGATCGACAAAACCGGATGCCGGCGTGATGGCGACAAGCCCCGCCACCGCGCCCGAAATCATGCCCAGCACCGACGGTTTGCGTGCCACCGCCCATTCCGCCACCGTCCACGACAACGCGGCCGCTGCGGTTGCGATCTGCGTCACCAGAAGCGCCATGCCCGCATTGGCGCCCGCGGTCAGGGCAGACCCCGCGTTGAAGCCGAACCAGCCGACCCAGAGCAGGGCGGCACCCGTCACGCTCAGCACCAGATTGTGCGGTGCCATATTGTCGGTGCCGTAACCGATGCGCTTGCCCAGCACGATGCAGGTAACAAGCGCCGCCGTGCCCGCGTTCAGATGCACCACGGTGCCGCCGGCATAATCGAGGGCGCCGAGCGTGCCCAGAAAACCGCCGCCCCACACCCAATGGGCAATCGGGCAATAGACCAGCAACAGCCACAGCCCCATCAACCACAGGAAGGCGGAAAATTTCATCCGGTCGGCCAGCGCGCCCGCGATCAGCGCCGGCGTGATGATCGCGAAGGTCATCTGAAAGGTGGCGAACACCGATTCCGGAATGGTGCCGTTCTGCGCGCCGATCCCCAGCGGCTTCAGGAACAGATAGGAAAGCCCGCCGATGAAGCCGTTGGCGCTGCCGCCATCCTTGAAGGCGAGGCTGTAACCGATCACCATCCACAGCACGGTGATGAGGCAGGTCGCGGCAAAACTTTGCGCCAAGGTCGCCAGCACATTTTTCTTCCGCACCATGCCGCCATAGAACAGGCCCAGGCCCGGAATGGTCATCATCAGAACCAGCGCGGTGGAGGTCAGCATCCAGGCCGTGTCGCCGGTGTCGAGTTTCGGCGGTGTGGCGGCAAAGGCTGCGGTGGAAAACAGCAAGGCGGCCCCGGCCGCGGACGCGGCGAAGCCCAGTTTTTTGATGCTATGATGGTTGCGGCCGGTCCTTGTCATCCCATGATCCCTTTGAATGTGCCGTGCCTGCTGTGGCCGGCGGTATGGGAACACTCATCAAGAACTGTGCCGCGTTGCGGTAGAACGCTAAGCTATTGATCCGAAATATGTTCCTCCTTTTCAGGAGGTATTGTGGCCACCCCGATCGCCGCATTCTTGTGCAGCATGCCTTGTGTGCACAAATTTTGCGCAGCTTGCATCGTGTCCTGCCCCGGCTAGGTTAGCCGGATGAGCATGGAACAAGTCGATGTGATCGTGGGCGGCGGCGGCATGGTGGGGCTGACGCTCGCCATCGCGCTCGCCAAAGGCGGTTTGCAGGTGGTGGTGTGCGATCCCTTGCGGCCGGAGACCGTGCTGGATGCTGCCTTCGATGGCCGGGTCAGTGCACTCGCCTATTCCTCGGTCCGGATGTTTCAGGCGCTTGGCCTGTGGCAGGGGCTGGAGCCCCATGCACAGCCGATCAACGATATTCTGGTCACCGATGCGGGGCTGGACCGGCCGGCCTCCCCCTTCTCGCTGCATTTCGATCATCGCGAAGTCGGTGTGCCGCTCGGCCACATCGCTGAGAACCGTCACATCCGCGCGGCGCAATTCGCGGGCCTTTGCGATGGCGTGCGCCTGATCGCACCCGCCGCACTGACAGCGCTAGAGGATGCGGGCGGCGGCATTCTCGCCACCTTGTCGAACGGCGATCAGATACGCGCGCGGCTTGCCGTGGCCGCCGATGGCCGCGCCTCGCCGATGCGCGATGCGCAAGGCATTGGCGTTGTCGGCTGGTCCTATCCGCAGACTGGCATCGTTGCGACCGTCGAACATGAAAAGCCGCATCGCGGCGTGGCCTATGAACATTTCCTGCCCTCCGGCCCCTTTGCCATTCTGCCGCTGCCGGGGCGGCGGTCGTCCCTGGTATGGACGGAGGATACGCGCATCGCGCCGTCGCTGATCGCGATGGATGAAGA
>JAFKEW010000052.1 GCA_017308375.1 Alphaproteobacteria bacterium
GTGACGGTGCATGAGCCCGCTCGAAGCCCGCGACGATCCCCGCCTTCTGCAGCGCCAGCACGTCCCGCGCGTCATCGGCGGTCCCATGCTCGAACAGCAGCTTGCATGCGGTGACGATCTCCCGGCCGCTATAGAGCTCGGAGACGGCCACGATCTCGCGGGCGCGTTCGATGGTCATGCCGGGGAAGCCAACCACCTTCGCGCTCACGACCGGCCTCCGGGGCGGCGCAAGACGCGCTCCTCCTGCGAGCGGAGCCATTCCTGCACCGCACCACGGCGATACAGAACCCGGCGGCCGACTCGGACGCATGGCGGCCCGATGCGGCGCGTTTCCCAGCGGGACAGGGTGTCCTCGGACAAGCCCAGTTCACCCGCCAGATCAGCGCGGCTCATCCAGTCGTCGAGCAGCCCACCGCCATCATTGTCGCTGGGCGGTGGTGCATTTGTTTCGCTCATTCCATCCTCCGACAGACGGCCCGGGAACAGGGCCGCGATTACTGGTCGGAGAGTGCTGGACAGGGCCGGATGGCGCGAAGGCGGGAGGTGGCGAGGGTGGTCGCGGCAGCGTGCCACCCCTGTGGATAAGTCAACTCCGAAATCAAGGCTTGCTGCCGATTCTTAACGGCTTGCGCGGTGGACTAGCAGGCTTCAAACCGCGTTAATCCGCATACAACCGCAGGTTGATGGCGAGGCAGCATAGGCTCGATCGCAGGCAACCTGCCCGAACCCAGGGGGAGAACCTGCATGGCACTGCCGCCACGATACGCTTACCCGCTTCTCGAACTCGCCGGCCGATGGCGATGCACACTCACGGACCTGGCCGAATGGGCGGCCATGGGGCATTTCGATTTCGTCACCAGCGTGCCGCGCGCCTTTTGCGACAACAAGCCCATCGCTGGCTTGGTGACCATCAAAGCCGTCGATCTGGGGCCGATGTTCCGCCGCGATTGGACCGGACCGAAGGAAGTGCGCGTTTTCCGCGTGAAACCTCCCGACGATCCCGAGGCCGAATTCCAGTTCATCACCACGCCCGAGCGGGGCATCAAGGTTGCCCGAGCCGACCTCCACGTCACCGCCGCCGATGTGGCGAAATTCGAGGAAGAACACGAGCTGGTGCAGAAGCCCTCGGTCAAGCCGAGCAGCTCGCGCTACGATTGGGACGCGATGTACGTCCATGTAGTGAAGCGCCTTCACGAGCACGGCATCCCCGAGACGCAAGCCGAATTTGTCGGCGAGATTCAGGAATGGTTCGCCAGGCGCGATGAGCGCGGCGAAGCGCCAGATGAGCGCACCATCCGCCGGAGGCTCAATCCTATATGGCGAGCGCTCCGCGAGGTCGTCTAAGCGTCCTCGCCGACCACGCGTAAGCGTGGTTTGACCAAATCAGCAACGGTGTTCACCCCAGCGCGTAGCGGCGCATCGAGAAGGTGCGCGTAGCGCTGGGTTGTCTTGTGCTGGGTATGGCCCAGCAACTTGCCGATCATTTCGAGTGAAGCGCCACCGCTGACCAGCAGCGAGGCGAAGGTGTGCCGCAGATCATGGACGCGCACGCCCGGCAATTCCGCCGCCGTCTGGATGTTCGCCCAGAAGCGCCGCAGATCCTGCACCGGCTGGTTCTTGTCCTCGGCATCGCCGGGGAACAGCCATGCGCAGTCCGAATCCACCGCGCCGCGCCGCTGACGAATGATCGCCGCCACATCTTCGGAGATGGGCAGGCGATGGATTTTCCGCTGCTTGGTGGTGGCGGCGGGCTTGGACCAGACCAACAGATCGAGATTGAACTGGTCGAAGCGCGCGCACCGGACCTCGCCGAGGCGAGCGCCGGTGAGAAGGCAAAGGCGGATGATGGTCGCGCCACGCTGATCCTCGGCGGCCGCCAGCGCCGCGGCGAGCCGTCCGATCTCGGCGACGGTGAGGAACCGCTCCCGCTCGTTTTCGAGCCGCTTGCGGAACCCGGCCGCCGGGTTGTCGTCGCGCATCTTCCATTTGACCGCGAGCGTGAACATCTTCCGCAGCATCTCGCCGCAGCGGTTGGCGCGGATCGGCGTGGGCTTGGGCGGCGCGAGCGGCTTGGCTCGCTTGCCCTTCGGCTTCGCCTTGTGCGGCCGCGCCCGCCCTTCGGCGATCTTGGAGAGCAGTTTCTCGACGTCCGCCGGCGTAATATCCCGCACGAGGCGGTTCTTCCATTCCGGCTCTACCAGTTTGCGGAGCATGGACGTCTGGTCCGACGCATTGCGCGGCGCGAGACGGGGGAGGTGCTCCTTGATGAAGCGATCGATCAGGTCGGACACGCGCGGTGCCTCGCGGGATTCCTGCCGCTCGGCCACCGGGTCGATCCCGGCGTCGATATCCCGGCGCAGCACCTTGGCGCGCTCGCGCGCCGCGACGACAGACCAGTCCGGCCACCGCCCGAGCACAAGGCGGCGCTGCTGGCCATGGAAGCGGTAGGAAAGCGCGAAGGCCCGGGAGCCGGACGGATAGACCACCGCCGCGAACCCCCGGACCTCCTCGTCGAACACCTGGTAATCCTTGGCGCGCGGATCGAGGCCCCGCACCATCTTCTCGGTCAGCTTCACGCGCACCGGCATCAACAATCCTCCCTTGGCAAGAACGCAGTCGTGCAGTGTCCATGGCCGAACCACTTAAGCAAGTCCGGCCTTGGTTAAGTCATTGGCGGGGTTGGACCTTCATAGCCGGAACACCAGCCATCCGCAGAACAGCCCGACATAGAACCAGAGGATGGGCACCCGGTTCATCACGCCCATGACGCGCTCGAACAGCGACTTTTTCGCTGCCGGCGCGGCCGCCACCGCCTCTTTGGGCTTTTCCGGCTCCAGAAGCTCGAGCGGCACCACATTGGCACCGGCGCAGACATCCGCCAGGCGATAGGCCACGCGGGCGGCGTCCACCGGGCCCGAGACGCGCACCAGGCGGCGCGTGGTCGCCTCCATCAGCAATTCGCAGGACAGCCGGTCGGCATCGGCGATCTGCTGATCGTAGTGGTTGCGGCCAGAAAACAGGCTATCCCGCATTGCTTGCCGCCTCCGCGACATCTGCGTTGCTGGCGACAAAAACCTCGCGGCCACCGCACATAGGGCAGGTTGCGCGCAGCATCGCCTCGGCCGCCTTGGTCGCGTCCATGGGAAGATAGACCACCGCCCAGACGTACTTACACTCGCCACACTGGCCGTGGAGGGGGCGCCGGTCAGACATGGTCGATGTTCTCCCGCTGCGCGTCGCGATGCCGCTGATACAGCGCCATCGCCGCGTTGAGCCCCGCCGTCGCTTCCTCCCAGCTCACGCGGGCGGCCTCCACCGCCTCCATTAAATGGGCAGCGGCTTGCAGAATTTCGGCCCGCACAAGCAATCGGTTCAAATCTGATTGGGTGAGGCCGGCATGATTGATTGCAGCGCCCAGCGCCTGCCGATGGCGCGCGAAACGTTCATCGAGATCAGCCATGGTGCGCCTCCAACCCGACAAGCCGTACCGCCGGCCGATCATCGGGCCGGAACACGTCGAGCGAGACGAACACCCGCCGCTGGCGTTTCCGCCACCACCGCAGGAGCCAGATCATCGCCCAGCCCTCCGGATCAGGATGCGCTCGAGCGCGCGGTATTGCTCGGCCAGGGCATCATCCATGGCGATCAGATCCTCGCGCTCCACGCCGCAGGCCGCGATGGCGGCGTCACATTCGACGATCTCACGCTGGAGCGCCGCGATGGCGTCCAGCTTCGCCTTCCGCAGATCAGCGAGCGCCATTGCCCGCGCATTGACCGCCTCAAGGTTCCGCTGGATGAGCTCCCGATCCTCAAGCGCCTGCTGCCCGAGCGCGCCAGGCAGGACGCGCGGCGCGTTGGCGGTGTTGGTCTCGTTCATGGGGTTCCTCCGCGCAGCGAGACGATATTGCCGCCGGCGACCGTCGCGGCCGGCGTTGGTTTTTCGTCGATGATTTCGGAAGCTTTCGGCAGCGGCCACGGCATGCCGTCGATGGCGCGATCCCGGCCGTGGTCAGCTTTGGCCGTGCTCCACATGGGCGGTTTGCCGAGATCGGGGTGCGGGCCGACGCTGGCGACCACGCGCTCCACCACTGCCCGCTTGTCCATGTCGTGGCCCAGCTTCGGGCCGATGATGATCTGGCGTTTCAGCTGCTCGCAGAACTGTCGCATCAGCGCCGGCGAGGCGCTGGCCATGCCTTCCGCCAGAAGCGACAGTGCCGCTCGCGGCAGACCGAACGGCTCGAGGTAGCGGGCCAGGATGCGCTCGCGCTCGAATTGCCCGGGGAGCTCGAGCGTGATGTGTAGATCGAAGCGCCGCCAGATGGCCGGATCGACGTGCTTGCCGAAATTGGTAGCCGCGATGATGAAGCCATCATGCTGCTCGATGCGCTGCAGGAGGGTGTTGACGAATGCGTTCCGCTCCTGCTCGGCCCCGGAATCCGCCCGCGACCGTGCTGCGCCAATGGCGTCGAACTCATCGAGGAACAACACCACCGGCACGCCATCCTCGCCCGACCCATCCATCGAGAACCGCTCGGCGGCCGCGTCGAACAGCCCACCGATGTTCTGAGCTGTCGACCCTAGCCACCTGTCGATCAGCCGCTCGGGGCGCACCGCCAGCATGGGGAGCCCGAGCCGGGCGGCCAGATGATGCGCCAGGGTGGTCTTTCCAACACCGGGCGGACCATCGAATATGGCGCGGCGGCGCGGACCGATGCCCACCGCCGCCAGCTCCGCCTCCGCGAATATCTCGGTCAGCCAGTTGAGCAGCGCACCGCGCACCGATTTGCCCAGGATCGGTTCGGCGGCCTCCTTGGGAAGGAACAGGTCGCCGAACTCGGTGAGGCCCTGCTCGCGGCGGGAACGACGCATCAGTCGTCACCCTCCGGCCCCATGCCGTCACCGCCATTCTCGCGGCGCCAGCCTTCGTCGAACTTGGCGCGGCGCGGGTCGCCGAAGGGGAAGGGATTGTCGATCACCGCCCGGTTGTCGCGAGCATACTCGCGCCCGAGCTCGAACGCGCCGGCGTCGTCGACGTCCGGCACCGGCTCGCGCTGCACGCTGGGAGCCATCGTCGGCGCCGCGCTGGGTTGCACCGGCCTCGCCACCACCTCGGTCGCGGTGACCGAGTCGTCCTTCTGCCGTTCCAGGCGGATCGTCCCGGCGCCGAACTTGACGTCGATGTGTCCCTCGCCATGCGGCGGCACGAACGCCTTCATGCCATCGATCACCTGATCGCGGGCGGTATTGTCGACGGCCGCGAGGCCGGCGAAGCGGAAAAGGGGAGGCTCGGAGGCCATGCCCATGGCGTGCAGGTAGAGATCCTGCATGGCCTCGCGCTCCTGCCGATCGTGCGGCTTCTCGGCGCGAACCTTGAGGACGTAGCGGATGGCGGCAGGCACGAAGCCCTCGGCCTTGGATTCCGCCATGACGAGTTTCTCGTCCTCGCCCAGCTGCTTTTTCTGTTCCCGGATGCGCTCGACCCGCTCCACGAAGTTGCGGATGCGCTCCGCGCTGTTCTGCCCGACCGACATGGACATGCCCTTTCCCTTTCGCTGGAAATTTCCCAGGGCAGAGACTGGCATCCGAGCGGATTGGCGGGATGGCGTCCGGTGGCAGCGCCGCGGCCGCCACCGCGCCGGAAAGGAATCGCCTGAGCAAGAAGGGGAAGATTTCGACGCGATCTTATGTATGCTGGCCGCGGGCAAACTATTTGGGGGGACAAGTAAAATGACTTGGGACACAGGACTCGATCAAAGCAGTGTCGCTTATGGCATCGCGGCGGCGCCGGAACCTCGAGTGCGAGTGATCGCTGGCCCCGGGACGGGGAAGTCGTTCGCGATGAAGCGGCGCGTTGCGCGACTGCTCGAGTCCGGGGTTGCTCCCAACGAGATATTGGCGGTTACCTTCACGCGCGTGGCCGCCGAGGATTTGCATCGAGAGCTGCAGAAACTAGACACGCCGGGATGCGAGGAACTTCAGGGGCAGACGCTGCATAGCCTCGCGATGCGCATCCTCGCCCGGAAGCACGTGCTCGAGGCGGTTGGCCGCGCTCCGCGCCCGCTGAATACCTTCGAGACGAAGGCGATGATCTGCGACCTGGGCGGCGACAACGGCGGGAAGCGTGCGGTCAAGAAGATGATCCAAGGCTACACGGCCGCGTGGGCACAGAGCCAGGGAGATGAGCCGGGGTTCGCCAAAACCGACGAAGAAAAGCAATTTCAGGCCCACCTGCTGGACTGGCTCGACTTCCACCAAGGCATGCTAATCGGCGAGCTCATCCCGTATCTGGTCCGGTACTTGAAGGACAACCCGGCCGCCGCCGAACGAAAGGAATTCAGGCACCTGTTGATCGATGAGTTCCAGGACCTCAACAAAGCCGAGCAGACAGCTCTCGCCTACCTTGGCGAGGCAGCGGAGATCTGCATCGTCGGCGACGACGACCAGTCGATCTATAGCTTCAAGAACGCGCACCCCGATGGAATCCGGGAGTGGAAGGATCTTCACCCCGAGTGTGCCGACCTCGAGATGGCCGACTGCCACCGATGCCCGACAACGGTCGTCGACATGGCGAACGCGCTCATTGCCGTAAACAAGAACCGCCATCCACGTGCCCTGAACCCGCTGCAGGACAAGGGGCCGGGCGAAGTCGCCATCGTCCAGGTGCCCTATCTTTCCAGCGAGGCGAAGTGGATCACGAAGAAGGTGGCGGAGCTACTCGCGAATGACGTCCACCCAAGCGAGATCATCATTCTCGTCCAGCGCGCCGTTGCTGGCCGCCCCATTCTGGAGGCGCTGAAACAGGCGGGTGTCCCCGCCAAATCTTACTACGAGGAAAGCCAGCTCGACTCCGAGGCGGCACAAGAGCGGTTCGCGACCTTTAAGCTCCTGCTCAACAACGAGGACCGGGTGGCGCTCCGATATCTGCTGGGCGCAGGCGATGACGACTTCCGCCGCAAAGCCTACGCGCGAGTGCGGGCGCATTGCGAGGCGAGCGGCGATAGCCCATGGACCGCGATGCAGAAACTCGCCGATGAGGTGCTGACGCTGCCCTACACGAAACCGCTCGTCGAGCGCTTCAAGGCGATCAGGGCCGAACTGGATGCGCTGCACGGACTGGAGGCGGACCTGGCCGGCTTCGTCGATGCGCTCTTCCCAGCCGGTGATGAGAGCCTGTCGGAATTGCGGGATTTGGCCGTGGCACAACTGGAGACGGCCGGCACGCCGGAGGAACTGCTCGGTGGCATGATGGAGGAAATCACGCAGCCTGATATTCCTCCCACGGTCGAGGAAGTGCGGCTGATGAGCCTCCACAAGAGCAAGGGCTTAAGCTCGCCGTTCGTTTTCATCGCGGGCTGCGTCGAAGGCATTCTGCCAGCGGCGCCCGATCCGGACTGGCCGAAGGAAGTGAAGGACGCGGCTCTCGAGGAAGCGCGACGGCTTTTCTATGTGGGGATCACGCGCGTGAAATCGGATTTGGCAAACGGTCGGCCAGGTAGTCTCTTCATCAGCTACCCGCAGCAGATGACGATCAAGGATGCCTACGGCGCCAACGTGGCTTTTAAGACGAAGTACGGCCCTATGGCGAACCTCCTGCCGAGCCGGTTCTTAGGAGAATTGGGCCCGGCCGCGCCCAATCCCACTGCGGGTGGTGCCTGACGGCGGATGGCGACACGGGAGGAACTGTACGCCAAGTTCGGGATCACGGCCGAAGCCGGGCAGCTATTCGAGACCGATCTCGGGACGTTGCTGCTGTGCTTGCAGGGGCTGGAGCATGGATGGCACGTCACGCCGGACGGCGAAAAAGCGCGTGCCGCGCTGGACGAGATCGACGGAAGCACGCTCGGTCGCCTCTTGAATAACCTCACGCGCCGCGTCCGATTCGACGGCAATCTGGAGCAAAAGTTCGCGTCCGCTCTTAGGGCGCGAAACCGTCTGAACCATGGTTTTTACGAGCGGCACAACTTCAAGATCCAGACTGATGAAGGGCGGGACGCGATGGTCGCCGATCTGGAAGCCATCCACGAGGAACTGTTTCAGGCTTGGCAGATCGCCAGCGCAATGACGTCGCTCGTGTCGGATCACATACTCCGAGATCGTTGAGGCGAGCGCCACCTCAACGCCACCTCAACCAGCGGCCACGGTTTTGCCCTCGCTTTGTTCCGCTCTATGCGGTCGGGTGCGGACGAATGAAGAAGATGAGCGCGAACGATATCAGGTGCTTATGGCGCAAGCGCCCGGAAACGCGGGATTTTCACGGATGGCCGGATTCAGGCTCATAACCTGAAGGTCACAGGTTCAAATCCTGTCCCCGCAACCAAAACCCCCGTTGACCTACAACGGGATACGGCAAGGCCCCGGATCATCGTCCGGGGCCTTCGTTTTTCGTGTCGCCGTGGTGTCGGTTTTTGGAATGATGCCGCGTCACGGGACGGAGATTGCGAGATCAATACGCTTGATCGTCCGCCTATCGCCTCGATGATCTGCGGGATGACCGCGTCGCCGTAGGCGGCGAGGCAGACGCAGCCAAGGCCGCGTCGAGAAGCCGGCGCTTCGGATATCCGCCATTGTGTAGTCCCGTCCGCGCCGTTCATGCGCGGAGGAATGCACGCTCCCAGTCATTCGACGGAGGCGGAAACTGGCATAAACGGGCGCAAACACCACCTCCGACGGGCGAAATCGTAGTTAATTTGGTGCCTATGCTCTCATGATCCTTGACTCAGAATATCCAAGAAATTATCTAACTGAAAGTCCGATAAATTATGCGATTTTTTATCGCTGATATGGAGACAGAAATGCTCACAAAACCCGACAAAAATATCGTGGGGAATCAGAAGGATAAGGCGTCCGGCAAGCGCGAAAAATTCGTTCAGCTGGCTGAAAGCCGTACCGTAAATGCCATCAAGGCCATCCGGGTCATCGGCAAATTGGGCAACAAATCCGCCTACGAATTCGGCGATGCGGACGTGAAGAAGATCATCGGGGCCCTGAACCGCGAGATCGAGGCCTTGAAGGCCCGACTGACCTCAAGCGGCGCTAAAGAGACAGTAGATTTCAAGTTGTGATAGCGTGACGCAGCAACGGAGGGGGGCATGCAGCCCGAAGACACGAAGAAGCTTTGCCTGGATCTCATCCACGCCGACACTGAGGATGAGGTCATCAAGATTCTGAAGAACCGCGGCCTTTGGGACGATCCCAAGTATTGGCGCTATTACGGCGACGACGAGCTGAATTGGAACCGCGCGGGCAATCAGCAAGCCCGGTCCGATTTCGCGGTGAACGAAAAACTCGTAAACACCATCGACTCCCGCTTAATGCTTGAGTGCATGCTCGCGGGCATCAATCCTGAGGACAAGGCCGCACCGCAGACGATGCGCGAGGCGGTGAATCGCTTCATCGAAAAGACCTGGAGCGGCACGTTGAAGGTCTCAGGTGGCCGCGTGGAGGAATGGCCCCCGAAATTCCGCACCCAAATCGCCGACGGCATTTCGGTCTTCGTGACCGGCCCGAAGGGCCGTAAGCCCTGTGTGAACGTCGCCGATCTTGGCGAAGGCCAGACCCCTGAGGCGTTCCCCGAAACGCTGTGCAGCCTCGGCAAGCAGAACAAAATCCGCGTGAACTTCGCGCAGGGCAAATATGGACAGGGCAGCACGGGCGCGATTCGCTTCTGCGGTCAGCGCAAGCTCCAGTTGATGGTTTCTCGTCGCCATCCGAAGCTGCTCGGGAGCCATGCGATCAAGGCCGACTACCCGAAGCATTCTAGCGACGATTGGTGGGGGTTCACCATCGTGCGGCGCGAAGGCGAGGGCCTCAATATCCGCACGCCCTTCTATTCCTATTTGGCGCCGCTCGATGCGGACAATGCTCCGCGAAGGGGGCGGGTTCTTCGATTCGAGGCGAACGAGATGCCCCTTTTCCCCAAGGGCGACAACGCTTACCAGCGCAGTGTAAGCCACGGCACCCTGGTTAAGCTGTATGAATACAACCTAACCAGCGTCTCCAACATCCTGCGCCGGAGTGGCCTTCGGCCGAAGATCGACCTTCTGCTGCCCGAGCCAGCACTGCCGATGCGCTTCCATGAATGCCGGGATCACCAGAAGAGCGGTAGCGAGCAGACCGAAACGATGAGCGGCCTCTTCGCGCGGCTTCATAACAATGCCAACCTCGAAGAGGTGAAGCCCGCCGAGATCACCATCACCGTGCATGGCCACGAGATGGTCGCCCGCATTTTCGCCTTTAAGCCGGGCACTTCCGACACCTACCGGAACACCGAAGGCGTGATCTTCACGATCAACGGTCAGGCCCAAGGCTACATCAAGGCTCCCTTCTTCGCGCGGAAGAAGGTCGGCCTGCAGCGCCTCGCCAAGGACTTGCTGGTGGTGCTCGATTGCTCTTCGCTGACCGCAATGGAGCAGCATGACATGTTCATGCCGAGCCGCGATCGGCTGGTTGAAGACAATGCCTTCGCGATGGAGATTGAGAAAAAACTCGAAACCGCGCTCCACGAGCACCCCGGTCTACGGGATCTCAAGAATGCGCGCCAGAAGCTCGATGTCGAGGAACAGCTGGCCGACAACAAGCCGCTGGAGAACGTGCTGAAGCGCGTCCTGAAGAGTTCGCCGGCGCTGGCGCGCATCTTCGGCAAGGGCGAGCGGCTGCACAATCCGTTCAAGCCCGACAACGTTCAGAAGAACGACAAGCCATTCGTCGGCAAGCCGCATCCCACTTTCTTCCGCTTCGCCGGCAAGGAACAGGGTGAAGAGCTCGCAAGGGCGGCGCATTTGGAAAGCCGGGTTCGCATCGCCTTCGAAACCGATGTGGTGGATGAGTATTTCACACGCAGGATCGATCGCGGCGAAAAGGACTTCGCGCGGATCATGGACGGGAAGCGCGTCGCCCTAGAGGATTTCGTGGGCCCGAACCTGGCCGACGGGCGCGGCAACCTGACCTTCGATCTGCCCGAGGGCCTCAAGGCCGGCGACGTTCTTGAAATGGAGTTCATCGTCTGCGATCCGGTGAACGGCACCGTATTTGTGAATCGCGCGAAGCTGTCGATACTCGCGGCCGTCGAGCCGCCCGAGAAGAAGCCTAAGAAGCCGAAGAAGCCCGAACAGCCCGGCGAGCCGCCGGGCCCGAACAAGGAGGGGCAATCCGGTCTCGATTTCCCTGAAGTCCATTGGGTAAAACGGGAAGCCGCCAACTGGCCGAGCTATTTCAACACGCTCGATGATTGCCTGACGATCATCGAGGAAGAGAAGGAAAACGACGGCGACGAAGCGGCCTATAAGTTCTATTTGAACGAGGACAACAAAGCCCTTCAGACCGAACTCAAATTCACGAAGCTGCCGGCTGCGGCGGTCAAGAAGCAGTATGAGATTGGGGTTGTGCTCATCGGCATGGCAATGATCCATGACGACAAGCAGCGCGGAGCCGAGAAGGCGAAGGAAGGCAATGGCGAGAAGAAGGAGGACGACGAGGTCTTTCGCCGCGCCTCGGAATTCACGCGTGCTATCGCACCGATCGTGATCCCGATGATTCAGAGCTTGGGCGATCTTGCCGAGGAAGAACTCGATCTGAGCGACTTGATCGGGAAGGCTGCTTAGCGCCCTTCCGGTGGATTAGAACGACTTCCTGGCTACCCGGCGTTTCGCCGCGCTGGTCGGAATACCAGCGCCGGTTCGGCACGCTGCGCCACAGCCGGCCGTCCTGTTCCCCGCGGAGCGCCGGCAACCGCATTTCGGTCAGACCGATTTGTTCCATGGTTTCAAGATAACGGGGCAATTGCCAGCCCGGCTCGGAAAAAGCGACCATCTGGACGAAGACAGTCTGGCTATCGGCGATCGCCGCGACCGACGACATCGTTGCTTCGATGTTAGCGAAATAAGTTGCCAGCTCGGGATACTTGCGATCGCCCATCGTGTAGTAGCTACCGCCCGCGCCGTCGAGCTTGTTGGCGATCATAAACGGCAGCGGCGCTTCCTTACGCCCATCTACCTGCCAGCGGTGATAAAGGACATGGATGCCCGGGTAGGGCGGCGAGGTTACGACCAATCGCGGCGCGGGCAATGTCGCCAAGCGATGATCGTCCTCGATGCCGGCGGCCGATCTGTTGAGCACATGAACGGCGGGTCGTTCATCGTGAGATTTCGCAGCGTTGCGGAAGACACGCGCTGCGACGACCATATTGCAGGCGTTGTCGCCGAGCATGGCCCGGAATTCGGAGATGGACGGGAGCTTCTTGCGGCCATCAAGCGCCCATTGAGCCGTGCGCAGCACGACACAGCGGCCGAAGGCTTCCATGCGCGCGCTGTCGAGCGTGAGCGCGCTGCCAAGGGCTTGCTCAATCGCCTTGCGCAGCCTCCACCGCGAGTGGTGATCGAGATGCTTGTAATAGCCGCGCGCGGCGTAGCTGGCAAACCGCGGGGCGGGCCGCTGGATGTGAATCCGATTCGGCAGCGTCTCCGCCCACAGCTCGAGCTGGCTTAGTTCGTTCTCGGAAAGAATACTTGTCTTGACCTTCGTAACGAATTCCGCGAGTTCGCTGATGTCCACGCCCACGGCGTGCCGCCCGAGAGCCATCGCCTCGATAAGGCTCGTGCCGCCGCCGACATAGGGATCAAGGACGTAATCACCCGGTTCGGTGAAGGCGTTGATGGCCGCGCGGACGAAGGCGGGCGAGAAGCGGGCGGGATACCGATAGAAATTGTGCGTCAGGCCCATCACGGGCTGCGCATTGCGCGCGCCCTCTATAAGAGCCGCTTCCGCGAAAGCCGATAGGTCAAGCAGGAACGGGGCACCTTTATCCATGGTTAACCATATCCGGCATCGAGGTTAAGAAAGGCCTGACGGGCCGCCTCGAATCAGTGGCCGCCAGTGAATCAAGCCGCCAGGGCGCTGCCAAGAGGCTCATTTCCGCGCACCCCTTCCGGGCTGCCGTGCCCACCCGAATTCCGGACGCCCGGCATAGTCGCGCTCGAAAATGAACCATGAATAATCGGTCGTGCCGCTGCCGGCCCTCTCGCCCGCCACAACAGCCGCGCCCGGCAGCATCGATGGGCGCGGCGAGAGCGCCAGGACATGCCGAAGGGGGAGGCTTTCGAGCCAGCGCGAGCGCGCCCTGCCATTGGCCCATTGCGCGCGGAGCAGCACTGCGGTCTTGCGCATCACATGCGCGATGCAATGCGCGACAAAACGCTCGGCGTATTTGTAGGGAGGGTTGCAGACGATATTCGGGGCGAAGTCTTCAACGGTGAAGAAGTCGCGCGGCTCGAAGGGATGCCGATCGCGCGCGCCACGGTCCCGAAGGTCCATGCCGATTGTGTCGTAACCGGCATCCTTGGCGGCATCCAGAACGCGGCCCACGCCGCAGCATGGATCGACAATGACGCCCTCGAATTGGACGGCCGCGAACAGCGCGTCGTTGCACCAGCGCGGTTCGACATACCAGTCGTCGGGATCGCGCGCCCAAAGGTGGCTCTTGCGTTCCTTCTTGGCACCAGATGGCAGCGGCACGCTCATGGCGAGAAGATCGCCATGAGATCGAGCGTGTGAGGGAGGCGGAAACGGGCGCAAACAGGCGGAAACTACTTCCGGCCCCTGCACGCCCGTACCGCGTCGCGGAGCGTCACATAGTCGGACACGGCGGTCGGCCACGCCGCGCCGGCGGGCGCCGCCGCCACCTCGTCGGCGAGGCGGTTCCGGTAGTCCTGGTTGTAGGATTTCAACGCGAGCAGCTCACAACTCCCGCCCGCCGTCGCGCAACCGCTCAACAAGAGCGTCGCGATCAGCAGGAGCATTGGTTTGTGCATCGGCGATCCTCTTTGCCGCCGCGACCTGTTCCGCGCGCACGGCCGTTGTTGCTTCTTTGGCGCCACGCCTGCGGCCGGCGGTAAAGGCCGCCCCGATCACGACCGCGATCAGGGCGACTAAGGCGATGAACGCGCCGTTCATTTCGACGGTGTGCCGGACTCGGGCCAGAGCACGTGAATCATGCCTGCGGCAGCAACGCCGAATGAGACAATGGCGTCCATTAGCGACGGTTCGAGCGAGATACCGAAGGCCGTCACAATGGCGACGATGCCTTGCCAAGTAGAGCGTTCCTGCAAGCGTGCAATGATGTAGTTCATGTCGTTTCTCCTACGAAAAAGCCCGCCGGGATGGCGGGCGGGTTGAAAGGATGGAAGACGGAATTACGCTTCGTTCAGCGATAGTGCGCCTGCGGTATCGAGGTGGATCGACCGCACGTTGGCCGGCTGGACGCGATAAAGCGGCCGGCGCGCCGTGTAGAGACGCGACTTCGCGATGCGCGTAACGCACACGCGATCCGACTGATTGCCGCCGAGGCAATGGAAGGCGTCGTGGTCGTCGCCCACGTAGAGCGCTACATGCCCGCCGCCGTTGCGCGTGAACACGAGCACATCGCCAAGCGCGGGCGTGCCTGCCTTCGCGCCGAATGCCGACCACGAAAGCGCCCATAGCGGGTGCGCGGGCGGTTCCTCACCCGCGCGCTTCGCGACCACGGCCATGAACAGGCCGCACCATGGAATGCTGTCGGCCAGAAAAACGTCCTCGACCTCGCCGCCGACTTCCTTTGCCCACGCGAGAATGGTCGGATTATTGGCGCTGCCCGGCTTTTCGAAGGTGCCGTACATCTTGAGCGCCTCGACAAGCATCCGCGGCCCCGGCTCGCGCGCGAGCCAGGCGTAGCGATCTGGAAGCATCGCAATCTCTCCTGATGGTTAGGGAAGCGGTTCGCGCACCGGCAGCAGTCCTTCAGCGACAATCTTCTCGCCGTCGGAAAGCGTGGCCGCGAAGGCGAGCACATAGTCGGCGGCGGCAACGCCATCGGCGGCCATCTGCGAAATCACCGTGCCGGTTTTCGTCGGGCTTCCTGAAAGAATTGCGGTGGGGTTCGAGTCCGCGGCCTTGCTCTTGGGATGAACCGATGCGGTGACGTCATAGGACGAGATCGTCGTGTCCTTGGGAATGATCCTGGCGAAATCGATCGACAACACGACCTTTTCGCCGGGTGTCTTGGGGCTGAACTTGTCCATGGCATTGCTCCCGGCGATGAGGTGGCGCACGCGCTTGGCGGCCACGACCGCGCGCACGCGGGCGGCCGGACGCAGCAGCCAGTTCGGATTGACGAGAAGATCGGTCGAAGGGATCGACAGGCGTGCGAGCGAGCGCAGGTGCGCGATCGCGCGAGCGGCAATCGGGACAAGGCCAGACGACCCGACGCGGCCACTCGCTTGGGCGACGCCACGCGCGCGAAGCTCGGTTGATGCGCTCGGTGATCCTCCACCGCGCAGCCTCGCCATGCCCCGTGCGACGATCGAGACAGACGATGCGAGTGCCGACGAAGATCGTGATGCAGCATGGGCGGTCGCGGCAAGCGCGGTGGACGCGGCGACGGCCGCACCAGCCGACGCACGAGCGAATGCGCGGGCGGAAAGCGAACCGGGGCCAACAATCGCGCCGACGCCGCGCGTGGCGGCGCGCGCCGATCCGGTTAAGGCCGTTGACTCGGACACCGCCGCCTTTGCGGCGGCGCGTGCCGTCGCACGCGCGGTCAGCGCACCGGGTCCGATTATGAACGAAAGCGCGGAGAGCTTCGCCGTTATGCGAGCCGCGAGCGCCGCCATGAGCGATGGCGTTGCGCCTGCCTTCGACATGGCGATCCCGCGCGCGGACAATTCAGTTCGCAGCGAATGTGTTGCGCGCCCGGATGACTTCGCGCGACCGCGTCCGGAGATAGATGTCGAAGCGGACACGCTCGCGCGGGCCGATGATTGCGATACGCTGCGCGCGAAGATGGGCGATGACATCGACATGCGCGGACGCGCCGACGATATAGTGCGTCCGCGCGTTGAAATTGAAGTGGCGAGGCTTACGGCCCCGCGCCCGCTGGATAGCGCGTGCAAACGGGCGTCGAGTGCTACACCTGACGGCGCAAGCGGCTCATATGTGACAACGATAGTGCCCGGCGCGCCCTGACCGGCAGCACCGCCGCCGGAATTGCCGCGGCCACCGCCTCCACCACCACCGCCATACCCGGCGCCAACACCGCCGGCACCGCCCATGGTGGCTGTGTTGGTTGCCGCACCGCCGCCGCCGCCGCCGCCTGGACCGGCTGCGCTGCTGTCAGCCGTCTGTGTCCAGACCGCATCCATGCCGCCGATACCACCGGCCGAGCAAATACCAGCTAGAAACGAGCCGCCGCCACCGCCGCCGCCCGCGCTGCCATCTCCGCCCGCAACGCCGGATATTGTCGAACCTGCGCCTGCGCCAGTGCCGAGTCGGTTCGCGCCGCCATCGCTGCCGCTCGTCGATCCTGTGAATGTGCCTGCGCTGCCACCGTTCGCCGCGCCACCGCCAGGACCGCCGCAATTGGTGGCTACATTGGTTGTTGCACCGGCTGCGCCTGTGCCGTTTGGACCGGCCGCGCCACCGCCGGCGCCTGGCGGTCGAGACGATCCGCCACCGTCACCTCCGGCGAATTTCGTGCTGCCGATGGAATTTGCGATATCGCCGCCAGCACCGCTGCCGGTGCCTGCGCCAGTGCCCGTGTTGACGCCATTGCTGCCGCTGCGAGCGAGAAGGATCGTGGTCGCCGATGTGTTCTTGAGCCAGAAATCGCCCGTGCTTCCCGCCCCGCCGCCTGCGGCACCAATCTGTATCGAAACGACATCGCCCGGCGAAAGCGCCGCATTGACGATTGCGGCATAAGCGCCGCCGCCGCCACCACCGCCGCCTGCAGTTGTCGTCCCGGCAGCGCCATGGCCGCCTGCACCGATTGCTTCGATCGTGTTGTTCGCCGGATCGAAGTCAGCCGGAACGGTCCAGCTTGAGCCGGATGTAAGAAAGACGGTCTTTGTGGCCATGACGCGCTACGGCAGTCCCCTCGATCAGGCTGCCGCTAGAACGAGCGTGCCGGGCGTGCCGCCGGCGAATTTTGCGACCACGCCGGCCGAGATCGCTTGCGACGCGACCTTGCGGACCATGCCGCTGCCAGTCGAACTCGTGTTGACGGCCGTGGCGCCATTCTTGGCCGTGAACGTGTCGCCAGACGGCGAAACGACCGCGAGTAATCCGGTGAAATTGCCTTGCGAGAACGACGGCGCCGTTCCACCGAACTCCGTCGAAAACACGAAGGTATCGTTCGCCGAATAGCCGTGCCCCTTCGCGGTGATGACGCCAGGCGACGCGCTCGAAACCGCTGCGGGAAGCCACGGGAAATTTCCGAGGTAATCCCACATCAGGAGATTGCCGCCCGACGCGGCGTCATAGATGCCGAACGCGATCACCGTTCCCCAATCCGCCGAAGGCGTCGGGAATTCGATGTCGTTCGCGTTCGAGTTCGTGGACGGCGCGCTGCCGCTCGCCGCGTTCCAATCGGTGTCGGCGGTCTGGACGCGCGAATAGTTGCCGCCCGAGACCTCGGTAAAGCCCGTGCCGTCGTCTAAACCGACGGCGGTAAACAGCGCGATATAGCCGGTCGGCAACGACCCCATGTCGGTCTTGCCGACGATGTGGTCGAGAACCTTCTTGGCGGTGTAATCGGTAAAGCCGGTCATCTGATTGCTCCTTGCAACAAAAAACCCGGCGCGATGGCCGGGTGGGTGGGCGATGATGTTGGTCGCGGACTATTCGGGCGGTCGGCGCTCCGACAGCCGATCGACCTTCTCGTCGATCTTCTGTAGTTGGCTCATGATCCGGTTCTCGATGTCTTTGAGGTAGGCGATGCTCGCGAAGCTGGTCGCCACGTTGAGCTTATAGTTCGCGAGATCGGTCGTGAGCGACTGGATCGCCTTGTCGTATATCTCTCGATCCCGAAACCGCATCCAGAACAGCATTCCGACCAGCGGCACGCCAATCGTCGCGATCCACCACTGCAAATCCATCGTGCGTCTCCGTTTTGCGCTACGCCGTCGGCGCGGACATTTCGAGGAAGTAGACGACCAGTCGGACCTTGCCGCCGGTAAAGTTCGATCCGTTGGCGGTCGCCCGGACCTTGGTGTCGGCGTAGTAGGCGGTCGGCCCAATCACACCGATATTGGTCGATCCCAACGAAATGCCGAGCGATCCGCCGAACTTGTTGGCCTCGCCGCTTACGCCCACGTCGTAGGATGTCCCCCCGGTAATCGCTTGCGTGGTTCGCGACGCAACGCCAAGCACAATGGCGCGGTCGGGGATGAAGTCGGCCGACGTTTCGACGAACGCGCCGGTCAACGTCAGTTCTTCTTCCTTCGCGCGAAGCGTGATCCGGCCGCCATGCTGCGTTACCGCCACGCCGTCGCGCCAAACGCTGTCCTCGTAAATGACGGATAGGCGCTCGTCCTTGACCCACGCCTTCATGCCGCGCTTCGGAACGATTTTCGTCCATGCGCCATCGCGTGCGACCGCGAGGTTGAAGTCCCATCCGCTCCACGCGCCCGTCGCGCCGGACGCCGGGATGTAGACCTCGCCATCGGACGGCGATCCGGGCGGCGATGTTTCGCTCCTGCTTTCGACCGCCATCTGCACGAACGTATCGAGAAGATTGAGCGCATCGTTGTGCGTAACCTCCTTCTGCGCTTGCCCCTGCGCGATGTAGGGCAAGTCGAGATTTGGTGTCGTCATGCGAGAACCTCAAAGCGTTGCGGATGCGCCGCGGCCCCGGCCGACGGACGCGGAAAGCTGATAGACCTTGATCGATGTCGCCGATTGCGCGGACCCGAAGTCGGCCGCCTGATCCGTCGCCGAGTAGGTCACGGCCGGCGATGTCGCCTCGATGGTGCGGATCACATCGTCGCCGTCCAGAATATCGACCTCGTACCGCTCGCTTTCCTCGTTAAGCGGCACGTCGGCGCCATCGGTCCAAACGCCGCCGAAGCGGGTTCGCCGAATCCATGTGATCGAAAGATTGCCCGACCCGTCGCGCGACCCGCGCACATGAACCGGCGACCATGGCATTAGGCCGACGCACCGCGCGGTGAACGTCGATTGCTGCCCGGCCGTATCCGTCGAATTGAGCGGCGACGGTCCCCACTTGTAGGACCGCGAAACGCCGCGCTCGGCGAGCGAAACGTCCATTTGCGCCACCGCCGCGTCGAGCACCACGACACGCGCCCCGGCCTCGACCGGCGAGCGCATCGCGTGCTCGGTGCCGAGACGCCCGCGAAGCAACACCGAAAGATCATAGGTTCCGGTATCAACCAACTCGGCTGTCGCGAATTGTAGGACTTCCCAATCGCCGTCCGCGTTCTCGATCGCCAGCGCGTTGACGCCGCCCGAAAGAACCGTATCCTCGGAAACGCTGGCTAGCGCGCCGCTGTAGAGCTTCACGCGAAGGGTGTTCACCCGGTCGAAATAAGCGGTCGGCCCGGAATAGAAGTCGAAGACTGTTTCGCCCATCGTTGCCCGCACAGGCAGCGATGTATCGAATGCGAAAGCGTCACCGGTGGCGCTGTCCATCACGGTTACGCCTGCGAATGGCGACGACCAGACGCCCGCGTATGGCGCCTCGCCGCGATCCGTTGACCGCAGCATGGGCAAGTCCATGATCGATAGTGCCGCGCGCCCATAGACCGGCGGTGGCGTAAAGGTTGGCGGCGCGATCCCCGGCAACGGCGGCGCGTAAACCGCGGCCTCGGCGCGTTGCGCCTCGACGTTGCGGACGCCGGCATCCGCGATGCGGGTTAGGCGCATCGCGCGGGGCCGCCCGCTGATCATAAGCGTGATCACGTCGCTCGGATCGAGTGCCATAAGCGATGGTGGCACGCCGAACTTACCGGTCTCGCGCGCGACCCAAGCCTCGGCTAGCGCGCGGTCGGCGATAGCCTGGGCCTGCGTTTCGTCCATCACCAGCGCGAAGCTGGCGTCGGACTTGCGGTCGGAATAGCCCGCGATCCGGCTCGCGGACACACTCCCAGATTCATAATCGGACGATCCGTCTACAAATGTGATCGACACAACGTCCGGCAGGTCGGTTTCCTGCGCGCGCGCAAGCGATACCGGCTCGCCGCTGTCCGGCAGAACGCAATCGTCAACCTCGATGGTCGCGACCGAAGCGCGGCCGCGCGGAATGAACTTGATCAGGCCCTCGCTTTCGACCGCGTCGAAGGCATAAGCCTGCATGAACATTTCTATCTCGGAGCGCGGGCTCATCGGCCGGTCGCGCACGTAGCCGGTGACGATCCCAGCAAGCCCAGTTACGTCAATCGCGCTAAACCCAACGCGTTCACAGCGTTCTTTGATCAGCGCCGCCAAATCGGCGAGGCCGATCTTGCCATTGAGCCAATGGCCCAGCGGCCAAAGGACGCCGTCGCTCCAGATGTCGGTGCGCGACGGCCAAGCCGGGTAGGGCCGCGCGTCCCATGTCCAGGCGGCGAGCAGCCCGATCATGGGACCGCCATAGACAGACGACGTTGGATTGGCCGCGCCCGTCCAATAGGTGAGCATCGCCTCGATGCCACGCCTCTGGATTAGATCGTCGCGCGTGCCGCGCGAATAGTACGGAAACGCGCTTTCCGACGATTTCGGATCGTAGAAGACGTTCGGCTGGTTCGTGCCGCGGTCGACCGAAGGAATCCCGAACTCGGTAAACCAGATCGGTTTCGATTGCGGCACCCAGCCCGTCGGCGAAGCACCTTCAACACCGCCCGGCCGATCATGGTGCGGATTGAGCCACCAGTTGCGGAAATCCTTCGCGCGATAGACCCACGGCTTGCCATAGGCGCCGTCCGTGATGTTCGTGCGCGTCTGTGAATCCCGATCCGCGTCGCTGGCATAAAACCAGTCATAAAATTCGCCGCCCTCGATATTCGATTGCAAGTAATCACGGTCATAGATCGATGCCGCGCCCGCAACTGCGTCCAGATGGGTGTTGCCATCGCGCCAATCGGAAAGCGGCACATAGACATCGACGCCCACGAAGTCGATGGATGAGATCGACCACAAGGGATCGAGATGGAAGAACAGATCGTCGCTTCCGTCGCCCGGCTGATAGCGGCCATAATCCGACCAGTCGGCCGCGTAGCCGATCTTAACGCTCCCAAGGATCGACTTCGCGTCTGTCGCGAGATCGGCCAATTCATCGACCGCCGGGAAGTGCGTGGCGCTGTCGCGCACCTGACAAAGCCCGCGCAGTTCGGAGCCGATGATGAACGCATCGACCGCGCCGGCGGATACCGAATTGATCGCGGCGCACAACTTTGCGTAGTGCAAAATGAAGCGGCGGAACGTCCATTCGTCCGGCCCGGAATAGGTGGTGGTGACCGAGCTTGTGCTCGCGTTCACCGAAACCGAGATGTCGCCCGACTCGACGCTACCGAAGAAGTCCGAAACCTGCACCGTTGCGCCCGAGGTCTTATCGACCGTGCCCGACTGGCCTGGCGCGGGATCGCATGTAATGCGCCCGCGCCATGGATAGGCAGGCTGGCTCGTGCCGCCGCTCCAAGGATCGGGCAGCGTGTTGCCCGACGCGATGTCCATGAACAGGAACGGATAAAAGATGACCGAATAGCCGCGCGCCCTGAGATCGCGGATTGCGCGCGCAACCGAATCGTCCGACGGCGTGCCGCCATAGGCGGGGCGCCCATCGACCGCGCTTACGACCTCCGCCGCCGCGCGGACAATGCCATGCACCTCCCATTCGTCGGGTGTCGTGATCTTGTTCGCCACCTCGACCTTGGGGCGCACCGTGCAATGGCCAGCGCGGAGATCGTCGCCGAACCATCCGACGACAAGCAGAACGGTCCCCACGTTCGGAAGCGATGCCTTGAGATCGTCCATCGCCGCGTCCCAATCGGGAACCGACTTTCCGGCGAAGGAGTTCTCGGGCGTCGTCGCGCCGCCATCGAGATTGCGTGACTGGATCACTGTGTCGTAGACGCGCTCGCCCGCGCCGGGAATGACCGTGATCGCCCGCACAAGGTCTTCGATTCCAGCCCCATCGTCCGGGCTGACGCGCCGATAGACCTCGAAATTCAACTGCGGGATGCGATTGCCGAAATTGCCGATGGCGAAATTCTCGAACACGACATAAGCCGTCCCGCGATAGGCGGGCGTGCTATCCGCGCCCTCGATACCCTCGATGAGCGGGTCGGGCGATTGGTCCGCCGCGCCGCGATAGACGCGCATCGTAACGTTGCTCATGTCGAGCGGTTGTCCGTCGGCCCAAATGCGGCCAATGCGGTCGATCGCGCCCTCGCAAAGCCCAACGGCGAAATTCGCGTAGTATGAATACGTTGTCGTCTCGACGGTTTGGCTTGAACCGAAGCCCTTTCCACCCTGCGTTTCGGTGGTTGCGACCTCCTTGAACTTCGTGGCCCAGATAATCTGGCCCGCGAGACGCATCCGCCCAGCGACTTCGGGGATGGGCGCTCCTTCGGTGGACGCCTGAACCTGCAAGTTGCTGAGGCGCGGGCCTTCCTGCTTTATCGGCCCAGGCGCGAACAGCACGCGGTCGATTACCCCGCCCGCGATCGAGGCCGCGCCAATCGCCAGTGTTTGAATCCAGAGCGCGGAGCCTTCCGTCAGCGCTGCCGCGCCAACGGAGAGAACGAGTGTCGCCATGGTTCAAATCTCTGGAAAGGTGAATGCGAAACGGGCGTGACGGAGCCACCAAGGCCCGACCGTCACCTCGGCCGCTGGATGCGATTCAATCGCGTGAACCATGCGGTTCGGCGCGACGAGAATTCCACAATGCTTGGCAGGAGACGCCGCGTTCAGCGCGAACAGCAGCACATCGCCAGGCGCGGCGGACGAGACATCGATCTCATTCAGATGCCGGCGCGCGGCTTCCGCCAGCGTCTCGCGCCGACGGGCCTCGGCCCAATCGCGCGTGTAGGGTGGCGGTTTTTCCGGCTCGGCACCATAGAGTGCACGCCAGACGCCACGAACGAGGCCAAGACAATCGCAAGCCACGCCCTTAAGGCTTGCCTGATGCACGTAAGGCGTGCCGATCCATGCGCGCGCCTCGGCGATAGACATGTACATGTAACGAATGTCGGTATCGGTGGTTGCGAGCCCCCGCAACCACCATTAACCCCCATGTCGTCAGGCGTGGGGGTTTTCTTATGCAGCGGGTCCCCGCAACCATCGTGAGCATATGATCTCAGGCCCGGCCTTGCGCCGGGCCTGTGTCGTTCAAGTCATTTGTGTGAACGCGCAAAAGAGAGCCGGGGCGTGGGTGAACGCGGCCCGCGTCGCCTCTTAAGGCTCCTAACCGAATGTGACGCCGTATTCGCTGGCAATCGCGGCAATGTCCGGCGGCGCCAGCGACCCGCCCGCGCGCTTTGCGGCCCGGTCGAAATGGCGAAACATCTCGAGGGCCTGGATTCCGGGTGCCGCCACGACGATCAAACGCACCTCGCCCTTCGTATCGTTGCGATAGCCGTGCAATGTCCCCCGCCGGAAGGTGATGGAAGACCCTCCCGGCAACAGGCTCTCGCCCGTCTCGCTCAGCAATGTCAGGGCGCCATCCACGACCAGCAACATTTCATCGTCAGCCTCATGGCGGTGCGGCGGCACGAAATAGCCGGGCGGAATCGGATGATCGGCGACGAACGCCGCCATCTCACGGCCGTCGCTTTTGACGATCATCGGGGCTCCCAGAACATCGAGCGTTTCCGTCATCAGCTTCTCCTCCCGCGTTGAGCCGTTTTATCCTATCGCTCCCCGGCCGCCTGCCGGGAGCGGGCGCTTCTGGACAGATTGTCCGCCACAGCGAACAATGGTGTATGGAAACCTTCGCCGGCATCGAAGCCTTTGTCTGTGTGGTCGAGACCGGAAGTTTCACCGCCGCCGCGCGGCGCCTGCAGACTGCCAAATCGTCCGTGAGCGATTCCGTCCGTGCCCTTGAAGAGCGGATGGGCGTGCGTTTGCTTGACCGCACGACGCGGTCGGTGCGGCCGACCGAGGCTGGTGCCGCCTTTTACCGGCACTGCCAGCGCCTGATCGGTGATGTGGCCTCTGCCCGCCGCGAGGCGCAGGCTGTTCACAAGACGCCCGCGGGCAGGCTGCGCGTCGCCGTTCCGGACGCATTCGCCGAACGCTATATCGTGCCCGGCCTTCCAGCCTTCCTCGCCGCGCATGCGACGATCGAAATCGAACTGATCGAATCGGCCGCTGCGTCCCGGTTGATTGACGAGGGTATGGATCTCGCCATTCGCATCGTCGAAAAGCCGAAGTCCAGTCTCGTCGTGCGGCGCATCGCCTCGTCGCGGGTGATCATCGTCGGCGCACCGGCCTATCTCGCGCAATACGGCACACCGCAACGGCCGCGGGATGTTCTCAGCCACCGGCTGATCGGGTTCACGCCATTGACATGGGGACATACCTGGCAACTCGGCAAAGAGGCGATACGGGTCACGCCGAGGGTGATGACCAACAGCTCAGGTTCGCTGCGCGCGGCAGCGCTTGCCGGTCTCGGCCTTACGGCGGTGCCGGAATGGTTTGTTGCGGATGCGCTGGTTTCGGGCCAGCTCGTCCGCGTGCTGGGCGATCATGAAGCCCCTGCCAGCGGCATCTATGCGGTCTATCCGACCAATCGCCTGCTCGCGCCCAAAGTGCGCGCGTTTGTCGATCACGTTGTGCGCGACCTTCGCGTGCGCGGGCTGCCGCGCTGACGCATTCATGCGCGCGTCGTTCCGTGGCTTTGTTTTTCCCGGCAACTGGCGCAAGCTGCCCGCGGAACCACGTTGCAACATGGGAGACACGCGATGGTGAAACGCATTTCGGATGCCGAATGGCGCGGCGATCTTCAGGCCGGAAGCGGCACGGTGAAACTGGGCAGCGGCGCGTTCGACGGGCCCTATTCCTACAAGTCGCGCTTCGAAGATGGCAGCGGCACCAACCCGGAGGAGCTTCTGGGCGCCGCCCATGCGGCGTGTTTCTCGATGGCGCTGTCGCTGGCATTGTCGCAGGCCGGGCACACGCCGGCGCGTGTGCACACGCGGGCAACCGTTTCTTTTGGCCCCGTCACCGGCGGCTTTGCCATTTCGCGCATCGATCTCGAGACGGAAGGGGCCGTGCCCGGCATCGATGCGGCCACCTTCCAGAAATTCGCCGAAGGTGCGAAAGCGGGCTGCCCGGTCTCGAAGGCGCTGACGGGAGTCGACATCGGCCTGACGGCAAAGCTTCTCTGAGACAGGCGCGGGCGCCATCGCGTTTGTACTCGCCGCCCTTGCGCGGGGTGCGGGTGCAATGGCACTGAAATGTGCAGAGAAGAAAATAAACCGGCACGAACAGGGGAGCGGCCATGAACCTCGCGCTGACGGAAGCGGATGAAAAATTCCGGGACGAAGTCCGGGCCTTCCTCGATACCCATCTGACGCCCGAACTGCGCGAAGCCGGGCGTTGCCAGACCAGCGTCTTCATCGACAAGCGCCACAGCCTGCCGTGGCAGAAGATCCTGCATCAGAAGGGGTGGGTCGCGCCCTCCTGGCCGAAGGAATATGGCGGCACCGGCTGGAACGAGACCGAGCGTTACATCTTCGCTTCCGAATGCACCCGCGCCGGCGCGCCCAGCCTGGCGCCGATGGGCTTGCGCATGGTCGGGCCGGTGATCATGCGCTACGGCACCGCGGCACAGAAGGCGCATTACCTGCCGCGCATCCTGTCGGGGGAGGATTACTGGTGCCAGGGCTATTCCGAGCCGGGCTCCGGCTCCGATCTCGCGTCGCTGCAATTGCGTGCCACATCCGATGGCGACGATTACGTGCTGAACGGCTCGAAAATCTGGACCACGCATGCCCATTGGGCCAATCGGATGTTCTGTCTGGTGCGCACCCGCGCCGACGGCAAGCCGCAATCGGGCATCACCTTCCTGCTGCTGGATATGACGACGCCGGGCATTACGGTGAAGCCGATCATCACGCTGGCGGGCGAGCATGAATTGAATCAGGTCTTCTTCGACGATGTGCGGGTGCCGAAGGCAAACCAGCTGGGCGAGGAAAACGATGGCTGGACGGTTGCGAAATATCTGCTGGAGTTCGAACGCGGCGGCAGTTCGGCGCCGGGGCTGAAGGCAACGCTTGCCCGCTTGCGGCAGGCCGCGGCCGCCGAGGGCGATGGCGCCACCACCCCCTTGATCGAGGATCCGGCGTTCCGGGCAAAGCTGGCGGCGGCGGCCGTCCGCCTCGATGCGATCGAGACGACCGAATTGCGCGTGATGTGCGCGCTCGCCGCGGGCAAAAATCCCGGTCCGGCCTCTTCCATGCTGAAGGCGCAGGCGACGGAGGCGATGCAGCATCTGGACGAACTGGCGATCGAGGCGGCGGCCTATTACGCTGCCGTCGATCAACCGGAGGCGCGCGCCCCCGGCTCCAATCTGGCGCCGGTCGGCCCTGCCCACTGGCTTCAGGCCATGCCGCGCTATCTGAACAATCGCGCCGGTTCGATCTATGGTGGCTCCAACGAAATTCAGCGCGGCATCATCGCGAGGCTCGTCCTGGGCCTATAGCCGCGGTTGAATCGCCTTGCGATTTTTCGTTGCCAAAAATGAACGGCGTGTAATAATCCTTATACGGGCTGATGTCTGCTGGGACGCGGCAAAACAGCCATGTGTCAAAAGAAGTATTGAAAATACTTCTTTATGCGTAGAGGCTTCCATCTGATCCGCGGCGTCCCGTTGCATTCCGTTCCGGCGGGCGCAGCCGGCGAAGAAAAAAGGGGCACCCATGCAGCAGATCGCGACGGCAGGTGCAGCGAAGCCGGAAGATCGGGCACTTGCCGGGGTTCTTTCCGCCTATGTGGTTTCGGCCACCGCGTGGCTTCTGTTCGCGACCTTTATCGGTGTCGTGCTGGCTTATAAATTCGGCGCGCCCGATTTCGCGCCCGGTCCTTATCTGACCTTCGGCCGGCTCAGGCCCATTCACACCAACGCGACCTTTTACGGCTTTGCCAGCATCGCGCTTGTCGGCCTTGCCTATTACGTCGCGGTGCGCAGCTGCCGGACCGCCCTCTACAGCGTGCGCCTCGCATGGACAGGTTTATGGCTGTTCAACATTGCCGCGGTGGCGGGCACCGTCGCGCTCGATCTCGGGTTCAGTGCGGGCGATCTTGAATATCGCGAATGGCCATGGCCGGTGCGGCTGGTCTTTCTGGCGGCGCTGATGGTGACGGCGTGGAACCTGCTGTTCACCGTGGCCCGGCGCAACACGCACGATATCTATCTTTCCAACTGGTACACCATGGGCGGTGTGCTGTGGACCTGCATCATCGCCATCGTCGCCATTCTGCCCTGGTACCAGTATGGCCTGGGTCAGGTCGCGGTCTCCGGCTACTACATGCACAATGCGGTGGGCATGTGGTTCACGCCGCTGGCCCTCGGCATTTTCTATTATGCGCTGCCCAAACTGCTCAGCCGCCCGATCTATTCCTATGCGCTGGGTGTTTTCGCGTTCTGGACCAATCTCGTCTTCTACCCGATCATCGGGGCGCATCATTTCCTGTTCAGCCCGCTGCCGTGGTGGCTGCAAACCACGGCCATCGTGTTCAGCGTCGCTATGCTGGTGCCGGTGCTGGGCGGCAGCGCCAATTTCCTGCTGACGATGCGCGGCCGCTTCGGCGAACTGCATCACTCCTATCCGCTGTTTTTCATTTTCATCGGCGTGGTGGGATATCTGGTGGGCTCCACCCAGGGCACGGTCGAAGCGTTCCGCTCGCTGCAGGCGGTGTGGCATCTGACCAATTTCACCGTCGGCCATTCCCATCTCACCATGTACGGCTTCGTGACCTTTGCCATCTGGGGCGGTGTCTACGCGCTTTTGCCGGTGGCGACGGGAAAGCAGCCGGGGCAACTGGGCCTTGCGCTGCATTTCTGGATGGCGGTGGTCGGCAGCTTCATCTACGTCATTTCGCTTTCGATCGGCGGCACCATTCAGGGGCTCGACTGGGTGCGGGGGCTGCCCTTCATCCAGTCGGTCGTCGATATGCAGCCCTTCTATATCTGGCGCGGCATCGGCGGCGTGCTGATGTTCCTCAGCCATCTCGTCTTCGCCTGGAATGTCTGGCGCATGACCTACGGCCGTGGCGCCGCGGCCCTGCCGCCCGTTCCGGCCTTCGCGGATGAGGAGGCGGCATGAAAAAGCTGCTTCTGATCGCGGGCGGTTCGACACTCGTCTATGCCGGGCTTGCACTGCTGATGGGTGTGCTGCCCGGCATCATGCTGTCGCAAACCCCGCCGGGGCCGGGGGTAAAGCCATTGACCCCGCTGGAGGCGGAAGGCCGCGCGATCTATGTCGCCAATGGCTGTTCCTATTGCCACACGCAACAGGTGCGGCCGCTGGCGCAGGACAAGGTTTTCGGCCGCCCGTCTGCGCCCGGCGATTTCGCCTATCAGACACCGGAACTGCTGGGTTCTGAGCGTACCGGACCAGACCTGACCAATATCGGTGCACGGCAGCCGAGCGCGGTCTGGCAATACATCCACCTCTACAATCCGCGCGCCGTGGTGCCGGAATCGATCATGCCGTCCTTTTCCTGGATGTTCGCCGTGGTGGCGAAGGCGCCTGAAGGTGTCTCGCCCGTGCCGGTGCCGAAAGCCTTTGCACCGGCAAAAGGCGTGGTGGTGCCCACGCATGAAGCTGAGGCGCTGCTGGCCTATCTCATGTCGTTGAAACAGACGCCATTACCCGGCGCCGATCAGATGAGCGCATCGGCTTTGCCGCAACCGGCACCTGCTGCTGCCGCGGCGGGCACGGCTGCCACCGGCTACGATCCCGCGAAAGGCAAGGCATTGTTCAGCGCCAATTGCGCGGTGTGCCATCAGGAAAGCGGCGAAGGATTGCCGGGTGCCTTCCCGCCGCTGAAGGGTAACAAGGCCGTCAATGACGATGATGCCACTCAGCATATTCATGCCGTGCTTCATGGTGTTGAAGGCGTTGTGATCGACGGTGTTCACTACGACAGCCAGATGCCGCCTTTCGCAGATACGCTCAGCGATGCGGAGATTGCCGACATCATCGATTACGAGCGCAGTTCCTGGGGCAATCACGGCAAGCCGGTCACCGCAAAGGATGTGGCGGCCGTGCGCGCCAAGGGGAAATAGGCGAAAGGGAGGACGAGGACCATCATGGATCATCATATGGCAGGGCCCTTCCTCGGCAATCTCGCGATCATCCTTGCGTCGGGCACCATCACCATCGGCTGTTTCGTGGCCATGTTCTGGATGTTGATCCGTCCGGGGGAGACCGACCGCCAGCATCCCAAATACCGAATTCTGCGGGACGATTTCTAGATGGCCGATATAAACCATCCGCGCGTGCGCATCTTTCTGGACGATGGGGCCGATCCGATCGTCGATCAGATGCTGCCTGCCAAAATCGCGCTCGATACGACCGGCCTTGCCGACGGGCCGCACCGGCTCACCATTTTCGCCCGCGGTGAGAACGGCCGTGACGGGATGGAGGAGATTCCGTTCACCGTCCACAACGGTCCGGGCATTGTGGTCTCGGGCCTGCGCCCCCACTCCGTCCGCCGCGGCAATATCCATTTTACCGTCGATGCGTTCAGTGCGGACGATCCGTTCGACCCCCGGCGGGCGGAAGCGCGGTCTTCCATCCCCGTCTGGGTCTGGGTGATGTCGCTGTTCGTCGTGGCATGGGCGGTGTTCTACGCCGCGCGGATGTGGGATGTGCCGGCGGAATACCTCCACACACCAACCTACAGCACGGAAAGCACCGCCGCCGGGACCGCATCGCCCCCGCCAGCAAGATAATAGCCAGGCGCAAATTCGCGGCCGCGATTCTCAGACCAGGCTGGTTTGCCGCTTTTTCTTCTGCACGAGGCCTGCGCGGCGGGTGTTGGCGTTGCGGCGCGGCTTCGGACCTTGTTTTGCGGCCGGCGCTGTCTTGCCCGTGCCATGCCCGTTGCCGCTGGCGCGAAGATCGCGGGGCGATTTGATCACCGGCCCCCAATCCATGTTGAGAATATGCTTGAGCTGATTGTATTCCGCGGGCCCGATGCGCGCGCGCAGCGTCTTCTCCAGATCGCGGATCGCCTGCGCCGCCGCGTTGCGGATGCCGGTGGAGCGTTCGGTGAAAGACAGGATCTTGGAACGCCCGTCATCCGGGTTATCGGCAATCGTGATGATGTCCATCTCCACCAACTGGTTGGAGATGTGGCGGATCGCCTGCCGCGACAGCCGCATCTTGCGCGCGATCTCGATCGGCTTGCTGACGCCGGACGACATATAAAGAACCATCATGGATTGGGACTTGTTCAGCGGCCGGAAACCGGCGGCCTTCACCAGGTCCTGCAACCCGTTGTCGAACCAGTCCCAGCCTTCGAGCAGGCCGGCCATCAGATAAGTATGACGATCGGTGTACGCCATAGTGCCGTGCCTCCGCTGCGGGCCGTGCCCGTGTCCCCTGTTGCCATGTGCATAGCGGGCGGTGGGGGGGCAGGCAAGCGGCGGCTCATGCGCGGCAGTCAAACGGCCGTGCCGATCCGGGCCGCGTATATCCTTCAAATCAACGGGAAATTCGGCGGCAACCCGATCATCGAACGGCCCCGAAGCTCCAGCCCCATGTCGAGGTCGAACACCACATGGCTTGCCGCGGTGTTGAGGTCGCGAAGCGCGCGCTGCAGCGGGTTTGAGGTGTAATGCGCGCTGGCGCCGGAGGCTTCGCAGACGATGCGCACGGCCTCGCGCGCCTCGTGCATCGCATAGGCAACCTGAAGGCGCAGCGCGATGCGGTCGTCGGCCGAAACCGGCTTGCCGATCGCGCCCAGCGCCACATTGCGCCGCCCCACATCGCGCAGCAGAAGTTCTGCGTTGCGGACCTTCATATCCGCCAGGGCAAGCCGCATCTGGGCCGCCGGCTTGTCGGCATGTTTCAGTTCGGAGCCGAAGACGCCGCGTTCCGACAGGCGCGCGCGGAAACATTCCACCGCGCCGCGGGCGGTACCGACCACCGGCGCTGTCGCCGTCAGCGCCAGAAACGGCAGCATCGCCATCTTGTAGATCGGGTTGTCATGCACCATCGAACCCGGTGCGCGGCCTTCGCGCATATGCCCGAAATCGAGCATACGGTGTTCCGGCACGAATACATCCTTGGCGCGGATGTCGTTGCTGCCGGTGCCGACCATGCCGTCCACCCGCCAGGTGTCGAGGATTTCCACGTCCGAGACCGGCATGGCGAAGAACATCACGGCCGGCGGTGTCGGCCCTTCCGGGTCGATGCCGGTGGCCAGCACCCAGTCGGCGTGCATCACGCCGGTGCCCCATTTCCAGTGGCCGGTCAGGCGGTACCCGCCTTTGACGCGGACGGCCTTGCCCGGCGGCTGGGTCACGCCCGGCGCGATGATGTAGGGGAACTTGCCGAAGATCTCGGCCTGCGCCTCTTCCGGGAATTGCGACAGCATCCAGTTGTGTTCGACACAGAACGACGCCACCCACCCGGTGGAGGCACAGCCCTCGCCCAGCGGCATCATCGCGTCGATGAAGGTGTCGATGTCGAATTCCAGCCCGCCATAGCGTTTCGGCACGAAGTGATAGAAAACGCCGGTCCGGCGGATCGCATCCCAGCAATCGTTCACCGGCCGGCGCAGGCGTTCGCATTCCATCGCATTGCGCGAAAGCAGCGGCGTTAGCGCGCGCGCCCGGCTGACCAGCGTTTCCGGCGTCAGCGCCGCAAGCTCTTCACGGCTCAGCCAGTCGTTCTGGGGCGGTGTCTGCGGGGCGAGAACGGCCGGATCGGACATCAGAAAGGCTCCCATTTGATCTGTTTTTCGTATCCGGGTTTTTTGTACAATATTTTACCAAAATCGGTCAAGCGAGGAGGCGCTGCCGCCGTTCCGGGATATCTCCCCGCCATCCGCCGTGCGTCACAAAACAATGGCCCCGGCCTTCTCGGACCGGGGCCATCCGGGTCTTCACTGTTGCCTGTTGCTAAAACCGGATACGGCCTTCCAGCGAGATTTGCCGGGTTTCGTCCAGGATATTGATGCCTGTCGGTGGTGATGACAGCGGCCACAGATAGCCGTTGGTCTCCGTCAACTGGTTGGTCACGTTCTTGCCGACCAGTGCCACCGCCCAGCGGTCTTCCCGGTCGCCGATCTCCACGCGCAGGTCCAGTTTCGCGTAGGAGGGCTGGCGGCCGTAATAGGGATTGAGGTTGTTGCCGGTGAACGATGCGCTGCGGAAGCTGACAACGCCCATTGTGGTCAGCTTCAGATCATCGTCCAGCGGCAAGGTGTGCTGGGCGCGCACATTGCCCGACCATTTGGCGGTGAAGGGCATCACCGTGCCGCCGATATTGTTGAAGGCCTGCGAATTGGGCGCGGTTGCCGGTGCATTGGGGTTGCAGACCGACAGGGGTTGCGCCCACAGGCAGCTTGCGCCGGGAAAGTCGTTGTAAATCGCGTCGAGATAGGCGGCAGAGGCCGAGATCTGCAGATTGTCCAGAACCATCCAGTCCACATTGGCCTCGACGCCCTTGCTGGTCGCGGCTGCCGCGTTGCGGGTGACGAAGGTGGCAAGCACCGAATCGTAGTTGGAGACCTGAAGGTCCTCGAAGCGGGTGCGGTAAAGCGCAACGCTGGCCATCAACCGGCCTTCCAGCAACGTCGCCTTGGCGCCCAGTTCGATGTTGCTGGATTTTTCCGCGCCGAACGCAAAGGTCGATGGCGTGGCGGTGCGCGAACTGCTGACGAAGCCGCCCGCCTTCGATCCCCGCCCATAGCTGACATAGGTCATCACGCCCGGCAGCACGTCATATTGCAGCGTGATCGACGGATCGAGATTGCTTTCGTTGATATCGGTGCGCGGGATCGCGTGCGGCGGGCTCAGCGGAATACCGTAATCGAGCTGCAGATTGTAAATACCGTTCTTGCGCGTCTCGGTATAGCGCAGGCTGCCGATCAGGCGCAGCGTGTCCATGACGTGATAGGTGCCTTGCCCGAATACCGACCAGCTTCTGGCGCGCTGGGCGAAGTCGATATGCATCTGGCCCGCGACCGCGCCGCCGAACAGATCATAGCGCGAGACCGGAACAAAGTCGTAGGACGATTGATCGTAATAGGCGCCCGCGATCCATTCAAATGTCTGGCCCGTGGGGGAGAGCAGGCGCACCTCCTGCGAGAACTGGTTGAACTTCTCGCTGAAGATCGAAAGCCAGCTTTCGGGTGAGCCGCCGGATCCGCTGGTGTTCTGGTAGGAACGGAAGGCCGAAATCCCGGTGATGGCGGTCAGCGTGAAATCGCCGATGCCCCAATTGGCGGTCAAGGCACCGTTGTGGCTGGTCTGCTTGTCCACCTCGCGCATGCCAAACGGCTCTTCGGCATACCGCACCGCCTGGATGTGCGTCGGCCCCACCGCGGCAACATGCACTTGCGGAAAGCCCCAGGTTTTATAATCGCCGAATTCGTATTTCAGCGTGACATCCAGATTGCTGACCGGCTCATATTTCAGGGTCAGGCGGCCGACATTGTTGTGCGGGGAAACGTCGTTGCGCCCGGTCAGCGGATTTTTGATGTAGCCGTCGAGATGGGTGAGCTTGAGGGCGAAGCGCGCGCTCAGACCATCGGTAAGGGGGCCGGAGATATAGCCATGGGCATCGAAGCCGGAACGGCTGAAATTGTAACTCGCGGTGGCGGCGGCTTCGAACGCATCGGTCGGCCCGGCTGAAATCACGCTGACGGCACCGGCCGCCGTGTTCTTGCCCAGAAGCGCGCCCTGCGGCCCGCGCATCACCTCGATCCGTTCCACATCGAAGAAGGATGCCTGGAACTGGCGCGCGCGTCCGCCATAGACACCGTCCTGATAAACGCTGACCGATTGGTCGAAAGCATAATTGGTGGCGCTGGAGCCGAAGCCGCGGATGTACAGTGCCGGCACGCCGGGCGCCTGTTGCAGCACCAGATTCGGCACGTAATTCATCAGCGAGCGGAAATCGTTGACCTGAAGGTTTTCAATGTCGCGCCCCTGCATCACTTCCATCGAAATTGGCACGTCCTGCACGTTCTGTTCGCGCTTCTGTGCGGTCACGACGATGGTTTCGATGCCGCCTTCGCCGCCCGTTGCCTGGGCCCCCGCCGCGGCCGGCAGGGCCAGCGCGGTGGTCAGTATGGCGAAATGTGGAAGGCGTGAAACTCTGTTTTTCCGGGCAGGCTGCATGCTTGATCCCCTCTGATGAAAGCCGCGTCTGTGATCGGTGCACGCATCTCCCTTATGGCCCGCGATGCGTGCATCCTTCCTGAACATGTCTGCATTGTTAACACGAAGAAAGGCAATAATTTTTACAATTGTCAATCAAATTGGGTAGTATTCGAAGTATTTTGGGTGCGTGCGCCGTATGGCGGGCACTGCGCCTCGCGGCAGCGGCATTGCGCGCCCGCGTTTGCGCAGGCCGGTTCCCTGATCTTTGCCCTTAGGTGGCTAAGGGTATTGACAAATGTAAAATCATTTCACAATCTTCATGAAATGGGCAACGCTTCCGGTGCGCGGGCGGAAACGATGCTTCTTTAAATGCAACCTGATGCGCGAAACGGGGTAGCGCTTATGCGGAAGCACGCAGCACTTTATCTATCTGCAGCGACATTGTTGTCTGTTGCGCCGCTTGGCGCGGCACAGGCGCAGGAAATCGAAACGGTGCTGGTCACCGCCCAGAAGCGCGTGGAAAACGTGCAGGATGTGCCGATTTCCATGTCCGTCGTCAGCGGCAAGAATCTGGAAGACATGAATGTCCGCACGTTCGAGGATCTGGCGAAATATGTCCCGAACCTCGCGATTCAGCCCACCCCCGGCGCCAACCAGATCTATATCCGCGGCATCGGCTCGGGCGCCCAGAACTTCGCTTTCGAACAGGATGTCAGCCTTTATATCGACGGCATCTATGCCGGCCGCAACCGCCAATTCATGGCGCCGTTCTTCGACCTGCAGCGGGTGGAGATATTGCGCGGGCCGCAGGGCGCGCTGCTCGGCAAGAACACCGCCGCCGGTGCGATCAGTATCGTTTCCGCCATGCCGACCGATACGTTTGAAGCCGGTGTGGACGTCACCGCCCTCGTCACCCGCAAGGGTGTCGATGTCTCCGGCTTCGTTTCCGGTCCGCTGGCCGAACATCTGACCGGCCGCCTGGCTGCCAAGCTCACCGCCGAAGACGGCTATGTCGATAATGTCGGTACCAACCGCAAGGTGCCGGGCAGCAACGACAAGCTGGTGCGCGGCATCCTGCACTACGAGATGGGCGAGCATAACGACATCACCGGCAAGTTCGAATATTCCGATGCGCTGACCGACGGAACCCCTGCCATCTCGCAATTCCCGGGCAGCGATTTCGAACGCGCGATCAAGGATACCAGCGACTGGAAAGGCAATCCGGACAAGGACAGCACCAAAGCCTACAATACGGAGGTTACCGCCAATTTCGGTATCGGCGACAACACGCTGACCTCGGTCACCGGCTATTCGACCTATAACGCGATCAAGCATAACGGTGCTGGCCAGATCAATCCGGAAGACTGGTTGTCGATCCAGAAGGAATATTTCCACCAGTTTTCCCAGGAAGTGCGGCTGACATCGCCCACCGGCGGCATGTTCGAATACATTGTCGGCGCCTATGTCGATACGTCCAAGTTCAAGAGCCATTTCGATACCGATTATGATCTCGGCGTGCTTGTTCCGGTGGGCGGCAGCACGATCCGCGTTCCGGTTGCGGCCGGTCATTCCGACATGATCTTCGATCAGCGCACCACCACCTATTCGGTGTTCGGCCAGTTGCAATGGAACATCACCGAACAGTTCGATGTGCTGGGCAGCCTGCGTTACACCAACACATCCAAGAGCGCCGTGCTGGATCAGATTCTGCTCTCCGGTGTCGCGGTGCAGCCGAGCTATGGCATCACGCCAGCCAATCCGCACAAGCATCTCAGCGGGCAACGCGCCGAAGACAATGTGGATCCTTCGATCACCCTGCAGTACAAGCCCAACAAGCTGACGATGGCCTATTTCACCTTCGCCAAGGGTTCTAAGGCAGGTGGCTTCGTCAGCAATTCCGGTCCGGTCACGCAGGCCAGCTTCGGATTCGAGCCGGAAACTTCGCGCAACCTCGAAGTCGGCGTGAAGTCCACCCTGTTTGACGGTCTGCTGGTCGGATCGCTCGCCGCTTTCACCACGCGGTTCGACGATCTGCAGGTCAGCAACTACATCCCGAATGTTGGTATCACCATCGGAAACGCGGCCAGCGCGACCACACGCGGCTTCGAATTCAGTGCCGATATCTATCCGCTGGATGGTTTGAGCCTCTCCGTCGCGGGTGCCTATCTGGATGCGCGCTATGACGATTTCCCCGGTGCAACCTGTGTCGTGGTGTTGCCGTGTAATGCCAATCCGGCGTTGAACAATATCGGCGGCACGGTCATCCCGTCGGCGTCGATGTGGTCGGGCACCTTCGGTGCGCAATACACCACGCCGCTGAGCGAAGGCCTGCGCGGCACTATCGGTATCAACGGATCCTTCCGCAGCAGCTATTTCACGGAAGCCGATCTGAACACCGCTGCCCGTTCGCCCAGCAACACCAAGGTCGATGCCCGGATCGAAGTGGCGGATGCCGATGGCCGTTGGTCGGTCGCATTGGTGGGCAAGAACCTGACCGACGTGCACAGCTTCAATTTCAGCTATTTCTGGCCGTTCGACGGTGCGCACCGGATGTATTATCTGGAAGAAACCCGCACCATCTTCGTCCAGACGCGGCTGCGGTTCTAAAGCGCAATCGGAGGGGCGTAACCGTGATTCCGGCGAATCCGGTTTTGCTCCAGAGGAAACGGCTTGATGACAAACTTGCGCCCTGCCATTGCAATCCTCCCGCATGGCAGGGCGTCTTGTTTTTAGACGGGGTATAATCTCCGCGCACACAACCGGTCAGGGATGATGGATCTATCGCCGCTTTTCACGCCGTTCCGCATTGGCAAGCTTGAACTGCCCAACCGTTTCATCCTGCCCGCGATGCAGCGGGAACTGGCGCCGGGCGGCGTGCCGGGCCAGGAGATGGCGGATTATTACCGCCGCCGTGTCGAAGGCGGGCTTTCGCTGATCATCGGTGAAGCCACCGCGATCAATCATCCGGCCTCGACGCACTACACCAAATATGCCCGTCTCACGCCCGCGGCGCTTGAGGGCTGGCAGCGCGTGCTCGACGCGGTGAAGGGTGCGGGTGGCAAATTGTTTGTTCAGCTCTGGCATCAGGGCGCGGTGCGCAAGGAACAGCTTGCCCCCAACCCGCAGGTGCGCACGATCAGCCCTTCCGGCCTGATCCAGACCGGCGAACCCGTCGGCCTTGCGATGACGGCGAAAGATCTGGCCGATGTACGCGATGCCTTTGCCGAAGGTGCGGAAATCGCGAAGGCCATGGGCTTCGATGGTGTCGAGATTCATGGCGCCCATGGCTATCTGCTGGATCAGTTTCTCTGGCATGAAACCAATCTGCGCGACGATGGTTATGGCGGCGATCTCGCCGGGCGTCTGCGCTACCCGTGCGAAGTGGTGGCCGCGGTGCGCGCCGCTGTCGGGCCCGATTTCCCGATTTCCTTCCGCATGTCTCAGTGGAAGGAGCGCAAGTTCGAAACCAGGGTTGCGGCCTCACCACAGGAAATCGGGCTGATCACCGCCGCCTTGCGCAAGGCCGGCGTCGATATTTTCCACGCCTCCACAAGGCGGTTCTGGATTCCGGAATTTGAAGGGTCTGACCGCGGCTATGCCGGCTGGGTCAAATCCACCACCGACGCCGCCGTAATCACGGTGGGCAGCGTCGGTCTCAACAACGACATCATGTCCAGCCTCTATGGCGAAGACGCGGGCTCCACCGGTGCGGATGGCCTGGCCGAATTGCTGCGCCGGTTTGAGCGGAAGGAGTTCGATCTGGTGGCGGTCGGCCGTGCCGCACTGGGCGATTCGGAATGGGTGCGGAAAGTGCGCGATGGCCGCTTCACCGAATTGAAGCCGTTCACGAAAGAAAATCTCGCTTTTCTCACCTGAAAAAAAGGCCAGGGATCGCGCCATGACAGCGCCGCCGCCCGCGGTAATCAAAACCAGACCGTCCGGAAGCAACTGGCTTCCGCGCGAAGACCTTGCAACCCTGACACCGGAAATCCTCAGCCAGCGCACAACCGCCCTGACGCCGCTGCTCGCCGCTCACGCGCGGGAAGCTGAACGCCTGCGCCATCCGGTCGATCCGGTGTGGCAGGCAATCCGTCAGACCGGTGTGTTCTATCACTTCGTGCCCAAGGTCTATGGTGGTCTGCAATTCGATGCCGAACCGTTCATCGACATCATGCTGCCGCTGGCCAAAGGCTGCGCCTCCACCGGCTGGGTCACCTCCTTCTGTGTCGAACACAATTGGATGCTGACGCTGTTCCCGAAGGAGGCGCAGGACGAAACCTTTGGCGGCGCGTTCCCTTATATTATCGCACCCGGCGTCACCACACCGCCCGGTACGCTCAACCCGGTGAAAGGCGGCTATCAGCTCAGCGGCCACTGGAAATGGGGCACCGGCATCATGCACGCCGATTGGGTGCTGGCCGCCGCCGCGGTGGCGGATGGGGCCAGCCCGCCCGATGTGCGTTTCTGCCTGGTCCCGGTTTGCGCTGTCACGGTGTTCGACACCTGGCATGTCGATGGTATGACCGGCACCGGCAGCAACGACATTGTGGCGGATTGCGTGTTCGTGCCCGAACACCGAACGCTCAGCATCGCCGCCATGCGCGGTGGCGGCGCGCCGGGCGCGAAACTCCACGATCATCCGATCTATCGTATGCCGATGCTGCCGTTCCTGGCACTGACGGCGGCGATCCCTGCGGTCGGCAATGCGCGCGCCACGGTCGATCGTTTCAAGGAACAGTTGAATAGTCGCACGATTTTCGGCGGTGTGGAAACGCAGGCCGGCCGCCCGTCGGCGCAGATGCGCCTTGCCCTTGCCGATGTGAAGGCCGATGCGGCCGAACTTTTGCTGCGGCAGGCGGCGGAAAACATCATGGAAACTGCACGCGAAGGGGCGGCGGGCGATGTCTCGCGCCGCATCGCGCTTCGGGCCCATATCGCCTATGCGATGGATACCGCGCGCGAGGCGATCCGCATCGTCTGCGAAGCGGGTGGCGCCGGTGCCCATCGCCTCGACAATCCGTTGCAGCGTGCGCTGCGCGACGCCAATGTGATGGCAAGCCACGTGGTCTATGATCTCGATGCCGCAACCGAACTTCATGGCCGCGCTTTGGTCGGGTTGCCGCCCAATTCGCCGCTTTTATAGAAAGGAAACGCCCATGCCCGAATGCCGTACACGATACCTCTGCACCTATCACGCCAATCTGGAACGCGTGCAGCACGACACCGGCGCCGGCCATTTCGGCCGCCGCATGATCGCGGTCGTCACCGGCGGCGCGTTCGAGGGCGAGCGTATCCGCGGCAAGGTGCTGAATGGCGGTGGCGACTGGGCCACGATCGAGGATGATCGCGATGTCCTGCGCCTCGATGCCCGCGTCACCTGGGAAACCGATGACGGCGCGAAAATCTATGTCTCCTATCGCGGTGTGCTGCGCCCGCTTTCGGTGGGCCATGAAATCGGCGCGCGCGGCGGCACCAAGACGGATGCGGATCGCGAAGCGCTTTATTTCCGCACCAGCCCGATCTTTGAAACCGGCGATTCGCGTTATCGCTGGCTGACCGACATCGTTGCCATCGGCGTCGGCAGCCTGATCCCCGGTGCTGTGAAATACGATGTGTTCGAGGTTCTGTAACTTACGTCAGAGAAGTGAGAGCGCATTCCAGTCGATGATCTGATCAGCCGCGCGGCGCAGCATGGTGAAGAACATCACGTCGCCGCGCTCGGTCTGCTGCACCAGCATGGCCGCAAAGAACGCGGTCAGGAAAAGCTGGAAACTGTGCCGGGCGTAATCATGGCGAAGCTGTTCGAACGAATAGCCCGTCACCCCTTGCGTTTCCAGTTCGCCAAGATAAAACGCCAGCAGCTTTTCTTCCTCGGCCCGGCGCACATCGCGCAGAAGCGCCCCGCCCAGGAAATAGGACACATCCACCGCGCCGCAGCCCAGCCCCAGCGATTGCCAGTCCACCACCGCCACGGGATAGCCGCCGCGCGCACTCGCGAACATCATGTTGTCGGGCCGGTAGTCGTTATGGGTCAGGCAGCGCGGACCGCGATAGCCGAATTGATAGGATTCGTGCCGGGCGGAAAAGGCATTGCCGATCTCGGTGCATTCCGCATCCACGCGGCTTCCATAGCGTTCGCGGAAACCTTGCCATAGCTGCTGCACCGTGTCCGACGGCGTTGCGTTGCCAGGTGCCGCAGTGGTGAAATTGACCCATGGCATCTCATCGATGGCGGCATCGTCCCAGTGTGAGGCATGCAGCTTTGCCGCTTCGCCCAGTACTGTGCGCGCCTGGTCCAGTGTCACGCCCTTCATCTGGTCGCCCTGTTCGGCGGGTGCCAGATCTTCCATCATCAGCACGAATTCGCTGCTCGCTTCATCGACGGCCGCGAAATATGTCTTCGGCACGCAGATGCGCGCACTGTCCGCCAGTTGGTTATAGAAGTGCACCTCGCGGATATAATTGCCGAGTGTGATGCCTGCCTGCCGGCTGTCTTCATGGGGGGAGGGGAATTTGCCGACAAGCGTTGCCGGTGCGCGCTCATCGCGGTCCGCATAATCCAGTGTGAAACGCACACTGTCGCCGATCTGGCCGGTGCCGACGCGCGCGGCGGTAAAATCGCGCACACGCGCCATGCAGCCGCCGTGGGCCAGCACCGCGCTCAGCCAGTCCGGCGTTACGCTTTCAGGCCGGATAATTGGAATGGTCATGCCGGCGGCGGCCCGGACAGGGGATGCACATAAACTTCGTTCAGCGCGATTCTGTCGCCTTTCAGCACCACAAGATCGAACCCGCGCAGATAGGATTTGCTGCCATCGGGCGCGGAAACCGTGCAATACCACCGCCCGCAATAGCCGTTCGGCGTCGGCCAGATTTCATGCGGATCGTATTGCATCGGCGGTGTGGCGGCGAACAGTCCGGTCAGATATTGGCGCAATGCCGCGTGCCCGTTCAAACCATCCGCGGTCTGCGGGTCGCGATAGACCACATCCTCGGCATAAAATTGCAGCAGTTTGTCCACATCCTTCGCGGTCCAGGCCGAAAGCCAGTCGGCGTTGAATGTCTTCAGGTCGATCGTCATGCCGTCACCTCCTCTCCCAGAACGCGCGCACGGTGTTCCGGGGTGAAAATCTCCGCCGGTGCGGTTTCTGGCCCCGCCATCACCGCCATGCCGTGCAGGCCGATGCTCGGGTCCGTCAGCATCATGTCGTGATAACGCTGGCGCCGCGCCCGCGCGCGCGCACCGAACTCCATGTCCAGTGCGGCCTGAAGATGCGCGGCGAAGCGCAGGCGGCGCATGCGTTCGCGCCGTTCTTCGCCAAAGGGGCGGAAATCCGCTTTTGCCCAATCCGGCGCCGCCTTCAGAATGTCGGACACGATGCGCACATCGCGATAGGTGATGGAAAGGCCCAGCCCCACAATCGGGTCGTTCCATCCCGCCGCATCGCCGATCAGCACGGTACCCGGCGCAAACGGTTCATCGGTCCAGCTATCGTTGTTGAAATAGCTGAACAGCGGCCCTGCCGGTCGCCCTTCGACCAGAAAGCGGTTGCCGGGGCTAGACGTCATCGCGAAAGCGTCAAGGAAATGGCGCGGGCCTTCGGTACCGGCAAAGCGCTGACGCTGCGCAAGCGCATAACCGCCATAAACCCGCACCCGGCCATGGCCTTGCGGAAAGGCGAGGAAGCCGAAATCGCCTTCGGTGCCGATGGCCTGCAGATCGTCCGGCCATTGGCCCGCCCCTTCGACCAAAAGGCCGGTGAACCAGTGATGCGGCTTGTCCTGATGAAGCGTGATGGCCGCCGCCTGGCGGGTTTCGGACAGCCTGCCGTCGGCACCGACGATCAGCGGCGCGCGCGCCACCTCCTCCCGGCCATTGTGCTGATAGGTGACTTCCGGTGTGGCGCCGGGGCGGATCGCGGTGATGTTCACGCCGCGCAAGGTGGTGGCACCGGCCCGCACCGCTTCATCGAACAGGGTCTGGCAATGATGCGGATGGCCGATGCAAAGCGGCCCCGGCACATCCGGCACGAACATGGCAAGCGGCATCGCGGTCTGTTCGGCCACCGCCGGATCGCGGGTTTCGTCATAGGTGATGTGGCGGGCCAGATGGTGGCCGCCCGCATCGCGCAGGGTGCCGTAAAGGCCGATGCGCTGCACCTCCTTCACACCCCATGGCGCGATCCATTCGCCGCGCACATGGTCTTCGTAGACGGTCGATTTCTCCAGCAGCAGAATGCGCCGGCCATCGCGCGCCAGAACGCTGGCCAGTGCCCCGCCGCCGATGCCGCCGCCCACGATGATGGCGTCATAGTGTGCGGCCATGCATCCCCTCCAACATTGCGCTGCACGTTTCAGGCAAAGGATTCGGTGAAGGCGGAATAAACCAGTGTGCGCAGATCGCGCCGCAAGGTCAGGCGCGCATCGCTGCCCATCACCTGGGTCATGAACACCACCGTCAGATCTTCCTTCGGGTCGATCCAGAACGCGGTGGCCGCGGCCCCGCCCCAGAAGAATTCACCCTGGCTGCCCGGCAGGCGCGATTTCGACAGGTCCATGTTCACGCCGCAGCCGATGGAGAAGCCAACCCCGCCATAGCCCGCTTCGGAGAAGATGCCGGGCCCCGCCGTCATGTCGGTCAAAAGCTTGCCGTCCGGCAACAGATTCAGGCTGAACATCTCCACCGTTTTGGGCGACAGAATCTGTACCCCGTCCAGCGTGCCGCCATTCAGCAGCATGCGGCAGAAGCGTAAGTAATCATGGGCGGAGGAGACGAGGCCGCCGCCACCCGATTCCAGCTTCGGCGGTTCGGCATAGGTGCTGCTCTGTGCATCGTCCTGAATCTTGATGCCGCCACCCTGTTTCGGCTGATAGCAGGAAGTGAAGCGCCCGATCTTGTCATGCGGGCAATGAAAGGCGGTGTCTTTCATGCCCAGCGGCTCGAACAGCCGCGTGCGCAGGAACTCGCCAAAGCTCTGGCCGGAAAGTTTCTGCACCAGATAGCCCATCACATCGATCGAGATGGAGTAATTCCAGTAATCGCCGGGCGAAAAGTCGAGCGGCAGTTTCGCCAGATCTTCGATCATCGCGTCCAGCCCGCCCGGTGTCTGAAAATCGGCGATCTTCTGCTTGCGATAGGCCTGATCGACCGCGGTGCGCATCATGAAGCCATAGGTCAGGCCCGATGTGTGGGTGACGAGGTCGACCACCTTCATCGGCCGTTTGGGCGGCGTGGTCAGGAATTGCGGCGGCACATTTGCCAGTAAGGTCGGCATGCCGGTGGCATAGACGCCCAGCTTCTTCCACGCCGGAATGTGGGTGTGCACCTCGTCATCCAGCCCGATCTTGCCTTCCTCTACCAGCATCATCAGCGCCACCGCTGTGATCGGCTTCGACATCGAATAAATGCGGTAAAGCGAATCCTCTCTCAGCTTCGCACCGCGTTCGATGTCGGCCATGCCGACCAGATTGCTGTGCGCCAGTTCGCCCTTGCGCCAGATCAGGGTCTGGAATCCCGGCAATTCGCCGCTCTCGACATAGCGTTCGGTCATCACGCGATCGAGGCGGGCCAGCCTCTCGGACGACAGGCCGACAGCTTCCGGTTTGGTCATGGCGTTTCTCCTGCGATTGTTTTTGTGGGCGGGCGCTTTTCCGTCTGCCCTTACGTTACGCCATCAGCAATCCAGTTCCAGCCCTTTCATCGATCCGTCCGCCCGCCATTCCGCCAGCAGCGCGTTGAAGGCGTTGATGCCGGGGCCATAGGTCTCGCCCGCCAGCGAACCCGGCCGTTTGCCGCCTTCATTGTTGTAGTAGCCGGGCGTGCAGGCCTCCAGAAATTCGCGGTTGACGACCGCCAGCTTGCGGATGGTCGCCACCCATTCGTCTTCCGCTTCCGTGCTGGGCTGCACGGTTTCGGCCCCGCGCGCCCGCACTTGCGCGATGATATAGGCGATGTGCCTGGCCTGATCGTCGAACATCGCGGTCATGTTGACCGACAAACCGTTCTGCGAAATGCCGATATAGAACCAGTTGGGAAAGCCATGGCTGGAAAAGCCGTGCAGGGTGCGATAGCCATCCGCCCAATAATCGTACAGCGACTGTCCATTCCGCCCGATGATGTCGAAGCCGATGCGGCGGCGGAAGGCAGTGCTGATCTCGAAACCGGTGGCGAAGATGATGCAGTCGACCGGATAGTCCCGGCCATTGGCCACCACGCCGGTTTCGCTGATGCGCTCCACCCCCTTCGCTTCACTGGTATCGACCAGGGTGACATTGGGCCGGTTGAAGGTCGGCAGATACTGGTCGTTGAAGGTCGGCCGCTTGCAGAACTGGCGGTACCACGGCTTCAGGGCGTCTGCGGTTTTCTGATCCGTTACCGTCTCGTCCACCCGGGCGCGAATCTGGTTCATCTTGTTGAAATCGGCGATCTCGGCCAGAAGCGCCACATCGGCGGGGTTCTGCGCGACCCCCGTTTTCGGCGCCGCCATGGTCTGCAGATTGCGGAAAATGTCGGTCCAGCCGTCACTGACCAGATCGCGGTCGAACGGGCGCCCGGTTACGATGTCGGCGAAATTCTCCCGCCTTTCGCGCTGCCATCCCGGTTTCAGGTTCTTCGCCCATTCGGGGTCGGTCGGCTTGTTGCCGCGCAGATCGACCGAGGATGGCGTGCGCTGAAACACGAAAAGTTCCTTGGCGTATTGCCCGACGAAGGGCACGCATTGAATGGCGGTGGCGCCGGTACCGATCACCGCCACCCGCTTGTCGGCCAGCTTGTGCAAACCGCCCGTGGTATCGCCGCCGGTGTAATTGTAATCCCACCGGCTGGTGTGAAAGCTGTGGCCCTTGAACGTCTCGATGCCGGGGATGCCCGGCAGCTTGGCGCGGCTGGCGGTGCCCAGCGCCATCACCACAAACCGCGCCTTCATCTCATCGTCGCGATTGGTGCGCACGATCCAGCGTTTCTGGTCTTCATCCCAGTTGAGCTGGGTGACGCGGGTCTGAAAACAGGTGATGCCGTAAAGTCCGTAATGCTGGCCGATGCGCTGCGAATGGGCGAAAATCTCGTTGACGTAGGAATATTTCTCTTTCGGGATGTAGCCCAGTTCCTCCAGCAGCGGCAGATAGCAATAGGAATCGATATCGCATTGCGCGCCGGGATAGCGGTTCCAGTACCAGGTGCCGCCGAAATCGCCGCCCGCTTCCAGAATGCGAATGTCGCTGATGCCGGCCTCTTTCAGCCGCGCCGCCGCCAGAAGGCCGCTGAACCCGCCGCCGATGATGATGACATCCACCGCATCGTTCAGGGCCGGCCGCGTAAAGCCCGGCTCGACATAAGGGTCGTCATCGCCGAAGTGCGAAAACGTGCCCGCGACTTCCAGATACTGGTTCTCGCCATCGGCACGCAGGCGCTTGTCGCGCTCCTCACGGTATTTGCGGCGCAGCGCCTCGATGTCGAACGGAATGTCTTTTTCTGCTGTGGCGTGTTCCATGGCATTCCCCTTCCTGTCCCCTGCGCTTGCTACGCATGTGATATATAAAACGCGTTATGATTATCCATAAGCCGCGCTTTCCTGCAAGCGCGGCTGCGCGTGCTGTGCGGGGCCGCTAATTCTCCGTGCGCCCCACACTGCGCGGCGCCAGCAACAACAACAGCGTTGCGGCCACGAAAATTGCGCCCGCCAGCAGCCAGGCTTCGTTGCTGGCCAGGGTCAGGGCGGCGCGTTCCACCAATGGCTTCACCAATGCCTGGGTGAAGGCATCAATCGGCCCAAGCGGGTGGCCGGTAAAACGCTCAAGCGGCAGGCCGACGAATTGGGCCGCGGCGCGTTCGCCCGCCTGCAGCCGTTCGACCAGCCTCTCCACATGCACCGGCGTACGTTCCTGCAACACCGTATCCACCAGCGCGATGCCGATGGCCCCGCCCATGTTGCGCATCAGGTTGAACAGCGCACTGGCGTCCGCCACTTCGGCTTCCGGCCAATGATCCAGTGCAAACCGCGTTGCCGGCAGGATGCATGCCATCACCGCCACGCCGCGCAGAACCTGCGGCCAGAACAGCCCGTCGAAGAGTGTGCGCGGCGTCATGAAGCCGTTGGCGATCAGCCCCGCCCCGAACAGCGCGAACCCGAACAGCCCCAGCCATTTTGGCGACAGCCGCGGTTCCACAAGTGCTGCCACCGGCGCGGCGACAAGCTGCGCAATCCCCGCCACGATCATGATCTCGCCGATCTGAAGCGGGTTCTGCCGCCCGGCATAGCCAAGGAACACCGGCATCAGATAGGTGGCGCCGTAAAGCCCGATGCCGATGGTAAAACTCAATAGGGCGCCGGTGCGGAATGACGGGTCGGCGAATTTCCACAAATGCACGAACGGGTGCGGGCGGCTCAGACATTGCTGGATCGTGATGGCAAGAGAGACGGTCGAAAACAGCGCCAGCAGCAGAATATCGCTGCCGTGCCAGGATTGTTTCGGCCCCTCCTTCAACAGCAGCATCAAACTCGACAGGAACAGCGCCGCCAGAACCACGGTGCTGTAGTCGATGGATTTGAGCAGGGAAAAGTTCAACTTGTCCGCCCGGATAAAGCGGATCACGAACAGCGCCACCACGATTCCCGGCACCACATTGATCAGAAAGATCACATGCCAGGAATAGGTTTCGGTCAGATAGCCGCCCAGAATGGGCCCAAGGGTCGGCGCGATCATCGCAAAGCTGCCGGCCACAACGGTTGCCATCGCGTGCGCCCGGCGCGGAAAAATCACGAACACCGATGTGAACACGGCCGGGATCAGCGCACCGCCCGAAAATCCTTGCAGGGCACGAAACAGGATCAATTCGCCGAAATTGCTGCTGAGCGCGCAGGCAAGGCTCGCAAGCGCAAACGCAAGCGTCGACCCGGCGAACAGCCAGCGCAGCGACAGCGCGCGGGTCAGAAATCCGGTCAGCGGAATGGCGATGATTTCCGGGATCAGATAGGCGGTCTGAATCCAGCTCAGCCCGTTTTCGCCGATGCCAAGCGCTGAACCGATGCGCGGCAGCGAACTGGCCACGATCTGGATATCCAGAATGGCCATGAACATGCCGATGCACATGGCCAGAAACCCGATCCAGTCGCCGGGCGGTATAGCCTCTGGCCCCGCTTTCGCATCCGTCATGGCGCCTGCGTCCGCCGGGGTTGCAGCGCGCGGTCTTCGATGCGGATGCGCCAGAAAAGCAGCGCAAAATTCGCAATGGAAAACACGATGGCGATTTCCACTTCGCCAAAGGCGAGCGGCAGAAGCGCGATTTCGCCCGCGACCAGCAGATAATTGGGGTGGCGCAGATAGCGGTAAGGCCCGTGCCGGATCAGCGGCGCACCCGGCACGGTGATGATGCGCGTGGTCCAGTAAGGGCCGAGCGTGGCGATGATCCAGATGCGCAAACCTTGTAACAGCGCATAGGCGGAAAGCGCGCCCCAGTGGATCGAAAGATTTTGCGGCAGGAACACCGCCATGCTGGCGAGCCATGCGGCGTGCAGAATGACGAACAGCGGATAATGGCCTTCGCCATATTCACGGCCGCCGCGCGCCAGCAATTTTTGCGCATTGCGCCGCGCATAGGGCAGTTCGATCAGCCGCTGCAGCGCCACCAGGCCCAGAACGGCGAAAGCGATCTCCCGCGCGGGCAGCATCAGTCCTGCAACATCAGGAAGGCAGCGGTGAAGCCGGGCCCCAGCGCGCCCATCAGAATATCGCCGCGTTGCCTGCGTTCGCGCATGCGTGCCAGAATAAACAGCACCGTCGCCGCCGACATGTTGCCGAAATCGCGCAACACCGCGCGGCTGTCCTCCAGCGCGCCGGGCGCCAGATCCAGCGCGGCTTCCAGCGCGTCCAGCACCTTCGCGCCGCCCGGATGCAGCGCGAAACGGTCAATCCGTTTCAGGGCGATGGCATTTTTGTCCGCGAAACCATACGCCAGTCCGCGAAAATCGCGCCCCACCAAAGCGGGTATGCTTTGCGAAAAGCGCGCCTTCAATCCATCGTCCTCGACATCCCATCCCATCACGTCCAGCGAGCCGGGCCAGGTATATTCACCGGCGGCGCCAAGGCGCGGGCCGTCGCCTTCGGTGCAAAGGATCACCGCCGCAGCCCCGTCGCCGAACAGGGCCGCCGCCACCAGATTGCTTTTCGAACTGTCGTTCCTGCGAAAGGTCAGGGCGCAAAGTTCGACCGTCAGGAACAGGATATGCGCACCGGGCATGATGCGTGCCATCTGTCCCGCCCGCGTCAGGCCGAGCACACCGCCCGCACAGCCAAAGCCGAAAATCGGCAGCCGTGCCACATCGCGGCGCAACCCCATGCGTTCGATCAGCAGCGCATCAAGGCTTGGCGTTGCAATGCCGGTGGTGGAATTGACCACGATCGCGTCGATGGCGTCGCGCGTCAGCCCCGCTTGCCGGATTGCGGCATCACCCGCCTGTTCCAGCAGCGCCACCGCATGGTCGAGAAACAGCCGGTTGCGTTCCTTCCAGCCGTGATCCTCAAGATACCAGCCGATCGGAACGCAGGAATAGCGCCGTTCGATTCCCGCATTGGCAAACACCGGCAACAGCCGTTCGATGTCGCCGCGGCCACCGAACAGAACGCTTGCGCGTTCCGCCACCTCCTTCTGGGTCAGCACGAATGGCGGCGTGGCGGTCGCTAATGCCACGAGGTGTGCGGCGCTCATTGGCTGCTCCATCGGGCGTGCGTTTTTTGCGCGCCGGTGCCGGGCCGGTCATGGCGGCAGGTCGAAGGCTATTCTCCGGGCAGGGGCGCAGCCAGTAAAATTCCTGCTAGCGTGCTCTCAAGCCCCGCAAACCGTCCGCTTATACTGCCCGCTCATACTGGCCATTCATACTGGCCGTGGCGGATGGGCGGTGCCGTTGATGAGGCCGAACCCCGTCGGCCGGAAGCCCATCAATTGCATCAGAGTCTCCGATCCGAACTGGCGCACCACGGGGCTGAGCGACAGGGCCCAGTTTTCCTGCGGCAGATAGATCGGAAGCGTGTACCAGGCGAAAATCCCGGCCCGCCGCGTGTCCCTGGTGCGGTTGTTGCCGGTCTGGTGCCAGACGCGGCCTTCCATCACGATGGCCGTGCCGGCCGGGGCTTCCAGCGCCTGCATGGTTTGGGGAATTTCGCCCTCGCGCGGGGCACGGTTCCATTTGTGGCTGCCGGGCACGATGCGGGTGGCGCCGTTCTCGGCGGTGAAATCGTCCACGCACCACACCACATTGATGCCCTGAATCCCGCACCATGGTTCGGGCATATAGGTCTGGTCGGCGTGCAGCACCATTTCGCCGCCGCCGGGTCCGGTGATATTGGCGGAGATGTTGGACAGAAGCGCGGGCCAGCCGATCAGCGTGCGCACGAAATGCAGCGCGATCGGGTCCTCGGCCAGATCGCAGAACACCGGGTCCCGGCTCGGCAGGTTCCAGACCCGCTGATTGGTATTGTCGGTTTCGTAATCGCCCTGAAATTTCTGTACCCAGCCGCGTGTGCTGTCTTCCTCCGCCGCGCGGTAAAGCGCCTCGCGCACCCGTTTCAACCGCGCCGGCGGCAGGGCGTCCGCAATGAAGCAGACACCGGCCTCATCAAGATCCCGCCTTGCCTGATCCAGATCGGTTGTTGCCGGCGGCAGACCGTTTTCGTGTGCGCGCGCCATGGCTGTTTCTCGCTCCCGGTATTATTTTTGTAACGCGCATCAAAAATGAGAACGCCCTGTCCTGCAAGATGCCTGCAAGCGCTTTGTGCACCGGCCGCGTTGTCGGGCATCGCTTTGCCGGTTCCATCTGCGCATCAACGCTATCGCTGCTTTTTTCTGGAATAACGGCCGGTAAGGGCGGAATATCTGTCGCGCGGCCGGAACGCGCTGCCCCTTCGCACGTTATGCAACATCGTCCGGATACAGTGCCACTTCGGATACAGTGCCACGAGGAGCGGGATGCACACTTTGCTATGGGTTTTTATCGTGGGGCTGGGCAGTGGTGTGCTGTTCCACTGTTTCGTGATCGCGCGCGGCAGCGAGGATGAGCATGACGCCGCATTGGCGGGTTTTCGCGCCCTGCATGCCAAGTCCACACCGCCGGGAACGCCGCCGGATCATCCCGCCGCACCGTTCTAGGACCACATTTTTAAAGTGCACTCTAAAATTCATTGACAAAGCCGGGACCGGCCCGAACAATGCTGCCTACCCTCCATGAGAGAGGTTGAAGCCGGCAGAGGCATCGATGGGATCGGAAACCGGGTTGGCGGACCGCGTGCGCCCGCAAACGGATAAAGCGGACAGGGCTGAGGTCTGGGTCGCCGAAAAGGCGCAATTGCGCGATGAAGGCTGGTGCGTCCTGCCCGATATACTGGACCGGGCAGGGGCCGCTTTCGTGCTGGAACGGCTATGGGCCGCGGCGGCGGAGAGTGAGCGGCGCGGCGGCCGCACCTTCATGCCGGAACTCGATCCCAACACCAGCAATGTGCGGGTGTTCAATCTTCTGGATATCGATCCCGTCTTCCGCGAGCTGATCCAGCATCCCACCGCGCTGGAAATGGTGCGCGCCGTGCTGGGGCCGGATTTTCTGGTTTCCAATTTCACCGCCAACATCGCCCGGCCCGGCTCGGGCTCGATGTCAGTCCATTCCGATCAGGCCCTCGTGGTGCCGGAGCCGTGGCACGCCCCCTGGTCGCTCAACATCATCTGGTGCCTGACCGATGTGCGCGGCGACAATGGCGCCACCCTGTTCCTGCCCGGCAGTCACCGTTTTCTGCGCCGCGCCGATCTGCCGGCCGATCCGCTCAGCCATATGCGCCCGTTCGAAGCCAAAGCCGGTTCCATCATCGTGATGGAAGGCCGTGTCTGGCACACCTCCGGCGCCAACATCACCAGGAACGAAGATCGCGCGCTTCTGTTCGGCTATTACTCGGCGTCCTTCCTCCGGCCGCAGGTCAACTGGAACGCCCTGCTATCGCCGGAAGTACAGGCCGGTGCCGGGCCGGAGCTGCGCCGCTGGCTCGGCCTCGATGCCGAAGCCAATGTGAACATCGCGACCGGTACGCTTGAACCGCTCGGCCTGCAACACGCCCAGAACGGAGGACAATCATGAACAGCATCGATCCTGCAATCGGCAAACAGGCCGCATCCCGCAAGGGTTTTTCCATTTTCCGCCGCGCCGATGCCAAGGCATTTTCCGAGATCGACGTGATGGATTATGTCAGCGTCACGCCGGAAATGGAGAAATCCATCGCCGAATTGCAGGAAGCCGGCATCGAAGAAGGGCAGGCGGTAAAACTGCTGTTTTCCGCCCCCGGATTCAGCCTGACCTATGCCTGGTTCAAAAGCGGCTTTCCCCTGCCCAGGCACAGCCACAATGCCGATTGTCTTTATTACGTGATCGCGGGCTCGCTCATTCTCGGCAGTGAAACGCTGGGTCCGGGCGACGGCTTCTTCGTGCCGAACGATGCGGCCTATTCCTATGTGCCCGGCCCGCAGGGGGTGGAGGTGCTGGAATTCCGCCACGAAGAACATTTCAACATCCGCTTCCTGGCGAAGAATCCGGCCTTCTGGTCCAAGGCCGCGGAAACCGTGAAGACGCAGATGCCCGCCTGGCGCGACCAGCCGCCGCCGGGACCCCAGGCCTGAGCCCATCGACCCACGCGTATGAACGCAGGCCTGCGGTTCCGTATGCGCTGGTTCTGCGTTAAGAGGGGCCATGTCTTCGCGATCCTCTGTGCGCGTCGTGCGCCTTTGTCTTGTTTCTCTGTGCGCCGGTGTGATGCTTCCGGCCTGCAGCCTGCTGCCGGCGGCGCGGGATACCCCGGCCATTACCGGCTGGTCCTCCAACGGCACGCCGCAGACCGAAGCCGCGGCCACGGCACCCGCAGCGGGGGGCGCCTTGGCATCCCCGTCGCCCATCGGGCCCAACAGCGTGATGTCATCGGAACTGGCAGCGCCCACGGCCACGGCATCGGCGGCTGGTCCATCTGCGGCGTCAGCACTTGCCGCCGATCCGGCCGAAATCCGCGCCTGCCGCGAGCTGGCACAAACACGCATGACGGATGCCGCCTGGACGCAAAGCCTTCATCTGGATGAGGGTGAGCTGCGCCAGGTCTATGCGCACACTTATGACAATTGTCTCCACTGGCATAAGATATAAGCTCTTGTTTCGGAATGATTTTCTGAAATATGCCAACGTCAGGGCCGGTTGAAGGGCTTGTTGGCGGCGGCGTATGCGGCATAATTTTCAGGCATTATTCCCACACAAATTGTAATATAATTCTGACGCCACAGCGCCGCGTGTCATTTTTGCACTAGCCAATCTTGCCGCGTCGCAACATATTAGAGACGGGCGGCCGAATGCCGCCCGGTTATCACTCAAGCCATCGGGGTTCACATGGGTTATCCGCCGACCCAGGGTCTTTATGATGCTGCCCGCGAGCACGACGCCTGTGGCGTCGGCTTTGTCGCGAACATCAAGGGCCGGAAATCTCACGATATCATCGCGCAGGGGCTGCAGCTTCTGATCAACCTCGACCATCGCGGCGCCGTCGGCGCCGATCCGCTGGTGGGTGACGGGGCAGGCTGCCTGATTCAGATTCCCGATGCGCTGCTGCGCGACTGGGCGGAAAAAACCCGGGTCGATCTTCCCCCGCTTGGCCAATATGCGGTGGCGATGTGTTTCCTGCCGCGCGATACCACCGCGCGCGACATCATCGTTCGCCGCTTTGAACATTTCATCAAGGTGGAAGGGCAGCGTCTGGTCGGCTGGCGCGATGTGCCGGTGACGCCAAAGGGCCTCGGCAAAACCGTGCTCGATCAGGCGCCTTTGATCCGTCAGGCGATCATCGCGCAAGGCAAGAATATCCGCGATCAGGATGCGTTTGAGCGCAAGCTGCTCGCCATCCGCAAGCAGACGCAGAATCCGTTGAGCGAGCTTGCGGGAAAGCATCAGAACCCGGCGATCACCGATTTCTACATGCCGTCTTTTTCGTCGCGCACGGTGGTCTACAAGGGTCTGCTGCTCGCCCCCGATGTCGGCCGCTTTTATGACGATCTGCGCAATCCGCTGACGCAATCGGCCATCGCGCTGGTGCATCAGCGTTTCTCCACCAACACGTTTCCGTCGTGGAAGCTCGCCCATCCCTATCGCTTCATCGCGCACAACGGTGAAATCAACACCGTGCGCGGCAATGTGAATTGGATGAATGCGCGCCGCCGCACGATGGAATCGGATCTGCTGGGCCCCGATCTCGACAAGATGTGGCCGCTGATCCCGCATGGCCAGTCCGATACGGCGTGTGTCGACAATGCGCTCGAACTTTTGATGGCGGGCGGTTATCCGCTGGCGCATGCGGTGATGATGCTGATTCCGGAAGCCTGGGCCGGCAACACGCTGATGGATGCGGGCCGCAAGGCGTTCTACGAATATCATGCCGCCCTGCTCGAACCGTGGGATGGTCCGGCTGCGATTGCCTTCACCGACGGCCGGCAGATCGGCGCCACGCTGGACCGCAACGGTCTCAGGCCCGCGCGCTACATCGTCACCACGGACGATCTGGTGATCCTCGCCTCCGAAGCGGGCGTGCTGCCGGTGCCGGAAGAAAAAATCGCGCGCAAATGGCGGCTGCAGCCTGGCAAAATGCTGCTGATCGATCTCGAACAGGGCCGCATCGTCGAGGATGAGGAGATCAAGCGCGATCTCGCCGCCGCCTGGCCTTATGCCGAATGGCTGGAAGAAGCGCAGTACAAGCTTGAAGATCTGCCGGATTCGTCGGAGCCGCCGCCGCGCAGCGCGAATTCCGCGCAGGAATTTCTCAACTGGCAACAGGCCTTCGGCTACACCCAGGAAGACATCAAATTCTTCCTCGAACCGATGGCGAAATCGGGCGATGATCCCATCGGCTCGATGGGCACCGACACGCCATTGGCCGTGCTCTCGCAAAAGCCAAAGCTGCTCTACAATTATTTCAAACAGGGCTTTGCCCAGGTCACCAACCCGCCGATCGATCCGATCCGCGAAGAACTGGTGATGTCGCTGGTTTCGATGATCGGGCCCAGGCCCAATCTGTTCGGCCGTCAGGCCGGCACGCACAAGCGGCTGGAAGTGGCGCACCCGGTCCTGACCAACAGCGATCTGGAGAAAATCCGTTCCATCGAAACCCTGCTCGATGGCGCGCTGCGCACGGTGACGATCGATTGCACCTGGCCTGCGGCGGAAGGTGCTGCCGGTCTCGAAGCGGCCGTGACCAAAATCTGTCAGCAGGCGACCGACGCCGTGCTGGCCGATGCCAATATCCTCGTTCTGTCCGACCGCGCGGTTTCGGCCACACGCATTCCGGTTCCGGCCGCGCTTGCCACCGCGGCGGTGCATCATCATCTGATCCGTCAGGGCCTGCGCATGCAGGCGGGGCTGGTGGTTGAAACCGGCGAAGCCCGTCAGGTGCATCATTTCTGTGTGCTGGCCGGTTATGGCGCCGAGGCGATCAATCCCTATCTCGCCTTCGATACGCTGGAGCAGATCCGCACCGAACAGGAACTGCCGATCACCGCTTACGAAGTGCAGAAGAACTACATCAAGGCAGTGAAAAAGGGTGTGATGAAGGTGATGTCCAAAATGGGCATCTCCACCTATCAATCCTATTGCGGCGCGCAGATTTTCGATGCGGTCGGGCTCTCCTCCGCCTTTGTCGAAAAATATTTCACCGGCACATCGACCGCGATCGAAGGCGTTGGCCTGACCGAGATTGCCGAGGAAGCCTTGCGCCGGCACGAAGCCGCCTTCGGCAGCAACCCGGTCTACAATTCGATGCTGGATGTCGGCGGCGATTATGCTTTCCGCCTGCGCGGCGAAGATCATGCCTGGACGCCCTACACCGTGTCGCGGCTTCAGCACGCGGTGCGCGGCAACCAGCCGGCGGAATATCTCGCCTTTGCCGAAGCCATCAATCAGCAGAACGAACGGCTGCTCACCATCCGCGGCCTGATGGAATTCAAGACCGACGGCCCCGGCATCCCGCTGGAGGCGGTGGAGCCGGCTTCCGAAATCGTCAAGCGTTTCTCCACCGGCGCGATGAGCTTCGGTTCGATCAGCCGTGAAGCGCACACCAATCTCGCGATTGCGATGAACCGTATCGGCGGCCGTTCCAACACGGGCGAGGGCGGGGAGGAATCGGATCGTTTCAAACCGCTGCCCAATGGCGATTCCATGCGTTCCGCCATCAAACAGGTGGCCTCGGGCCGCTTCGGCGTCACGGCGGAATATCTCGTCAATGCCGACGATCTGCAGATCAAGATGGCGCAAGGGGCGAAACCCGGCGAAGGCGGGCAATTGCCCGGCCACAAGGTGGACGAGAATATCGCCCGCGTGCGCCATTCCACCCCCGGTGTCGGCCTCATTTCGCCGCCGCCGCATCACGACATCTATTCGATCGAAGACCTGGCCCAGCTGATCTACGATCTGAAAAGCGTCAATCCTTCCGCGCGCATCTCGGTCAAGCTGGTGTCGGAAGTGGGCGTCGGCACGGTTGCCGCCGGTGTTGCCAAGGCGCGCGCCGATCATGTGACGATTTCGGGTTATGAAGGCGGCACCGGTGCTTCGCCGCTGACCTCGCTCACCCATGCCGGCAGTCCGTGGGAAATCGGCCTCGCCGAAACCCAGCAGACACTTGTGCTGAACGGTTTGCGCGGCCGCATCGCGGTACAGGCCGATGGCGGCTTCCGCACCGGGCGCGACGTGGCGATGGGCATTCTGCTCGGCGCCGATGAATTCGGTTTCGCCACCGCGCCTTTGATCGCATCTGGCTGCATCATGATGCGCAAATGCCATCTCAACACCTGCCCGGTCGGCGTTGCGACACAGGACCCGGTTTTGCGCAAGCGTTTCACCGGCCAGCCGGAACATGTGATCAATTACTTCTTCTTCGTGGCGGAAGAATTGCGCGGCATCATGGCCAAACTCGGCTTCCGCACGGTCGATGAGATGATCGGCCGGGTGGATCGCATCGATGCGCGCAAGGCCATCGGCCATTGGAAGGCCGAAGGCGTCGATCTGTCGAAGCTGCTTTATCAGGTGCCCGCGAAACCGGGTGTCGCGATCCGCCATTGCGAAAAACAGGATCACGGTCTCGATCAGGCGCTGGACCGCGAATTGATCGCGGCCGTGAAGCCCGCCATCGAAACCGGGCAGGCGATCCGGCTCGAACGCACCATCCGCAACGTGCATCGCACGGTGGGCGCCATGCTGTCGGGCGAAATCGCGCGGCGTTACGGCCATGCGGGTCTGGCGGAAGACACCATTCATATCCGCTTCGACGGCACCGCCGGGCAAAGCTTCGGCGCTTTCCTCGCCCATGGGGTTTCGTTCGAACTGGTGGGCGATGCCAATGACTATGTCGGCAAGGGCCTTTCCGGCGGCCGTGTGGTGGTGCGCCAGCCTGCGGGCATTGCGCGCGATCCAACCCGGAACATCATCATCGGCAACACGGTGCTCTATGGCGCCATCGCGGGCGAGGCCCATTTCGAAGGCGTGGCCGGTGAACGCTTCGCGGTGCGCAATTCGGGTGCCGTTGCGGTGGTCGAAGGGACCGGCGATCACGGTTGCGAATATATGACCGGTGGCGTGGTGGTGGTGCTGGGCCGCACGGGCCGCAATTTCGCGGCCGGCATGTCTGGCGGCATCGCCTATGTCTACGATGGCGACGGCGATTTCGAAAAACTGTGCAACACCGCCATGGTCTCGCTCTCGCGCATTTCCCCGGTGGAGGATGCAGGCGATGACGAAGGCCGCCCGCGTGCCACCGCCCCCGGCGTGCAGGATAACGGCATGGGCGATCCCTTGCGCTTCGATGCCGAACGTCTGCGCATTCTGGTCGAACGCCATGCCCGGCTGACGGGCAGTGCGCGGGCTCACGCGCTTCTGGCCGATTGGCCAACCGCGCTGTCGCGCTTCGTCAAGGTGCTGCCGAATGATTTCGCGCGCGCCTTGGCCGAAAAGAAATCGCCGCGCGCGTCAAGCGCGGTGGCGGCGGCCTGACGGTGGCGATGATGACAACACAAACCCGCATCAGCAGGAGCGGTCTTGATGGGTAAGATCACCGGTTTCCTGGAGTTCGAGCGTAGCGACCGCCCTTATGAAAAGGCGGAAAAGCGGCGCACCAACTGGAAAGAGTTCGTCAAGCCGCTCGCTTACGACGATGTTTCGCGGCAGGCCTCGCGTTGCATGGATTGCGGCGTGCCCTATTGCCACAATGGCTGTCCGGTCAACAATCTGATCCCGGACTGGAACGATCTCGTCTATCGCGACCAGTGGCGCACCGCGCTCGAAACGCTGCACTCCACCAACAACTTCCCGGAATTCACCGGCCGCATCTGCCCCGCCCCGTGCGAGGCGTCGTGCACCCTCAACATCATCGAAAAGCCGGTTACGATCAAAACCATCGAATGCCAGATCGTCGATCGCGGCTGGGAAGAAGGCTGGGTTCAGCCGCAGATCCCGAAGGTGAAAACCGGGCGCAATGTGGCGGTGGTGGGCTCGGGCCCCGCGGGCCTTGCCTGTGCGCAACAGCTTGCGCGCGCGGGTCACAACGTCACTCTGTTTGAAAAGAGCGACCGTATCGGCGGTCTGCTGCGCTACGGCATCCCCGATTTCAAACTGGAAAAGCATCTGATCGACCGGCGCATGCGCCAGATGGAGGCCGAAGGCGTCACTTTCCGCACCGGCGTCGAGGTCGGCGTCGGCATTTCGGTTGCCATGCTGCTCGCGGATTTCGATGCGCTGGTGCTCTCGGGCGGGGCGGAAAACCCGCGCGATCTGGAGATTGAGGGCCGCGAACTTTCCGGCATTCATTTCGCGATGGATTTCCTGCGCCAGCAGAACAAGCGCAATGCCGGTGATGATGAAGCCCATGCCGCGCCCGATGGCACCATCAGCGCCAAGGGCAAGCATGTGGTGGTGATCGGCGGTGGCGATACGGGGTCGGATTGCATCGGCACCTCCATCCGCCAGGGGGCTGCGTCGGTGACCCAGCTTGAGATCATGCCCCAGCCGCCGGCGCACGAGAACAAGGCACTGACCTGGCCGGACTGGCCGCTGAAATTCCGCACCTCGTCCTCTCAGGAAGAAGGCTGCGAACGCGACTGGTCGGTGCTGACCCGGCGCGCCATCGGCGAAAACGGCCGCATCACCGCGCTCGAATGCGCCCGTGTCGAATGGGTGAAGGGGGCCGATGGCCGCCAGCGCATGGAAGAAATACCCGAAGGCCGCTTTCAGCTGAAGGCGGATCTGGTTCTGCTCGCGATGGGTTTTCTTGGCCCCCGCGCGGGCGGGCTTCTGGAACAATCCGGTGTCGCGCGCGATCCCCGCGGCAATGTCGCGGCCAATGTGGTGGATTACAAAACCTCGGCGGCGAAGATGTTCTCCTGCGGCGATATGCGCCGCGGCCAGTCGCTGGTGGTGTGGGCGATCCGCGAAGGGCGCCAATGCGCCCGTGCGGTGGATGAATTCCTGATGGGAACAAGCCTTCTGCCGCGCTGACCGGCCGAGACGTTCAGGCCTGGAAAAAGGTGCCGGGCGGGCGCCATTGACGCTCGCCGTGCGGGCGCCTTAAATCGCTCGCGATAACAATTTGTCAGGGAAATACGAGGTTCTCCATGTCTGAAGCCTACATCATCGATGCCTGCCGCACGCCACGCGGCATCGGCAAGGTCGGCAAGGGTGCGCTGGCCGACATTCATCCGCAGCGTCTTGCCTCCACCGTTTTGAAGGCGCTTGCCGAACGCAATAATCTGAACACGGCGGAGGTGGACGACATTATCTGGGGCACCTCGTCCCAGCGCGGCAAACAGGGCGGCGATCTCGGCCGCATGGCGGCCCTCGATGCCGGCTATGACACCCGCGCCAGCGGCGTCACGCTCGACCGTTTCTGCGGTTCGGGCATCACATCGGTGAATTTTGCCGCCGCCCAGATCATGTCCGGCATGGAAGATCTGGTCATCGCCGGCGGTACGGAGATGATGAGCTACACCGCATCGTCCGCCGATCCGAAGGCGCCGCCGATGATGGATGGCGGCAATCTGCATCTGCGCGCGCTGCATCCCCAGTCGCATCAGGGCGTCTGCGCCGATGCGATCGCAACGCTTGAGGGCATTACCCGCCGCGCGACGGAAGAACTCGCGGTCGTCAGCCAGCAGCGGGCCGATGCCGCGATCAAGGGCAATCATTTCAAGAAAAGCCTGGTGCCGGTCTATCACGAAGACGGCACGCTGGCGCTCGATCATGAAGAATTCCCCCGCCCGCAGACGACGCTGGAAGCACTTGCCGCGCTGAAGCCGTCCTTTGCCGCGATGGCGGAAGTGCCGCTGGATGAAAAGGGCACCACCTATGGCGGCCTGATCCGTCAGGTCTATCCTGACCTCAAGATCGAACACATCCATCATGCCGGCAATTCGTCGGGTGTGGTCGATGGTGCCGCGGCTGTTCTGCTCGCCTCGCCCGCTTATGCGAAGAAGCACGGCCTGAAGCCGCGCGCGCGCTTCGTCGCCATGGCCAATATGGGTGACAGCCCGACCCTGATGCTGAATGCGCCGGTTCCCGCCGCGCGCAAGGTGCTGGAGAAAGCGGGCCTGACGCTGGACGATATCGACCTGATCGAAATCAACGAGGCGTTTGCCGTCGTCGCGGAAAAATTCATCCGCGATCTGAAGGTCGACCGCAACAAGGTCAATGTGAATGGCGGCGCCATGGCGCTCGGCCATCCCATCGGCGCTACGGGTTCGATCCTGATCGGCACGGTGCTGGATGAACTGGAACGCCGCGACCTGAAGCGTGGCCTCGTCACCATGTGCGCCGCGGGCGGCATGGCACCGGCCATCATCATCGAACGCATGTGATCTTCAGCGTTTATTGCCTGAACAGAACGCCGCCGGGAAACCGGCGGCGTTTTCTTTTCGTCCGGAGCGCAATCGGAAAAGTGTGAAGCGGTTTTCCGGAAGATTGCGCGACAAAATAAAGAGCTTGAACAAAATTATGATTTCACGGAATCCGATTTTGCTCTGCCCGGAATTGGTGCATCCTTGAAAGAAAAGTATCAGGGAGAAGCGGTATGGACGGATTGTTCGCAGATCTTCTCGTCATCGATTGCGCCAGCTTCATTGCCGGCCCCGCGGCGGCCACCATGCTGGCCGATTTCGGCGCCCGCGAGATAAAGATCGAACCGCCGGTCACGGGCGACAGTTACCGCCAGCTCAAACATCTGCCCAGCATGCCGCCATCGGAACACGATTATTCCTGGCTGCTCGACAACCGGAACAAGGAAAGTCTGGCGCTGGATCTGAAACAGGCGCCCGCGCGCGCGATCTTCGAAACGCTTCTGAAAAGGTGCGATGTCTTCATCACCAATTATCCCGGTCCGGTGCGGGAAAAGCTGCGCTTGCGCGCCGACGATCTCTTGCCGCTCAATCCGCGGCTGATCTATGCCTCCATCACCCCTTATGGCGAGTCGGGGCCGGAGAAGGATCGCACCGGTTACGATGCCACGGCGTGGTGGGCGCGCTCCGGCCTGATGGATCATGTCCGCGCCTCCCCCGATGCGGCGCCGGGCCTTTCGGTGCCGGGCATGGGCGATCACCCGACCGCCGCCACCTTGTTTGCAGGCATTGCCGCCGCCCTCTACCGGCGGGAGAAGACGGGCAAGGGCGGTCACGTTTCCACATCGCTGCTCGCCAACGGGTTGTGGTCCAATGCCGTGCTGGTACAGGCCGCGCTTTGCGGCGCCGATCTTGGCATCCGCCGCGGCCGTGGCGAAAGAAGCGCACTGACAGAGCTTTATTGTTGCAAGGACGGGCGCTGGTTCATGCTTGTCATCATCAACGATACGCGCGATTGGCCGCGCCTGCTCGCATGTCTCGGCAAAGGCGAATGGGCATCCGATCCCCGCTTTGCGACGGCGGATGCGCGCAAGGCCAATGCCGCCTATCTGGTCGCACTGCTGGAAGATGTGTTCGCGGGCGATGATTGGGCCCATTGGCAGGCCTGTTTCGAAGCCGCCGCCATCCCCGTCGGCGCGATTTCGCGCACTGCCGACCACATCGTGGATGGGCAGATTGCCGCCAATGATTTCTTTCGCGATATTGCGGGTGTTGCCGGGGTGAAAACCATCGACAATCCGGTGCAGATCGCGGGCTGCGCGAAAGTGCCGCCGCGCAAGGCGCCGGACATCGGTCAGCATACAAGCGCGATCCTGCGGGAGTTGGGATTGGCGCAAGCCGAGATTGCGGCGCTGGCCGAATGCGGTGCGGCTGGTTTATGACATTCGCGTGAAAGGAAGCCGCTGATGCAATCGCGTGCCGTTCTGTTGCGCCGCCGCCCGGTGGGCATGCCGATGCCGGATGATTTCGAATTGCGTGCATCCGATCTCGGTCCGCGTGCGCGCGGGTTTGTGCGGGTGAAGAACCGTTTTGTCTCGATCGATCCTTATATGCGTGGGCGCATGGCGGGGCGGGCGGGTTATGCCGCCTCCTTCGCGCTTGGCGAGACCGTTCCCGGCCGCACGATTGGGGAGGTGATCGAAAGCGATGGCCCGCTGAAACCGGGTGCTCTGGTGCGCACCCTGTCGGGCTGGCGTGAGGTCTTCGATGCCCGCCCGGACGAAATTGAAACTCTCGATCCGCGCGGCCTGCCGCCGGAAACCTTTCTCGGCGTCGCCGGTGTGTCCGGGCTCAGCGCCTATGCTGGGCTTACCCGCATCGCGCAACTGAAACCGGGTGAAACCCTGTTCGTCTCGGCGGCCTCCGGCGCGGTCGGTTCGGTCGCCTGTCAATTGGGCCGCATCATGGGCGCGCGCGTTGTCGGCTCCGCCGGTGGCCCTGCCAAATGCGCGTTCCTGCGCGAAATCGGCGTCGATGCGGTGATCGATTACAAGGCGGAATCCGATCTGGCGGCCGCGCTTGCCCGCGCCGCGCCGGGTGGTATCGATGTCTATTTCGACAATGTCGGCGGCGCCCATCTCGATGCGGCCGTGGGTGCCTTGCGTCCCTTCGGCCGTATCGCGATCTGCGGCATGATCAGCGCCTACAATGCGGATGGTCCGCAGCCCGGCCCCAATCTGATGCAGCTCGTCGGCCGTTCCGCCCGGATCGAAGGTTTCCTTACCGCCAATCACATGGACCTGATGGAGCGTTTCATCGGCTATATGGCCGGCTGGATCGCATCTGGTGCGGTAAAATATCGTGACACGATTTACGATGGAATCGAGAATGCCCCACGTGCCTTCATCGGCCTGTTCAGGGGCGATAATTTCGGTAAGCCGCTGATCAGGATTGCGTGATTCTCGCCGATAGCGCGATCAGGGGATCGCCCGCCACCCCATCACACAGGATATGTGTGGCAATGCCGTCAAATCCGGCGTGCTCAAGATAAAGTTCGATCAGCCGCGCATGATCTTCATGGCCAAGGGCCAGCCAGATTGCGACCGCCTTGGTCGGGAAACAGCGGTTGGAGAAACTGATGATGATCCTGCCGCCTGGCCTTAGCACGCGTGCGCATTCCTTCAGAACCGCAATCGGTTTTTCCAGATACTGGATGGAAACCGCGATCAGAACGGCATCCACCGATTGCGCCGCAAGCGGCAGGTGCACGTCCCGGTTCAGATCCTGCACGAACCAGCGCTGAAACCGCGGATTGTTCCGCAATTCGTCCGCGTTCATGCCGTGGCCGATCACGTCTGCGAATGGTACATCCTCCGGCAGGTGGCTGATCCAGCTGCTCATCAGGTCGAGGATGACAGCACCTTCCGTCAGCGCGCGGCGATAAAAGCTGGTCAGCGCCGCAATCGCGCCATCGTCGATATGGGTGACGAAGCGCGGCTCGGCATAGAAATCCGCATCGTCGCTTCCATCCTGTTTCGCGAAGGCATTTGCGGGAAAAGCGGGTTCATCCGTCATGGTTTTCTCGTGGGGCAGGCATTGCAAGCATTGTGTCACCGAACCCGGCGCGGTTTGCCGGGCGCCGATTGCGAAGGTGGGCGTGGTGCGGCACGGGCGCAGATTGCGCCCGTCTGTCCGCGGCCTGTACCATCGATGTCGCTTTTGTACGCCACGCCGAAGGACATTCCCCAAAGGATATTTCCTAGAGGATAATCCCCAGAGGACAACCCCATGTCGACAACCGCCGCCATCGCCAGCCGCCATCTCGATGCCGCCCTTGCCGAAGCCGCTAGCGCCGGTCTCGACAAGGATGCACTTTACCGCGCCATGCTGGGCCATGTGGTGTCGAAATATCTCGAATACCGCAGCGTGAAGGACGTGCAGTCCGAACTGCATTTCCTCGCCGACAATTGCGACCCCGACACCGATTTCGAATTCATGCGGCCTTAGATCTGTATCAGATTGAATGACCGTACTTCACTTGTCATGGCCCACACTTGTCATGGCCCACCGGAGTGTGGGCCATCCAGGTGAAACGGCGCGCATTTTGACAGGAAAGGGCGCAGACGGTTCTGCAACAGAAGGGACAATGCCAACTGGATGGCCTGCATTTGCAGGCCATGACATTGCGCGCAAAGGTTCGCACGCCTTCAGCCGCGTTCGACGAAGCCCCACGCCTGTTCGGAAAGCTCCGGCGTGCCGTTGATCGCGGGCCGGTCTGTGCTCGCGATTCCGTCCAGAATGCGCTTGTAGACCCCTTGCGAAATCGAGGCGAGGCGGAAGAGCGAGAACGCGAGATAGAAATTCCAGTTCTCGATTGTTTTGCGCCCCGTGCGCCGGCAATAGGCGGCGACATATTCTTCTTCGCTCGGAATACCGCTGGTGGTGAAATCGACACCCACCAGACTGCCCCAGCCTTCGGATTTTTTTCCGGGCGGTAATCGCCATGCGCGATGGAAACCGAATCGTCCGGCGGAATATGTTCGGGCAGGTATGCGATCAGCTTTTCCATCGCCGCGATGTGCTCGGTCTCCGCACCGCGATATTGCTTGACCCAGCGCCCGATCTGCCGCTCGAAATAATTTCCCGGCCGCCCGAAATCGCGCAGGCCCGCTTTGTCGATGTCGACCGCGTGCAGCTTGGCCAGCGTCGCGTTCAATTCGTCATAAACCGCACGGCGTTCGGCCGGGCTCAATCCGGGAAGCTTGGCGTCGCGGAAGATGCGCCCTTCGAGGAAATCCATCACATAGAACGCGGTGCCGATGATGCTGTCATCCTGGCACAGCACGCGCATGCGCGGCACCGGCACGCCCATCGGCGCCAGCGCCTTCATGATGCGGTATTCGCGGTCCACCTGATGGGCGCTGGCCAGCAGCTTTCCCGGCGGTTTCTTGCGCAGCACGAAGCGCCGTTTGCCGGGTGCGTTCTCGGTCAGAAGAAAGGTGGGGTTGGAGGCGCCGCCCTGGAATTTGCGCACCTCGGCCAGGCCCGCAAAATCCTCGATATGCCCGTTCAGATAGCTGCTCAGCCGGTCCTTGTCGAAGCGGTGAACCTCTGGAATTTCCGCTGTCAATTCGCTCATGCAATCTTCTTGGCACGGAATGCCGCCCCGGTCCACAATTCCATTAACCCGGATGGCCCGCGAGGATATCGCCATGACAACCCGCAATCTGGACTCGATCTTCCGGCCGCAATCGGTCGCGCTGATCGGCGCCAGCAACACCGAAAAAAGTGTCGGCAACGTCATCGCGCGCAACCTGCTCGCGGGCGGTTTTTCCGGCCCCGTCATGCCGGTCAATCCACGCTATACCGCGGTTGCGGGCGTGCTTGCCTATCCCGATATCACGTCGCTGCCCATCGAGCCCGATCTCGCGGTCATC
>JAFKEW010000053.1 GCA_017308375.1 Alphaproteobacteria bacterium
GCCGTGGCCCTGGATGTGGCCGCGGCGATCGGCGGTGCCATCGTCAACACCGATTCCATGCAGGTTTACCGGCCATTGCGCATTCTGACGGCGCGGCCGGACGATGCGGAGATGGCGCGCGTGCCGCATCACCTGTTCGGGCATGTGGGGGTGGAGGAACGCTATTCCGCAGGGCGTTACGGCCGCGAGGCGGCGGAAACACTGGCAGATTTGCGCGCGCGCGGCCGGATTCCGCTGTTCGTAGGTGGCACCGGACTTTATTTCAGCGTGCTGACGGAGGGGATCGTCGAAATTCCGCCCGTTCCGGCAGCCGTGGTGGCGGCGGCAAGCGCGAAACTGAAAGAGGCGGGCAACGCGGCGTTTCACGCCGTGGTGATGGCATGCGATCCGCAAACCGGCGCGCGGCTTGCCCCCGCCGACAGCCAGCGGCTGCTCAGGGCTTATAGCGTGTTTCAGGCCACCGGGCGGCCGCTTTCCGACTGGCAGAAGGGCGGGGCGGCACCGGTTCTGGCGGGGCTGAAGCTGGCGCGGTTCGTCCTGAATCCGCCGCGGCCCACCCTGCATGCGCGGATTGCCGCCCGCTTCGCCGCCATGCTGGCGCAGGGTGTGGTGGAAGAAGTGCGGGCGCTGCCCCGGCCGGACCCGGCGCTGCCGGCAGCGCGGATCCTGGGGCTGACCGCAATCCGCGATTTTGCGGATGGCCGCATCGGCCGGGAGGCGATGGAACAGGCGGTGGTGACGGCGACCCGGCAATACGCCAAGCGGCAGGTCACCTGGTACCGCAAGAAAATGGCGGACTGGCAGTGGATTGAGAGTGAGGTCCAGCGCAATATCATTTCGGAAATCATGTCGCAGGTTGCGTGAACTTGCTTGACCTTCCCCCTCCGGCCCCATAATTTGCCCCATTGTAATCAGGGGCAGCGCATGTTGGCCGTGCTCGTACTTCTTGGTGTGCCGCTGGACGGGCGGGGATAATCCCCCGATTTTCCGAATAGCGGCGTTTGGCAAGGGGCGGTAACGCCCCTTTCGTATTTCAGGCCTTTATGATCTGGGCCTTTGCGTAATCTGAGCCCTTGGTGGTTGGGCCTTTTGAATCTCAGGGAAGTCCCGCGATGGACAAGGACGGCATGATGAATCGGTTGGCGGAGGATGTGGTCACGCTGAGCGGCGCAGAGATGGTGATCCGTGCGCTGAAGGATCAGGGTGTCGCGCATATTTTCGGGTATCCGGGCGGTGCGGTCCTTCCGATCTATGATGCGCTGTTCGCCGTCGAGGGGCTGACGCATGTGCTGTGCCGCCATGAGCAGGGCGCGGTGCATGCCGCCGAAGGCTATGCGCGTTCCACCGGCAAGCCGGGTGTCGTGCTCGTCACCTCCGGCCCCGGCGCCACCAATGCGGTCACCGGACTGACCGATGCCTTGATGGATTCGATTCCGCTGGTGGTGCTGACCGGACAGGTCGCCACCCATCTGATCGGCAACGATGCCTTTCAGGAATGCGATACGGTGGGCATCACGCGGCCCTGCACCAAGCACAACTGGCTGGTGAAGGATGTCAACGATCTGTCGCGCGTGCTGCACGAGGCGTTTCAGATTGCGACCACGGGCCGCCCCGGTCCGGTGGTGGTCGATATTCCGAAGGATATCCAGTTCAAGAAGGGCGCTTACGTCGGGCCGGAATCGGTCAGCCATCGCACCTACAGGCCGAAGACCGAGCCCGAACTGGGCAGCATCGTGCGCGCGATCGAATTGATGGCGGCGGCGGAACGGCCGGTGTTCTACACCGGCGGCGGCATCATCAATGCGGGGCCGGAGGCGAGCCGGCTGTTGCGCGAACTGGTGCGGACAACCGGTTTTCCCATCACCTCCACCCTGATGGGGCTGGGCGCCTATCCCGCGTCCGATCCGCAATGGCTCGGTATGCTGGGCATGCACGGCACCTATGAAGCCAACCTCGCCATGCATGATTGCGATGTGATGATCTGCCTGGGTGCGCGGTTCGACGACCGCGTGACGGGGAAGATCGATGCCTTCTCTCCCAATTCGAAGAAAATCCATCTCGATATCGATGCGGCGCAGATCAACAAGAATGTGCGTGTCGATGTGCCGATTGTCGCCGATGCGGCGAAGGCGCTGAAAGAGATGCTGCATTTCTGGAAGACGCAGCGGCGCAAGGTGAATGCGCCCGCGCTGAAAGACTGGTGGAAACAGATCGAGGAATGGCGGGGCAAGAAATCGCTCTCCTACCGCCAGTCGAACAGTGTGATCAAACCGCAATATGCGATCGACCGGCTATATGAGCTGACGCGTGATCGTGAGGTGTTCATCACTACCGAAGTCGGCCAGCATCAGATGTGGGCGGCGCAGCGGTTCAAGTTCGAAGGGCCCAATCACTGGATGACCTCGGGCGGGCTCGGCACCATGGGCTATGGCCTGCCGGCCTCCATCGGCGTGCAGGTGGCACACCCCGATGCGCTGGTGATCGACATTGCGGGCGAAGCATCGGTGCAGATGACGATGCAGGAAATGTCCACCGCCATGCAGTATGGCCTGCCGGTGAAGATTTTCATTCTGAACAATCAATATATGGGCATGGTGCGGCAGTGGCAGCAATTGTTGCATGGCGGGCGCTATTCCCACTCCTATTCCGAGGCGCTGCCGGATTTCGTGAAGATGGCGGAAGCCTTCGGTTGCGTGGGGCTGCGCGCGGAAAAACCGGGTGAACTGGACGACAAGATCCGCGAGATGATCGATGTGAAGCGCCCGGTGCTGTTCGATTGCCGGGTGGACCCGAAAGAGAATTGCTATCCGATGATTTATTCCGGTGCTGCACACAATGAGATGGTGCTGTCCGATGCCGGGGATGAAACGCCGGAAGTGACGGAAGAAGGAAAGATGCTCGTTTGAACACGATTGCCGACAAGCGAACCAGACGCCACACCATTGCCGTGCTGGTGGACAATGAGGCGGGGGTGCTGGCCCGTGTCGTGGGCCTGTTTTCGGGCCGCGGCTACAATATCGAAAGCCTGACGGTGGCCGAGGTGGATGCCACCGCGCACACCAGCCGCATCACCGTCGTCACCTCCGGCACGCCGGACGTGATCGAACAGATCGAGGCGCAGTTGCGCCGCCTGGTGCCGGTGCACCGCGTCGTCAACTGGACCACCGACAAGCCGGGCGTGGAACGCGAGATGGCACTGGTCAAGGTGGCGGGGCAGGGCGACAAGCGTGTGGAGGCCATGCGCATTTCGCAGGTGTTCCGCGCCCGCGTGGTGGACACGACCCATACGAGCTTTGTGTTCGAGATTACCGGCGGGCCGGACAAGGTCGACAATTTCATCGATCTGATGCGGCCGCTTGGCCTTGTCGACGTCAGCCGCACCGGCGTTGCCGCGATTTCCCGCGGGCCGGAGGCGATGTAGGTTCATCTGTCATGGCCCGCAGATGCGGGCCATCCAGTTGGGGCAGGAATATGGAGTCATTCAGCGCGCGGACGCGCGCTGGCTGGATGGCCCGGACGGACCGGGCCATGACAGTGCTTTTAGGAGACGGAGAATGCGCGTTTACTATGATCGGGATGCCGATCTGAATTTCATCAAGAACAAGAAAGTGGCCGTGATCGGCTTCGGCAGCCAGGGCCATGCCCATGCGCTGAACATGCGCGACAGCGGCGTGAAAGAGGTGGCGATTGCCGCCCGGCCCGGCGCATCCGCGAAAAAGGCGGAAGCCGCAGGCTTTGCCGTGATGTCGAACGCAGAAGCCGCGAAATGGGCCGATGCGATGATGATGGTGACGCCGGACGAGTTGCAGGCCGATATCTGGAAGAACGATCTGGAAAAGAACATGAAGCAGGGTGCGGCGCTGTTCTTCGCCCATGGCTTCAACGTGCATTTCCGCCTGATCGAACCGCGCCCCGACATCGACGTGGTGATGGTGGCACCGAAAGGGCCGGGCCACACGGTGCGCAGCGAATATCAGCGCGGCGGCGGCGTGCCCTGCCTGATTGCGGTGCATCAGGATTCGAGCGGCAACGCGCACGATCTGGGCCTGGCATACGCCAGTGCCATTGGCGGCGGGCGCGCCGGCATCATCGAAACCAGCTTCCGCGAGGAATGCGAAACCGATCTGTTCGGGGAACAATCCGTGCTGTGCGGCGGGCTGGTCGAATTGATCCGCGCCGGTTTTGAAACGCTGGTCGAGGCGGGCTATGCGCCGGAGATGGCGTATTTCGAATGCCTGCACGAGGTGAAGCTGATCGTGGACCTGATCTACGAGGGCGGCATCGCCAATATGAATTACTCGATCTCCAACACCGCGGAATATGGCGAATACGTCACCGGCCCGCGCATCATCACGCCGGATACCAAGGCGGAGATGAAGCGCGTTCTGGCCGATATTCAGTCGGGCCGCTTTGCGCGCGACTGGGTGCTGGAAAACAAGGCCGGCCAGCCTTCGTTCAAGGCGACACGCACCCGCAATGCCGCCCATCCGATTGAGGAAGTGGGTGAGCGCCTGCGCGGCATGATGCCGTGGATCGCCAAGAACAAACTGGTGGACAAGGCGAAGAACTGATGGCGGCAAGGGTCATGCACCTGTCACGTTTCCGTGGCAGGTGACATGACGGAAGCCTTCAACACGGCAGGAAAGATGGACGCACCGCTATTCCAGGCCATTCGCAATTTCCGCGATTGCGGCGGCTATCGCACGCAAGAGGGCGGCAAGGTGCGCACTGGCGTGCTTTACCGGTCGGCGCATTTTCCCAATGCCAGCGATACCGATCTTGCCACGCTGGAGGCGCTGGGAATTTCGGTGGTGGTCGATCTGCGCCGCCCCGGCGAACGGCAATCGCACCCCTGCCGCCGCTGGCCGGGGTTTGAGCGCACTCGGCTGATCGAACATGACGGCGTGCCGGGCGCGGATCTGCCGCCGCATCTGGCCGCCTTCGTTCAGGCGGGCGAAAGTGCCGAGGCCGCCGATTTCGCGATGCGCGAGATTTATCGCGGCATGCCGTTCGATGCGATGATCCGCGAATTGTTCCGTGATTTTCTGACCGCGCTGGCCGAAAGCGATGGTGCGCTTCTGGTGCATTGCGCAGCCGGCAAGGACCGCACCGGGGTTGCGGCAGCACTGGCCCAGCACATTGCGGGTGTAAGCCGCGACGACATCTTCGCCCATTACCTCGAAACCAACCGGACGGCGCTTTCCGATCCCTCCATCATCGAAAATGTGCGGGAGAATTTCGGCCGTGACGGGCGGGCGGTGTGCGATGAGGCGATCCACGTCATTCTGAGCGTGACGCCGGATTATCTGACTATCGCCCTTGCCGAAATGACGGCGCGCTACGGTTCCATCGATGGTTATCTGCGTGACGGGCTGGGTGTGACGCCGGCCCTGCGGCGCGCGGTTGCCCAACGGATGACCGGCTGACGCAGCAGTTGTTTGCGGGTTGTGCGCAACCGGCAATATCGGGCTTGGAACTTCACCGTATCGAACTTGATGGAACTCATCGTATACGGAATAATTTTCTATACCTCGGATCAGCAATTGCTTTGCCGTTTTCGCGCGTATTAGCGTCCTTGCGCATTTCGGTGCGGCGGTGGCGTGCGAAAAGAAATCCTTCCTCTCACGTCCTTACGCGGTGTTGCCGCTATGGCGGTGATCGCCATGCACTTTTCCGCCACCATGCAATTGCTGGCCTCCGGAAAGTTTCCTTCGCTGGCCCCGCGCGGGCAATTGGCGGTGGACGTGTTCTTCGTGCTGTCCGGCTTCATCATGGCCTACACCTATCTCGGCTCGTTTCAGAACGAGGGCGGCTGGCGGGCCTATGGCAAATTCCTCACCAAGCGGGCGGCACGCATTCTGCCGTTGAATGTCGCGGTGACGGCCATCCTGATCGCGGTGACGGCGGCTGCCACTTGGCTGATCGGCAAGAACCCGCTTCCGGTGGTGCGGCTGGATCACGCGTTTGAGGATTTCGTCACCAACGCACTGATGCTGCCGGGGCTCGGGCTCGGGCACAGCATCAACTGGCCGGCCTGGTCGATCAGCGTGGAGTTTGCCGCCTATTTCTTTTTCCCGCTGTTTCTTGCCGGCATCTTTCACCGCAAGCGGTGGGTCTTTCTGGTGTCGGTGCTTCTCGCGCTCGCGCTGATCGTGTGGGTGTGTGCAACCGGCGTCGATCTGGGGCCGGAGGGCAAACACAATCATCCGCCGCCATGGCGCGACCTTGGCCGCTGTTTCTCGGAATTCGTGCTGGGGCTTGCCACCTATCGCCTCTATGCCTCGGGCAGGCTGACGCAATTGTTCCGGCGCGATGATGTGGCGCTGGCCATTTCCGCACTGATCGTCGTGCTTGTTCTGGCGGGCCCGGGCAATCTTTTCATTCTGCTGCTGTTCCCGCCGCTGATCCTGGCGCTGGCGCTGAATGACGGGCGTGTGGCCCAATGGATGTCGTGGCGGTTTCCCTATTTCCTCGGGCAGATTTCCTATTCGCTTTATCTGGTGCACGAGAATTTCCGTCATCTGGCGAGCGAACTGGTGCGCAGCGTTCACCCCGGCCCGGTTGCGCCGCTGGTGGCGATGGCATTGGCGGCGGTGTTTTCGGCCGCGATGATTTTTCCTGCCTGGCTTTCCTATGTCTGGATCGAAAGGCCGGGGCGCACGCTGTTCCGCAATCTGCTCACAGGCCGCAAGACATCGGCTGGCGAGGCGCTGGCGCGCGAACCGGTAAAATAAGGCGCCCGTGCTGTTTCAGGACGGGTTTTCGAGGCTCAGCATCCCGGTTTCGTCGTCATAGGCGAACAATTCGCCAAACCGCGCCCAGCCGATCAGCGCGCGCAGCGTGTCTTCCGCCGCGTCGGGCGTCATGTGGTCTTCCAGCTCATCCAGAAAGCGGCGCTTCGGCGCGGAATGGGTTTCGCGCTCGTCCAGAACGCGGCTGATCAGAACCGCGAGCGGCACATGCACCAGCAGGCGGCGGCGGAACATGCGCTTGCGTTCGTCGAGTTCGGCTTCGGCAAAACGCTTGCCGGCCTCGGTCAGCACGATGTCGCCACCTTCCAGCCGGGCAAAACGCAACAACTCCAGCGTTTCGGCGACGGGGAAAAGTTCGTCGATCTCCATCTGCAGATCAGAGGCGATATCCGGCAGATCGGCGGTGCCGTTGAAAGGTTCGGCCGCCACGGTTTCAAGCAGGCCGGAGATCAGATTGGACGAGACGCGCGGCAGCAGCATGCCGATACCGGCGCGAAGGCCAGCCCGCTGCTGCTCCGCCCGCGCGATGCGGCCCGCCGTCATTTCCACATAAATGCGATCGACCAGGTCGCCGAAGCGCGGATCGTTGCGGTTGCGCGGATGCGGCAGGTCGATGCGGATTTCGCCCGTCACCCGGCCGGGATTGGTGGAGAACAGCAGCACGCGGTCGCACATCAGCACCGCTTCCTCGATATTGTGGGTGACGAGGATCACGCATTGAATCGGAAGCTGGCCTTCCGCCCACAATTCCAGAAAATCGGTGCGCAGGTTTTCCGCCGTCAGTACATCCAGCGCCGAAAACGGTTCGTCCATCAGAAGGACGTTGGGGTTCACCACCATGGCGCGGGCAAAGCCGACGCGCTGGCGCATGCCGCCGGAAAGTTCGCGTGGGTAAGCGGATTCGTAACCGTCGAGCCCGATCAGGTCGATGGCGGCAAGGGCGCGGGCGCGCGCCTCCTTCGCCGGGATGTGCTGCGCCTCCAGTCCAAGCTGCACGTTTTCGAACACCGTGAGCCAGGGCAGCAACGCGAAACCCTGAAACACCATCGCAATGCCGGCGGGCGGACCATCGATCTTTTGTCCGAGATAGGTGATCTCGCCGCCCTGCGGTTCGGCCAGGCCGGAAATCAGACGCAGCAATGTGGATTTGCCGGAGCCGGAACGGCCAAGCAGGCCGACGATCTCCCCCTTGTGCAGAGTGAGGTTCACATCGTCGAGGACGAGCAGTTCGCCGCCGCCGGGCCTTGGGAAGGCGCGGCGCAGATGGCGGACATCGAGAACGGTATTTTCGCGCATCGTCACCTCAAGCCAGACGGTATTTGCGTTCGGCGTAACGGAACAGCGGACGCCAGAAGGCGCGGTTGACCAGTGTCACCACCACCGCCATCACCACAATGCCAAGCGCGATATGGGCATAATCGCCTTTGGTGGTGGCATCGGCGATATAGGCGCCGAGGCCGCGCGCCTCCAGCGTGCGGTCGCCCCAGTTTGCGATTTCGGCCACGATGCTGGCATTCCACGATCCGCCCGACGCGGTGATCGCCCCGGTGATATAATAGGGAAACACGGCGGGAAGCGCGATGCGCCGCCACCATTGCAATCCCCGCACCTGAAAACCGGCGGCGACATCGCGGAAATCGCGCGGAATGGCGGAGGCGCCAGCGATCACGTTGAACAGAATGTACCATTGCGTGCCGAGGATCATCAGCGGCGAGAGCCAGATGTCCGGGTTGAGCTGAAAGGCGACGATCAGCGACACCGCAACCGGAAACAGCAGGTTGGCCGGAAAGGCGGCAAGGAATTGCGCAATGGGTTGAACGATCGCGGTCAGCCGCGGGCGCAGGCCGACATAGATTCCAATCGGCGTCCACACCGCACTGGCGAGCGCGATCAGGACCGCCACCCGCAGGAAGGTGAAAAAGGCGAGGAGCAGAACCTCCTGCAATTCGTGCCATGAAATTTCATGGCCGAAAAAGAGCCAGCCTTGCCAGAGCGCGGCAGCGGCGGCGACCGCCAGCAGGCCATACCACAGAACATCGCTTGCGATGCGCCGCGACGGGCCTTGCGGCAGCGGTGTGGCAAGGGCGGGCGGTTTCTGCCGGTAGGACCAGCGCATCGCGGTCTGAAACGGCAGCGCCAGGCGATCCATCAGTTTCGAGCGGCGCAGAACCAGAAGCGCCCAGGGCGGGGCGGGTTCGTCATCGCCTTCCTGCTGGTCGATGCGGAAGCGCCGTGCCCACGCCACCAGCGGCCGGAACAGCAATTGATCGTAGATCAGGATCACCACCAGCATGGCGCCGATGGCCCAGAGGATCGCGTGCATGTTCCGTTCGGTAATGGCGAGCGCGATATAGGAACCGATGCCCGGCAATGCGATGGTGGTATGGCCAACGCTGATCGCCTCCGCCGCCACAACGAAGAACCAGCCGCCCGACATCGACATCATCATGTTCCAGATCAGCGACGGCATCGCGAACGGCGTTTCGATACGCCAGAACCGGGCCCACGCGCTCAGGCCGAAGACGCGGCCCGCCTCGGTCAACTCGTCCGGCACCGTGCGCAGCGATTGATAGAAGCTGAAGGCCATGTTCCAGGCCTGGCTGGTGAAGATCGCGAACACAGCGGCCAGTTCGGCGCCGAACATCCGCCCCGGTGTGAGCGAAAGGAAGAACACCACGGTGATCGAAATGAAGCCGAGAATGGGCACCGATTGCAGAATGTCGAGCAGCGCAATCAGAAGCGGGCCCATGCGCGGGCTTTTTGCGGCCCAGGTGGCGTAGGTGAAGGTGAAAAGCAGCGAGACGCCCATCGCGATCAGCATGCGCAACGAGGTCCGCAGGGCATATTCCGGCAGCAGCCGCGGATCGAGCGAAGACGGTTCTGCCGGAAGACTGGCGAGCGGGCTTACCAGATTGCGGCTGACGAGCGCGAACAGAACCACGAAGCCCACCACCAGCAACGCCGCCGCAATGTCCCACGGGCTCAGCCATGTGCCGGACCATCGGCTGGGGGCAAGCCGGTTCCATTCAACCGAGACGGGCGGCAGAAGGCGCAAGCGTTGGATTCCATTTGGGGGGTGATTCAGGCAGGGCTGAGTCTAGAACACGACCGCGCCAAGCTGAAGCGGGGCGATCGGACCTTAGTGCCCGGTACTGATTTGACGATCAAGCCAGATCGCGGCATCGCGCGGGGTGCGCTTGTTGGTGCTGCGATCCACCATCAGATTGGCCTTCTGCATGGTTTCGAGATCGATCGCACCGACCAAGGGCTCCAGCGCCTTTAAAAGTTTTTCATCATGGGCCTGGGAGGGCGAGACCAGAATGATCGCATCGTAAGGCGGCAGCGCGCCTTTGGGATCGCCCAGCACCACAAGATCGTATTGCGCGATGCGCCCGTCGCTGGAAAAGGCGGAAATCACATCGACATCGCCGGTTTCAACCGCGCGATACATGAAATTCGGCTGATACTGCCGCTTGACCGCGAAATCGAAGTGATAGGCCTTTGACACCGCGCGCCATTCCGGGCGGCTGGGAAATTCGTAATCGGTGCCGAGCTTGAGTTGGGAGGCATGCGCCGCGAGATCGGCAATGGTGTGGATGCCGAGCGCCTCTGCCCGGTCGCGCCGCATGGCAAAGGCATAGGCGTTTTCAAAACCCACCGCGCCCAGATCGGCAACGCCGTAATTGTCTTTCAGCCATTTGCGGATTTCGCGCAGCATCACCTTGCGGCCGGGATTGCCGGTGCGCTTCATCTCGTTGGTCCAGATGGTGCCGGAATAATCGATGTAGACATTGACGTCGTTCGCGGTGAGCGCCCGGAAGACCACGGCGGAGCCGAGATTGTCGCGCCGCACGGTGCTGAAACCGGCTTCCGAAAGATGCCGTTCGATCAGCGAGCCCAGAATATACTGCTCGCTGAAATTCTTGACGCCGACCACCACATCGGCCCGCCCGCTGGCCAGCATGGGCGCAAGGCTTGCCCCCACCACGAGGGCGAGGCCGACAAGACAGGCAATCAGCTTGGCGAAGGAATGTTCGCTGAAGCTCTGTTCGGCCAGTGCCAGAAGCCGATCCACCACCATGGTCAGAAGGGCGGCCGCGACACAGCCGAACAGAACGAAAATCCAGTTCTCGGTCTGAAGGCCGGTGAAGATGTAATTGCCGAGGCTGGTCTGGCCCACGGGGGTGGACAGGGTGGCGGTGCCGATCACCCACACCGCGGCGGTGCGGATGCCGGCCATGATGACGGGGGCGGCAAGCGGCAGTTCGACCAGAAACAGGGTTTGCCGTTTGGTCATGCCGACGGCGCGTGCCGCCATGATCACCGCCGGGTCGATGCCGGTGATGGCCGAAACCGTGTTCCGCAGCACCGGCAGCATGGAATAGAGCGTCAGCGCCAGCAGCGCGGGCAGAAAGCCCAGCGCGCGGAAACCGGCCCCGAAGGTCGATTGCGCGAACACCGACAGAACCAGCAGTACCGGATAGAACAGGGCCAGCAGAGCGAGGCTCGGGATGGTCTGGATCATGCTGGCAAAACCCAGCACCGGCCCGCGCAACACGCGCGAGCGGGCGGCGATAATGCCAAGCGGCAGGCTGATCGCGAGCCCGAGCAGAAGCGCCGACAGGCTGAGCAGCACATGCTGGCCCAGATAATCCGGCAGATTGGCCAGGGCGGCCGCGAAAGAGGCCCGCGTTCCCCCCATTAATCCATTCTCCCCATTAATCTGGGCCCCCCATTAACGCGTGCCCCCATCAGGCCGGCCCCGCCTGCATGATGGCGGCCAGCTCGCGCGCCCGGCGGCGCGGGGTTTCGATCAGGGTGCGGACGAAATCGTCCGCCGGATTGGCCGCCAGGTCCTGCGGCGTGCCGATCTGGGCGATTTTGCCATCGCGCATCACCGCCACCCGGTCCCCCAGCATGAAGGCCTCCGTCATATCGTGGGTGACGAGCACGGTGGTCAGCTTCAGTTCGCGGTGGATCTGAAGGAAATCGGTTGCCAGATCGTCCCGCGTCAGGGGATCGAGCGCGCCGAACGGCTCATCCATCAGCATGATATGGGGTTCGGCGGCGAGCGCGCGGGCCAACCCGATGCGCTGGCGCTGGCCGCCGGACAGTTCCGCCGGATAGCGGTCGCGATATTGCTCCACCGGCAGGCGGACGAGGGCGAGCAGTTCGGTGACGCGGGCGGCGATGCGCGGCTTGTCCCAGCCGAGAAGGCGGGGCGTGATCGCCACATTTTCCCCCACCGTCATATGCGGAAAAAGGCCAACCCCTTGAAAAACATAGCCCATATGGCGGCGCAGGGTGACGGGATCGGCGGTGGTGGCATCCTGCCCGTCGATCCGGATGGTGCCCGAACTGGGTTCGGCCAGCCGGTTGATCAGGTTGAGGGTGGTGGTCTTGCCCGAGCCGGATTCGCCGATCAGGACCATGACCTCACCTGCCGCAATGGCGAGATCCAGGCCGTCGATGGCGGGCGGGCCCTCCGGGCCGAATTGCTTGGAGATGCCCTGAAGCTCGATCATCGGGGAAGTCATTCTTCAAGCGGTTAGCATGGCAGGGCGGCCATGGCCACCCGAGGGCGCCCAATAGACACCCCGCGGCGGACACCCCGCCGCAGGCCGCAGAATCCACTGGCGTTCGGCTGCGTTATGATTAAAACGGCGGCCCGGGTGCTATTGCACAGCTTCGACAAATCAGCGTAAAAAAGTGTGGTCGAAGCGAAAACTGGTGCATTTACGCGCCCTTAAGCGCAATTTCTTATCGTTAGCAGACCGTAACGAACGCGGGAACGGCGATCCGGCGATGACAGCAGGTGATTACAGCAGAAACCACCAGGGCGGGGCCGCGTGCTTTTCCGCTGCCGGTTCTGCGCGCCCTGTTTCCGTGTCCCGTCCTTCTCTCGTTTCGTCGCTTGGCACGCTTCTCCTCCTCCTTAGCTGCCCCTAGGCGCCGGCGGCCGCGATCCGCGGCGGGTGTTTGGGGGATTTGAGCCAAAGGAAAGATTGAAGCGCCGAGACCGGCGAACGGAAGGAATGTAAGGCTATGAGTACGAATTCTGAGGGTCACGAGCGAGTTCGCATCTTCGACACCACGCTGCGCGATGGAGAACAATCTCCCGGCGCGGCGATGACACATCAGGAAAAGATCGAAGTTGCCGAACTGCTCGATGCCATGGGTGTCGACATCATCGAGGCGGGTTTCCCGATTTCCTCGGTGGGCGACTTTGAAGCGGTCAATGAAATTGCCAAGCGCACGAAGAACGCGGTGATCTGCGGCCTGTCGCGCGCGGGCTTCAAGGACATCGACCGCGCGGGCGAGGCGTTGAAGCCGGCCAAGCGTTTCCGCATTCACACCTTCATCTCCACCAGCCCCGTGCATATGAAGCACAAGCTGCAGATGGGACCCAATGCGGTGCTGGATGCGGTGGGCGCATCGGTGGTGCGGGCACGCAATTTCACCGACGATGTGCAGTGGAGCGCGGAAGACGCAACGCGGACGGAGGCCGATTTCCTCTGCCGCTGTGTGGAACTGGCGATCCGTTCCGGCGCCACCACGATCAATATTCCCGATACCGTGGGCTATACCACGCCGCAGGAATATGTGGCGCTGATCCAGATGCTGCGCAATCGCGTGCCGGATGCGGACAAGGTGATCTTTTCCACCCATTGCCACAACGATCTGGGCCTGGCGGTGGCCAATTCGCTGGCGGGCATCATCGGCGGTGCGCGGCAGGTGGAATGCACCGTCAACGGCATCGGTGAGCGGGCGGGCAACGCCGCGCTGGAAGAAATCGTGATGGCGCTGAAGGTGCGCAAGGATGCGATGGCGTTCACCACCGGCATCGATACGCGGATGCTGGCGCGCGCCTCCAAACTCGTCTCCAACGTCACCGGCTTTCCGGTGCAGTACAACAAGGCCATCGTCGGCAAGAATGCCTTCAGCCATGAATCCGGCATCCATCAGGACGGCATGCTGAAGAATGTCGAGACCTACGAGATCATGCGCCCCGAAGATGTGGGGGTGAAGGAAACCTCGCTGGTGCTGGGCAAGCTGTCGGGCCGGCACGCTTTTCGCGAGAAGCTGTCGAGCCTCGGCTACGATCTGAGCGATGAAGCGTTCGCGGAAACCTTCCGCCGCTTCAAGGCGCTGGCCGACCGCAAGAAGCATGTTTTTGACGAGGACATTGTCGCCCTTGTCGATGACGGTGTGATCCGCGGCAAGGATACGATTTCGGTCCAGTCGCTGAAGATCGAGACCGGCATCGGTGTGGCACCCGCGGCCGAGATGACACTTTCGGTCGACGGTGAAATCCGCAGCGGAAAAACCACCGGCGATGGCGCGGTGGACGCGGTGTTCGCCGTGATCCGCACGCTTTATCCCCATCCGGCCCATCTGCAACTGTTTCAGGTGCAGGCGGTGACGGAAGGGACCGATGCACAGGCGAATGTCAGTGTGCGGCTGGAGGAAAACGGCCGCACCGTGACGGGGCGCGCCGCCGATACCGATACGCTGGTGGCCGCGGCATACGCCTATGTGAATGCCTTAAACAAACTGTTGGTGAAACGTACGAAGCAGGCGCCGGAAGCATTGACGGTCGCGCGATAGAATAAGGGAGTCCCGGCTCCGAAAGGCCGGGACTCTATTCGCGCAAGCGGGCAGGGGAGCGTCTCGGAAAGGAATGGCGCAAGGAATGTTGGGCACACTTCTCGGCGTGCTATCGAGTGATATGGCCATCGACCTTGGAACGGCGAATACGCTCGTTTATGTCAAGGGTCGCGGCATCGTGCTCAATGAACCATCCGTCGTTGCGATGATGAGCAAGGGCGGCAAGAAGCAGGTTCGCGCGGTCGGCAATGACGCCAAGATGATGCTGGGCCGCACCCCCGGCAATATCGAGGCGATCCGCCCGATGCGCGATGGCGTGATCGCCGATTTCGAAATCGCGGAAGAGATGATCAAGCATTTCATCCGCAAGGTACACAACCGTCGCTCTTTCGCGAACCCGATGATTATCGTCTGTGTCCCCTCAGGCTCCACTGCGGTGGAACGGCGCGCGATTCAGGAATCCGCGCTTTCCGCCGGTGCACGCCGGGTGTTCCTGATCGAGGAGCCGATGGCGGCCGCGATCGGGGCCGGTTTGCCGGTGTCGGAGCCGACGGGTTCGATGATCGTCGATATCGGCGGCGGCACCACCGAGGTTGCGGTGCTGTCACTCGGCGGGATTGTCTATTCCCGCTCCGTCCGCGTCGGCGGCGACAAGATGGATGAGGCGATTATCGGCTATATCCGCCGCAATCTGAACCTTCTGATCGGGGAAGCGAGCGCGGAGCGGATCAAGAAGGAAATCGGCAGCGCCGCAAGCCCGGACAGCGGCAGCGGCAAATCGCTCGACATCAAGGGCCGCGATCTTCTGAACGGTGTGCCGAAAGAGATCATCATCAGCGAACGGCAGATTTCGGAAGCGATGACCGAGCCGGTCGGCGCCATTGTCGAAGCGGTGAAAGTGGCGCTGGAAGCCACACCGCCGGAACTGGCCGCCGATATTGTGGACAAGGGCATCGTTCTGACCGGCGGCGGTTCGCTGCTCAACAATCTCGACCGGGTGTTGCGCGAGGCGACGGGGCTGCCGGTCAGTATTGCCGACGATCCGCTCTCCTGCGTTGCGCTGGGGACGGGAAGCGTACTCGAGAACACCAAGGGAATGCGTCACATCCTCACAACTGCGTTCTAGCCGCGTTGCGTTAAGGCGAGGGGCCTGATGGCGAACGGACTTCGGAGGTCAACAAGACTGCGTGGCAACACGCAATTCCCGATCGCTTTGTTCGGTGCGCTGGCGCTTGCGCTGCTGCTTCTGGGCAAGACGCAAGGCAACATGCTGGATCAGGCGCGTGCGGCACTGATCGATTGGGCTTCCCCCGGCCTTGCCGCCATTCATGCCCCGTTTGAAGGCTTCAACCGCTGGCTTGCCAATGCCGACGACATGTTCAACCTCTATCAGGAGAATGTGCGCCTGAAGGAGGACAATGCCCGCCTGCGCCAATGGCAGGGGGCGGCATTGGCGCTTGAGGCCCGCGTCGGTCGCTATGAGCAATTGCTGAATGCGGTGCCGGAACGCAAAACGGAATCGGTGCTGGCGCGCGTGATCGGGCGGTCCGGGCGGCCGTTTCTGGAAACCATGATCCTCGATGCCGGAACCGCCAATGGCGTGAAGCCGGGTGAAGCGGTGCTTGACCCGCGCGGGCTGGTCGGGCGCGTTTATCTGGCGGGGCAGAACACGTCATGGGTGATCCTGCTGCGCGATGTCAGCAGCCGGGTTCCGGTGGTGATCCAGCCGGGCAATATTCCCGCCATGCTGACGGGCGACAACACCGTGGCGCCACGGCTGGAGGCCTTGCCGCCGCGCACGGAACTGAAACCCGGATCGGTCATCGTTACATCGGGTGATGGCGGGTTGCTGCCGGCGGGCCTTGCCGTCGGCACCGTGGTTGCGCAGGCGGGCAAATATCGCGCCGCCCTTTATGCCGAAGCCCATTCCACCAGCGAAGTGGAAATCCTGCGATATCAGCGCCTGCCGGAACAGGCGCCGCCGCCAAGCCTGGACGATATTCCCGATCCCGGCCCGATGCCCGCACAGGTCGAAACCATGCAGCCACCGGCGCAAACGGATGCGCAACCGGTGCCGCCGCCGGCCGGACAGGCCGCGCCCGTCGCGCCCGCCGTGCCGGATCGCGGACAGGCCGGGGCGGGGCGCGCCGCCGGATAATGGCTGGCGAATAAAGGGCTGGCGCGATGGACCGGGCAAGTGCCATGGCTGGCGGCATGATCGCAGCAAGCATTCCTTTTTTCTGCGGCATTGCCGCGGCCGTGATCGCCAATCTGCCGGTGTCGTTCACGCTGGGCTTTCTACCGCCGCCGCTACTTGCGCTGATGCCGCTTTATTTCTGGTGCCTGGTACGGCCGGACCTGATGCCGCCGGGCGCGGCCTTCACCATCGGGCTGGTGCAGGATTTCCTCTCCGGTGCGCCGATCGGCGTGTGGACCGGTGCTTTCATTGCGGCCTATGCTCTGCTCGATCGCAGGCGTGATGCGTTTGCAGGGTTGTCGGGGCCGGCCGCGGTTCTGGGTTTCGGGCTGGCGGCACTGGTGGTCAGTGTGGCGGCCTATTTCCTGGGCGCCATCTATTTCTGGCATTTGCCGGCGGCGGAACCGATCCTGCTCAGCCTTGTGCTGTCGATCCTGCTTTATGTTCCGGCCGCGATGGTTCTGGGTGCCGTCCATCGCCGTTTTGTCGGACCGCTGAGAGTGCAGCCCTGATGCCGCTGTTCGACCGCAAGGACAAAAGCCGTTACGCGACCTTCTCGCGCCGCACCTTGCTGGCCGCGGGCGGCATGACGGGGATTTTCGCCGTACTGGCGGGCCGGCTCTATCAATTGCAGATTCTCGATTTCGATCAGTTCATGACCGAGGCCGAGGAGAACCGCATCAACGAACGCCTGCTGGCACCGGCACGGGGGCGGATTCTCGATCGTTTCGCGGTCGAACTGGCCAATGACCGGCGCAATTACCGCGTGCTGCTGACGGCGGAGCAGGCGACCGGCGGCATCAGTGAATCGCTTGATGCGATCGGGCGGCTGATCGAGATCAGCGATGCACGGCGCAAGAAAATCCTGCGTGAGATTGCGCAGAACAAGCCCTTTGTTCCGATTACGGTGGTGGAGAATCTGAACTGGGAGGCGTTTTCGCGCCTGAGCCTCAATCTGCCGTACCTGCCGGGTGTGCAGCTCGACGTCGGCGAGACCCGCGCCTATCCTTTTGCCGATGAGCTGTCCCATATCGTGGGCTACGTCGCCGCGGTCAGCGAAGAAGACCGCAAGAACGGCAACGATCCGTTGTTGAGCCTGCCGGATTTCCGTGTCGGCAAACGCGGCATCGAGAAGGAATTTGACGAGGAGATACGCGGGCAGGCCGGTGTCAGCCGTGTGGAAGTGAACGCCTATGGCCGCGTGATCCGCGAATTGAGCCGCGATCCCGGCACGCCGGGGCAGGATGTCTATCTCACCATCGATCAGGATGTGCAGAAATTCGCAGCCGAGCGCCTGGGCGGCGAAAGTGCGGCCTGTGCGGTGATGGATGTGGAAACCGGCGATGTCATCGCGCTGGTGTCGTCACCCGGATTCGATCCCAATCTGTTCAATGTCGGCATTTCCACCGCGGAATGGAATGCGCTGACCGACAACGATCACAAGCCGCTGTTGAACAAGGTGCTGTCGGGCACCTATCCGCCCGGATCGACCTTCAAGCCGGTGACGGCGCTGGCGGCGCTGGACGCCGGTGTGGCGGTGCCAGGCTATACCGTATTCTGCTCCGGTGTTTATACCTTCGGCAATCATCAGTTTCATTGCTGGAAACGGGGCGGGCACGGCACACTGGATCTGCGCGGCGCGCTGAAACATTCCTGCGATGTGTTCTTCTATGAGACCGCGCGCCGCGTCGGCATCGACAAGCTGGAGCAGACGGCGCATGCGCTCGGCCTGGGCAAGGTGACAGGGATCGAGCTTCCGGGCGAACGCGCCGGTGTCATTCCCGGCCGGGAATGGAAGCGGAAAACACTGCATGCAGCATGGCAGCAGGGCGAAACGCTGATCGCCGGCATCGGCCAGGGTTATGTGCTGTTGACGCCGCTGCAATTGTGCATGTTGACCGCGCGCATCGCGAGCGGGCGGGCGGTGAGCCCGCGGCTGGTTCATTCGGTCGGCGCCCATGCACGGCCGCACCGGGCCGCGCCGCGGTTGCCGTTCTCGGACGATGCGCTGGCCGCCGTCCGGTCCGGCATGGATGGCGTGACCAATGAGCCGGGCGGCACCGCCTATGCCTGGCGCATCAACGAGGCGGGTTTTGAAATGGCGGGCAAGACCGGTACCGCACAGGTGCGCCGCATCACCAAGGCCGAACGCGCAACCGGGGTGATGAAGAACGAGCATCTGCCCTGGCGCCTGCGTGATCATGCGCTGTTCATTGCCTATGCGCCGGTGGAAAAGCCGCGCTACGCCTGCGCGATTCTGGTGGAGCATGGCGCGGTGGCCGCCCACCCGCAGGTGCAGATGGCGCGCGACATCCTGCTCTACACGCAGAAGAAAGATCCGTTGCGGATTCCGCCGGCCTATCCGGTGACGGCCGCCGCCAACACGACAGGCCGGGGTTAGCAGCCGTGAACGCAACACCCAACATCGCAGCCAGACGGCCATTGACCCTCAGCGAGAAACTGCTGGAGGTCGATTGGGGCCTGATCATCCTGATCACGCTGGCGGCGTGTGCCGGTTTCGCGATGCTCTATTCGATCGCGGGCGGTCATTTGCGGCCCTGGGCGGGGCCGCAGATCGTACGCTTTGCCGCGGGCCTTCTGATTTTGGTCGCGGCCGCGATGATCGACATCCGGGTCTGGATGGGGCTTGCCTATCCGGCCTATGGGGTGGCGTTTCTGCTGCTTCTGGTGGTGCAGTCGATGGGCCATGTCGGCCTTGGGGCGCAGCGCTGGATCGACCTCGGGCCATTGCAGATCCAGCCTTCCGAACTGATGAAGATTTCGCTGGTGCTGGCGCTGGCGCGCTATCTGCACGGGCTGACAGTGGAGGATATTTCGCGGCCGGTGAAACTTCTTGTCCCGCTGGTGATGATCGCGGCCCCGGCCGTGCTGGTGTTGTTGCAGCCCAATCTGGGCACCGCGATCATTCTGGTGGCGGATGGTTGCAGCCTGCTGTTCCTGGCCGGGCTTTCGTGGCGGTGGATCGTGCCCGCGCTGGGCGCGGTGGCGGCCTCCATTCCGGTGGCGTGGGAGTTCATGCACGATTATCAGCGCCAGCGGGTGCTGACCTTCCTCGATCCCTCCAGCGATGCGCTGGGCGCGGGCTGGAACATCACCCAGGCCAAGATCGCCATCGGCTCCGGCGGGTTTTCCGGCAAGGGGTTTTTGCAGGGCACGCAAAGCCGGCTCAATTTCCTGCCCGAGAAGGAAACCGATTTCATCTTCACCACGCTGGGCGAGGAATTCGGCTTTGCCGGCAGCATCGCGCTTCTGATCCTGTTCGGGCTGATCATCGTGTACGGCATTCGCATCGCCATGGCCTCGCGCAGCCAGTTCGGGCGGCTGGTGGCGATGGGGGTGACGCTCAATTTCTTCTTCTACATCATGATCAACGGACTGATGGTGATGGGCCTGATTCCGGTGGTGGGCATTCCGATGCCGCTGGTCTCCTATGGCGGCAGCGCGATGATGACGGTGATGTTCGGATTCGGCCTTTTGATGAGCGTGCATGTCCACAGGCAGGTGGAAATTCCGCTGCGTTCGGCCGGGTTGATCTGAGCCCCCGGGCGGATTCCCGTCCTGAGCAAAATCGGCTTCAATGGAAGCACGATTGCGCGCCAGTTCTTTGTTTTGTCGCGCAATTTATCGGAAGCCGGTCGCGGCAGCGTCGCTGACGGTGCCCACTTTTCCGATTGCGCTCTGGTTTCTGGACAAGGGGCGCAGGGCTCTGCTATAGGCCCGGCCTTCCCGCAAGGCTGCCGGTTGGCCGCTTCCCGCGGGATGTCTGGCCGGCCCGCCTTTCCGACAGGCGGGCGGACAAATCGGGTGATTAGCTCAGGCGGTAGAGCAGCTGACTCTTAATCAGCGGGTCGAAGGTTCGAGTCCTTCATCACCCACCATGAAATCAATCACTTAGCACAAAATTTGAGAACAGATGTTCTAGTTTGTGAGACTTCGGAAGTCTCACGTGAGACTTTTGCACCGTTCAATGTTCCGCCAATGGGCCTCGCAAGCGGCGTCCTGCGCGGTGTGGTGCGCACCCCACGGAACCGCGTTTTCCCAGCCGCAATCGCAGCGCGCCAGCGATACCACTTCGTCAGCGCGCAGCGGATTGCTCATGTGGATTACGTGGCCAGCCGGCCAGGATGAACGCGGCAGGGTTTCGCCTGGCAACTCATCCACCGATATTCAGGCGCGCCAGCAGCGCGTCGTATTTCTGGCCGGCTTCGATCGCCAGCTTGGCCTGGCGCACGAAGTAGTGCTTGTTGATGATCTCATGCGCTGTCTTCAGCGAATGCCCAGTGATGGTGACCACCTGCCGATGTCGCCGCCGGTGGCCTCATACAGATAGGTCACCGCGGTGTCGCGTAGATCGGCAAAACGCTTCTTCAGCAGCGGCGGCACGGTGATGATGTCGCCGCGGATCTGGCCGGTGAGGAGCGCCATCACCACGGCATCGGCAGCACTGTCCCGCCGCCGCAAAGCTCGCGATGTTTATGTGTATTTCGATAACGGCACCAAAATCAGGGCACCGTTCGGTCCGCAAGACCTGATCAAAAAGCTGCACTTGACCAAGCCACCCGGACGCTCGCGCTAACAATATTGGCGAGCGGGCGTGTCGCTTCAGACGTGGCTGTCCCTATTCTGTCGATCATGTCGATGCGGCGTTCGGTAGAGTTTTGCTATACATCTTTAGGTATTCAACCTGTCGAAAGGTTCAGAAGCCATTTTGATCATGAGTTTGCCGTCATTGCTGCCGTCAAACAGTTTGGCAAAAGCCGCCGGCACAATCTCGATGCCAGTTTCCACATGCTCGCGAACTTTCAAATGACCTTCGGAAAGCCAGCGGCGTAGAGATGCTAGCGCCTCTTCCCGGCGGTGCAGATAATCCTTCACCAGAAAGCCCTGAATGGAGGCAGAGCGCGCAATGACTTGCCAAAGGTTTTGGCATCCCGGCGACGTTTGTGTGTTGTAGCCCGCAATCAGTCCGCACAGAACGATGCGGGCGCCGGGATTGATGGTCAGAAGTGCAGCGTCGAGGAGCGTGCCGCCGACGTTTTCAAAATGGATATCGACACCCTGCGGGCAGCATTGATGTATTCGGGCCGCGAGGCCGGCCGTATCAAGTTCCCGGTACAGGATGGCGTCGTCGAAGCCGAACTCGGTAATCAGCCGCCGGCATTTCGTTTCCGTTCCTGCAATCCCAACGGTTCTGCAGCCATGAAGTTTGGCGATCTGCCCAACCAAAGAGCCGACAGCGCCCGCAGCCGCGCTGACAAGTACCGTCTCGCGGGGTCTCGGCCGTCCGCAGTCGAGCAGTCCAAAATAGGCCGTCAGGCCCGTAATGCCCAGCATGCTCAGGTGATAGGTCAGGGGAATATCCGGGGTTGCCGTGATGCGGGCGGTCATGACATCCGGACTGACGATGCTGTATTCCGCCCATCCCCCGAAACTTGTGACGATTTCACCGGCACGGAAATCCGGATGCCGGCTCTCGATCACCTCTGCCAGTACCGTGGTTGTTGGTGTGCCTCCCAGTGGGATTGCGGGGAGATAACCATCCGCTTCGTCCATGCGCTTGCGCGTGGCCGGGTCAAGCGAGATGTACAGGTTTTTCAGTAGCAGCTCATCGTTCGTCAACGGGCGCAACCTATCCTCAACGAGATGCAGGTGTTCGGTTGTGGGGCGCCCGCGTGGCCTTGCCGACAGGATCCAGCGCCGGTTCAGCATGAGGTCACCGGAAGGATTCGAGTGTTTCCAGACCGGGAATGTTTTCTTTTTCGATCTGAAACGAGGAAAGGATCATAGCCACCAGCGCGAACTCACCCACCGTCATGACAAGATCGATGAGCTGCTTTGGTGAGTAGTATGATGCAAGAATTTTCCATACGTCATCGCCGATGGGGTTGTGTGCGTGGATATCATCGACGGCGGAAATCAGGGCGGCCTCGGTCTTTGACCAATGATCGCTGGTTGCGCCGTGTGTTACCGCCCGGATATCGGCCTCGCTCATACCGATCGAGCGCGCAAGCCGGACGTGGAGCCCCCATTCGTAATCGCTTTGCCAGTTCCATGCCACGCGCAGGATAACGATTTCGCGCTCGCGTTCGGGTAACGAATTGTTGCGCAGAACGTGCTCGCCGAATTGAAGCCAGCTTGCGAGCGTTTGCGGGTTGTGCGCGAGGACGCGATGAAGGTTGTAAGGCCAGCGGCTTACGATTTCCGCGGCCTCCGGCGGAAGATTATTATCGCCGAGCGGGATCAGGCGGGCGTTCACGTCAACCTCCCAATGTTGCGCCTAAGGCACAGATACTACAGATATGTCAAAAAGCAAAGAACGATGCGTTTCTCGGAGATCAAGCCGCGGAGCGATTGTTGCGGCGGGAAAATTTGAGCGTGCCGCCCCGCAACGGTGCTCGGGAAGTATCGAGAAATGAGCCTGTGTGAGCAATATTATCGCCATAGACATTAATGTCAGATAGGTGTGTTCAGACCTCGATACTCAAGCGCAGTGGTCGGAAAGAAGCGTTTTATCGGCAAACTGGTGATGCGCGAGTGAGCTTGACAATTGTACTGTTATGACAAAAAGATGGCGCCCACAGGAACAGAACTGTGGCCGGACCGGCCGCCGATAACACATGCAGGGGAGTTTTATGAGGCTACGAGGCGTTCTTCTGGGGACCTGTGTCGCTGTCTGCGCCACGCAAGCATATGGGCAGGATGCACGCAAGCGCAGCGAGCGGTTGATCGATGTTCCCGTCTCCGCAAATGCAATGACGCAGGAAGCCCTGGAGCGCTACGCCACCACAAATTTGACCAGTATCGTCAACCAGCTTCCGCAGGTCAGCGTGGAATCTGCTGCCTCCGGCAACGGTGCCATCATCACGATGCGCGGTATCGGATCGTCATCGGTGGACGCAGGCATTGAACAGGAAGTCACCGTCAATATCGATGGCGTTCCGGTCAGCCGCGGCCGCGTCATCAATCAGGGCGTGTTCGATCAGCAATCGGTCGAAGTCCTGAAGGGACCGCAAGCACTCTACTTCGGCAAGAACAGTCCTGCCGGGGTCATTTCGCTCAACAGCGTCAATCCTGGCGATCAATTCGAGGGCTATGTGCGGGCGGGATACGAGACCACGGCCAGCCAGTATATGCTGGAGGGCGCCGTTTCCGTGCCGCTGGCGGATGGGCTGGCGGCGCGCATCGCCCTGCGCGGCAGTGATATGACCGGTGGCTACGTCAAGAATGTGGGTGGGCCCATTACCGATCCAACTTTGCTACCCGTGAACCTGGCTGCTGCTGGCATCACTTTGCCCGGTGCTCCAAAAAGTGAGTACCCGGGAAGCAAGGAACTGACGGGCCGTTTCACACTGGTCTACACGCCTAACGACCGGTTTGACGCAAACTTCAAGTTTCTTGGCGCAAACTATCATGACAATGGCCCCAGCATGACGAGCGTCATGCTATCGTGCGGCCCGGGGCAGGCAGGGCCGATGAGCCTTGACCTTGGATCGCGTCGCTATCTTCTTGATCCTTATGGCTCCTGCTCGCCTGACAAGAGAACCAATTCCATGGGTACGATTCCGGCAGAAGTTGCCGCCTTGTATCCCGGATCGCATGGCGGTGTGCCGTTCATGGATGTGCGGACCTATCTGTCATCGCTGACCATGAACTATCATCTGACGGATAGCCTGACGCTGACCTCCGTTACGGGCTATTATAATATGGCCGAACGCCAGTTCTCCAACTACGACTATACGGCGTTCTCGATCGCGTCCGGTCAGAACGACGATTACAACAAAACGTGGACGCAGGAAGTGCGGCTATCGTCGTCGTTCGATTTCCCGCTCAATTTCACGGCGGGTTTCTTTTATCAGCACGATGATCGCCGCTTCGAACAGAGCGGAAGCATCGGCTATCTCGGGCCGGACCCGGTAACGGGGCAAACGAATTTCTCCAGTGCCGAGGATTTCTATTCCGGCGCAACATATTCGGGATTTGCCGAATTAAACTGGAAAATCGCCGATAATCTCGAACTCGCCGGCGGCGCCCGTTACACGCTGGAAGAAAAATACGGCGATAGCGGCAATACCTTCATATTCAAGTCGTTTCAAACGAGCTATCTGCCACCTGGGCAGCGCCTTATCGGCAATATTGTCGAGCATAACGTCTCCCCCCAGGCCACAATAAGCTGGCATCCGACCGCCAATACCATGTTGTATGCGGCCTACAAGACCGGGTTCAAATCCGGTGGCTGGTCAACACCAACGCGGTATTCCAGCAAGGCGACCGTGGAAAATCAGCAATTCGATCAGGAAACGGTTCGCGGCGGCGAAGTGGGTCTGAAATTCGCCGAGATGAATGGCGATCTGACCGGCGACATCACCGCGTATCACTACATCTTCAAAGGGCTGCAACTGACGGCCTATGACGTACCAACGGCTTCGTACTTCACTACCAATGCCGGCAGCGCGGCGGTTGACGGTGTTGAGATCAACCTTGGCTATCAAGCCCTGCGCGAATTGATGTTGCGCGCCTCGGTCGGGTACAACCATGCCCGTTACGACAGTTTCCCGGGGGCACAGTGCTTTACGGGGGAAACAGCGGCCGAGGGGTGTGTCGCTGGCGTGCAGAACCTCGCCGGGCAGCCACTGGCCCGTGCACCGGACTGGTCCGGCAGTGTGGGGGCGACATACAATTATCCGCTGACGGATGAATATGTGCTCTCGCTGACGACAGATGTGCGTTTCAGCACGAAGTACAACGTCACGACGACGAATTCCCCCTTCGGATGGCAGGATGGCTTCGCGACCTGGGATTTCAGTGCGCGCGTATCCAATGAGCTGTGGGAATTTGCGGTGATCGGGCGCAATCTGACCGACACGGTTTATGCCGTGGTCGGCGGTGACAAACCGCTGGGGCCACGTGGTCAGGTTTCCGGCTCGCTCGGCCTGCCGCGCACGATCACGCTGCAGGTGAGCCGGCACTTTTAACCGCCGGCGGCGTATTGCCTGCGAAAGAGGGCAGCCAGGTGACCCAGACCAGATCAATCCGGATAACGCGATTGCTGGAATGGGTTGCCCTGGCTCTCTTCCTGGATGATCGGAATTCGGGCTGAAACCTGCGCCGCCAATCTGCGGCTATCCGTTTATTTTGTGCCGGGTTTGCCGCGCCGCGGAGGGCTGACGACAACATTCATCAGGGTTTCGCCTTCCTTGCGGGAGGCGAGCGCCTTCAAAAATCCCAGAATGTCGTCTTTGCGCTTTTCCGCGCTGTAAGAAAGACCGCCCTGCAGGGCCAGGCCCTCAAGAAGAAAACGGAAAACGTCGCGGCGCAGGTTAAACCAGGGTGAATCGATATAGCCTTCCGGATAGGTCGCCAGCGCGACCTCCCGGCGCCCGCGGTCATACTCGGCCAGCGCAGGGCCAAAGATGGCCTGAAGATCGGGGTCTGTGCGCGCCGCCATCAGCAACTCCGAAAAGGCGCGGAACAGATTGGTCTGCAACTGACCCCAGGCGACATCGACGATCGTAGACCAATCGTCCGATTTGATCGTTTTGACTTCATCAATGTAAAGCTGCAGCCGCTCCCGCAGAACGTAATAGATCACGGCCTCGATCAGCTGCATACGCGATGGAAAGTGGTAAAGCATCGCGGTGCGTGTAAGCTCGGCACGTTCCGCGACGGTCGTGGTCGTGGTCCCCGCATAGCCCGTCTCGGCCAGGCAATTGACTGCGGAATCCATGATGCGTTTGCGGGTATGGGTGCTCTTCGAGAGTTCGCCTTCCTCTATCCTGGTGGGGTCGGGGAGCCGCAAGGTGATCTTGGTAAGATCCGGCAATTCTCGCCGTGCCCGGGATCGTCTCAATGGAAGCTCACGAATCTGCAATGCCTCACGAAACTAACGGTTCTGGCAGGGCTGTCAAAGTGTTGCCGGCCAGCGTGAGGTGCAGTGCCTTCAGACCACGATGATAGAAGTGCGTGTGATAATGCGCAGGGGCGCCGGGCTCGGCAAGTTCGATGGCGCGAAAGCGTTTGACGATTGCCAGAAAGGCGATCTTCAGCTCCAGCCGTGCCAACATCGCCCCCAGGCAGAAATGGAGGCCGAGGCCGAACGCCAGATGGGGCCGGAGAGGCCGCTCGCCGAGTTTCAAGCGGCTGGAATCGACACCGAATATGGCCTCGTCACGATTTGCGGAGGCAAGCCGGACATGCAGCAATGTCCCCTTCGCGATTGGTATTCCGCCCAGCACCGTATCCGCCATAGCCCGGCGGAATTGACCCTGAACCGGTGTTTCCAGGCGCAGCGTCTCCTCCACGAAACTGGAAATCTGCTCCGGCTTTTCCTGAAGCCGGTGAAGCAATGCGGGCTCCCGCGCCAGGCGCAGAATACCAGCCGTAAGTGTATTGGTCGTGGTTTCGTTTCCTGCTACCAGCAATTGCCGGACAATCGAGAGCAGTTCGGGGTCCGTTAGAGGCCGCCCGTCCGGCAAACGCAGCGTCGCCAAGTGTGAAATGATGTCGGAACACGGCGCCGCCTGCCGTTGTCCGGCAGTGGCCAGAATGGCCGCGTTGCATTCGAGCGTGAGTTTCGCCGCTTCGAGTGCGCGTTCATCACTCGCCAGCAAGCCCAGTTCGTCGGCGAATGCATCAGACCATTGTTTCAGTTTGGTGTAGCTGTACCCGTCGAGCCCGAGATAGCGCCCGATCACCGAAATCGGCAACGGTACTGCAAAATCGGCAACGAACTCGGTCGTTCCTTTCGCCGCCATGGTTTCCAGAAGTGTATCGGTCCGTGCACGGATGAATGGTTCGATGGCGGTGAGATTTTTGGGCAGGAAGAAATGGGAGACTGTCGCGCGGAACATATCATGGCTTGGTACGTCGTCGTTCTGTGTGATGGTGCATGCACTGGGCCAGTCTTGTGCCTTGATTTCGGCGAGTGCAGGGAATGTACCGCCGTCGCGCAACGCTGGACGGTCAATGGCACTGGAGAACAGCGCGTGATTGCGGAAAACCTGCTCTGCCAGCGCATAATTCGCCACGTATGTGATGCCGGAGCGGGGATCTGCAAAAACCGGCGCGTCGGCCCGCAGGCAAGTGTAGAAATCGAACGGATCGTTCATGAAATCCCGTGCCTTTGGATCGAAATCCATCGGGCATTTGCGGGGGGCGGGTGGCATGAGATACCTCCTCTATGGTTACTGCCTATGCGAAGCAGAAACCCAATCGAGCGAACGGCGCAGAATTTCGCGATATTCCGGAACGTCCCACGAACCGCGTTCGACATTTGGATAATAGGGCGTACGATGCGGTGCGTCGTAATGGCCGCGGGCGTGGCCCAGCGCGAAGAACAGAACCTCCCCCATACCGACTTCGTGCAGATAGAGGATTGGCCGTGGCGTGTCGTCGGTCCATTCCCGGTCGATGAAGCCTGGTGCCTCGCCGGTAAATCGCGTTGACAGAATGACGTGCGGTGCTCCCGTCATGCGCGAAAGATAGAGTTCGTCCCTGGCCTCGAACGCTGCGATGCCGCATACCAGCGGGTGGTCTGCATCATCAATTTCTACGCGAAATGGCTTGATCGGTGGGTGGGCGACGAACTGGCTTCCGAGTGTGGCCATGAAAAGGGGCGCATCCTGGCGCGGGCCGACGCCTTCCGGAGTAAATTTGTAGAGCGCGTTGGTTGCATGCAGCGCGAGCCAGCGCTTGCCACCTGCAACAAAGGCGTGCAGCGCTTCTTCCACGGCGGGGGAGGGGGCGACGTTGCTGGTGTAGGAAATGAGAAATTCGGCATTCTCAATGCCTTCCATGTCTTCATAATTTGCGGCCACAACAATCCTGAGATGCGCGTGACACGCCAGCATCTGCAACAGCTCCAGCCGGACATAGTCCATGTCGTGGCCTTCGCCACCGACCACCAGATAGCCGACTTTGCGTTTGGGATAATCGGCCGGCACGGGCCCGCTCATGTCGCATTCCTCACAATGTCAATCCGCCATCGACACAGAACTCGGCGCCGGTAATGAACCGCGCCTCCGTCGAAATCAGAAAATGCACCATGCCGGCAATGTCGGACGGGGCACCCACGAAACCAATGGGGTGGCGCGCGGCCGCAGCTTTGCGTGCGCCGTCCGGATCCGGTGCGGCATCGCGCAGCCGGTCTACAAGGGGCGTTTCCACGGAGCCGGGCAGAACCGCGTTGCACCGGATGTTCAATTTGTGCTGGCCGCAATAAAGCGCAACCGCCTTCGTCAACATGCACACGGCGGCCTTGCTGGCGCAATACCCAGCCATATCACCAACCGGCTTGCGCGCCGCGGCAGATGCAATATTGACGATTGCGCCACCCTTGCGCATTGCACGCATCGCCATCCGGCAGCCGAGAAAGACACTGTCGAGATTGACTTCAAACATACTGCGCCAGGCCGATAGCGGATAATCCGCAAAATCCTGCGGTGCCGGGTTGATGCCTGCATTGTTGACCAGAACGTCCAGCCGCCCGAAGCGGGCGGTGAGATCGTCCGCAAGCGCGTTCCAGTCGTTTTCCTGCGCGACATTGCAATGGGTGTAGGTGCCGCCGATTTCGCGCGCAGCCATTTCACCCTTGTGATCCTGAATGTCGGCAAGGACGACGTGCATCCCGCCCTGGGCCAGACGGCGGGCGATGGCATTCCCGATACCTTCGGCAGCGCCGGTCACCACAGCCACCGGCGCCTCAGTGGCCACCATCGTCAGAAATTCACCCGTTTTGTGAAGCCGCCATCGAGAATGAGATTGGCTCCGGTCACGTATCCGGCCACCGGGCTTGAGAGATAGAGGGTTGCCGCCGCCACGTCCTCTGCCGTTCCCATGCGGCCGAGTGCGATCTGACTGAGCGCCCCTTCATAGACTGCAGGCATGTTGGTTTTGATATTTTCCCACGCACCGCCTTTGAAATAAATCGGGCCGGGACATATCGTATTTACGCGGATCTGCTTCGGCGCCAGCATGATGCTGAGGTTCTTGGCGTAGTTGATGAGGCCTGCTTTCATCACATTATACGGTTGCGGTACGCGAAAGGCTTCGACGGCTGCGGTGCTGCTGATGATTGTGATGGCGCCTTCACCTGATTTTTCCAGGAAGGGACGTGCCGCTTCCACCGTGTGGACCGTGCCCAGCATGTCGACCTCGAAATTCTGCCGCCATGCTTCGATGCTTGTGCGCCCGCCGCCGCCGGCACTGACGTTGGAGACGACGATATCGAGCCCACCCAGCGCTGCTGCGGAATCCGCGATCCAGGTGCGGAGTGCGTCGCCATTGGCGACATCCACGGACGCACCTACGACTTTGCCTTTTTCGCCCAGCGATTTTATCGCCTGCTCCACACCTGCGGTATCGCGGCCGCAGATGGCCACAGCCGCACCTTCGTCCAGCAGCGCGCTGGCGATGGCGCGCCCGATGCCGCGGGTCGATCCGGTGACGAGCGCACGCTTGCCTTTAAGGCCGAGATCCATATCCATTTCTCCTGAGGGTCATGTCGTGAGCGGTGTGGGTGTGCCCGACGCGCTCATCGTGGTGAAGAATGTCCGCAAGGGGCGCAGCGTTGTCGCAAGAAGGGCGGCGGCCAAGGGCAGCGTGGCAATGGCCACACCCACCAGCGAATAGTGAAGTTGGCTCTCATTGGCGAAGACGTAATCGGTGAGCACGCCGATCAGCAGTGGCCCAAAGCCTAGGCCAACGAGATTGATCACGAACAGGAACATCGCGGTTAGTTGCCCGCGCATCCGATTGGGTGCGATCATCTGAATGGCGGTTCCGGCCAGCGGGTAGGGTGAACTGGCAAAGAAGCTGAGCGGGGCAAGCAAACACAATGCGATGGCCGGTGTGGGGGCCAGCGGTGCGGCAACGGCAAATGGAATCATGCAGATGCAGCCGATCAGCGCGGTGCGAAGGCTCGCGTCCTTGTAGCCTCTGGCGGCCAGAAAATCGGCGCAGGCGCCGGCGGCCAATGCGCCGGCCGGCCCGAAAACAAGCATGATGGTGCCGTAAATCAGGCCGACCTGCGACGTGCTCCAGCCATAGGTGCGGATCAGGAACGTGGGTGTCCACGCCTGCATGCCATAGCCGAACAAGGTCAGCGCGCTGAACCCGGCGAAAATGCCGAGCAGGACCCGCCGGTTCGCAAGAATGAATCGGAACACTTCAGTCAACGTTGCCTTGCTGGCTACCGTTTCACCGTCCTGTGCCGCCCGCCTGGCCGGTTCACGCACCGTCAACATGATAAGCAGCGAAACCAGCAGTCCGGGCACGGCCACAAGCAAGAAGGTGACCCGCCATGCCGCAGTATCGCCCAGAAAGGGCAGATGCAGCACACCGGCCTTCCCGATCAAACCGATGACGGTGCCCCCGGCGATGAGCGCCAATCCCGCGCCGATGAACGAGCCCATCACGAAAATGCTGGTGGCGCGCGCGATCATATGCCTGGGGATGAGATCCGGAATCATCGAATAGCAGGATGGGTAGAGCGTGGCTTCGCCCGCGCCGACACCGACACGGCAGAGGAAAAGGCCCAGATAGCCGCGCGCCAGGCCGCACATCGCTGTCATGACGCTCCATACCGCGATGCCGGCGGCAAGGATCGAGCGCCGTGAGGTATTGTCGACCAGCCGCCCAATGGGAAGGCCGAGCGTTGCGTAGAAGAGGACGAAGGCTACACCCTGCAGCGTTGCGATCTGCGTGTCGGAAATCGAAAGGTCGGCTTTGATCGGTTCAACCAGAAGGTTCAACAGAAAGCGGTCGACGCTGGAAAGCACATTGGCAAGCGCAAGGACGGCGATGATGTACCAGACATGCCAGCCGACGGGCGAGGACGATGTCTCATCAGGCATGTCGAACCTCCCTCGCGTCCGCCACCCGCGCGGGGTTATCCGGAATTCGCGGCAGGAGCTTCCCGCATTGTCCGGCGGGCGTCAATCATTTTTGGCATGGTTGTAGATTTTTGCGGAACCCAGAAGATGCAGTCGGCGCGGGCTGTTGCGTAATTATACTTGTTATGTCTGCTGCCGGCCGGAAGGCGGCTTGACATACTTTTTGGCAATTTTGTAAAGAAAACGAGGTCCGATAAGATAACCAGCCGGACCCTGGGAAAATCGAAGTGGTAGGAAGCATGCAGTTCACCCGGGAACAGTTGCTCGACGCCTATCGCCGGATGGTCCGCATCCGCGCCTTTGAAGATCGCGTCAATATCGAATTCTCCAACGGTAATGTGCCGGGTTTCGTTCACCTTTATGCGGGCCAGGAGGCATCCGGCGTCGGCATCTGCCTGGAACTCGGCGACGATGACTGGATCGGCTCGACCCACCGCGGCCACGGTCACTGCATCGCCAAGGGTTGCGACGTCAAAGGCATGATGGTCGAAATCTTCGGCAAGGAAGGCGGGCTTTGCCGCGGCAAAGGCGGTTCCATGCACATCGCCGATCTTTCCAAAGGCATGCTGGGCGCCAATGCCATTGTGGGTGGCAATCCACCGCTGGTGATCGGTGCGGCGCTAACGGCGAAGACACTGAAGAGCGGCAAGCTGGCGGTGTCCTTCACCGGTGACGGCGGGGCCAATCAGGGCACCACGTTCGAGGCGATGAATCTCGCGGTCGTCCTCAAGCTTCCGGCTATTTTTGTGCTGGAAAATAATGGCTACGGCGAAGGCACCGGGGTTTCCTATCATTGCGGCGCAAAGGATCTGGCCTCGCGCGCTGCCGCATTCGGAATGCCGGCGGTCACCGTCGATGGAACGGATTTCTTTGCGGTCTCCGAAGCTATGCGCGACGCGGCGGAGCGCGCCCGTACCGGTGGTGGCCCGACTGCGATCGAGACCCATTGCCCACGCTTTTATGGCCATTTCGTGGGCGATCCGCAGCTCTACCGCTCCAAGGACGAGATCAAGGCGGCACGGGAAAATGATCCGATCGGAAAATTTCGTGCCCGGACTGTTGCAGCCGCGCTGCTGGAAGCGGCACAGCTCGACGCCGTCGATCGCGAAGTGGAGCAGGAAATAGAAGAAGCCGTCGCCGCGGCTTCCGGCGCGCCATGGCCATCGCCCGCCGAACTCGAGCGTGATGTCTATGTCCAATATTGAAGCAGCGGCATAGGGGGCGGGGCATGCCGAAGAAAAGCTATCGTCAAGCGATCAACGAAGCGTTGCGCCAGGAAATGCAGCGTGATCCGCGTGTCGTCCTGATTGGCGAAGATCTGGCGGGCGGGCATGGCGGCTCGGGCGAGATCGATGCCTATGGCGGCGTACTCGGCGTGACCAAAGGGCTGATCAAGGAGTTCGGTGCGGAACGCGTGATCGATACGCCGATCACCGAAGCCGGGTTCATCGGGATGGCGGCGGGTGCCGCGGCCACCGGGCTCAGGCCCGTCGTGGAATTGATGTTTGTCGATTTTCTCGGCGTCTGCTTCGACCAGATATTCAATCAGGCAGCCAAATTCCGTTATATGTTCGGCGGCCATGCCCGCACGCCGCTGGTGGTGCGCGCGATGGCGGGCGCCGGCCTTCGGGCGGCCGCACAGCACAGCCAGATGCTGGATTCCATTTTCACCCATGTTCCGGGCCTGAAAGTGGTGATGCCGTCGAATGCCTATGACGCCAAGGGCCTGCTCATTCAGGCGATCCGCGATGATGATCCGGTGATCTTTCTGGAGCACAAGACGCTCTACGATGCCGAGGCCGACGTTCCCGATGATGCCTACGCCATTCCATTCGGTGAGGCCGAATTCGTGTGCGACGGTGACGATGTTACGATCGTAGCCTTTTCCGCCATGGTGCCGCGTTGCAAAGCCGTGGCCGAGAAACTTGCCAGGGATGGCATTTCTGTCGAGGTCATCGACCCCCGCACGACTTCGCCGCTCGATGAAGCCTCCATTCTCGAAAGTGTGGAGCGTACCGGTCGTCTGGTTGTGGTGAGTGAGGACAACCCGCGCTGCAGCATAGCCAGCGACATCGCAGCCCTTGTGGCGGAGAAGGGATTTTATTCGTTGCGTGCACCGGTCAGAAGCGTAACGGCACCGCACACGCCAGTGCCGTTCTCGCCTGCGCTCGAAGACCTGTATGTGCCGTCCGCCGCCAGGATCGAAGCCGCTGTCCGCGCCGTCCTGAGCGACCCCGCCCGCGGCGCGGTTCAACAGAAAGCATGATGTTATGGCCCTTTTCGGCGTTACTGTCCCCAAATGGGGCCTTGCAATGGAGGAGGGGCAACTCGTCCATTGGTATGTCGAGGCGGGCGCGCGGGTCGCGGCCGGTGATGCATTGGTCGATATCGAAACCCCCAAAATCACCAATACGCTGGAGGCCAACGATACGGGCGTTGTGCGCCGCGTCCTGGGGAAACTGGGTGATACGCTGCCATGCGGTCACCTGATTGCCGTTATCGACGATGCCGAAGCTTCCGAAGAGGCCATCGAGGCGTTTGTCGCGAAAACTGCCGCGGAAGTTGAAGAGCGGCAGCAAAGTGCGGCTGCCGGGCATGCCGAACCGCAGATGGTGGATGCGGCCGGTGAGCGTGTGCGTTATCTGGCGATGGGGGAGGGGGATGCCCCTGTTCTTTTCCTGCACGGCTTTGGGGGTGATTTGAACAATTGGATGTTCAATCAACCCGCACTTTCTTCCGGCCACCGCACCATCTCAGTCGATCTTCCCGGTCATGGCGGTTCCTCGAAAAATGTCGCAGACGGCAGTGTTGCGTCTCTGGCAACCACTGTGATCGCAGCGATGGACGCACTCGACCTCGGCAGCGCGCATCTCGTCGGGCATTCGCTGGGCGGTGCTGTGGCGATGGCGATCGCATCGGCCGAACCCGCACGTGCCTTATCATTGACGCTTATTTGCTCAGCGGGGCTGGGGCATGAAATCTCTCGCGCCTATATAGAGGGTTTTCTCCAGGCGAAACGGCGGCGCGACCTTCAAAAAGTGCTGGAATTGCTGTTTGCCGATAAGGGCCTGGTGACGGCAGAGATGGCCGAAGATTTGCTGAAGTTCAAACGCCTCGACGGCGCAGAGGATGCGTTGCGCCGGATTGTAGCTGCAAATTTTCCCGATTTCGTGCAGCACGGCGATCTGCGCGAAACACTCGCCACGTTACGTGTGCCGCTGCTGACCATCTGGGGCAAAGAGGATTGTATTATACCCGCTGCGCACGCCACGGGATTGCCCGGCCGTGTCGAACTTCTGGATGGCGCGGGCCATATGCCGCATCTGGAAAAGGTATCGGACGTGAACGCGATGCTGAGCGGCCACATCGAAGCGGCGAGCTAGATTTTGCCGGTCTCGCTGCGCGCGTGTAAGTGATTGCGCCTCCGCGCGCTCGCGCGTTGCTGTCTGCTGCACGTTTCTGCCTTCAGCGGAGTGAAGAAGTCCCGTGATTGCGCGACTATTTGCGCATCTTGGGCCTTGCTATAGCGGCGCGTTGGTTTTACTTTTTTACAAGTTAGTCAAAAACTATGGCGATGCGGATGTTCTGGATGGCCGCGCACCATATGCGAGGGAAACCAATGAGCCAGCCCCAATTCAAACCGCCTTATTGCGACGCAATTGACTATCAGCAGATTCTGGATGCCGACACGCGTACACCGCCAGCCGTTCTGCGCGAGCGCTCCGAACCGGATCTCGGCACCGGTGCAATACCGATCGAACATTATATCAGCCCCGAATTCTTCAAGGCACAGATCGAGAAGGTCTGGATGCGCACCTGGCAGATGGCCTGCCGGGAAGAAGAGATTCCGAATGTCGGCGACTTTCACGTTTACAACGTGGTCGGTAAATCCCTCATCATCGTGCGCGCGGCGGAGAACGAGATCAAGGCGCTCTACAATTCGTGCCTGCATCGTGGCCGCAAGCTTGTCACCCATGACGGTTGCAAGGAACAGTTCAAATGTGCCTTCCATGGCTTTGTCTGGAAGAACGATGGAACCTTCCTTGAAAATCCGATGGCGTGGGATTTCCCCCAGTGTCCGGCTGAAAAGATGCGCCTGCCGGAGGCCAAGGTCGGTACATGGGGTGGTTTTGTATTTGTCAATTTCGATCCGAATGCAAAGCCGCTGGAAAGCACATTGGGCGTTATTCCGCGCCATTTCGAGCGTTGGCGCCCCGAGGATCGCTATATGTCTGCGCATGTTCAAAAGCGGGTGAAAGCGAACTGGATGGCGTGTGCCGAGGCGTTTATGGAAAGCCATCACGCCATTACGACGCACCCGCAGATCATGCCGTTCGTCACCGATGCCAACGCGCAGTATGACGTTTTCAGCGATCATGTTACGCGCCATATCAGTGCGCGCGGCTATCAGAGTCCCTTCGTGACGGATCGCGTCTATACGCAGGATGAGATTGCCGAAGCGATGCTGGCGGGCGGCGGGCGCGGAAGCCTGATGGTCAATCGCGCCAGCACCAAAGTCCCGCCGGGGTCCACGGCCCGTGCCTATGTTGCCGACCTGATGCGCAAGGCACTGGAAGCGGAGACCGGCCGCGATCACTCCAATGCCTCTGACGCCGAACTCGGCGACTCTCTCGTCTACAATGTGTTCCCCAATTTCTCCGTCTGGGGCGGTTTTATACCGGGTCTTGTTTATCGCTGGCTGCCGGATGGAAAATCCCATGATTCAACGATCATGGAAATCCGTATTCTGCGCCAGGCACCTGAAAACGGGCCACGCCCGGAGAGCGCGAAGCTGCGCTTTCTTGGTGAGAATGAGCCCTGGTCGAGTGCACCGGAACTGGGCGGTCTGGGCGCAGTTGTCGAGCAGGACTGGGGAAACCTTCCCTATGTGCAGGAAGGGCTGGAGGCAAGCGGGACGAATATGGTTCAGCTCGGCCGCTATTCCGAAATGCGTATCCGGCGGCAGCATCTAACGCTCGATGCCTATATGGATGGCCGCATCTAGATGAAGATATCGCTGGAAGGCCGCGTTGCGCTGGTAACGGGGGCAAGCCGCGGCATCGGGCGGGCCATCGCGATCGCTCTGGCTGAAGCGGGTGCCGACATCGCCATCAATTATCGCCGTGATGATGGGGCTGCGGCCGAAACCGCCGCTTCCGTACAAAAACTTGGGCGCAAGGCGCGGGTTTATCAGGCCTCGGTCGAGAATTGGGATGAGGATGTGGCGATGGTGGCCGATGTCGTTCGCGATTTCGGCCAGATCGACATTCTTATCAACAATGCCGGTATTGCCAGTCGCGGCCTTGCTGTCGCCGATACTGACCCGTCCGAACTGGAGCGGGTCATGCGCGTTCATGCCTTCGCACCACATTATTTAAGCAAACTGGTCGTGCCGCAAATGCGCACACGCGGGTGCGGCGACATCGTCATGATTTCCAGTGTGGCGACATTGCGCATGGCCGCCAATGGCGCGCCTTACAATATGGCCAAAGCGGCGATGGAAGCACTGGCACTGACGCTGGCGAAGGAAGAGCGCCAATATGGTATTCGTACCAACATTGTGGCGCCGAGCCTCACCGTGACAGATATGGGCGAACGTCTGGCCAAAGCGGCCATGGGGGCAAGCGCGATTTCCGATCTCGATGCGCGATGGCCGTTCGGCCATGTCAGCACCCCGGACGATGTTGCAGCCGTGGTGACGTTTCTGGTGTCCAACGCGAACACCTATGCCAATGGCCAGAAGATCAATGTGGATGGCGGCGGCTAGCGTCCGCCCGCAAAGATTATACAGAGGACAGACCAACGATGACGACAGTCAACCGCCAATGGCTGATCGCGGGCCGGCCCAATGGCCGTCCGCTGAGAGATGCGGATTTTGCACGGGCGGAGAATGCGGTGCGCGAACCGGGGCCGGGCGAGGTTCTGCTGCGCACGCTCTATCTCGGCTTCGACCCGGCACAAAAGGGGTGGATGGAAAATGTTGGCGGCTATGTCGCGCCCACGGAATTGGGAGAGGTGATGCGCGGCTCCGCGATTGGTGAGGTGATCGCGTCCAATGCGCCTGCGCTTGTACCGGGGGACAAGGTTGTGGGCCGCACCGGCTGGCAAACCTTCCCCACAGCACCAGCTTCAGACGTGCAGAAAATTGATAACAACACTCCATTGACCGCGAATCTTGGTGTTCTCGGCACCACCGGTATGACGGCGTTCTTTGGTCTTAGCAAAATCGGGAAGCCCTTCGCAGGCGATACGCTGGTGGTTACGGGTGCCGCCGGTGCTACGGGATCCGTTGTTGGGCAGATTGGAAAAATTACCGGCTGTCGGGTAATCGGCATCGCAGGCGGGCGGAACAAGTGCCAATGGCTGGTCGATGAACTCGGCTTCGATGCGGCGATCGACTACAAAGCGGAAGATGTGCGTGAGCGCGTGCGCGAGCTTGCACCCAGCGGCATCGATGTATTGTGGGACAATGTCGGCGGTAAAATTCTGAACGGCCTGCTGGGTGAACTTGCCATGCACGCGCGTGTGGTGATTTGCGGCGGTATTTCGCGCTACGAATTGGGACAGATGCCGGCGGGCCCGGAAAACTATTTCAACCTGATCTTCAAGCGCGCGACGATGTCGGGCTTTATCGTCCTGGACTATCAAAGCGAATTTTCCTGGGCGCGTGCGCGTATCGTAAACTGGATCGAGGACGGCCGTGTTCGCTATAGGGAAGACATTCAGCACGGTTTCGAGAATGCCCCGCGCACGCTGATGCGTCTTTTTGGTGGCGAGAATTTCGGAAAACAACTTTTGAAAGTCGATTGATCCGTGATGCGGGGTTCTGTCGTGCTGATAGGAAGGGCTGGCCGCCGTGCGATGCGCTTTGAGATGGGTGGCGTCGATCATCAACCCGTGCGACAACGGACAATACGGCTCAATCCGGCGCATCTGCGCCTGAGAAAGTCAAAATAGATCACTCATCGAAGTGCCTCTCAGCGCTTCCAATGAATCAATCCCCCGACCGATCCACAACACATTTAGTAAGTCCTGAACCCAGGTTGTGGTGCTCATAATTTCCGATCGCAGCTACGATCTGCTCGCCGATCAAATCAGTTGCCGACTCCTAATCGGTGGGTCGAAGGTTCGAGTCCTTCATCACTCACCATCGCTGGAATGTACATCGCATTCCGACCGCGCCGTCGGGCCGCTTACAGTTTAGCCTGCTGAAGATGCCGAAGCTTGGTCTGTTTCAATTTGTTTCCGAAGCTCAACGGGAATATTTGACCAAATGGTTCCGGGACCAACTCGGAGCCGAACGCCATATTCACTGGCGACTGCCGTTATAATTGGTCTGAACCAGTCTCGATACGACCATTCGCTCGGCTTGGGGCTGAATAGAACACCGCGCAGAGGATCCCAACCAACCTTCATCGCAGCTCTATAGATGTGAGGGAACGTGCTTATTTTTGGGCGCACATACAATTGACCATCGGGATCAATTCCGATTTCGGCAATTTGGTCGTCGACCATAAGACTGATCCCCATGACGGTAGATCAGCCGTACACTACCGTGGCGAGATGGTCAAAACCCAGTGCCCAGTTTGGCCCCGGTTGGTCCACCAAGAATCCAATTGCTTGCATAGAGCGAATTTGACGGCAGCAGGCACGTTCGCCCAGGCGGTGGTGGTGCGGGCAGCGCGGAATTAGCGGCCGCCCGATTGCGGAACCGCGCGCAGGCCGCGCCATGCCAGAATGCCGTAAGTCGCGATCCAGAGATAACACACGGCCGGAACCAGCAGCGCCAGCGACAGGCCGAATGCGTCCGCCGCCGAACCGGTGATCACCGGGATAATGGCGCCGCCCACGATCGCCATGCACAGAATGCCGGAACCCTTTGGTGTGTTCACGCCCAGCCCCTCGAGCGCGATGGTGAAAATGGTCGGAAACATGATCGAATTGCACAGCCCGACCGCGATGATCGTGACCGCTGCAATCGTTCCGGATGTCGATGACGATGCCGCGGCCAGAATGGCGGCGCCCACGGCACAGGCAGCCAGAACCGTGCCGGGCGGAAGCCGGCGCAGAACGGCCGATCCGATAAAGCGCCCGATCATCGCACCGCCCCAGTAAAGGCTGATCAGCCGGCCCGCGTTCATCGCAGAAATCCCCAGCACGGTTGGCTGCATCAGATAGTTCACCATCAGGCTGCCGATCGAGACCTCCGCACCGACATAGACGAAGATGGAAACCGCGCCGAGCAGGAGGCGCGGGTGTTCGCGCAGACGCAGGCGCGTGGTTTGTTCTGCGTTCAGTTCCTCCGCCGGGCGATGCACGGCGTTCCGTCTGATCCAGAAGATGAGCGCCACAACCGCAAGGGTCGCGGCAATGCCGAGGAATGGAAGCTGCAGATTGTACGCTTGGGCCTTGCGGATCGCCGCCAGCGCGGCGGGGCTGAGGCCCGGTGCCAGTGCCGCCGTGCCCGTGCCCAGGATGAGCCAGGCGCCCACCAGCGGGCCAATGGTTGTGCCCAGCGAATTGAAGGCTTGTGCCAGCGTCAGCCGGCTGGACGCGCTATGCTCCGGCCCGAGGACGGCGATGAAGGGGTTGGCGGCGACCTGCAGCATGGTGATGCCGGCCGCCATGACGAAAAGCGCGAACAGAAAGCCCGGATAAAGGCCGAGCGCCGCAGCGGGTGAAAACAACAGGCACCCGGCAGCCATCACCCCCAACCCCAGAACGATGGCGCGGATATAGCCAAGGCGCGCAACGATTTGCGCGGCAGGCAGGGAGAACACGAAATAGCCCAGGAAAAAACAGAACTGCGTGAGCATGACTTCGGTGTAGCTCAGCGCAAAAAGGCTTTTGAGTTTCGGGATCAGCGTGTCGATCAGGACGGTGGCAAATCCCCAGGCGAAGAACAGGAAGGTGGCCAGGTAGATCATGCGGGCCGAACCCGTTAACGGGCGGGGGAGGGAATCTGTATCGCCGTTCATGGGTCTCTTCCTGACGTGGTTGGTTTATTCCAGCAGATGAAGGGCGGCCCCCAGAAGGCCGGTATACGGATAGGTGATCGCAAGTGTCGGGATGGCCGCCATTCTTGGCGCCAGCCTTCCCTTCTCTTCAAAGCGCGCGCGAAAGGCGCTGGCGCGCAGAAAGCCGATCATCTGCGGCGCAATTCCGCCGCCGACAAAGATGATATCGGCGAACAGCAGCAATGCCAGATCGCCCGCCACACTGCCGAGGATGGCACAGAACCGGTCCAGAGCCTCACGGCAGATGACATCGCTTTCGGCCATGGCGCGGGCGGCAATCTCCTCCGCGCTTAAGGCTTGCTTCTGATGTCCGCGCAAAACGCAAAGCGCTTCGTAGATGTTGCGCAGCCCCGGCCCCGACAACAGCCGTTCGTTGGAGACGTGCCCAAACCGGCCGGAGAGGATGCGCGCAATCTCCATCTCCGTTTGATCGCCGGGCGAGAAGCCGGCGTGGCCGCCTTCGGACGGCAGCGGCCATACCGCCGTTCCGTTGCGCAGCAGGCCGCCGATACCAAGTCCGGTGCCGGGCGCGACGATGCCCATGCGTTGCGCATCCACCCGGCGGGGATCGGCGTCGAAATCGCCGAGCGGTGCAACGTCGGCAGGTGCGAGGAATGGCAGCGCGCGTGATACCGCCGTGCAATCGTTGAGTGCCGACAGGGTTTCCAGGCCCAGTGCCGTGCGTGTGTCGGCGAGCGAAAAGGACCAGGGGTGATTGGTCACCACAATCCGGTCGCCGCTGACCGGCCCGGCAATGGCAAGTGCGGCCTGGCGCGGGCGGAGCGCGGCCGGCAACGGCGCGAGATAGGCGCTGAGCGCATCGGCCAGGGACGGGTAATCGGCGCAGGCAAGAACAGCAATGCCGGACAGGCAGGGACGTTTGCCCCGTGTGCCTTCGCACAGGGCAAAACGCGCATGTGTGCCGCCGATGTCCGCTACCAGGCCGATCATTCGCGAGGATATTCCAATGTGTGACAGCGTTGTCAACAAACAGTCTTCGCGGCAGGTGGGGGTGAGCCTGAAAATTAGGTGCGTGGTACCGCGGTCGAGGCGCGCAGGACGATCTCATGTTGAAAGCGCCTGGCCAATGCGACCGCGGGCGTGCCGGCATGATGGCGTTCCTTGATCGTAGCCAGAAGGAGGTCGGCCGCGCCGGCCGCCATCTCCACGATGGGTTGGCGAATGGTGGTCAGGCCGGGCCAGGTGAGGCTTGCCACCGGTGTGTCGTCAAAGCCTGCAATCGAGAGGTCGCCCGGAATCGACAGTCCCCTTTGATGTGCGACGGCCATTGCGCCGGCGGCCATGTCGTCATTGGCGGCGAAGATCGCGGTCGGAAGTGCGGACCCCTGTAGAATCGCATTCGCACAATCGACGCCGCTTTCGAATGAGAAATATCCCTGTTTGACCAGTGTGCGCTCGAATTTGATGCCGTGATCCGAAAGCGCCTCGCGATACCCGTTATAGCGCAGGCTGGCGGCGCCGTGCTGGGGGTGACCTTTGATGAACCCGATCCGCCTGTGCCCCAGCTTCAACAGATAGGTTGTCATGTCATAAGCGGCCCGCAGGTCGTCCATATGCACACAAAGGGGTACGTCACTCAGTTTCGGCGGCGCAATCGCGACATACGGCATCCCGTCGCGGCGAAGGGCTTCGAGAACAGCCTCATTATCGGAAACCGGTGGTGTCAAAATTACGCCATCCACACGGGTTTGTGCGATCATGGTGAGAATCTGCTGCGTCACATTTTTGGTTTCCGGCGTGCACACTTCCACCAGCAGGTGAAAGCCTTCCGCCCGGCAGCGTGCCAGCGCGCCAATCTGCACGCCATTCATGTAATGCGGGCTGGGATTGTCGTAGAGCAGGCCGATCAGAAACGATTTGCTGCCGGCCAGACCGCGCGCGGCCAGATTGGGGCTGTAGTTCAAGGCCTTGATGGCGTGCAAGACGCGCTCACGCGTTGCCGGCCTGACATTGGCCTCATTGTTCAGGACGCGCGATACCGTCTTGATCGCGACATTGGCCTCACGCGCGACATCGTTGATCGTGGCGCGGGTGACGGTGCGCGGGCCCTTTGCGCGGGGCGATTTGACCATGGCCGAGAATCTCCGCCCGCTTGCCTCAGTTTCGTCTGACAGCCGCAACGATACGCGGGGACGGCCCCTCAGTAGCGGCGAAAACGCTGTGCCGTCAATGCGGCGCAAATCGATTTCGAGGGTTGGGAGATGGTTTCCCCTCGCAAGGGATTCGTACGGCCGCTTTGCAATGGCACGCCGCTGCCAGCGGCGGGGCGCCGTGGTGGGGCGGCCCCCGGGGCTTTTCACAATTGTATCCGGCAGCGACGAATGACTTGCGGGATATGGAGGGAGAGGGTAAAAGGGCCGGAGTGATGACAACGCTGTCTTTTGGCAGCCCAGGGAATCCGGGGGAAGGGCATGCCCAGGCGCAGAGACATCTTGCAGTGGGGGGCGGGCAGCCTTGCCCTGGCGGCGCTTGCGGGCGCGGCGAAAGCAGGAACGCCCGCGCGAAAGCCCAATATCGTCGTCATTCTTTGTGACGACCTCGGCTTCGGCGATGTCAGCACCTATGGTGCCCGCAATATCGCGACACCGGCCATCGATCAGATGGCGCGCGAAGGTGTGACGCTGACCAATTACTATTCCGCCGCAAATCTGTGCACACCGTCGCGGGCGGGCCTTTTGACCGGGCGTTATCCTATTCGCACCGGCCTCGGCTACGAAGTCATCATGGTTGATGACGATCGCGGCCTGCCGCTGTCCGAAGTGACCATCGCGAATGCGCTCAAGCCCGATTATGCGACAGGCCTGTTCGGCAAATGGCATCTCGGCCACCGCGGGCCCTATTGGCCGCCGACGAAGCACGGCTTCGATAAATTCTTCGGCATTCCTTACAGCCATGACATGAAACCGCTGGCGCTTTATGCGGCCGATGCGGCAACCGGCACCGTGGTCAAATCCGATGTCGATTATCCCATGTTGCAGCAGCAGTTCTACGAACATGCGGAAGCGTTCATCGAAGCCAATCGCGACCGCCCCTTTTTCGTCGAACTTGCGCTCAGCGCGCCGCATCTTCCCGAATTTCCGCATCCGCCGTTCAAAGGTACGTCCGGCGCGGGGCCTTATGGCGATGTGGTACGCGAGATCGATTCCATCGTCGGGCGCCTTCTGAAGAAACTTGCGGATCTGGGGTTGGAAAAGGACACGCTGGTCATCTTCACCTCCGACAACGGGCCGTGGTTTGAAGGCTCCAGCGGGGGCTTGCGCGAACGAAAAGGCGGTGGTGCTTACGATGGCGGTTACCACGTGCCGTTCATCGCGCGGCAGCCGGGTTTCATTCCCGCGGGCAAGACGGTCGATGCCATGGCGATGGGCATCGATCTTTTGCCGACCTTTTGCAGCCTGGCCGGAAAAGCGCTGCCGGCGCATGTGACGATCGACGGGCGCGACATCACCGATGTGCTGCGCCATGGCGCGCCGTCCCCGCACGATGAACTGGTGCTGTTCGACAATGAGGACGTGGTGGGAATTCGCACGCAGTCCTACAAATATGTCACGAGCGCTTATTACCGCGGCATGCGCCTGCCGTTCGCGCTTCTGGGGTATGAAGAACTTTACGATCTGCGGCGCGACCCCAGCGAAAGTTACAGTGTGGCGGCGGAACAGCCTGATGTTCTTGCCGACATGAAACGGCGCTTCGAAGCGGCGCGGAAGGAATTCGCGCCGCTGAAACACAAGGACATTCCGCCCGTCTTCAAGAAAATGCGGGCGCAATACGAACATCTTCGGGACTAGAAGCGTGCGAGCCCTGCAAACGCGGGGCGTCGGCGGAAAAATTGACAGCGCTATCATTCATAGCGAGATCGACAGGAAGAAGGGGAACGGCATGCAACATCTGACTTCGGCATCGCGCCACATCCGCATGATACTTTTGGCCGGCGCGGCGGCGGCCGTGCTTGCCTCGCCGGTGGCCGCACAAATCGAAACCGTGACCGTCACCGCCGAAAAGCGCGCCGAACCGTTGCAGGATGTGCCGTTGTCGGTATCGGCAATCAGCAGTCAATCGCTCGAACGCTCGAACATCAACGGCATCGCCGAGTTGCAGCAGCTTTCGCCGAGCATCACCTTTTCGGATTCCGCCAATTCCCGCGGGCAAGGCCTGAACATTCGCGGCATCGGCACGCAGAATTTCAGTGACGGTGTGGAGCCGAGCGTCAGCACCGTGGTCGACGGCGTGGTGCTGGGCCGCCAGGCGATGTCGATCTTCGATCTGGTCGATATCGATCAGGTGGAAATCCTGCGCGGGCCGCAAGGCACCCTGTTCGGCAAGAATTCGTCTGCCGGTGTGCTGAACATCATCACCAAGAAGCCCACCGCCGATCCGGCGTTCATGCTGGGCGCCAGCTATGGTTCGCTGAATGAGGTCAAGCTCAAAGGATCGGCCAATGGTGCAGTGACAGATAATGTGGATGCGCGCCTGTCGGGCTATTTCATCCGGCGCGACGGCACCGGCACGAATTATTTCGATGGCGGCGAAGCCAATGACGACCAGCAATGGGCGTTGCGCGGCCGCGTCCTCTACACGCCGACAAGCCGGCTGCAGGTGCTAGTGACGGCGGATTATGAGGATATCAACAACACCTGCTGCCAGTTCACGCCGCGCTCCGCTTCGCCGCTCTATGCGGCCGTGATCGCGCCGGTGGTTGCCAGCCCCCATAATTTCGATGCCAATTACGACAGCCCGACCTTTCTGCGGCAGCATAGCTGGGGCGTGTCTGTGCAGGCAGATTACGATCTGGGCGATAGCTCCATCACCTCGATCACCGCGTATCGCGGCTTCCACGATTACGACAACAACGATGACGGCGATATTTCTCCCCTGCCGCTGGTCGACGTCAACAATGCCGTTCAGGACCAGTCGCAGTTCACGCAGGAACTGCGCTGGCAATCCACCAACGACGATCCGTTTCAGTATACGGTCGGCGCCTATTTCTTTGGCCAATGGCTCGATTCCGTCACGCGCCAGACCGGCACGCTGGGGCAGCCGTTCAAGATGGGCAGCGATGTCGCCCGTTCCATCTCGACCTCGAGTTTTTCGCTGTTCGGTCAGGCCACCTATCGCGTGACGGATTATTTCCGTCTCATCGGCGGGCTGCGCTGGACGACGGAGAATCTCGACGCGGCCTTCGCACGCACGACCGTTCTCGGCCTTAACGGCCCGTCGGGCCCGAATGTCGGTTTTCAGGGTCAGGGCATCCTGCCGCGCACGCCCATCAAGGCGAACGATTCCAATGTCTCCTACAAGGTCGGCGCGCAATTCGACCTTGCCAAGGACGTGATGGCCTATTTCACTGTTACCAGTGGTTATAAGGGCGCGGCCGTCAATCTGCTCAACAACCTCAGCGCGGCACAGATCGCATCGGGCGATGCGGTTCTGAAACCCGAAACCTCCACCGCCTATGAGGTGGGCCTGCGCTCCGAATTCTGGGATCGGCGCATCGTTGCCAACGTGACCGGCTTCTGGACCAAGTATGATGATTTCCAGGCGCAGTCGTTCGATCCCACACAATTGCTGTTCACGCTGGCGAATGCGGGCGCGTTGCGCACGCGCGGTGTCGAGGCCGACGTGACGGTACAGCCGGTTGCCGGCCTGACACTTTCCGGCAATGCCGCCTATACCGAAGCGACATTCCTGAATTATGTTTCCAATTGCTATCCCGGACAGACGGCGGCACAGGGCTGTGTTGCGACGCCGAAACCACATCAGGATCTTGCGGGCGCAACACTGTCCAACGCGCCGAAATTCGTCTTTACCCTGAATGCCGATTATGATTTCCCGATCGAACAGTTCGACAAGGTCGGCTTTGTTCACCTGACCTATCATCACACCAGTTCCGTTCTCTACAATTCCAATCAGGACCCGAATGCGGTTCAGAAGGCCTATGGCATCCTGAACGCCTCCATCGGGCTGGAGCCGACGGACGGCAGCTATACATTGTCCCTGTATGTGAAGAATCTGCTTGATCAGCGCTATGCCAGCTTTATCAGTGCGAACGGGCTGTTCGCAGGCAGCTATGTGCAAATTCTGCCGCCCGATGCACGCCGCCGGATCGGGGTATCGCTGACGGCAAACTTCTGAGGGGAATGCAGGCATGAAAGCCGGTGTCTTTATCATGGCCGTGGCGGCGGGTTTGCTGGCGGCATCGCCCTCCACCGCACAGCAATCCGGTGCGGATGAGCAGGCTGCACGGCCATGGATGGACACCGCGCTGTCAGCAGACGCGCGCGCCGGCCTGCTTGTGCAGGCGTTGACGCAGGATGAGAAGATCCGGCTGGTACACGGTGAACTGGCGATCCCGTTCCTGGGCGCCACGGTGCCGCCGGGCGCGCTCGGCTCGGCGGGCTACGTGCCCGGCATCGAACGGCTGGGCATTCCGGCGTTGCAGGAAACCGATGCCAGTCTTGGCGTCGCCAATCCGTTCAATGTCCGCCCGGGCGATAGCGCGACCGCACTGCCCTCCGGCCTTGCGCTCGCCGCCACGTTCGACGTGACCCTTGCCCATGACGGGGGCGCGATGATCGGGCAGGAAGCCTGGCGCAAGGGGTTCAATGTCCTGCTCGCAGGTGGTGTCAATCTGGCGCGCGATCCGCGCAATGGGCGCAATTTCGAATATCTTGGCGAAGATCCGCTTCTGGCGGGCATGCTTGCCGGGGCGTCCATCCGCGGGATCGAGGAACAGCACGTCGTTTCAACCGTCAAGCATTTCGCCCTGAACGATCAGGAGACCAACCGCAACTGGGCCAATTCGGTGATCGGGGAGGCGGCGGCCCGCGAATCCGATCTGCTGGCATTCCAGATCGCGATCGAGCAGGGCAGGCCCGGCGCGGTGATGTGTGCCTACAATCTGGTCAATGGCGAATATGCCTGCGGCAACGACCATCTGCTGAACGGCGTGCTCAAAGGCGATTGGGGTTTCCCCGGCTGGGTGATGTCCGACTGGGGTGGTGTTCATGATGTTGATTTCGCGCTGAAGGGCCTCGATCAGGAATCGGCCGATGCGCTGGACAAGGTGGCTTATTTCGACAAGCCGCTGCGCGATGCGCTGAGCGCCGGAACCATTTCGCAGGACCGGCTTTCCGCCATGGTGCGCCGGATCTTCCGCTCGATGTTTGCTGCCGGATTGTTCGACCATCCGCCGGTCAAATCGCCGATCGACTACGCGGCCGACAGTGAGGTTGCGCTGCGCGTGGCGGAACAGGGCATCGTGCTGCTGAAAAACGATCAGGGCTTGTTGCCGCTTGCCGCCACGGCGAACCGCATCGCGGTGATCGGCGGCCATGCCGATGCCGGCGTGCTGTCCGGTGCCGGTTCTTCACAAGTGATCCCGAGGGGCGGACCTGCGGCGGTTGTGCCCGTGGGTGGCGAAGGCATGCTGGCGCCGCTTCGCAAGATGGTTTTTGCGCCGTCGTCGCCGCTGAAGGCCATTCGTGCCGCGGCGCCTGCCGCGCAGGTGAAATTCGATGACGGCCGCTATATCTCCTCCGCCGTGGCGGCGGCGAAATGGGCGGATGTCGTCATCGTCTTCGCCAATCAGTGGAGCATCGAAGGCGACGACCTTCCCGATATGACATTGCCGAGCGGGCAGGACGCGCTGATCGCCGCAATTGCCGCGGCCAATCCGAAGACCATCGTGGTGTTGCAGACGGGCGGGGCCGTCGCCATGCCATGGCTTGCCCAAACACCGGCGGTGATCGAGGCCTGGTATCCGGGGCAGCGCGGCGGCGAAGCGATTGCCAATATCCTGTTCGGCAAAACCAATCCTTCCGGCCATCTGCCCATCACCTTTCCGAAAAGCCCCGATCAATTGCCGCGGCCGGAATTGCCGGGCATCCGCATGCCGCAGGGCCAACGCTTCGACGTGAACTACAATGTCGAAGGCGCCGATGTCGGCTATCGCTGGGTTGCGGCCCGGAAGCTTGCGCCGCTGTTTCCATTCGGCTTCGGGCTTTCCTACACCAGTTTCGATTACGGCGGCCTGAGCATTGCGGGCGGCCAGACGATGCAGGTCAGCTTTACGGTGCGGAACACGGGAAAGGTTGCGGGAATGGCCGCACCCCAGCTTTATCTCGCGTCCGCCGCAGGCCAGGACGAGGTGCGGCTGCTGGGTTTTGACAAGGTTTCACTCGCCCCGGGGGAAAGCCGCCGCGTGACGATGACGGTCGATCCCCGCCTGCTTGCCGATTTCGATGAGGCCGCCCATGGTTGGCGCATCCGTGCCGGAACCTATGCCGTCAAGCTTGGCAATTCATCGCGCGATACGGTGCTGGATGCTTCCACTGCGATGGATGCGGCCTTCCTGAAACCGTAGGCTGTTGCGGCGCGGCACAGCCTTGCAATCATGGTGGTGCCCGTTGGTAAATATGCGATGCTTGGTCCCGCCCAACCCCTTCGCCGCATGATTCATATTCCATCCGGCCACGTCCGGCTGGGGTCCGAACGGTATTATCCGGAAGAAGCACCGCTGCGCGATGCCGACATCGCGGAATTCTGGATCGATACGCATCCCGTCACCAATCGTGCGTTTGCGCAGTTCGTGCGCGAGACGGGGTATGTGACGGTTGCTGAACGCCCGCTCGATCCGGCGCAATATCCCGGCGTCGAACCCCGCGCGTTGAAACCGGGTGCGCTTGTCTTCCGGAAGCCGCGAACAAAGGTGAGCCTGAACGACTGGTCCGGCTGGTGGGTGTATAAGCCGGGTGCCCATTGGCGGCGCCCGGACGGCAGGAACAATGTTTTCAAGGGGCGGCTGGATCACCCTGTGGTGGCGGTCGCGTTCGAGGATGCGCAAGCCTATGCGCACTGGGCCGGCAAGGAATTACCCAACGAAGCGGAATGGGAATATGCCGCGCGCGGCGGGCTTATCGGTGCTGAATTTGCCTGGGGCGACGAATTTACGCCGGGCGGCCGCCATATGGCGAACACCTGGCAGGGGGAGTTCCCCTACGAAAATCTTGTGGCGGACGGGTTCGAAGGCACTTCACCCGTCGGCTCCTTTCCGCCCAATGGCTATGGCCTTTACGACATGGCGGGAAATGTCTGGGAATGGACCACGGATTGGTATTCTGCTGAGCCGGGCCTTGTGAAAACGAAATCCTGCTGCACCGCGGCGGATGGGGAGGCGCAACGCAGAAGTTTCGATCCCGCGCTTCCGGGGGTCGCGATTCCGCGCAAGGTGGTTAAAGGCGGCTCGTTCCTCTGCGCGCCGAATTATTGTCAGCGCTATCGCCCCGCCGCCCGCCAGCCGCAGATGATCGACACCGCCGCACAGCACATCGGATTTCGCTGCGTGGTTCGCGATCGCGCGGCGTTGCGAAACTCTATTCCTACAAATTGAAACAAATGCCGGTCGTTGCGGTAACGGCGCGGCAGCTTCGTTTCACTGCAATCGATCCAAAAAACGATTGTTTTACTTCACCGGATGAAGATCGGGTGAAAGGTTTTCTAACGCCGTGCCGGCGCGGCGGAACGGGAGCATTGCGCAATGGCGCAACGCGTCAGCGGGTATGCAAAGAAACCGCCTGCGCCGCGGGGTAACCGCGTCGGCGGCGCCAAGGCTGCGCTGGCAGAAGCGGCGGAGCTGCGCGCACTTGCCTTCGACCTTGGCCCGGCCGTTGCGCCCTATAAGAAGAAGGGGCGGCTTTCGATCCGGGTTGAGCGTCTGCCGCATCAGGCGCGCCTGTCGCAGGGCCGCAACAATGGCGACCGCTCCTTCTCGCTGACGCTGGATGAGCTGGAAGACCTCGAATATCTGTTCCCCGAAAGCCTGGAGAGTGCGCACAGCCTTGCCGTGCGCATCATCAGCCTTGATGGCGGCGACGGTTCCACGCTTGCGGTGCTCGACATTCCGGTATCGCCCGCCGACAACCGCATCGGGCTGCAGCCGGAAAAGGCGCCGCGCAACGGCGCAAGCATTATCGACCTGGCGGACAGTGCGGAACTTCTGCACCTGCGCGACGAATTGGCCAAGGCGCGGGCCACGCTGCAATCGCTCGAAACCCGCCATCGCGAAGAACGCAAGGCGGCGCAGAAGCTGGCCGATGCCGCACTGGCGCAGGACCGCGCCGCCAGACAGGCGGAGGAGGATGACCGCTTCGCCGCATTGGAGCAGCGGGTGGAGAAGCGCCTGCTGGATGCGCGCGCGGCATGGGAACAGGAAGCACAGTCCGAACAGGACGCAGTGCTTGCCGCCGCCGAAGCAGAATGGAAAGTGGAGGAGGCTGCGCGCATCCGGGATGCGGAAGCAAAATGGCGTGCAGAGGCCGCGCACGCGCTGGAAGCCGCGGCGAAAGCGGCAAAGTCCGCTCATGCGAAGGATGCGCAGGCCGCGCTCATCCCCCTGCAGCAGCAATTGGCGGTGGCGCAGGAGCAGCTTGCGGCCCGTGACGCGGCGCTGAAGGACGCGCTGGCCGCAAAGGCTGGCGCCGATGCGGACGCGGCCCGCGTGAAGGCGGCGTTGCAGGAGGCGGAGCAGGCGCGCGCCGAACTCGAAAACAAAATCGCGCAGCAGCATTCTGCGAACAAGGCAGCCGGGAAAGAGGCGAAACAGGCGGTGGAAGCCGCGCTTGCCAAAGCCGAAGCGGAAACCCGCGCAGTGAAGGACGAAACAGCCGCGGAGGTGCGGCGCCTGCAGGCGGAATTGGCGGCAGCGCAGAAAGCAATCGTGGAGGCGCAGGCAGAGGGAAAACGGGCTTCCGAAGCGGCGCTGGGCAAAGCAGAAGCCGCATGGAAATCCGCGGAGGCGACGCGGTTGTCCGCTGCGGAAGCGGCGTGGCGAGAGACCGCCGCCCGCGATGCCGCCGCCGCCAAAGCCGCGATCGACGCCGAGAAAAAGACGGCTGCTATCGCCGTACAACATCTGCAAGCCGAATTGGACGCCGCGCAACAGGCATCTGCGGAGGCCGTGGTGCGATGGCAGGCGCAGTCGGCGGCCGAACTGGCCGATGCCAAGGCTGCGTGGCAGCGCGAAAGCGACGCGAAATACGATGCCGCGCTTGCAGGCTGGAAAGCGGATGTAGAAAAAGCGGAAACGGCGTGGCGGGAAGAAGCCGGTGCACAGCTTGCCGCGGCGAAAGAGGAATGGCAGGCAGAGAGCGATCGCCGTTTGGCAGATGTGCAGGGGCACGCGGCACGGGCTGAAGCAGCGATTGCGAAAATCCGGGATGATGCGCAGAAGGCGCGCAGCCAGGGCGATGCGGAGATGCGCCGCCTGCGCGAAGATCTGGCCAAAACGCAGGCACTTCTGTCGGTACGCGATGCGGAATTGGCCGATGCCGTGGCCCGTGTGGATGATGCGGAGGCCGCATTGGCGCGGGTGCAGGATGCCGCGCTAACCGGGAATGCCGCGGGCGAGGTGGCGCAGGACGGGCACCTGCATGAGGAACTGCGTCGCGTGCAGAAGGATTTGGCGGCGCAGACGGCATTGCTGACGGCGGCGCTGGCGCGTGCGGAGAAGGCGGAGCAGGCGCATGCGGCTGCTGAGACCGAGCACGCTTCCGCACAAGCCCTGTCTACTGCGCATGATGAATTGCAGCGCAAGCTGGCGCAACGGGAAGATATGCTGGCCGGGCATGCACAGGCGCTCGCCGATGCGGTTGCCCGCGCGGAAATGGCCGAAGCCGCGTTGCTGGAGGCTGGAAGGCAGGCCCAGGCGGCCGAAGACGATCGTGCCGGTCGCGAAGCCGGACAGGCGGCATTGCAAGCGCGTATCGCATCGCTTGAGAGCGCATTGGCGGAACATGAAATCGCGCTGATGGAAGCCAACGCCCGCGCCGAGGAAGCGGCAGAGAATTATGCGCAGGCGCAGCTTCGCGTTCAATCCGGCCAGGGCGATAGCGAACTGCGGCGGTTGCGCCGCGACCTCTCCGCCGTGCAGGCCGCACTGGCGCAACGCGAGCGGGAACTGGAGGAGGCGCGGCTATTCACCGAACAGGCGCATGAACGCTGGCAGCGCAAAACCGATGCGGCCCTCGCGAAAGCGGAAAAGGCGTGGCACTCCGCCGAGGCCGCGCGTTTATCGGCAGCGCGGGCCGAATGGCAGGAGGAAGCGCGCCGCCAGTGGGAGACGGCCGCCGCGCAACAGGCAACACCCGCGCCCGCACCAGATACTCCGGTTCAAACGGAGCAGAGCGTTGTTTCGCTGGCGCATGCTGCATTCCGGCCCGAAGGCGCGCATGCGCTGGCCCGTGATGTCGATCTGATCGAGGCGCAGGACGCCGCGGGCGAGGCGCTGGACCGTTTGCGTCAAAGCGCGCTGGACATTCTGGTGGCGCGTAATGCGGAAGGGGGGCGTGACGCTCCCGCGCAGCCAGCGCCGGCCATCGCAAGCGGACCAGCAACGGGTGAGCCCGAAACGGAGATGCCGCGCCCGCAATTGCCGGTGTTGTGGGTGGGTGGCATTGCCGGGGCTGCCCTGCTGGTTGCGATGCTGTTCTTCCTGTTCGCGCCTGCGCGCCCGGCGCCACGGCCAGCGCCACCGGCGAATGCCGCCGCCGCTGCCGTCGAAGCGCCAGCACCTGCACCCGTGCCGGTGAAAGAAATGGCCACGCTTCTGAAAGCGGCCAACCTGCGCGCCACGCCATCACCGACCGGCAAGCTGTTGACGACATTGCGGCCGGGCATGCGCGCCACAGTGTTGGTGCGTGAGGGGAAATGGGTGCAGATCGAGTTGGCTGGCCAGACACCCGCCGTCACCGGCTGGGTCTTCAGCACACTTCTGCAAATGGACACCGCCGCCGCGCACTGAGCGGATTGGGGTGCGCACTGCAACCGGGGCGGGAGATTTGTCGCTTTGTGACGGCTCTGACGACGTGTCATAGTTGCCGCATGGAGCCATTCTCGCGCGCAGTTCCGCGCCCGGAAGAATTCAAAGGAGACTGAAATGTCAGAAGCTTACATCGTTGCCGCGGCCCGCACGGCCGGTGGCCGCAAGGGCGGCCGTCTGGCCGGCTGGCACCCCGCCGATATGGCGGGTGAGGTGTTGAACGCGCTGGTCGATCGCACCAAAGTCGATCCGGCGCAGATCGAAGATGTGATCATGGGCTGTGTCGGCCAGGCGGGCGAACAGGCGGTCAATATCGCCCGCAACGCCGTTCTGGCGTCGAAACTGCCCGAAAGCGTTCCGGCCACCAGCGTGGACCGGCAATGCGGGTCTTCGCAGCAGGCGCTGCATTTCGCGGCGCAGGCCGTGATGAGCGGTTCGATGGATGTGGTGATCGCCGCCGGTGTGGAAAGCATGACGCGCGTGCCGATGGGCATGGCCGCATCGCTTCCGGCCAAGAACGGCTTCGGCATCTATATGAGCCCGCATATGCAGGAGCGTTATCCGAACATTCAGTTCAGCCAGTTTGTCGGCGCGGAAATGATCGCGAAGAAATACAATCTGAGCCGCGATGAGCTGGACGCCTTCGGTTACAACAGTCACCGCAAAGCCATTGCCGCGACCCAGGCCGGCGCGTTCAAGGATGAGATCGTCCCGCTTGAGATCACCACCAAGGACGGTGCCAAGGAAATGCACACCGTCGATGAAGGCATCCGTTTCGATGTCAGCCTGGACGGGATCAAGGGCGTGAAGCTGCTGGCCGAAAATGGCCGGTTGACCGCCGCAACCTCCAGCCAGATCTGCGATGGCGCGTCGGGCGTGATGGTGGTGAACGAGAAGGGCCTGAAGGCATTGGGCGTGGCGCCGCTCGCCCGCATCGTGCACATGACCGTAATCGGGCACGACCCCGTCATCATGCTGGAAGCGCCGATCCCCGCGACCCAGCGCGCCCTGAAAAAGGCCGGCATGAAGATCGAGGACATCGACCTCTATGAAGTGAACGAGGCGTTTGCTTCCGTGCCGACAGCGTGGCTGCAGCAGACCGGCGCCGATCCGGAAAAACTGAACGTGAACGGCGGCGCCATCGCGCTCGGCCATCCGCTCGGCGGCACCGGCACCAAGCTGATGACGACGCTGATCAACGTCCTGAAAAAGCGCAACAAGAAGTATGGGTTGCAGACGATGTGCGAAGGCGGCGGCCTTGCCAATGTGACGATTATCGAACGCCTGTGATCAAGCGGGCGCGGCGCGAGGGGGCAACCTTTCGCCGCCCCGAATGGAATGTGAGAGCCGCCCGGGCAAAGCTGTCCGGGCGGTTTTTCTATGCGCGTGTTCATGTCAGCGATTGCCAAGCGGCTGACAATTGATCAGGATCGCAGAAAACATATTCAGATTGGGAGCGACGCCATGAAGTTCACCTGGTTCAATCTCATGCCCTGGCCGCATCTGCCGGACGATTTCCGCGAGAAAAATCGTTCCGTCTGGGTGGATATCGACCAGAAGCTGTTCGATCCCGTCAAAAGCAACGCGGTCTACAACACCTATCTCGATCTGCTGGAATATGCGGATGGGCTGGGGTTCGATGGTGTTGGCTGCAACGAGCATCACCAGAACGGTTATGGCCTGATGCCGTCGCCCAATCTGATCGCGGCGGCGTTGACGCGGCGCACCAAAGATGCGGCCATTGTCGTGCTGGGCAATTCCATCGCGCTTTATAATCCGCCGGTGCGGGTGGCCGAAGAATTCGCGATGCTGGATTGCATGTCCGGCGGGCGGCTGGTGGCCGGTTTTCCGGTCGGCACCTCGATGGATACGAATTTCTGCTATGGGCAGATCCCCTCGCTGACGCGCGAGAAATATGCCGAAGCGCATGATCTGATCATGCGGGCCTGGCATGAGCGCGAGCCGTTTGCCTTTAACGGCCGCTACAACAAGCTGCGTCACGTCAATATCTGGCCGCGGCCGATTCAAGCGCCCAACCCACCCATTCACATTCCAGGCGGCGGATCGGTTGAGACCTACGATTTCTGCATCGACAACACCTATTCCTATTCCTACCTCTCCTTCACCGGCTATATCCGGGCCAAGGCGCTGCTCGACGGATATTGGCGGCGTGTGGAGGAGCGCGGGGCGCCCGACAAATCGCCCTATCGCGCGGGTTTTGCACAGACAATTTGCGTCGCCGATACGGATGAGGAAGCGCAGCGTCTATACGAAGAGCATGTGCTCTATTTCTATAACCGCTGCCTGCATGTGTATCCGGGCTTTGCGGATGCGCCGGGCTATCGCACCATCAAGACCATCCAGTCCGGCGCACTGTCGCAATATGCGCCGAATTTCAGCTTCGCGACATTGACCTGGAAGGATCTGGTGGAAGGCGGGCATGTGATCGCCGGCAGTCCCGAAACCGTGCGCCAGCGCATGGAGGATTTGATCACGGGTCTGCATGTCGGCAATATTTTCTGCCTGATGCATGTCGGCAATATGCCGGCGGAGAAGTGCATGTATTCCACCAAGCTGTTTGCAGAGAAGGTGATGCCGAAACTGCGCAACATGTTCCCGGAATACAAGGACGACAGCCGTTTCTGGTGCCATCCGATCGGCAATCGGGCGAAGCCTGGAAGCCTGCCGGATGCACGCGAACTCGCCGCCGCCGGCGGCCGGTAAGGGGGCACACGATGGAATTGAAAACGATTGCAGCCCCGCGCGTTCCCGTTCGCTATTACGAAGGCGGCTCAGGGACGCCGCTCGTGTTTCTGCATGGTGCGGGCGGCATCATGCCGAACGATCCGTTTCTCGCGGCGCTGGCGAAAAAATACCACGTCTATGCGCCGCTTCTGCCCGGCTATGGCGATTCGGAAGAATGCCCGGAAATTCGCGATATGCTGGATTTCACGCTGCATAGCTGGGACGTGGTGGATGCGCTGGGCCTGAAGAATCCCGTTCTGGCCGGGCATTCGATGGGCGGCATGATCGCGGCCGAGATGGCGGCCATTGCACCGCATGACATTTCACGGCTGGCGCTGATCTGTCCGGCGGGGTTGTGGCTGGACGATCATCCGATTCCCGATCTGTTTTCGACTTTGCCGTTCGAATTTCCGCAATTGCTGTTCCACAATGTGGAGCAGGGCACCGCCCTTCTCACCGCGGGCATGGCGGTGGACGATCCGGAATGGCTGAAAGGTTTTCTGGTCACCAATGCGCGCCAGTTGGGCATGGCGGGGCGCATTCTGTTTCCCATTCCCGACCGCGGCCTTGCCGGCCGGCTCTACCGCATCAAAGCCAAGACGGTTCTGATCTGGGGCGATGGCGACAGGTTGATCGTGCCAGCCTATGCACATGCCTTCCGCAAGGGGATTGCAGGTTCGGAGCTGGTCGTCATTCCAGAGGCGGGCCACATGGTCACGATGGAAAAGACCGAACAGGTGGTGCAGGCGATCGCGCGATTGGGCTGATCCGGTCGATCAGCGGGTTGTGAACTTGCCCAGCACCGTGGGTTCGGCGCTGTCCGGCGTGGCTTTGAGGAAGCGGATGCGGCAGCAAAGCCCCGTTTCCCCATAATCCATGGTCACCACGCCCGCGCGTTCGCGCGACGGCGCGAATTTGATCACCCGCGTGCCGAAGCCCGGCTTGATCGGTTTTTCGGGCGTGGGGCCGCCCTGTTCCGTCCACACGATCTCAACCCATTCGCCATCGCTGGCGATTTCAGAACTCCAGCTTAGAGAAACGCGCCCATCCGGCACCGACAAGGCGCCATATTTGAGGGCGTTGGTCGCAAGCTCGTGAATGGCCAACGCCAGCGAGCCGCCGGTATCCGCCGAGAGCGGTACGGACGGGCCTTCGATCCGCAAGCGGGTGGACTCTTCTTCCGTAAAGGGGGCGAGTGTCGCGCGGGCCACCGCCTGAAGATCGGGGTTGACGCCGCTTGCGATTGCAAGATCGGCCGCGCCACTCAGCGCATGAAGACGGCCGGTGAATTTGTGGAGGAAGCCGTCAACCTGCGGAGAATTGCGCGGCCGTGAACTTTGCGCCAGCGAGCCGATCACAGTGAACAGGTTTTTCAGGCGGTGACGTAGCTCCCCGATCAGCAATTCGCGCTGTTCGCGTGCCAGCCTGCGCTCGTGAATGTCAGTGATCGTGGTGACCCATTCGCGCACATGGCCGCGGGAATCCAGGATCGGCACCGTGCGCGCGGTGTACCAGCGCCAGTCGTCGTCCTTCGCATTCCACATGCGGAATTCGGCCTGATGGAATCCGTTCTCCGCGATCATGGCGACATCGGGCAGCACCTTGCCGCGATCGTCTTCATGGATGCTTGTGATCCAGGCGTGATCGCGATAGCCGGGCCAGGTCACGCCGGTCAGTTCCGTCCAGCCGGATTGGGGTGCGTGCACCCTTCCTTCCGCATCGGTGGTCCACACCACGCCCGCTGTCGCGCTGGCCAATTGCCGGTAACGGTTCTCGCTGCGCTCCAACTCTCGCAATGCATTGCGCAGCCATTGCGCGATGGCGATCTGCAATGATGCGGCCAGTGTAAAGATGCCGATGCTGACCCATTGCCCCGGTGTGGGAAAATCAGCGGTGGAAGGCGGCAACAGGAACAGAAAAGTTCCGCACACGATGCTGAGCAGGAGAGAGGCCGCGCCCATCCGCCAGCCCGACAGGATCGTGACCGCCATGACGGCCGGAAAATAAAAGGCAAATGGCGCGCCGTTTGTGACGATGCCGGTGGCAAATCGCAATGCGGTCGCCGCGCCGATAATCACCAGCAAAAGCAGCATTCGGTACCACAGCGGCCGCGGTTTCAGGATGGACGCGATCACGGATGGACGATTGTCATCCGCACGCCAATGCATGTTTTGAAACCAACCCGGCATCCATGTCGCTCCAGCCCAGCTTGCATGGACGGCGGAGCCGATCTGTATCACCGCCGTTTGGTACCCGCACATCGGCACCATCGGAATTATTACCCGATTTTCACTTGGCGCAACATGATTGCGCAAATCCGATCAGGGCTTGACAAGCCGTGACAGGGGGAAAACCGTCTTCGTTCGAGATATTAAAATGTGAGGGTGGTTCGCAATGACGGCGGAATTCGATCTGATCATCCGGGATGGGGAAATTGCCGATGGACGCGGCGGTGCGCTTTATCAGGGTGATGTCGCAATCAAAGACGGCCGCATTGCGGCGGTTGGCACAGTGCCGGGCCATGGCCGCGAAGAACTGGATGCGCGCGGAAAAATCGTTTCGCCGGGCTTCGTCGATATTCATACCCATTATGACGGGCAATCGACCTGGGACAGTCATCTGGCACCGTCAAGCTGGCATGGTGTGACCACGGTCGTCATGGGCAATTGCGGCGTCGGCTTCGCACCGGTGCGCCCCTCCGATCAGGACCGCCTGATCGAATTGATGGAAGGGGTGGAAGACATTCCCGGTGTTGCCCTGCACGAAGGCCTGAGCTGGGCATGGCACAGTTTTGCGGACTATCTCGATGCGGTGGCGGCGCGTCCGCATGACATCGATATCTGTGCGCAGCTTCCCCATGGCGCGTTGCGTGTTTATGTGATGGGCGAACGTGGCGCGCGCCTGGAACCGGCGACGGAAAAGGACATCGCTGAAATGCGCGCCTTGAGCGCGGAGGCGATGCGTGCCGGTGCGATCGGCTTTTCCACCTCGCGCACGCTCAATCACCGCACGGTGAAGGGCGACCCGACGCCGAGCCTGCGCGCGACGGAGGCGGAGTTGATGGGCATTGCGCAAGGGCTGGCCGATGCCGGTTCCGGCGTGATCGAACTGATCTCCGATTTCAACACACCGGATGTGGATACAGAGTTCGGCATGATCCGCCGTCTGGTGGAGAAAACCGGCCGGCCGCTTTCGCTGTCGCTGGCGCAAGGCCACAGCCATCCCGATGGCTGGCGCACGATTCTGAATCATATTGAATCGGCATCGCGCGATGGTCTGCCGATCCGCGCACAAATCGCGCCGCGCCCGATCGGAATCCTGCTGGGGCTGCAGGGCACGCTCAATCCATTCTCGGCGCACGAAACCTTTGCCGCGATCAAGGACAAGCCGCTGGCGGAAAAGCTCAGCGCGATGCGCGATCCGGCATTCCGCGCCCGCATGATGGCGGAAACCGATGCGCGGCAATCCCACCCGCTGGCGCGCCGCGTAATGGCCTTCGATCAGATTTTCCCGCTGGGCGATCCGCCGGATTATGAGCCGCCGCAATCGCAGGCGTTGGCCAACATTGCCGCGCGCCGCGGCATCAGCCCGGTCGAACTGGCTTACGACATGCTGCTGGAGGATGAGGGCCGCAGCTTCCTGTTCATGCCTTTTGCCAATTATGCGCGCTACAATCTGGATGTCTGTGGCGAGATGATTGCCCATCCCGATTGCGTCATGGGGCTGGGTGATGGCGGTGCCCATGTCGGCATCATTTCCGATGCCAGCTTCATGACCTATCTGCTGACCCATTGGGGGCGTGATCGCGCCAAGGGCAAGTTCGATATCGGCTGGCTGATCAAGCGGCAGACGGCGGATACCGCGCGTGCTGTTGGGCTGCATGATCGCGGTGTGCTGGCGCCGGGCATGAAGGCCGATGTCAATGTAATCGATTTCGCTGCGCTGCAGGTCAAGGCACCCAGCATGGCTTACGATCTGCCGGCGGGCGGCAAGCGCCTGCTGCAAGGTGCATCGGGCTATGATGCGACCATCGTGTCGGGTGAGGTCATCTATCGCGATGGCGTGGCGACCGGCGCGCTGCCGGGCAAGCTGGTGCGCGGTCCGCAGACGCGCCCGGCCTGAAGGAGGCACGCAATGACAACCGGCGTTGCACCGGAAAGGCTTGAAACCCATATCGCCTGGCAGGCGAAGGATGTCGCCGATCCGGAAAGCTGGACCGTGCGGCTTTCGCCGGAGGATCGGCGCGAACTGGATGCGGCACTCGCCCACGCCAAAACCGTGTCGCGCGATCTGCTCGACATCGGGCTGGAAGATTTTCCGCTCGATGGTCTTGCCGAAAAGCTCTCCGCCATCGAACGCGAATTGATCGACGGGCGCGGTTTCGTGCGGATTTCGGCGCTGGATACCGCGCGCTATGACGATGATGAACTGACCATGCTCTATTGGGGCATCGGGCTTCATCTGGGCGACCCGTGGCCGCAGAATGCCAAGGGCCATCTGATGGGCGATGTCACCGATCAGGGCAAGGCGCTGACCGATCCGACCTTTCGCGGCAATGAGCTGGGGCAGATCGCACTCGACTATCATACCGATGGTGCCGACCTGATCGGACTGATGTGTTTGCGCAAGGCGCATACGGGCGGGCTTTCCTGTGTTGCCAATGTGGTGGCGATTTATAACGAGATGGTGGCCACGCGGCCCGATCTGGTGGCCGCACTTTACGAGGCGCTGCCTTACGATTTCCGTGGTGAGCAGCGTGCCGGCACAAAGCCGTTCTATGAGTTTCCGGTTTTCACCGCCCATGCCGGGCGGCTGTTCGTGCGCTTCATTCCGGCTTATATCCGCGCCTCCCAGCGCCATGCCGATGCCCCGCGTCTGTCGCCCAGGGCGGAGGAGGCGCTGGACATGGTCAGTACGATGGCGCGTGATCCGCGCAACAATGTCTATATGGATCTGCAACCGGGCGAGATGCAGTTCATCAACAATTACCATGTGCTGCATGGCCGCACCGCCTATGAGGATAGCGCGGAGGCCGGGGAGAAGCGTCATCTCAAGCGCCTGTGGCTCGCGACACGATATTTGAAGGATCGCCCGCCGCATTTCCGCCGGCAGGAGAACAGCCATTGGGCGGCCCGCCGGACCGCAAGCCATATTGCCGCGGTGGCGCGGCCGCATTGAAAGCCCCGCTTTTCCTTGGGGGGTGCGTGAACCTGCGCCATTGACCGGGGTGAAGGCGCCCCTAATCTCGTGACCGTTCTGGGCTCAGCCTGTCCGGCCGGAGGTCACGATGAAAATAGCTGCGTTTCTGCCAGCCCTTGCCGCCATCGGCATTGCGCTCTCCGCCGCGACGGCGGCTTCTGCGCATGCCCATCTGGAGCGCGCCGCACCGGCCGAAAATGCCGTGCTCTCCCATGCGCCGGAAATGATTGTGCTTCATTTCAGCGAAGGGCTGGAGCCTGCCTTCAGCAATGTGGCCGTGACCGATGCAGATGGAAAATCCGTACCGGTGGGAAAGCCTGCCGTTCATGACAAGATCATGAAACTGAAACTGCCCGCGCTTTCTCCCGGCCGTTATCGTGTGAAGTGGAACGCGGTTTCCACCGATACGCATCGTTCCGAAGGTGGTTACAGTTTCACGGTTTCCCCGTGAATGCGGTCTACGCGCTGGCCCAGGCCGCGCATTTTCTCTGCCTGATGCTGCTGTTTGGCGGTGGGGCATTCGCGCTGCTGCTCAAACGGCAGGGGCGCGCGGTGCCATCCGGTGTGTTCACGCGCAACGAACAGCTTGGGCTTGTCGCCGCCGCGCTGGTTCTGACGCTGCTTGCGTTTTTCCATACGGCGGCTGCGATGAGCGGGGAAGGGTTGTTTCGGCTGACACCCGGCGTCACCCATCGTGTGCTGTTCGACACGCGCTTCGGTTATATGGCGGCGGTGCAGTTTGCCTTGTTGCTGGGTCTGCTGGCGATCCTTCTGCTCTGGCATCGCTCGGTACAGGCGTGGTGCGCGGCGGTGGGCGGTTTCTCGCTCGCTGCGCTGGCTGTTACCAGCCATGCCGCCGCCGCGATTGCAGTGGGCGGTGCGGTGGATGCGGTGCACCTTCTGGCAGCGGGTTTCTGGATCGGCGGCCTTGCCGTTCTGTTGCGCATCGTGATGCGGGACAAGGGCGGCGACGGGCGCCTTCACGTGCTGCGCACATTTTCATTGTGGGGCACCCTTGCCGTGGCGGCGCTGGTGGTGGCCGGCATCGCCAATGCGATGATCATTCTGCTCCCGGCCGAGGGCGCGCCCTCCTATTCCTGGCTGACGCTTCTGGGTTTCAAGCTGGTATTGGCGGCGTTCATGATCGCGCTGGCGTTGACCAACCGGCTGTCGCTGGTGCCGCGCATGGCGGAGGGCGATACCGAAGCCGATCAAACGTTGGTGTGGAGCATGACGGCGGAAATCGCACTCGGCGTCATTGTCGTGATTCTGGCCGGTTTTCTAGGCCTCAGCAGTCCCATGGCCAGTTGATGGGTCCCCATTTTCCGGGTCAGCCCTCTTGACGTGAAGATAGTTTCATTTGAAACTATCTCTCAGGATGCAGAGCCTGAAGGCCAGCGCCTCATCAATGGAGCGTGCCATGACCGCACTGTGGGAAAACCCGATCGGGACCGATGGGTTCGAGTTTGTGGAATACACTGCGCCCGACGTTGGCGCGCTGCATGTTCTGTTTGAGCAGATGGGATTTCGCGCCGTGGCGCGCCATCGCGCCAAGGCAGTGACGCTTTACCGTCAGGGTGAGGTGAACTTCATCGTCAATGCGGAACCGGAAAGTCACGGCAGCCGCTTTGCCCGTGCCCATGGGCCGAGCGCGTGTGCGATGGCGTTTCGCGTGCATGATGCGGCGGCGGCTTACAAGGCGCTTCTGGCGCGCGGCGCCAGGCCGTTTGCCAACACTGTCGGCCCGATGGAATTGAACATCCCCGCGATCGAGGGGATCGGCGGCAGCGTGATCTATCTCGTCGACCGTTATGGGGAGCATTCGATTTACGATGTGGATTTCGTGCCCACCGACCCGGCGAAAGGCTTTGCCCATGAAGGGGCGGGCCTCGGCTACATCGATCACGTGACGCACAACGTCTATCGCGGCAATATGGATCAGTGGGCCGGGTTCTACGAGAAACTCTTCAATTTCCGCGAGATCCGCTATTTCGATATCGAAGGCAAGCTGACCGGCCTCAAATCGCGCGCGATGACGAGCCCGGATGGGAACATCCGCATTCCGATCAACGAATCCGCCGACGACAAATCGCAGATCGAGGAATATCTCCACCTCTATCGCGGCGAGGGCATTCAGCACATCGCACTCGGTACCGGCGACATCTACAAATCCATCGAAACCCTGCGCGGCAATGGCGTCAGCTTTCAGGATACGCCGGATACCTATTACGAACGGATCGACAATCGCCTGAAAGGCCATGGCGAGGATGTGGAGCGGATGAAACGCGACCGCATTCTGATCGACGGCGGCGCGGATCAGGGGTTGCTGCTGCAGATTTTCACCCAGAATGCGATCGGCCCGATCTTTTTCGAGGTGATCCAGCGCAAGGGCAATGAAGGTTTTGGCGAGGGCAATTTCCGCGCCCTGTTCGAATCGATCGAGGCCGATCAGGTCCGCCGCGGAGTGCTGCAGGGATGAGCGCGCGCCACGCCATTGAATTGCCGCGGATCGAAGGCTTGGTCTCGCATCAGGCCCATGCCGATCTTCCGGCCGGAACTTATGAGCGCGAAATCGGGCGCGAAGGGTTTTATGGCCCGGCAAGCCATCTTTATCACGCCCATCCGCCAACCGGTTGGGTGGCGTTTGAAGGGCCGCTGCGCCCGCGTGCCTTCGATGCGATGGCGGCCGCGCGCGAAGGGGATGATCCCTTTGCCGCGCCGGTGCTGCTCTCCAACCCGCATCTGCGCCTGCGCATCTGGTCCCTGCCGCGCGCGATGACGAAGCTGGCGCGCAATGCCGATGGCGATGAGTTGCTGTTCATTCATGCCGGCGATGGCGCGCTTTATTGCGATTTCGGGCATCTCGCCTATCGCGAAGGCGATTACATCCTACTGCCGCGCGGCACCATGTGGCGGCTTGAGCCCGGTTCGGCGACAACCGCGCTGATGATCGAGGCGAGCAACGCCGCCTTTCAATTGCCGGAGCGTGGGCTTCTGGGCCCGCATGCGATTTTCGATCCCGCGATGCTGGAAACCCCGAAGCTGGACGACACTTTCCGTGCCCAGCAGGGCGAACAGGAATGGCGCGTGGCGGTGAAGCGGCGCGGCGCGCTTTCCACCATCACCTATCCGTTCAATCCGCTGGATGCGGTGGGGTGGAAGGGAACGCTGGCGCCGGTGAAGCTGAACTGGCGCGACATCCGCCCGGTGATGAGCCACCGTTATCACATTCCGCCATCGGTTCATTCCACCTTTGTCTCCGACCGCTTTGTGGTCTGCACCTTTGTGCCACGGCCGATCGAATCCGATCCCGGTGCGCTGAAGGTACCGTTCTTCCATTCGAATGACGATTACGACGAAGTGATCTTCTACCATCAGGGTGAGTTCTTCAGCCGCGACAATATCAAGCCCGGCATGGTGACGTTCCACCCCAACGGATTCACCCATGGCCCGCATCCAAAGGCGTTTGCCGCCGGTGCCAGGGCCGCGAAAACCATGACCGATGAAGTGGCGGTGATGATCGATGCGCGCGATCCGCTGGATTTCGGCGCCGCGGCGGAAGCTGAGGAGTGGCGTGGCTATGCCGAAAGCTGGTCGCCGAAATGAAGCTCGCCTCGTTGAAACAGGGCCGCGACGGATTGCTGGTGGTGGTTGCCCGCGATCTTTCGCAATGCGTGCCGGTGCCCGATATCGCGCCCACGCTTCAGGCTGCGCTGGATGATTGGGCCCGTGCCGAACCGCATCTTCTGGAAATCTATGCCCATCTGAATGGCGGTAAGGCGCATGGTGCGCAGGCCTTCGATCCCGCCCAATGTGCGGCGCCGTTGCCGCGCGCCTATCAATGGGCGGATGGCTCGGCCTATGTCACCCATGTGGAACTGGTGCGCCGGGCGCGTGGGGCAGAGATGCCGCCCGCGTTCTGGACCGACCCGCTGATATATCAGGGCGGTTCCGACAATTTTGTGGGGCCGCGCGATCCCATTCTGGCCGCCGATACGGCCTGGGGCATTGATTTTGAGGCGGAAGTGGCGGTCATCACCGATGATGTGCCAATGGGCACAGCGCCATCGGCCGCGCTGGATCATATTCGGCTCTTGATGCTTGTGAATGATGTCAGCTTGCGCAATTTGATTCCTGCCGAACTTGCCAAGGGTTTCGGCTTTTTCCAGGGCAAACCGGCAACCAGTTTTTCGCCCGTTGCGGTCACGCCCGATGAGCTGGGGCACGCCTGGGTGGGCGGCAAGGTGCACCATCCGCTGCATGTCACCTTCAATGGCGATCGTTTCGGTGCGCCCAATGCGGGAGTGGACATGACGTTTTCATTTCCGCAACTGATCGCCCACGCCGCGAAGACGCGGTTTCTGGGCGCGGGTACCGTCATCGGTTCGGGCACTGTCTCGAACAAGGGCAGTGCGGAGGGATCGTGTTGCATTGCAGAGCGGCGCTGCCTCGAAACCATCGCCAACGGCTCGCCCGCCACACCGTTTATGAATTTCGGTGACCGGGTGCGGATCGAGATGTTCGATGCACACCGGCATTCCATCTTCGGCGCTATCGATCAGGAAGTCGTACATTATGACGGACCGTGATAAGGGCCTGCAGCTCTATACCTATTTCCGGTCTTCGGCCGCCTATCGGGTTCGCATCGCACTCAATCTGAAGGGGCTGAAGCCGGAGCTGCATTTCGTGCATCTGTTGCGCGGTGGCGGCGAACAGCTTCAGCCGGGATATAAGGCCGTGAATCCGCAAAGCCTGGTGCCGGCGCTGGTGGTGGAGGGGCATGCGCTGGCACAATCGCTCGCCATTATCGAGTATCTGGAGGAAACACACCCCGAACCACCGCTGCTGCCGAAGGATGCGCTTGGCCGCGCGCGCGTGCGCCGGCTTGCCTTTATGGTGGCCTGTGACATTCATCCGCTGAACAATCTGCGCGTTCTGCGCCGCCTGCGCGGGCAATACGGCCTCAGCGAAGACGCGCTGAAGGAATGGCAGCAGCACTGGATCACACTGGGCTTCACCGCGCTGGAAGCATTGGTTGCCAATGCGCCGGAGACCGGGCGTTATTGCCATGGCGATACGCCGACCCTGGCCGACATCTGTCTGGTGCCGCAGATGGCCAACGCCCGGCGGATTGCGACCGATCTTTCGCCCTTTCCCACGCTGGTGCGAATCGAGCAGACTGCACTCTCTCATCCTGCGTTCGATGCCGCTCAGCCGAAAGTGCAACCCGATGCCGAATGACGCCGCGCCCGTTCTGGACCGCAGCCTCGTTCTCGACCGTTTTCTTCCCTATCGCCTGTCGGTGTTGACCAACCGGGTCAGCGATGCGATTGCCCGGCTTTATTCCGAACGCCTGTCGCTAAGCGTGCCGGAATGGCGGGTGATGGCCGTGCTGGGCGAATGTTCCGGCCTCTCTTCGGTGGAGGTGGGACGCCGCACAGCGATGCACAAGGTGCAGGTCAGCCGTGCCGTGGCGGGCCTTGTCGCCGCGCGGCGGGTGCAGCGCGTGGCCGATGCGGAGGATGCGCGTATCTCCCGCCTGTCGCTCACCGCGCGCGGGCGCGCGGTGTATGACGAGATCGTGCCGCTGGCGTTGCATCTGGAAGACACGCTGATCTCAGCCTTGTCCAAAGACGATCTGGCGCAGCTTTCGCGCCTGATGGCCAAGCTGGACAAGCAGGTCAGCCGGCTTGCGGCGCCGGACAATCTTCTTTGATGATGAAGATGGCGAGCGCCTTGGGGCCGTGTGCGCCCAGTTCCAGGGTCTGTTCGATATCGCCGGTCCGCGACGGCCCGGTGACGAGATTGACCGTGTGCGGCAGCGCACCGATGCGGGCAAGCGCGGTTTCCAGATCGGGCACGATGGTGGCCGCATTCACGATTGCGATTTCAACACCGGGCCGGAAATGCGCCGCGGCGGGCGCCCCGTCAGTTGCCGGATAAACCAGTGTACCGGTTTCCGCGATGGCGAGTGGCGCGAGGCTGAGCGCCACATCGTCCGGCCCAGGCGGATCGGTTGTGAAGGACAGCCCTTGCAAATCTTCGCGCGCGCGCAGCAGCGAATTGACGGGAAGATGGAGCGTGGCGGGCAGATTGTGCGCACGCAGATAATCCGCTACCGCGCCGGCGATATCATCGCTCGTGCTCAGTATACGGACATAAGTGTTCACGGCCGCCGCACGTTCGGCAAAGGCTGTGACCGGATCGGCATCCGGGTTACGCGGTGACCAGACGCTTGGTGCCGGTTGCAGCGGGCGGGCGTGGGCGCGAATGCGCTGCAGAATAGTATCGCGCGCACTCATTGCCGCTGCCGCCACAGGTCGTGAAAGGTGTGCCCGTTTGCTCGCGGTAGTGTCCGCCCGTTCAGCCATCCGGCCAGCAATGGCGCGGCCGTCAGCGGCATGTGGCCGAGATAAGGGATCATCCGTGCTGCGATGCGCGTGGCGAACCGGTAAAGGGCAGGCCGCCGTGCCACGAACGCCCACAGGGTGAAGCCGATTTTGCGCGCGCCCGCGCGCGGTTCAGCCTCATATTCCCTGGCCCGCCAGCTTCGCATGATCTGCGGCAGGGGGATTTCGACCGGGCACACCTCCGCACAGCGGCCGCAAAAGGTTGAGGCATTGGGGTGGTGGCAGGCATCGGCCAGCCCGATCAGGCCGGGATTGAGCGCCGCCCCGATGGGGCCGGGATAGGTGGCGCCATAGGCATGGCCACCGATCGCGCCATAAACCGGGCAATGATTGAGGCAGGCGGCACAACGGATGCAACGCAAGGCGTCCTGTGCCTCCGTCCCCAGAAGATCGCTGCGCCCATTGTCGATCAGCACGACATGAAAATCGCGCGTGGCTGTGTTTGCCGCCGCGTCGTCCGCCACCGGCCCGGCCATGATGGTGACGTAGGAGGTGATTTCCTGCCCGGTGGCGGAGCGCGTCAACAGCCGCAACAGCACGGATGCTTCGGAAAGGTTCGCCACCACCTTTTCGATGCCCGTGACCACAATATGGGTGCGGGGCAGAAGGCGGCTCAGATCGCCATTGCCTTCATTGGTGACGAGAACCGCGGCCCCTTCCGCGGCGGTCAGGAAATTCGCACCCGTGATGCCGGCATCGGCGCTTTCAAACTGGCGGCGCAGAATCTGGCGCGCCTCGGCAACCAGTGCGCTGCGCTCCACCAATGCCCGTTCCGGCGCAAGACCGGTGTGGGCCTCACGGAAGGTTTGCGCGATATCTTCCTTGTTCAGGTGAAAGGCCGGCGCGATGATGTGGCTGGGCGCTTCGTGGCGAAGCTGTACGATATATTCGCCAAGGTCGGTTTCGACCGGGGTGAAACCCTCCCGCTCCAGAAAATCGTTGAGGCCGATTTCCTCCGTGACCATGGACTTGCCCTTGATCACAGTGCGCGCACCGGCCTGTCGCAGAATATCCGCAACCGCTTGGCGCGCTTCGTCTGCGTCGCGGGCCCAATGCACCTGTCCGCCACGGGCACGCACGCTGTCCTCAAACTGCACCAGCAGCATGTCGAGATTGGCGATTGCCCGGTCGCGAATGGCATGGCCTTCGTGACGTAGCGCCTCGAACGCCCCGAAGCGCTCCACCGCCTCCGCCCGTTTGTGCACGAAATGCGATTTGATGCGGCCCAGTGCGGTTTGCAGGCGTGGATTCTTCAACGCCTGGCTGGCGGCCTGTTTGAATTGGCGCGGGTCTGCGCTCATACTTTGCCTGTGTCCGGCTCGGGCATCGCTTCACAGAGAAATTCGGCGATGTGGCGCACGCGCAGATTGCGCTTCTGATGTTTGGCCCGCGCCTCCAGATGCATCAGGCAGCCGAGGTCGTTTCCGACCAGCATTTCGGCTCCTGTGCTTTCAACATCCGCCAGCTTGTTGTCCGCCATGTGGGTGGAGATTTCGGGATATTTGGCGCTGAACATGCCGCCGAAGCCGCAGCACACCTCGCCATCGCTGAGTTCGCAAAGCTCCGTACCCGCGATCTGTGCCAGAAGTGCGCGCGGTTCGTTGCGCACACCCAGGTCGCGCAGGCTGGAACAGGAATCGTGATAGGTGATTTTGGTATTGGTGCGGGCGGCCAGATCGTTCATTCCACAGATGCGGACGAGAAACGCGCTCAGTTCGTAAGTCCGGTCGGCCAGATCGCGGGCCTTGGCGGCATAAGCGGCATCGTCCGCCAGCATGGTGGGATAATGCCGTTTGATCGTCCCGGCGCAGGAGCCGGATGGCGCCACCACATAATCCAGCCCGGCAAAGGCATCGATAGTCTGGCGGGCGAGGGCGCGGGCGTGATCGTCGGCGCCGGCATTCCAGGCCGGTTGGCCGCAACAGGTTTGTGCGGACGGTACCACCACTGTGCACCCCGCCATCTCCAACAGGCGAGCCGTGGCAAAGCCGATTTCCGGCCGCAACAGGTCGACAAGACAGGTGACGAAAAGACCAACGTGCCGTTCTTTGCCGCTCATCGGGCTGTGCCCGCTGATGGTTGGCCGTTACGGGCAATGGGACGTGGATGGGGAAAGCACAAAGCCATGTTGGGGCGCAAATGATCCGGGGCAGGCGCTCATTCTGGTCCCCGCCCGAACAGGGTGCAACCGGCGCCCGCGTCGCGGCCCGTTATGCTGTGATGGCGGCCAGTTGGTCGTGCATCAGGCCCAGCACCCGCAACAGCGGCTTGGGCGCCGCGCTCATGTCGCCTTTGGCCGAAACCCGGCCTGCCGCAGCCATTTTTTTGCTGTGTGCGGCCTGTGCGGCGGCGGCTTCCGGCGTGGCGCTGCGGCGGATGAATTTGGCGCCGGGCAGCATGGCTTCATAGTCGCCATGGATCACCACATCGGCGTCTTCCTCCGTATCGAAGAAGCTGACATTGGCGCCGGTAAAGCGCGCACCCAGAATGACGCGTGCGCCGTCCGGCGGCACATCGCTGATGATCTCGCACATGGCGAAATTCGCGTCGGGGAAGCCGTAGCCATGTTCGGCCACCAGCTTTTCCAGAATCTCCCGCATCGCGGCGCACCATTGGGGGGAAGCGTATTGGAAGCGGGTCATCGCAAGGTCCGTTGCTGGGCGTGGGTGATCAAACAGATTTGCGCAAATCCGGTTTGGCGATCTTGCCCACGGCGTTTTTCGGCAGGCTGGGAAGGAGGTGGAATTCCTTCGGCCGCTTGTAACGGGCAAGCCGGCTTTCGAGGAATCGCGCCAGTTCATCGGTTGTTGCGCTTTTGCCGGGGTGAAGCGCGACAAAGGCCACCACCTCTTCCCCCATCACCGGGCATGGGCGGCCGATCACCGCGGCTTCGGCCACCGCCGGATGCTCATAAAGCGCGTTTTCAATTTCCTTGGGATAGATGTTTTCGCCGCCGCGGATGATCATGTCCTTCTTGCGGTCGACCAGAACCAGATAGCCGTCTTCATCGAAGCGGCCGATATCGCCGGTGTGCAGCCAGCCATTGGCAAGGGCCGCAGCACTGGCCTCCGGCTGGTTCAGGTAGCCGCGCATTACATTTTCACCGCGAATGGCCACTTCGCCCGGCGCGCCGTGCGGCAGTTCACGATCATTGTCGTCTACAATGCGGATTTCGACACCGTGCATCGGCAGGCCGACGGTGCCCGGCTTGCGAGTGCCGTGCAGCGGATTGAGCGTGGCCCCGACGGTGGATTCGGTCAGACCATAGCCTTCGATCAGCGGCACACGATAGCGCGTTTCAAAGGTGGCAATAGCGGAAGCGGGCATCGGCGCCGCGCCGCAAATCACAAAGCGCAGGCGGCGGAGATCCGGCTTTTCTTCCGGCGGCGCCTGATTGAGCAAGGTGTAGATGGCCGGCACGGCGGAGAAATAAGTCGCGCCGAACCGTTCCACATCGTGCCAGAAGGTATGGCGATCGAATTTTTCCAGGATCACGCTGCTGCCGCCGGTGGAAAGGGGTGCCAGCACACTGACCAGCAATGCGTTGACGTGAAACAGCGGCAGAACCAGCAGTGCACGTTCCGCTGGCGTGAAGGCGAGGGTACGTGCCATGATGGCGAGCATGGCCGCGACATTGGCATGATCCAGGATCACGCCTTTCGGCCGCCCGGTGGAACCGGAGGTGTATATGAGAAGTGCGGTATCGCCTGCCTCCGCCGCGGCCGGGCCGTCCAGCACTGCGCCATCGAATGACAGGCCATCGACAGCGAGCTTTGCAATCGGATGCGATGCCAGAACGGCAGCGGTGTTGGCATCGGTGATGACGAACTTCGCCCGTGAATCCTCCAACTGATGCGCGGCTTCGCCCAGCGTCAGCGCCGGGTTGACGGGTGTGAACGCGGCCCCGATGCGCCAGGCGGCAAACATCGCCACCACCAGCGCGACCCGGTTGGGCAGCATGGCCGCGATGACGTCGCCGCGTCTGGCACCCAGTGCCGTGAACCGTTCGGCGAATGCGGCGGTTGCCCGTGCGAAGGCGGCATTGTCCAGCGCGCCATGCGCATCTTCCAGGGCCGGACCCGGCCGGGCCTGACGGGCGAGGGGAATGTCGGCGGGCCGTTGCAGCGGATCGGTCATGCGCATTTTTTCTTTGTCGGCTTTCTTTTCGTATCCGTTTTGGCTATATAGTTCAATAATATTATTATATCCGGCTGTGCCGTGGCATTTCAGGATCGCACACGGCATGGACACCGGATAACAAAATCAGATGTACGCTTTGGGAGGCGATGCCCCGTGACAGTTGAGACACCGCCTGCCCAGGGCATGATGGCAAATCGCGCCCTGCTGCGCGTGGCGCCGTTCACAGCGGATGCCATTTCCATCTGGCGGCGCATCCTGTTCACCACACCGGCTTTCCCGCTGGCATCGATGCTGGTGCCGATCCTGCTTTATCTGCCGGATTACTACGCCCGCGAACTTGGCATGAACCTGACCGTTCTGGCCGGCGTGCTGATGTTCGTGCGGCTGTTCGATGTCTGGTTCGATCCTGCGGTCGGTATCGTGATGGATAAGACGAAGACCCGCTTCGGTCGTTTCAGGCCGTGGTTCGTCGCCGGTGTGCCGCTGGGGATGGCGGCGATGTATATGCTTTACAATGCGCCGGTGGGCGTTACCGCGGCCTATCTTCTGTTCTGGCTGGTGGCGGTGAATGTCGGCCAGTCGATGAGCCATCTCTCTCATCTCGCGTGGACGGCCGCGATCTGGAACAACTATGACGAACGCTCCAACACCTATGGCTGGCTGACCATTTTTTCCACCATCGGATTTCTGACCATCATGGCATTCCCGCCGCTGATGGTGCATCTGTTCGGCACCAAACAGGCGGATTCCGTTTCGTCCATGGGATGGCTGATCATCGTGGCGCTGCCGCTGACCATGCTGTTTGCGCTATCTTCGGTCGGTGAAGCGCCGCCGGCGGATAAACGTCATGAAAGGCCGCGTTTACAGGATTATCTGAGGCTGGCGAAGCGGCCGTCTGTGTTGCGCCTGATGGTTGTCGACATGCTGTGGGGCATTGGGCCCACGGTTGCCGGCACGCTGTTCTTTGCGTTTTTCGATGCGCTGAAACTAATTCCGCGCGAGATCTCCGGGTTCATCCTGTTGATGTATTTCGTCGCTGGCCTGGTGTGCGCACCATTATGGATGAGGCTTTCCCACCGCATGGGAAAGCATAACGCGCTGGTGGTGGCGAGCCTCGTTTATGCGGTTCTGCAGGGCAGCTTGTTGTTGCTGCCGGCCGGCGCGCCATGGGTTGCCGCGATCGCCATGTTTATCGCTGGCATTCCGAGCAGTGCGGGACCGATCCTGATCGCATCCATGACGGCGGATGCGGCCGATGATGTGCGCCTCGATTCCGGGTTGGATCGTACGGCATTGTTGTTCGGTTTGCGCAACGGGCTGTCGAAAATCGGCACCAGCGTGGCGGTGGGGTTGACCCTCTATGTGGTGGGTGCCGCCGGATATGATTTCAAGCATGGCCACAACAATGTGGCGGGGGCGTTGACGGTGCTGGCCTGCCTTTACGCCTTTGTGCCGGTGGCGATGGGGCTGACGGCGGCCTGGATCATCCGGGGCCACAAGCTCGACGCGGCGGCACACGCGGCCATCCGCCGTGCGCTGGAGGAGCGCGACCGCGAGGCCGGGATGGTTGGTCCATGACAGCGATGTAATTTTCCGTATGTCATTTCTCCGCTCAAAGCGCTTGTTCATTTTATTATAATTATATAACTATATATCGAACCGGCTGGTACCGCATTGGCCTTATGCGCAATGCCGTGACGCCGTCTGCTTCGATGGAGGGGGTATGGAAAATTCATTCTGGGGGCGGAATGCGTGGTTGCTCGCCGCAACCGCTATCGCGACATTGGCGCCCACGCTTGGCTGGGCACAAACCGATCAGGTGGCGGGCCAGTCTGCCGGCAATGGCGGTATCGAAACCATTGTCGTGACAGCGCAGCGGCGCGCCGAAGACATTCGCGATGTGCCGATCTCCATCACCGCGGTCAGTGCGCAAACGCTGGAAGACCGGGACATCAGAAGTTTCCATGACATCCAGAATATCGCGCCGAATTTTCAATCGCTGCAACTGGGCGATTCGCGAACGAGCGTCATGCGGCTGCGCGGGGTCACCTCGCAGCAGACCAATGCCGGTCAGCAATCCTCTGTCGCCAACTATATCGATGGCGTTTTCATGTCGCGCACCGGCATGGGGACGACGCAGGATCTCTTCGATATCGAGCGTGTCGAGGTACTGCGTGGGCCGCAGGGCGATCTCTTCGGCATGAATACGGCCGCGGGTCTTGTGAATGTCATCACCCGCAATCCCAACCTTTCCAACTTTGAAGGGCTAGCCGAGCTGGAGGCCGGTACATGGGGAAATCTCAATGCACGTGCACGCCTCTCCGGGCCGATCATCGAAGACACCCTTGGGGTGAGCCTGTCCGGTTATTTCGATTCGCATGGCGGTTATACGCATAATGTCATAACGGGGCGTAACGTCGACAATCTGCGCAAATTGGGCGTTCGCGGGAAGGTACAGTACGTATCGGGAAATTTCACCGCGACGGTCACAGCCGATTACCAGCACGAAACCAGTGAATGCTGCGCCGCCATCATTACGAAGTTGTCGCCGGGGGCGAATTTCCTCGGCGCGCCCCTGGCACCCATTGCGCCGGCCGGCTATCCGTTCAGCCGTGCAACGGTTCAAGGGGCACGAAACACCAATCCCAACCATGGTGGCGGCGTGAGTGCCGAACTGGTCTGGGATTTTGCGCCCTTTTCGGTGACGTCTCTCACCGCCATCCGTTACTGGGATGCGACGCCGGTCAGCGACATCGATTCGCTGCCGTTCCGCGGGCTCGACAATTTCTATATCGCACAAAAGCACAAACAGGTCAGTGAAGAGATCCGCATCACGTCACCGTCCGGCCAGCAGCTCGAATATATTGCCGGTCTGTTCTTCTTCAACAGATCGTCGACGGATTACGAAAATATTGCACTTGGCCCTGATACACCGGCATTTCTGACATTGCCGGGCACGGATGGCGCAACCGTAACGGATGCCAGGATCAACGATACATCCTATGCCGTTTTCGGCCACATCGATTACCATTGGACCGATCGGTTCACGACATCGGCCGGTTTGCGTTACACGCGGGAGCCGCAACAGGGGAGCTTTACGCAAACCTCCAACAACCTGGCATTCCGGAATCTTGGGACGATCGATGCCAAGCGGGATGAAGGCGCGCTGACGTGGCGGCTTAATGCCAGCTATAAATGGACGCCGGATATCATGACCTATGTCAGCATTGCGCGTGGGTTCAAACCCGGCGGATTCAACATGACCCGGATACCGGATTTCGACAATTTCCAGTTCAAACCCGAAACCAACATCAACTACGAAGCCGGGGTTAAATCGTCGCTGTTCGACAATCGTGCGACGCTGAATATTTCCGCCTATTACACCAACTACGACAATTTTCAGGCGCTTGCTTTCAACGGTACGGATTTGATTACCAAGAATGCTGGCTCCTTCGTCACAAAAGGATTTGAAATTGAAGCCGAGGCAAGGCCGCTTTCCAATCTGACGCTGACCAGCGCGATCGGTTTTGTCGATGCGCACTTCACCTATTTTCCTGATGGTCAGTGCCCGGTGGGCATGGCCGGCGCTTGCGATCTGAAAGGTTACCGGTTGAGCGGCGTTCCACGCTGGACCTATAACGGTTCTGCGCAATACGAAATTCCGCTTAGCGCCTCCTGGGATGGATATGTGCAGGCGGACTATGAGTATACGGGCGACATATACTTCCAGCAGAACCTTGACCCCAGCGCCTATGGCCGGGCGCATGGTGTGGTCAATGCGCATATCGGCGTTCGCAGCGATGAAGGGCTGTCCGCCGAAATCTACGCATCCAATCTGACCGATTCAAAATATGTGAACTTCGTCTATCCGTCGCCGCTATCGACGGGGGCGTATGTCGGCTATCTCGGCAATCCGAGAATCATTGGCGCGCGCATTCGCAAGGCGTTCTAGCACCTTCGAGGTCTGGCACCTTCGATGTCTGGCAGGCGCGGCGGGTCCCGCGCCTGCCATATCTCTTGTACCCCCGGAAATCTGTCAGCCGCTCAAACGGGTGACAGAACTGAACCTGTGCCCGCCCGCGATGGCCGGGTTTTGACTCCTATACTGCCCCTGGATGTACCCCGGACGTGTCTCTGACGCGCGCGGGGGCGGCTGCTCTCACCCCGCGTCCCCACATGTCCTTTTTCTGAAGAGGGCATTGCTTATTTGATATTAATTATCTAACTATATCCCGCAACAGACCTGGCGCGGGACGGCCGGGCTTGTTTTGCGGGCGACAAAATCCAGAGGGGACGTATGCGCATTCATTGGCATTCCGTGCAGGCCGCTTTTTTGGGCGGGACATTTTTGGGGACCATGTGCTTTACGCCGGCGCTGGCGCAGAGCAGCGGTGTGATCGAGCAGGTGATTGTTACGGCACAGAAGAGGGCGGAAAACGTCATCGATGTGCCGATCGCCATGACGGTCGTGAGTGGCGATCGCCTGATGGAATCCCAGATTACAAGTTTTCATGACCTGGAGCGGGTGGCACCCGGCTTCAAGTCGTTGCCGCTGGGCGATGCGCGGGCATCGTCCATGAACCTGCGCGGCGTGTCGTCGGTTCAGGGCAATCCGGGGCGGCAGTCTTCGCTCGGCGTTTTCGTCGATGGCGTGTTCATGGCGCGCACTGGCATGGCCTCCTCGCAGGACTTCCTCGATATTGAGCGGGTTGAGGTGTTGCGCGGGCCGCAAGGGACATTGTTCGGCATGAACACGGCCGGCGGTCTTGTGCACATCATCACCAAAAAGCCCAGCCTGACGGATTTTTCCGGCCGCGGTGAAGTGGTGCTGGGCCAATACGACACGATCGAGGCGCGCGGCATGATCACCGGCCCGATCATTCAGGACACGCTGGGGTTCAGCCTGTCGGCGGCGAAAAGCAAGCATGGCGGCTTCCTTTACAATTCCACGCTTGATCGTGACGTCGACGACGAGAACAAGTTCTCGCTGCGCGGCAAGCTCGAATATGCAAGCGGCAATTTCGACGCGACGCTGTCGGCCGATTATCACCGCGAATCGTCCATCTGCTGCAGTGCCGTCTTCACCAAGGTGACTGGCGTTCCGGGAACGGTTGCGGGGCTCTATCCCGTTACGCCGCCGCCGGGATATCCCTTCAGCCGCATCACCACGCAAAGCGGGTTGAGCACCAATCCCAATTCAGGCGGCGGTGTCAGCCTGGAGATGAACTGGGAATATGCCGGCCATACCATCACATCGCTGACGGCGTGGCGGAGTTGGGCGGTCGAATCCATCAATGACCCGGATTCGACCGAGGTCGTGTTTCTTGACGGCTTCCGCATTCATCAGACCCATAAACAGGTCAGCCAGGAATTTCGCATCGCCTCGCCGGCGGATCAGGATCTGACCTATGTCGCGGGCCTGTTTTATTACAATCGCTGGTCGACGGATTACGAGGATCTGCATATCGATCCGGCTATTCCGGCCTTCAAAAGCCGACCGGACGGCCGCACGATCTTCGATGCGCGCGTGCGCGACACGGCCTATGCGGTTTTTGCCCATGCCGATTACAAGCTGACCGAAAAACTGACGGCGGCGTTCGGTGGCCGCTATACCTGGGAACCGGCACGGTTCAAATTTTATCAGGACTCCGGCATCGTGATTTATCCGACCTTCGGGCAATTGCCGGATGTGACGCGGCAGGACAACGCTTTCACCTGGAAAGTTGATCTGCGTTACGCCTGGACGAATGATTTCTCGACTTATGCCAGTGTCGCGCGGGGCTTCAAGCCGGGGGGCATGACGATGACCCGCATCTCGAGCGCCTCCAGCCTTTCGTTCCAGCCGGAAGAGAACATCAATTACGAAGCGGGGCTGAAGGGTGTGTTCCTCGATCACAGCCTGATGCTGAACGCGGCCGCATTCTACACCATCTACAGCAACTTCCAGACCACCGCTTTCGATGGAACGCGCTATATCACCGCCAACGCGAAGGAGTTTATTACCCGGGGTCTTGAGCTGGAAGGCGAGTATCATCCGCTGGACGGGTTGAGTTTCAGCTTCGGCATGAGCTTCATCGACGCGCATTATACCGACTTCAAGAATGGCCAATGTACCGGCGTTACGGGCCCCTGTGATCTGACCGGCAAACGGCTGAATGGCTCCGCGCGCTGGAATATCGATCTGGGTGCGTCCTACACCTTCCCGGTGGTTGAAAACTGGGATGGATTCGCGCGCGCCGACTGGGCCTGGAAAAGCGATATCTACAGCGCACAGGACCTCAACCCGAACTCCGTCAGCCCGGCGCATGGCGTGTTGAATGCGCGCATCGGGACGACAAGCGATACCGGGTTCACGCTGGAATTGTTCGCGAAGAATCTGCTGGATGCCGAATACGTCACCTTCGCATACGGCTTGCCGTTCGGTGCGGGTGGTTATGTTGGCTATATCGGTGCACCGCGCCTTGCCGGGGTGCGCATCGCGCAGTCGTTCTGAACCAATAGTCTTCTTTGTACTTTGCGCCGCCGGTTCGCCGGCGGCGTTTTTTTACGCCCGGCCGGCTTGAACTTGCAATAAATGGATATATAATTAAACCTTATAAATGTTGGCTTTCGATGCGTGGTACAGTTCGCCGTGCGTGGCCGGCACGGATAATCGGGTTTCAGGGTGGTTGCCGTTCAGGCACTGACAAGGAGATGCAGCAATGCCTTACGTCGAGAATGAGATCATTCACGATGCCGATTCGCATATTGTCGAATTGCCGGATTGTCTCGACGACTTCATCGATCCCAAGCTGAAGGCGCGCTATCACGAAAAACGTCAGAACGAAATTGAATTCAAGGAACGTGTTTCCCCGCTGCTGGGCACGGGGGTCTACGAGAAGATCGCCGCCAAGCATGACGATGCGGAATTCCGCGCCGCCGGCGAAGAGAAGCTGCATACCCGCAAACTGCATGAGGCGTTGGGCGCTTTCCGCAAGGAAGACCGTCCGCGTGCGCTCGACCTGCAGGGTTATGCCAGCCAGCTTATTTTCACCTCGCTCTGCCTGCGCAATTTCGATTTCGATCTCGGCAATGACATGGAGCTGTGCTACGGCGCGGCGCGTGCGCACAATCGCATGATGACCGATTTCTGCTCGGTCGACCGGCGCCTTCTGCCGACCGCCTATATCCCGATCGCCGACATGAAGATGGCGGCGGATGAGGCCAAGATTGCGCTCGACATGGGCTGCAAGGCGCTGATGATTCCCTATATCCCGCCGCAGACGCATTCACAGGCCCATATCGGGCTGGAACCGCTGTGGGCCATCGCACAGGAAGCTTGCGTTCCCGTCGTCTTCCATATTGCCGGGACCGAACTTTTGCCGGGGCACAAGAAAACCGGCCGTGCCAACGCGCATGACGTGGTGAGCGGCGGTGACGGTTCGCACAATTCGCTGGGGCTGATCGCCATTCCGCATCCCGTCATGCTCACGCTGTCCGCGTTGATCTTCGACGGCGTGATGGACAAGTTTCCGAAGCTGAAATTCGGTGCCATCGAATTGGGCGCAAGCTGGCTTCCGGGCTGGATGCATCTGATGGATTCCACGGTCAAGGCGTTCGGGCGGCACGAAGAGCGCCTGCGCAATCTCAGTGCGCTGCCAAGTGAAATCGTGCGCCGCCAGGTGCGCGTAACGCCTTACCCATCGGATGATGCGGGCTGGATCGTTGCCAACTCCGGGCCCGAAGTGTGCATGTATTCATCGGACTACCCGCACCCGGAAGGCGGCCGTAATCCGCTGAAGCATTTTCGGGATTCGCTCGACCGCGCCAATGTCGATCAGAAGAGCCGCGACGGTTTCTTCCGCGATAATTTCGTGGACATGATGGGTGAAGGGCTGGCGGCAGATTTGCGCTATCCCAAACATCTGGTTGCGGCTTAAGGGACGACGGGGCAATCGCAGGAAAGGCCGGTGCGTGCGCCGGCCTTTTTTCTTTTGCGCCGTGTGAGGACGCCATCCTATTTGACTTCATCTCATTAATATAATTATTTAGATATATTGGATTGCGGCACGCATTTGATGCGTTGACGCCGCAATGCAAGCAGGGAGGTCGCAACATATGGCCAAAGCTGGAGAGGCATTGCGGGTGGGCATATTGGGCGCGGCGCGTATCGCTGAACCGGCATTGGTCGCACCGGCGCGGGCGGTGGACGGGCTCCGCGTCACCACCATAGCCTCGCGCACGCTCTCCGTCGCCGAGGACTATGCGCAGAAGCATGGCATTGCGCGCGCGGTCGGCAGCTATGACGCAGTAATCGCCGATCCGGAGATCGACGCGGTTTACATTCCACTGCCCAACAATCTGCACATGCAATGGACCATCGCCGCGCTGGAAGCGGGCAAGGTAGTCCTGTGCGAAAAGCCGCTGGCGATGAACGCCGCTGAAGCACAGCAGATCTGCGATGCGGTGGAGCGGACCGGCGGCGTTTTCGTTGAGGCGTTTCACTATCGCTATCACCCTTTCATTCATCGCATCAAGGCATTGCTGCGGGGCGGGGCGATCGGCCGGGTGCGCCGGATCGAGGTTCGCACACAGATTCCGGGCGCGTGGATTCCGGCCGGAAATATTCGCCATATTCCCGAACTGGGCGGCGGTGCGGCGATGGATATGGGCATCTATTGTGTCGACACGCTGCGTTTCCTGATGGAAGCCGTGCCGGATGTTGTTTCGGCTGAGGCCGAAATTTCTCACCCGGATATCGATGGCACGATGGTGGCAGATTTGCGGTTCGCGAATGGGGTGACGGCGAAGATCCGCGCTTCCCACATCTATCCGAAGCCGGTTGTCGATTCCGCCCTGATCATTGAGGGCGATGCGGGCGTTCTGACGGCCGCGAAACATTTCATACCACAGGCGGGCGCAAGCCTTGTGGTGGAAAATGCGCAAGGCCGCATGCAGGAAGATGTGGACAGGACGCCGAGCTATCAATTTCAGACCGAAGCGTTTGTCGGACTGGCGCGCCGCGCGCGGCCGGTGGAGACCGATGCCCGTTCGGGCCTTGCCAATATGAAGATCATCGATGCGATGTACCGTGCGGCAGGTTTGCGCCCGCGCGGCCTGTCGTGACCGGTCGAAGGAACATGGAATGACGGATTCTGTCCGCAACAACGAACCGCACGCCAATCCCACTGGCCCTTTGCGTGGTGTGCGTGTGCTGGAGATCGGCCATTACATCGCGGCGCCGCATTGCACGATGATGCTGGCCGATCAGGGCGCAGACGTGATCAAGGTGGAGCCCGTGGGCGGGGAGCCGGGGCGCAAGGCGCCGCCTTTCAGCGATAGCGGCGAAAGCCTGGCTTTTGCCTGCCACAACCGAGGCAAGCGCAGCGTCACGATTGACCTGACCAAACCGGAGAGCCGGGAGGCGCTGGACGCCCTGTTGCGCTGGGCCGATATCGTCGTCACCAACTATACATACGGCATTCCGGAAAAACTCGGCTTCGGGTTCGAGCGGTTGTCGAAAGTCAATCCGCGCGCGGTGATGGTGCATGTCACCGGCTACAGCACGGCCGGCTCGCGCCGCGATCACGGCGCGTTCGATCCGGCCATTCAGGCGATGAGCGGGTTTTGCGACCTGACGGGGGAGCCCGATGGCGCGCCCCAGATTAGCCAGTTCTTTCTTGCCGATCATTCGGCGGCGATGAATGCGGCCTATGCTGCCATGTGCGCGTTGTGGGAGCGGGAGCGCACCGGCAAGGCCCGCAAGATCGAGGTGAACATGCTCGAAGCGATGACGTCGCAACTGAGCTATCACATTCCATCCAAGGGCATGATGAATCTGAAGCCGACGCGGCGGAAAGCGCCCAGCGCAACCGGCCTGCCGCATGTTTACCAGGCGAAGGATGCGCCCATTCTGGTGATGCTGACCACCGTGCCGACCTGGACGAAATTCTGCCGTCTGATCGGCCGTGAAGACTGGATCGGCGATGGCAAAAAGGTGCCGCAGCTTTCGAAAACGCCGGAGCATCTGGCAGAGGTGAAAGCCTGCATCGATGCGTGGTTCGCGGCCAGAACGGCGGGTGAAGCCTATCGCGCGTTGCAGGATGCGGGCATCGTCGCGGGCGCATTCCGCAGCGTATCCGATCTCTACGATGAGGAGATGGCGGAAAATTCCGGTGTGATCGCGTTCGTCGATCTGTCGAAGGGCGGGCCGCCGGTGCCGGTTCCCGGTCCGGCGTTTCGCACAGCCGAACCGGGGTCGGTGCTGCCCAAGGTGCCGGGCCTCGGCGACGATGGCTATGACATCCTTCTGGAACTGGGGTTGACGGAAGTGGCCCTGCAGAAACTCGGCATCGCGCGAAAACTGGACGCGCCCACGCCGGACAGGGCGGTCGCCGCACCCGGTTGATCTCCCCTGACGCCACTTAAATCCGGCCCGACCGGCAGATTCTGCTTGCGGCGTCAGAAATAGTTATATAATTATACTTTATAGAAAGCGAGCAGCGGTATGCAGACCAACGCGCCCGGTCAGGGCAATCAACGCGGCGTGGCCGACGCGATCATCGAATTTCTGGAAGCTGCGGGAATCGATGCCTGTTTCGGCGTGCCGGGCGGCCAGAACATTCCGCTTTACGCCGCGGCGCGCAAACGCGGGTATCGCCACATCCTGATGCACGACGAACGCAATGCGGCCATCGCCGCCGATGCCTATGCACGGATCAGCGGCAAGGCCGGTGTGTGCGATGCCACGGTTGGTCCCGGCGCCACCAATCTCGTTTCCGGTCTGGCGGAAGCCTTTTCATCGTCCATTCCCGTGCTGGCACTGGTGGCCGACATCAAGACCACGCGCGAACATCTGCGCCACCGCGGCGTGGCCTCCCAGGCGTTCGAGCAGCAGGCGGTTTTTGCGTCGGTCGCGAAATGGGTTGGCCGCATTCACACGCCCGCCATCACGCATGAGATTCTGGAGCATGCGCTGCGCGTTGCCTGCACCGGGCGCCCCGGTCCGGTGGTGGTGGAGGTTCCGGAGGATGTGTTCTCCGCCGCACTGCCGGAGGCGGCTGCGCGTGCAGTGACAGTTTCATCGGCAGCATGGCCGCGCTATCGCAGCGCGCCTTTGGCGGACGATGTGGCGAAGGCGGCAGCGCTCCTGAAACAGGCGAAGCGGCCCGTCATTCTTGCGGGCGGCGGTTCATTTGCGGTGCAGGCGGGCGCGGAAATCCTCAGCCTCGCGGAAAAGCTCGGCGCGCCCATCGTCACCAGTATCAATGGCAAGGGTGTGGTGGATGAACGCCATCCGCTGGCCGCTGGTGTGATCGGTGTGTTCGGTGATGTGCGGGCCAGCACGATCCTTAAAAGCGCGGATGTCGTGCTGGTGCTGGGCTCCAAATTCGCCCAGTTCAATTCCTTCATGTGGCGCCTGCCGGACGCACAGCAGACCATCATCCATGTCGATCTCGACGGGGCGGAATTGGGGCGCGCCATTCCATCGGTCCTGCCAATCGTGGCCGACGCGCGCGAAACTGCCATTCATATCGCCGCCGCCATCGGGGATGGGAAACGCCCGGTGTGGGCGTTCAAGCAGGCGACACCGCCGCAACCCGGTACGGCGCCGGACGATCCCGCCATTGCGCCCGAAGCGGTGATGGAAGCGATCAATGCGCAAAGTGACGAGCGTACCATTCTGGTCTCGGACGCGAGCCTTTCGTCGGGCTGGACCGCCTCGCGCTACACGGTGAAGGGCGCCGGCCGCAAATACATTTCGCCGCGCGGGCTTGCCGGTATCGGCTGGGCCGGTGGTGCCGCGATTGGTGCCGCGGCTGCGGCGCCGAAAGGGGCGCGCATTGTGGCGGTGGCCGGTGACGGGGCTGCGGGCTACTGGCTCGGCGAAATGGAAACCGCGGCGCGGTTCAATCTGCCCATCACCTATGTCGTGCTGAACAACAGCGGTTACGGCTGGGTGGTGCAGGGCGAGCGCATGCTAGGCATTACGCCGCAATCGACATTCGGCGCGGTGGATTTCTCCTCCGTCGCGCGCGGTCTCGGTGTGCCGGCGGTGGTGGTCGAGAAAGGTGCGGATCTCGGCGCGGAAGTTGCCAGATCGTTTGGCGCCAACGGGCCCCATCTGCTTGACATTCGCAGCTCGGATCAGTCCTCGCCAAGCGTGGATTACGCGCTGCTCGATCCGGATGCGGCATCGGCCTATGGCGCCTACGGAATGGGATGATCGCGGAGCTTCCAAACCGCGACGGGTGAACAGAAACGGGAGTGGATCAGGACAATGCGATTTGGTCTTTTCGGGGGTGCCTCGCGCGGCGCCGGGCAGGATGGAGACAGCCAGTCCTACCGCGCTTTCATCGACTATGTGGTGGAGGCTGAGCGGCTCGGCTTTGAATCGGTGTTCCTGGTTGAACATCATTTCACCGGCACCGGCCAGCTCAGTGCTTCGCTGACATTGCTTTCCTATCTGGCCGGGCTGACCAAAACCATGCGTCTTGGCACGGCGGTGACCGTGATGCCGTGGCACAATCCGGTACTGCTGGCGGAGCAGGCGGCAACCGTCGATCTGGTCTCGAACGGGCGTCTGGATTTCGGCGTTGGCCGCGGTTACCGGCCGAACGAGTTTCATGGTTTTCGCGTCGATCCGGGCGAGGCCCAGGCGCGTTACGAAGAAGCGCTTGAGCTGGTGCTCAAATGCTGGACCACAAAAGAGCGCTTTTCCTTCGATGGCCACTTCTGGCATTTCCGTGATGTGATTGTGGAGCCGCATCCGGCGCAGGCACCCAATCCGCCGATCTGGATTGCGGCCGGCAGCGAAGGCTCCATCCGGCAGGCGGCGCGGCGGGGGCAGCATGTGCTGCTGGATCAGTTCGGCACGATCGAACAGACCGCGGCGCGTGTCGCCTGGTACAAGGATGAACAGAAGAAATGCGGCCGCACCTCACAGGCCGGAGAGATCGCGGTGACACGCGGCCTGCTGCTGGTGGATCAGGAAGAAAAGCGCGCGACGGAAATTGACCGGCGGCTGGCGGCGATCGCGTTTCTTTCCGCCACATCGCAGATCCCCGGCACAAAGGCGGAGGGGCCGACCAAATTCGGGTCCTCCACACTCGATACCTCGCGGGGGGCGGCGGAAGCCTCCACCATTGTCGGGCAGCCGGAAGAATGTATCCGCCGCATTCGCGAGTTGGAGGCAGCGGGTGTGGACTACATTCTGTTCAATGATCCATGGGGCGGTGTTGAGCGCCTGCGCCATTTCGCCCGCGCCGTGATGCCGGAATTCCTGGCACCCGCGAAAAGCGGCGTGGCAATGGCCGGATGACGCTGCGTTAGTCCGGCAGTACCACAGCACGCAAGACATCGCCGCGCGCCAGCGCGTCCAGCCCGGCATTGATGTCGTCCAGCTTTATTGTCCGCGTCACCAGGCTTTTAAGGTCGAGCCGGCCGGACTCCGCCATGCGCACGAAGCGGGGAAAATCGCGCCGGATATTGGCCGAGCCGAACAGCGCGCTGGAAATCCGCTTCTCGGATAGGAAGAAGGGCCAGGCTTCGAGATCGTAATGCCCATCGCGCGGCGGCATGCCGACGATCACGATCTCGCCCGAACGGCGGGTCAACGCGAACGCCTGTTTCACGGTGGCGGGAATGCCAACCGCATCGATCACCGCATCCACACCGCCCTTTGTCATTTCCTGCACCGCCTCGGCAACATCGCCGCGTGCAGAATCGAACACCGCACTGGCGCCCAGTTCCCTCGCCTGTTCGCGGCGGGCTTCGCGCGGATCGATGCCGATGATGGTTGCGGCGCCTGCGATGCGCGCGCCCTGAATGGCGGCAAGACCCACCGTGCCGCAACCGATCACGGCGATGGCGCCACCCAGCGGTAGAGCAACGCGGTTGAGCACGGCGCTGAGCCCGGTGGTGACGCCGCAGCCGATCAGCGCCAGCCATGAATCGGGCAGAGGCCGAAAAGACCGGTGGCGATGTCGCCATTGGTACGGCGCGCGCGCGGCACGCTGCGCACGCTGCCGGACAGAACGCACACATGCGGCCGCCCGCCGGTGCAGTTTTCGCAATGGCCGCAACTTGGCGCGGTGGAGGAGATTACACGGTCGTCCACCTGAATGCCTTGCACTGCTGCGCCCACCGCCTCCACCACGCCACATGCTTCATGCCCCATCACGATGGGGGTGCCGTAAGTCTGTTCGCCACTGCGGATCGCGACATCGGTGTGGCAGAGCGAGGTGGCGGTGATGCGCACGCGCACATCGTTCGCGCGCAGCGGCAACAGTTCCACCGCTTCGAGGGAGAGTGGGGCGCCAGGCTCCAGAAACAGGGCGGCTTTCATGTCAGGGGGTCCAGATTGCGGGAACGCCAGTCGGCATACGGTACCACAGCCCGGTCAATGTCGGCTGCGGCTGATCCGGATCGAAGCGCAGATCCGGCAGCCGGTCGAGCAGCGCGTTCAATGCCGTCACCAACTCCATCCGCGCCACCTGACTGCCGACGCAGAAATGCGGGCCGGTGGAGAAGGAGAGTGTCGGCTTCTGCGGCCGGAACGGATCGAACACGTCCGGGTTTTCGAATTGTGCCGGGTCGCGATTGGCGGCGGCAATGCAGCATTCGACGATGGAATCCTTCGGGACCGCAACGCCTGCGATTTCCGTATCGCGGGTGGCAAGCCGCGGCGGGGCCACCAGCACTGGCCCGTTCCAGCGCAGCACTTCTTCAATCACAACTGGGACAAGCGTGCGGTCTTCACGCACCTGCGCCAGCAGTGCCGGGCGTTCCAGAAGGGTGACAAGCGTGATGCCGAGCGAGCGATAGGTGGTGCCCGCACCCGCCGGCAACAGGTTGGAGATCAGGCCAAGAATCTGTTCGTCCGACAATTTCTGCAAGCCTTCGCCTTCATCGATTTCGCTCTGCACCAGAAGCGTGATCAGATCGTTCTCGCGCGGTGCGCGGCGACGCTCGTTGACGATGTCGAGCATGTAACGATGCACCGCTTCGCGGGCGGCGCGCGCCTCATCCGGCGGGGCGGCGGCAACCTGAAGCTTCGCGGCCCATTCGTGGAATTGCTCAAGGTCCTCGCGCTTGACCCCCAGCGCCATGCCGATGACGTAAACCGGAAACTGTGCGCAGTAATCGAAATAAATATCGCCCCGGCCTTTGGCGATGAAATCGTCGATCAGTTCATCCAGCCGCGGGCGAACAAACTGGCTCCACATGCTGAGCGATTTGCGTGCAAAGGCCGGTTGCACCAGAAGCCGGTACTGGCGGTGTTCGGGATCGTCCGACCCCATCAGTGAAACGGGGCCGAAGACATACTCCGTCATGCGGCGGATGCCGGCATTGGAGAATGTTTCGGCGTCGCGCAGCACCTGTTCGGCTTCCGCGAAGGAGATGATGGTGAAGCGATGCGCATCCGGCCACACGTCGCGGGTGGGATCGGGCACGCCGAAGATTTCAAAGGTGGAGCCGTGGTGGATCGGGCCGTTCTGGCGCAGTTCCGCAAATTTCGGATAGGGATCGTCCACCGCACCGGCGCCGGTGCGGCTGGTCGTTTCGCGCTCCCAATCCGAACGGCCGACACCCTGGGCCTTCGTAATGGTGGCAGTACTATCCTTCATTGCTGCTGTCTTTCGAGGGGTTGATAGGATCAAGATGGATGACCTGCATCGGGCAGGCGCCTGCGGCGGCGCGGATCTGCGCCTCGCTGTCATGCGGTTCCGGCAACAGCACCACCTGGCCATCTTCGTTGCCGAAGGTTGCCGGTGCAAAATGCGAACAGTTTTCCGCGCCGATACAGCGCGCCCGGTCGAGCCGGATACGAAAATTGTGAGCCATCAAAATACCTGTGTGCCGCCGCCATCGACCACGATGACCTGTGCGTTGATGTAGGATGCGGCGGGGCTGAGCAGAAAAACGATCACGCGCGCGATTTCATCCGGTGTTGCCAGCCGGCCGAGCGGCACGCGCTCGATGATGGATTTGCCATAAGCGCCCTTGGTGATGTCCTGTAACCGTGGCGTCACCGTGATGCCGGGCGCCACCGCATTGGCGCGGATACGGCCCGCGCTGGAAACGGCGAACCATCGCGTCATGCCGGTAATTGCCGCCTTGCCGATGGGATACCAGCCATTCTCGGCGGCACCGCCGCGGCCGGAGATCAGTGCGGGTGGCGGCCCGCCCGATGCAACACCGGCCACCGACGCCACGCTGACCACACTGGCACCGGCCGGTGGATTGGTTTTGAGCCATGCCGCGGTAAAAAACTGCATCGCACCGGCGGTTTTGGCGAGCCCTTCTTCGATGGTGAAATTCATGCTGCTGGGTGGACCGGCGTTGTTGATCAGGAAGGCGATGTCGCCGAACTGCTTTGCCAGTTCCGGCAATAAGGATTCGACCTGCGCCCGGTCGGACGTGTCGCAAGGAAAGGTGTGAAGGGCGGCGTGCTTCGGCAGCTTCTCCAGACCATCCTTGTCGATGTCGAGGGCCAGCACGGTCAGGCCAAGCGTGGTCAGAAGTTCTGCTGCCGCCTGGCCGATGCCGCTCGCGGCCCCGGTCACGATAACCGTGGCAGGATCGGGGAAGCCGAGGAAGTCGTTTCCGCTCATGGTTTTCTCGCAAAGTCCACAATGTGCTGCACGAAGGATTGAGGCTGATCGGCCACAATGAAATGGCCGGCATATTCCACGTCCACGCGCGCGGCGTGGGGGATGGCGGCCTGCAGCGCATCCGCCGCTTCGATCGCCGGGCCCTTGGTGCCGAACATCAGCAGGGCGGGTACCTCAACACGGGCGAGCGCGGCCGCGAAATCATGATCGCGGATCGCTGCCATCGCATGCAGCAGCGACCACGTTCCGGCCTTGTTGCGGTCGATATTCCAGCGGGCGAATTCGCCCTCGCTGACGGGCCCGATACGGCGGGCCTGAACCTGCTCGCGGCTTTGCGTCGGGATGGCGAAAAGCTGTTCCACCATCGGCCATGCCGCCAGCCACCAGTCGCGGCTGCGAAACTGGGCTTCGATCAGAACCGCGCGCGCGACAAGCGCGCTATCGGCCGCCAGATTGGCCGCGATGAAGGCACCAATGGAATTGCCCGCGATGATGGCTTTCTGAATGCCTAGTGTGCGGAGGAAATCGCCGATCTGTTTCGCATGCGCTTCGATGGAGAGCTGTGTGTCCTGGCGCACACTGTCGCCTTGCCCCGGCATGTCGATGGCGATGACGTCGAAGCTCTCGGCAAAGGCGGGCAACACATGCGCAAATTCATGCCAGGATTGGCCGTTGCCGTGCAGCAGGACAAGGGGCTGGCCTTTGCCTGTGCGCACAGCATGGATCGGTGCGGCCGCATGTCCACCGATGATGTGTTCCGGTGTGCTCATGTATTGACCCGGTTCTTTGCCGCCATGTGGTTCACGGCGATCAGCGAAAAGATCATCGATGCGGCGATGGACGCGCCGGCACCGGGGTACATCGGCCCGAACACGGACGCTGACGTGTTGCCGGCGGCGTAAAGGCCCGCAATCGGCTGCCCATCCTTGTTCAGCACGCGGGCGAATTCATCGGTCAAAAGGCCGCCGGCCGTGCCCACATCGCCGGGATAGATTTTTGCGGCATAGAAGGGCCCACGTTCGACGGCGCCCAGATTGCCGTTCGGCTTCACCCGTTCATCGCTGTAAAAGCGGCTATAGGCGGTTTCCCCGCGCGCGAAATCCGCGTCGCGCCCGTTCGCCACCATCGTATTGAAATGGGCAACGGTCTCTTTCAGCGTGCCGGGGTGAACGCCGATGGCGTCGGCGAGGCCTTCCAGTGTATCGGCCTTTTTCAGATAGCCGGTTTCAAACCATTCCCCCGGTGTGAAGCGCGGCGGCGCCAGGCCGAAGGCGTAGCGGTTGCGGTGGCGGCTTTCGAGGATGATCCAGCTATGATCGGTGTTGAGTTCGCGATGGCGGCGGATCATCGCCTGACCGGCTTCCATGTAGGGCCCGGCTTCGTTCAGATAGCGTTTGCCGGTGGTGTCCACGATCAGGCTGTGCGGGAAACAGCGGTCCCACACATGCAGCATTGGGCCTGCCGGTGTTTTGGTGCCGGGCACCCACCAGGATTCTTCCAGCAGCGCGGTGGCCGCGCCATGAGTTTGTCCCAGAAGGATGACTTCGCCGGTATCATCGGGTGAAGACATGGTGACATCGGTGCCCACCGGCGCCTGATAAAGCTGGCGCATCCCGTCATTGCGGGCGAAACCGCCGGCGGCGAGCAGAACGCCCTTGCGCGCATGAATGCGAACGGGCTTGCCGTCACGCTGTACGATCGCGCCTTTCACGGCGCCGTTTTCCACAATCAGGTCGAGCAGCGGTGTTTCCCGCCAGATCGGGATTTTTTTGCGTACCGCGGCACGCAGAATGCGACCCATTAGCGACTGCCCGCGCGTCAGCAGTTTGACGCGGCGCGCCCTGGCCCACAAATCGCGGCAGAGAACGCGGGCTGAAACCCATGCGGTGCGGAGCGAACGCGCGCCCAGCGCCAGCACCGCCACCTCCACCGAATTGGCGGCCAGAAACAGTTTGGTCGGGCGCAGCCAGCTTTCCGCCGCGCCCAGTTCATGCGCGTTGAAAGGGGCGGCGTGCAATGTCCGCCCACGGACGAAGCCGCCAGGCGCTTCCGCGTAATAGTCGGTCCAGCCGGAATGTTGCAGTGCCACGTCATGGCGTTGCAGCAAATCCACCAAAGGACCGCTTGCCCGCACATAGGCCTCAAGCCGGGCAGGCGTGGCGGAGGGGTAGCCCTTCGGCACAATGGCCGAAAGGTGGGCGATGCCTTTTTCGATGGTATCGTCCAGCCCGGCCGCGCGGGAGACGCTGTTGGTAAAAAGCCAGAGCGTGCCGCCCGAAAGCGCCGTCGCGCCGCCGGCAAAGGCGCTCTTCTCAACCACAACAACATCGGCGCCGGCATCACAGGCGGCCAATGCCCCGGCAAGCCCGCCGCCCGCGCCCACGATGAGCACGTCGCAAACGCAGTCGTAAGATTCTGTCGCTTCGGTTGTCATGCTTTCGGCCCTGGATTTTTATTAGTTTATATAATTTATACATTCAACCCAAATATTTGACGCAGGCGCCGTTTTTGGCGTATGTCGCGTCCATCACATGTTGCACCCGCACATTTTTCCGGGCGCGGCTTCACCGGCCCAATCGGAAAGTTCCGCATGCCACGCAAGGCGACCGCTTCACAGCCGTTAGAGAAACTGAAAATTTCATTGCCTGAGCGGCCGGCCCAGGTCCCCGTCCGCGTGCCGAAGGCGGCGGAGCTGATTGCCGACGTGATCCGCCGCCAGATTGTGGTGGGCGAATTGAAGGAGGGGGAGCCCCTTCCGGCCGAGGCCCTTTTGATGGCGCAGTTCAAGGTCTCCCGGCCGACCTTGCGTGAAGCGTTCCGGATCCTCGAAACCGATGGGTTGATCCAGGTGCGTCGCGGCGCCGGTGGGGGCGCGCGGGCGCGTCTACCACAGGATGCCACGGCGGCCCGCAGCTTCGGCATGTTGCTTCAGATTCGCGGTGCGACGCTTGCGGAGGTTCTGGAAGCCCGCACCATCATCGAGCCGCCGCTGGTCGGCCAGCTTGCCCGCAATCACACCGATGTCGACCTCGAATTGCTGAAGGCGCATGTGGAGCTGGAAAGTCGCCTGCTGGAGGATTTCGAGAAATTCGGCCTCGCCACCGCATTGTTGCACGAATTGCTGGTGAAGCGCGCCGGCAATACCGTGCTCGGCCTGATGGTCGGTATGCTGGATGACATTTTCTTCCGCCATGTCGCCAAATTCGTCAGCCGGGCGCGGCCGGATCAACTGGCCCTGAACAAGCGCGCACTCGCCAATCACCGCCATATGGTGGAACGCGTTGCGGCATCCGACGCCGCAGGGGCGGAGGAAGGGTGGCGCCAGCACATGGAACTGCTTTACGAAATCATCACGGCGGAGATGGGCGGGACGACGGTACTCGACCTGTACTGACGCCGGCGGGAGGTGCACATGACTGGGTCATTCGGCGAGCACGCAACGGCGGACGAGGTTCTGGGGCAACGCGATCTTTCGGCGTTGCGGGTTCTGATTACCGGCGCGTCTTCGGGCCTCGGACTGGAAAGTGCACGCGCCCTTGCGGCCCGTGGTGCCTCGGTCATGCTGACGGTGCGCGATGCCGGGAAGGCGAAGGCCGCGCTGGAGGATGTGCGTGCCAAGGCCGCGCCATCTGCGACCGTTGAGATTTGCGAACTTGATCTGGCATCGTTCAAAAGCATTTGCGCGCTGAGCGGCCGCCTCATTGCCGAGGCACGGAATTTCAATGTCATTATGGCCAATGCCGGGGTGATGGCCTGCCCGCAAGGCCAGACTGCGGATGGTTTCGAATTGCAGTTCGGCACCAATCATCTGGGGCATTTCCTGTTCGTGAACCGGCTTGTTCCCCTTCTTGTCCGCAACGCCCCGGCGCGGGTGGTGGTACTGTCCTCCGGTGCGCACCGGCGCGGTAATGTCGATCTGGGCGATCCGAATTTCGTTTGCACCCCGTATGACCGCTGGGTGGCCTATGGCCGCTCCAAGACCGCGAATGCGCTTTACGCGGTGGCGCTCGACAAACGCTTGCGGGACCGCGGCATCCGCGCCTGTGCGATCAGCCCCGGTGCAGTGGGTGAAACCGCGCTCAGCCGCCATTTGTCGCAAGAGGATCTGGAACGCATTCGCAGCGCCACCGGCCGGCGGCCCGTGTTCAAGACATTGACGGAAGGCGCCGCCACGCAGTTATGGGCCACGGCGGTTGCGGACGCGGATGAAATCGGCGGCCGCTATTGCGAGAATTGCAGCGTCGCCGAAACCATCACCGATCCTGCCGCGACCAACGGCGTTCTGCCTTATGCCGTGGATGCGGCGAACGCCGAAGCGCTCTGGACCGCGAGCGAGAAATTCGTCGGCGAGACGTTTTCCTGGGCTTAGGTGAAGCGCCGCTTCAGCCAGCCGATCAGGGCCTCGTTGGTTTCTTCCGGATGCTCCTGCTGGGTCCAGTGCCCGCAATGGCGGATCAATACGCGCTCCAGGTCCGGCACATAAAGCTCCATCCCGTCCGCCATCGCCGGGCTCAGCACCACGTCGTCTTCCGCCATGATCATCAGGCCCGGCACGCGCACTTTCTGTTCCAGATGGCCGGAGTTTTTCCAGTTGCGGCTGAAATTGCGATACCAGTTGATGCCGCCGGTGAAACCGGTGCGCTTATAGGTATCGACGAAGAATTTCAGCTCCTCCGGGTTCAGCAGCAATTCGCCCGGCCACAGGGATTCGTCGGTCGCAAGGGCGTTGACCAGCGCGAGATTGCGCTGTTCCTGCGGCAGCTTCTTGTATTCCTCGGCGGTGGTGCCGTTCTTGCGCATGAAGAAGCGGAAAGCGCGGTCCACATCTTTCGCCAGAATTTCATCGGCCACGCCGGGTTTCTGAAACATCACGATATACATGTCTTCGCCGAAGGCGGCGCGCATGCCCATGATCGGGTCGATCGGCGGCCGTGGCAGAAATGGCGTGTTCACGCCCACAATGCCCTTCACCCGGTCGGGGTGCATCAGCGGCAAGTTCCACACCACAAGGCCGCCCCAGTCGTGCCCGACGAACACCGCTTTGTCGATGCCCATCGCATCGAGCAGCCCGGTAAGGTCGCCGGTCAGGTGAACCATGTCGTAGTCTTCAACCTTTTCCGGCCGCGCGGTGCGGCCATAGCCGCGCTGATCGGGCGCTAGTACGCGAAAGCCCGCATTGCCCAGCGCCGGAAGCTGATGCCGCCACGAATAAGCCAGTTCGGGAAAGCCGTGGCACAGAACCACCGGCAATCCGTCCTTCGGCCCGGATTCATAAACCGCCATGTCGATGCCGTTGGCGCGGATCATGGTCGGTTCTGGAAAAGCGGCGCTCATCAAAATCTCCATTCTCGATTATGCGGGAAGGCCAAGTTTGCTCAGCATCTCCTGGCGCGATGGGCCAAGAACCGGCGGATAAAGGCCGTTGGCCTGCTTCCATGCCTTCGGCCGGGCCCAATAGCTCAGAATAGTCATCAAGGTGTCCGGCCGTTTCAGCCAGCCGGATGGATCATCGATCATATGAAAGGCGCGGGAGAAGGCGCGCGCCACATCCATATTGCCGCGTGTGGCGGGACCGATGCCGTTTTCGACGAAATTCTGTGTCACGCGCGCGCGCAATCGCGGGCGGTGTTGCGGGTTGCGTTCGTAACGCGCGCGGCGGATCGCGGCCCGATCCTGGTGCACCATGGCGTCGTAGAACGGGCGCAAGGCGGCGTGTGTGCGTTGTTCCAGAACGATTGCGCGCTGGCGCGGATCGTGGATTTCATCCAGCACGGTTTTCAGCAGATGCGCATGCACCATGCCGGTGGAGCAACCACGGCCATAAAGCGGATTGGTGCGCACCGCAGCATCGCCCACCGCGAAGAAGTTCAGCACCTGTGCCTCACCCCCGCGCAGATAACTGCGCCACAGGCTTTCGAGGTTGCCCATGGCGTAAATCGCGCTGACCGGCACCGATATTTCATCTGCGACCCATGCCTTGCAGCCGATCAGGTTTTCACACAGGCCCTGAAAAATCTCCGGCCGCATGATCGCGGTGCGAAGGTTGGTTTCGATGTCCGGCGTCGCGAGCGTGATGGAGAAGTGCCGGTTATCGGCGGGAAACACGGCGTATTTGATGTAACCGAGATCGCCCCCCAACGGCGCCAGGTCGCGTGGCGGCTCCTCCATCCCGTCGCGCAGGCGGTAATGCCGCGTGAAATAGAGAATACCGGCAGGCGAGTGTTCTTCGCTGACTTCAACACCTTCGGCCCGCAGCCAGTCGGGGAAATTGGTGTTGCGGCCGCTGGCATCGACCACGATGTCGGCGGAAAGGGTTTGGGTTTGCCCGTCCATTTCCACATTCAGACCGGTGGCGCGGATGGCGCTGGCGTCGCGCTGAAGAACAAGGCCGCGCACCCCGGCGTCGGTCACGAAGCGGATATTGTCGAAGCGTGTCACGAAACGCCGTATCACGGATTCGAGAGTTGTGCGCCGGCTGAACAGAATCTGAAGATCTTCGTCACCGGGGGCGGGTGTGTAAACCGGCTTCAGCGCGGGCGAGAGCCCATCCTTGAAGCACAGCACCCGCGCCCCTTCGCGGAACAGTTCATCCATCAGCGCCGGATAGCGGGTACGGATCAGTGTCGTCAGGCGGCCGAGAAAAACATGGCTGTGGCGTAGCTGTGTCGCGCCGCGGCGTTCCCAGGTGGCGAATACATCTTCGGGCGAACCGTCGGGCGGCGGCGGGTCACGATCAAGGATCGTGACCGGATGGGCGCTGCCGCCAAAGGCGAGCGCGAGGCCCAGGCCTGCAATGCCGCATCCCGATACCAGGATCGATTCGGGGTGATCCCTGTGGCTCGCGTCCGTCATCTATCCGCCCTGTTGAAAGGCTGCCCACGCCAACGCTGCCCAGCCTGCCAGAAATGCGAGCCCGCCAAAAGGCGTGACCATACCGAATGTTCTAATTCCGCTCAGCGATAGCACATAAAGCGAGCCGGAGAAAAGAACGATTCCGGTCAGAAAACATGCAGCGGCAAAGTGGGCAGGCGCGGCTGACGCCGCCCCGCGCGCGGCCAGTGCGGCGGCCGCAATCGCCAGTGCGTGGTACATCTGATAGCGCGCCCCGGTCTCGAAAATCTGCAACGCATGGGCGTCCAGCCGGCCCTGCAGTGCATGCGCGCCAAACGCACCTGCGGCCACGGAAATGAAACCGTTGATCGCTGCGACCAGAAGCCAGACAGTCATACTTTATGCGCAGCCGCAGCCGCCCCCGTGATGGCTGTGGCCCACCGGCTCTTGCATCTGTTCCAATGCCTTTTTGGAAAGCTCCGCCGTGGCGGCGAAATCGGCACGGGCCTGGTCCAGCAATGCAGTGTCGCTCATCAGGTCGAGTGCGGTGAAGGCGAGCGATTTGGCCCCGTCGATCGCCGCATCGTCGCCCTTATCCGATGCGGCCCAGCGGGCGAATTCCGGATTGTGGATGATGACGCCGGGCGGTGCCACCGCCAGCATCGGGTGAATGGATGGCACGCGATGGCTGACATTGCCCATGTCGGTAGAACCCGCATAACCGGGCGGAATCTTCTCCAGCGGGAAGAATTCGCGCCCCAGCTTCTGCGCGTTCGCTTCGTAGCTTTTGGCCATCGGCCAATTGGTTTTCATGTCGAGGTAATCGGTCGCGCCCCAGAGGATTTCGGCACGGCAGCCGGTGGCCAGCGCGCCGGCTTCGAAACAGGCGTGCACGCGCTTTTTCAGCAGCGCCAGTTCATGCACGTCCGCGGCGCGGACATAGAAGCGGCAGGCCGCGCGTTCCGGCACGATGTTCGCAGCCAGCCCGCCTTCGGTGATAATGCCGTGAATGCGCTCGGTCTGCCGGATGTGCTGGCGCAATTGCGCAATCGCCTGATAGGCGGTGACCACCGCATCCAGTGCGTTCAGCCCGCGATAGGGCATGGCCGAGGCATGCGCCGCCTGCCCGTGGAAAATCGCTTCCACTTCCGAAATCGCGATGCACGGCATGGTGATCAGGTTGAGGTTGGAGGGGTGGATCATCATCGCCGCGTCCACACCATCGAAGGCGCCTTCGCGGGCCATCAATTCCTTGCCGCCAAGCCGTTCTTCCGCTGGCGTGCCCAGATAGCGCACGCGGCCCTTCAAACGGCCGTTCAACCGCGCCAGCGCCATGGCGGCGCCAAAGCCCGCGGTGGCGATGATGTTATGGCCGCAGGCGTGCCCGATCCCCGGCAGCGCATCGTATTCAGACAGAATGGCGACGGTGGGGCCTTTGCCCTCGCCGAACTCGGCAGCAAATCCGGTTTGAAGGCTAAATGCCTCGCGCTGCACCGGAATGTTGTGGCGTTCCACCGCCCCCGTCAGCCGTGCGGCCGCCTTGAATTCCTCCAGCGCTAATTCGGGCTCGCCATGGATGCCATGGGACAGGGCGAGAAGCTCATCCCGCATGGAATCGACAATCGCGGCAACATCGTTTTTCAGGGTTTCGGCCGTCATCGCACAGTGTTTCCTCTGGCGTCCGTACTATCATAGACAGTCCGCACCGGCTTTGCGAAGGTCGGCAATGAAGGCACCGGAGGCCAGCGGAAATGACCGAATTCACCACTGCCAAAGATGGTGTTCGTATTGCTTATGAGGTGGTGGGGGAGGGTACACCCGTGATGCTGGTTCACGGTTTCGGGTCGAGCCGCCGCCAGAACTGGCAGGAGACAGGCTGGTACGCCACCCTGACCGGCGCCGGTTATCAGGTCATCGCGATGGATTGCCGGGGCCATGGCGAAAGCGACAAACCGCATGAGCCGGAAGCCTATGACCACACAATCATGAAGGACGATGTGCTGGCCGTGCTGGATGCGGCGGGCGTGGGGCCGGTCCGGCTGATGGGCTATTCGATGGGCGGCTACATCAGCATTCATCTGCTGATGGCGGCGCCCGCGCGGGTGGAACGGCTGGTCATCGGCGGGGTCGGCGCCACCTATTTCCGCGATGGTACGCGCGGGGCGGATGATGCGCCCGCGGTGCGGATGGGCGACCCGGTGGCGCGGGACCGCGTTGCCGATGCCCTGCTGGTGGCGGACAAATCCACCATCACCGATCCGGGTGCGCGTATGTTCCGCGATTTTGCCGATCAGCCGGGAAAGGACCGTTTGGCGCTCGCCGCCTGCATGCGGGCGCCCCGGCGCAATTTCACCCCGGCTGAACTGGCGGGCGCGGGCGCACCTGTTCTGGTTGTCTGTGGGGAGAACGACAATCTGACCGGCCCGCCGGGGCCGCTGGCGGCGGCTTTTGGCAATGGCAATGCCGTAACCGTGCCGCGCCGCGATCACATGACGACAGTGGGGGATAAAGTCTATAAGCAGGCCGTTCTGAAATTCTTTGAAAATGAGTGATCCGATGAATGCGCCTATGAAGAATCTTTCCCCGGAAAAAGATGCAGCCTATGACTGGGCCGATCCGCTGCTGCTCGATGCTGAATTGCGTGATGAGGAGCGGATGGTCCGCGATTCCGTGCGCGATTATTGCGCAGGCAAATTGATGCCGCGGGTGCGTGAGGGGTTCCGCCACGAAACCTTTGACCGCGCCATCATGAACGAGATGGGGGAATTGGGTTTCCTCGGCATCACCCTGCCGGAGGCCTATGGCGGTGCGGGCATGAGCTATGTCTGTTACGGCCTTGCCGCGCGCGAGGTGGAGCGGGTGGATTCCGGCTATCGCTCGGCGATGAGCGTGCAGAACTCCCTCGTCATCTATCCGATCTATGCCTATGGCAGCGAGGAGACGCGGAAGAAATATCTGCCTAAGCTTTGCAGCGGTGAGTTCGTCGGCTGTTTCGGCCTGACGGAGCCCGATCACGGCTCCGATCCCGGCGGCATGAAAACCCGCGCGGTGAAGGTGCCGGGCGGCTATCGCCTCAACGGCGCGAAGATGTGGATCACCAATTCGCCACTGGCCGATGTGGCGGTGGTGTGGGCCAAGACAGAAGGTGGCGCCATCCGCGGTTTTGTGGTGGAGCGCGGCATGAAGGGTTTCTCCACCCCCAAGATCGAAGGCAAGTTCTCGCTTCGCGCCAGCATCACGGGCGAAATCGTGCTCGACGATTGCGTGGTGCCGGAAGAAAACCTGCTGCCGAATGTGAAAGGGCTCTCCGGGCCGTTCGGTTGTCTCAACCGGGCGCGTTACGGCATTGCCTGGGGCGCGATGGGGGCGGCGGAGTTCTGTTTCCATGCCGCGCGCAGCTATACGCTGGAGCGCAAACAGTTCGGCCGCCCGCTGGCCGCCAACCAGCTGATCCAGAAAAAGCTCGCCGACATGCAGGCGGAAATCACCCTTGGCCTTCTGGGTGCGTTGCGTCTCGGCCGGATGATGGATGCACATACTGCCGCGCCGCCCGCGATCTCGCTTCTGAAGCGCAACAATTGCGGCAAGGCGCTCGCCATCGCGCGGGAGGCGCGCGACATGCATGGCGGCAACGGCGTTTCGGATGAGTATGGCGTCATCCGCCACGTGCTGAATCTGGAAGCGGTCAACACCTATGAAGGCACCCATGATGTGCATGCGCTGATCATGGGGCGTGCCATCACCGGCATTCAGGCGTTCAGCTGAATGAAACTCTCCGGCATCCGCGTTCTCGATCTTTCGCAGTTTCTGCCCGGCCCGCATTTGACCATGACCATGGCCGACCATGGTGCCGATGTGATCATGGTCGAACCGAAAAACGGTGTGGGCGAGCCGGTGCGCAAGATGGGCACGCGGATGGCGGATGGCACCGCGGTGTGGTTCCGCAACATTGCGCGGGGAAAGCGCAGCATTACGCTCGACCTCAAGAACGATGCGGATCGGGCGAAATTCCTCGCACTGGCCGATGAGGCCGATGTGATTGTGGAAGCCTTCCGCCCCGGCGTGGTGAAGCGTCTCGTCATTGATTATGAGACCATTGCCGCGCGCAATCCGCGCATTGTGTACTGCTCCATCAGCGCCTTCGGGCAGCAGGGTCCTTACCGCGACAAGCCCGCGCACGATCTGGGTGTGCAGGCACTGGCCGGAACGCTCGCGCTGTCACGCGGGTTATCGGACAACAAACCGAACATGCCCAATCTGGTGGCCGCGGATATGGCGTCGTCATTGACGGCATTGTCCGCCGTTCTGATGGCGTTGCTGGCGCGGGAAAAATCGGGCCGCGGCGATTACATCGACATCGCGATGTATGACAGCCTGATTGCCTGGACCCCAAACATCACCGGCGATGTGTTCGCGCGTGACGCTGCACCCGTGCCGCACCAGATGCGCAATTATGGCGGCCAGGCGATGAACCGCATCTATGAAACCAGCGATGGCGAATACATCGTGCTGGCGGGGTCGGAAGCGAAGTTCTGCGAGAATTTGCTGCGTGCGCTGGGGCGGCTCGATTTCCTCGACCTCGCGAAGGGGGAGCCGGGACCGGCGCAGCAACCGTTGATCGACTTCTTCGCCGAAACCTTCCGCGCAAAAACGCGCAGCGAGTGGGGAGTATTTCTGACGCCGCTCGATCTCTGCTGGGCGCCGGTGCGCACGCTGAAGGACGGTTTTTCCGATGCCAACGGCACCGCGCGCGCCATCCGTCTGAAGGACGGCGACGGCAATCCGCATATCGGCCCGGCGATCAAGTTCACGCATGAACCGGCTGAACCCCGCTTCGCCCTGCCGTCCTATGGCGAAAGCGAAACGGGGTGGAAGCCGCGCTGATCAGACGCTGCGTTTGGCCCTGTCTTTCTCGTTGGCGGATTTCACTTCGTTGCGGATTTTCTCCCAATCCGCATCGCCCAGTTGCGACAGTTGGGCGAAATTGCCGCCGGAGGCCAGATGCAAGGCGCCATCGATCGCAATGGTCTGCCCGGTCAGGTAATCGCAGCCATCGCCCATCAGGAACACGGCCAGATTGGCCAGCTCGTGCATCTCGCCATTGCGGCCCATCGGAATGCCGCTGCGGCTTTCGCCCCGATTGGCCGATTGCGGGGAGAGGCGTTCCCACGCGCCCTTGGTGGGGAAGGGGCCCGGCGCAATCGCATTCAGGCGGATGCCATGCGGCCCCCATTCGGTGGCGAGCGATTTGGTCATCACGTTCAGGCCCGCTTTCGACATGGCGGAGGGTACGGTGAACGGCCCGCCGTTCCACACCCAGGTGGTGAGGATGGAGATCACGCTGCCCTTGTTGCCGCCCTCGATCCAGCGTTTGCCGCAAGCCAGCGTGACATAGAAGCTGCCGCGGAAGACGATATCGGCAATCGCATTGAAGCCGCGCGGTGACAGATCTTTCGTGCGGCTGATGAAATTGCCCGCTGCGTTGTTGACCAGCCCGGTCAGCGCGCCGCCATCGGCCCAGATCTGCGCCACCATATCGTCGACCGCTTCGGCCACGCGAATGTCGCAGGCAATCCCCTTCACCTTCGCGCCGGTCTCGCCGGAAATCCGTTTTGCGGTTTCGTCCAGCACGCCGGCGCGGCGGCCGCAGATGTAAACCGTGGCGCCCAGTTGGGCATAAGCCTCGCTCATCACCTCGCCCAATCCGGTGCCGCCGCCGGTCACCAGAATGCGTTTGCCCTTCAACAGCCCGTCGCGGAACATCAGATCGCCCATGGAATTCCTCCTCGATTTTTTCCCGGTGCAGTAGGGCACGGGCCGCGCCAAAGCGAAAGGGGGTTTCCGTTTTGTTCGTTTGCCCCCTATCGTGCGCGGCATGAACCTCGCCCCGCGCCAACCGCCACCCCTGCCGGAGCCCTTTGCGGCCTGGTTTGCCGGCCGTGGCTGGGCGCCAAGGCCGCATCAATTGCAATTGCTGGCGCACGCGCGGGCCGGAAAATCAGCCTTGCTTGTGGCGCCGACCGGCGGCGGCAAAACCCTGGCCGGATTTATGCCCAGCCTGATCGAACTGGCCGCGATGGGCGCGGCGAAACGTCCGGCGGCGCTCCACACCCTTTATATCTCGCCGTTGAAGGCATTGGCGGTGGATGTGGCGCGCAATCTGGAACAGCCCGCTGCGGAGATGGCGCTTCCCATCCGCATCGAAACCCGCACCGGCGATACGCCGCCGTCGCGGCGTCAGCGCCAGAAATACCATCCGCCGGATATTCTGCTGACCACGCCGGAACAATTGTCGCTGTTGTTGTCGGCGCCTGATGCATCACGGTTTTTCGGATCGGTGCGCGCGGTCGTGCTGGATGAATTGCACGCGCTTTACAATTCCAAGCGCGGCGATCTTCTGGCGCTGGCCCTGTCGCGGCTGGAAGCGATCGCACCCGGCCATCGCCGCATCGGGCTTTCGGCCACCGTGAACGATCCCGCGCCGTTGCGCCGCTTTCTGGTGCCGCAACAGCCGGGCGAAAATGCCATGGCCGATCTGGTGCTGGGGCAGGGCGGTGCGCGGCCGGAGATTTCGGTGCTCGCCTCCGACGCCTATGTGCCGTGGGCCGGGCATCTCGCGCGCCATTCGATGGCGGATGTGATGGCCGCGATCGGCGAGTCAAAGACCGCGCTGGTCTTCGTCAACACAAGGGCACAGGCGGAGCGGACTTTTCAGGAACTGTGGCGTATCAATGATGATCATCTGCCGATCGCGCTGCATCATGGCTCGCTGGTGCAGGAACAGCGGCGCAAGGTGGAAGCCGCAATGGCGCGTGGTGTGTTGCGCGCGGTGGTCTGTACCTCCACCCTCGATCTCGGCATCGATTGGGGCGCGGTGGATCGTGTCATCTGCATCGGTGCGCCGAAAGGGGCCGCGCGTCTGGTACAGCGCATCGGCCGCGCCAATCACCGGCTGGATGAACCGTCCCGCGCGCTGCTGGTGCCCGCCAACCGTTTTGAGGTGCTGGAGTGTGAGGCCGCCCGCGACGCGGTGCTGGCGGGCGAACTGGATGGCGAACGCCTGCGCCCCGGCGGTCTTGATGTGCTCACCCAGCATATTCTGGGTGTGGCCTGTTCGGCGCCGTTCGATGCCGATGCGCTTTATGCCGAAATCATCACCGCGTCGCCCTATGCGGCCCTGTCGCGCAAGGATTTCGACGATGCGGTGAACTTTGTCGCCACCGGCGGTTATGCGCTGGCGCGTTATGACCGTTATGCCCGTTTGCGCAAAACCTCTGATGGTTTGTGGCGTATTGCGCATCCTCGTGTCGCCCGGCAGTACCGCCTGAATGCGGGTGTGATCGTCGAAGACCCGATGCTGGATATACGCCTTCTGGGGAAGGGAAAGCCGGTGGGGGCGGGCGGGCGCATGCTCGGCCGCGTGGAGGAGTATTTTCTCGAAGGCCTCACCCCTGGCGACACCTTCGTCTTTTCCGGCGACGTGCTGCGCTTTGAGGGTATTCGCGACAATGCTGCCTTCGTCAGCCGCACCAATGATCCGGAGGCGCAGATTCCCTCCTACAATGGCGGCAAGTTTCCGCTTTCCACCTTTCTTGCGGGCCGTGTGCGCGAAATGCTGGCGCATCCGGAGAAATGGGGCCTGCTGCCCGATCCGGTTGGTGAATGGCTGCGCATCCAGCAATGGCGCAGTGTATTGCCGGGGCCGAACGATCTGCTGGTGGAAACCTTTCCGCGTTCCACAAAATTCTATCTCGTCTGTTACCCGTTCGAGGGGCGGCTTGCGCATCAAACGCTTGGCATGCTGCTGACCCGCCGCTTGGAACGTTTGCGTCTCCGGCCGATGGGCTTTGTCGCCAACGAATATGCGCTTGCCGTGTGGGCCTTGCGCGATATGGCGGGCACAGACATGAACAGGCTGTTCGACGAAGACATGCTGGGTGACGATCTGGATGCCTGGCTTGCGGAATCGGCGCTTTACAAGCGCACCTTCCGCAATTGCGCCATTATTGCCGGGCTGATTGAACGCCGCGCGCCGGGGCAGGAGAAAACCGGGCGCCAGGTCACCTTTTCCTCCGACCTGATTTATGACGTGCTGCGCGAGCATGAGCCGGATCATCTGCTGTTGCGCGCAACCTATGCCGATGCGGCGGCCGGATTGCTGGATGTGGTGCGGTTGTCGGACATGCTGAAACGGGTGAAAGGGAACATTGTGCGGCGTAATCTTGATCGTGTCTCGCCGCTGGCGGTTCCGGCCCTGCTTGAGATCAGCAAGGAAATGGTCGCCGGCGAAGCAGGAGAGGATATCCTGCGCGAGACCGAGGAATCACTTGTCCGGGATGCCATGCGTGTTTGAAACGACATCCATCGTGGTCAATGGCGAAACGCTGCTGCTGGACACGGCTGGGGCGCTTTACTGGCCTTCGCGCGAGGCGCTCATCCTGGCCGATCTGCATTTCGAGAAGGGCTCGTCTTTCGCGCGCCGCGGCATCATGTTGCCGCCCTACGATACGCACGCAACGCTGAACCGGATTGTGCGTCTGTTCAAAACCTATGGCCCAAAGCGCATCATCGCGTTGGGTGATTCCTTTCACGATGGCGAGGGGCCCGCCCGGCTCGATGGCCATGCGCGCGATCAATTGGCGGCGCTGGCGAAAGCCGCGGAATGGTTCTGGATCGAAGGCAATCACGATCCGGAAATTCCGCTTTGGCTTGGCGGCTATGCGGCGGCCGAAATCGCCGTCGGCAATCTTGTCTTCCGGCACGAACCGGCCATCGGTGCAGAGGCTGGCGAGATTGCAGGCCACCTTCACCCTTGCGCCAGTGTTTCGCGCCACGGGCGCACTTTGCGGCGGCGCTGTTTTGTGGCCGATGGCTATCGCGTGGTGATGCCGTCTTTCGGGGCGTTCACTGGCGGGCTCAATGTGCGCGATGCCGCGTTCCAGCGCCTGTTCCCGCAGGACTGGCTTGCCTATGCGCTTGGCGGGCGGCGGGTTTATGCGGTGTCGGGAAGCGTTCAGGCATTGCGGCGGAAGAAGAATGAAGAGGCCCAGCC